>WJMA01000054.1 GCA_014728175.1 Candidatus Fermentibacterota bacterium
GGAACGAGAACTCATCATCTTCCATGGTGAGTACGTTATACCATCCAACTACCTGTCTCCTGTCCTCTTCACTAGAATAAATTTTGCGGTTATGCTCCGAAACTCGGATTAGCGCGATGTCGGATATGCTACGAAGCAGTACCGGATCTGGAGGTGAATCGCTCCTCCGGGGCTTTTCCCCGATTGGGGAGAGGTCGAAATCCAGTTTCCTATTGTCCATCGGAATACGATTAGAACTCCCTGTACCGATCAGAGATTTTCCACTATATGGTGGATCGAATTGATGGCGTAGAGCGGAATATTGATCAGCCAGTCCTCCTCCCTGTATCCAGAAAGTGATGCACGAAGGGCTTTTGGAGGAGCGAATCTTTCGAAATAGCTCTTAAGGCTTTTGGACTGAAGATTTTCCGCAGCCTTGACTTCAAGTGGAAGAACATTCCCGTGCTGCTGAAGCACGAAATCGACCTCAGCGCTACTGCTGCGTCCACTCCAGTAGTACGGCTCCCTGTCTCCAGAAACGATCAGCTGCTGAAGAACGAACTGTTCAGTCAGTGCTCCCTTGAATTCGCTGAACAGGCTGTTACCCTCCAGCACACTGTTCTGGTCTATGTCGGTCATGGCGCACAGAAGGCCCACATCGGGAGCGAACAGCTTGAAGGCTTTCTGATCGAGATACGCCGCAAGAGGGATGCCCGGTTTTGTTATCCGGCTGACTCTGTGTGAAAGACCACAGTCTATCAACCACTGGATTGCCAGCTCATACTCCCTTGCTCGTGCTCCTTTTCTGACCAGTCCGTAGATGAATTTTTTGTTTTCCCTGGCCAGCTGCGCCGGCAGGCTGTTCCATACGCCCCTTATCCTCGGTATAAGCGGATGGGGAACATGCTTGGAGAAATCCTGTTCGTATGCGGTCAGAAGCTGTTTCTGAATATCCCTTGCCAGCGAGAAATCAGGATTTGACCTGAACTCCTTTACAACTCCGGGCATTCCGCCTATGAAGTAGTACCGCTTCAGAAGTTCGGTCAGCTTTTCGGAGAATACCTTCAGCATCTTGAAATCAGGTCCGGTTACAATCTCGTAGAGAGAGTCTTTTTCCAGCGCCAGCAGGAATTCCGGGAAGGACATGGGGTGAAGGTCGAGGAACTGAACCTTTCCCACAGGGAAGGACATTTCAGAATGGAGTGTTACACCCAGCATCGAACCTGCGGCCATGATATGATACTCTGGAGCATTCTCATGGAAGTACTTTAGGGAAGACAGCGCCTCGGGGGATTCCTGGATCTCGTCAAGTACCACCAGCGTTTCTTCAGGCGCAATTCTGAAGCCGGCCTCCACCTGCAGGCCAAGCAGAATACGCTGAACATCGAAATCCATTTGAAAGAGCTTCTGCATCTCAGGATTACTCTCTAGATTGATATAGGCCAGCGAATCGTAGTAGCGGCTGCCGAATGTCCGCATGAGCCATGTCTTGCCCGTTTGCCTTGCTCCACGGATGATAAGCGGCTTTCGAAGAGTGGAGGCCTTCCATTCCTTTAGTTTTTCCATCGTTTCTCTATACATCCTAATACCTCCCGTTTACTGAAGATACGGCATGGTTATCACAAATGTCAAACAACATATGTGCAAAATATCACAAAAAACGTATGAGTTTTGTGTATTTCTCACATTTTGCGCAGGAGATCTGCGGAATCAGGAAGCTATTCGCTTAATTCCCTCTCCAGGAGGTATTCCAGCAGGACGTCTTAGATGTCGCTCTGTATGAACAGGGAATCACCTGGACGGTACCAGCCGGTGAGGCGGTAGAAGGCGGCAGCCGCCGGGTCGTCTATGGGCTGTCCCGCCTGGGCCTCGTCAAGGTACTCCAGACGCGCAGGTAAGCACCCTCTTTCTCCTCCATGCCGGCGTAGCTTCTCACGTGCCTGGGGACCCAGGAGTAGTTCAGGGTGAAGCGGGGGAGGAATTCGTAGCAGCCGGCTTCCCTTACCCGGTCCATGTCCCGCTCCAGGTCCTGCTGGACCTGTTCCAGGACTTCCAGTTGCTCTCGGTCCTGGGAGGTGAATTCCTGGCGCTCGTAGTTGTGGGCGGCTGGGAATATAGCCAATAGGAAACTGGATTTCCGGCGCTCGATCAACCCAGCCTCTTTAGTTTCCTCTGCGCTGTCTTGGATAACGTTTCCCATGTAGATCAAGATACCCAGGCGGCCCTAACCGGTCAACGAACCCGACAGTCCCGCTTCGGCCGAACCGTCTCCCACAGAAACATACAGCCCAGCCATCGAGATTCATCATCCAATCGCCATCTCCGAGACGTCATCCTGCCAGGAAACGTAGTCGGCGTCGGGTTCGCAGACCAGCTCGGGTGGCTGGGGCGGAGGCCTGGGTTTCTCCCACAGGTCGAGATGCTCGAGGATTCGCCTTACAACCGAAGGCTGCTCTATGAAGGAGATGACCTTCATGCGGCTTCCGCATTCCGGACACTTCAGGGCGTCGATGTCCCTGTCCGAAATATGCGGCTCTGCTCGCTGCTTTCGACGACAGTATCCGAGCATTGAAAGCGAGAGAATATCTATAGATTGCTCAACAATTTGCAGAGCGCGCCGAAACGCATCGTCCAATTTCCCAGAATCCCGTATTACCGCATAGGTATCTGAATAAGAGAAAAAGTCCAAGCGGGGATGCATATTTCGCCGAAATAGCGGAGATCCTTTGGGGAATGTTGTAGCGAAACCTAGTGCGTCTTAGCTTATCAAATTAGACGAAATCGACTCCAAGGATGCTAAAACGGCCAGTAATATCTGAGGATATGACTAGCTCTTGCACTGGCGCGAGTGGCTCGAGGAAAACCACACATCGGTGCCCGAGGTCTGGATAGTCTTCTACAAGAAACATACCGCCCTGCCGAGTCTCTCCTACGACGATGCCGTAAAGGAAACTCTTTGTTTCGGTTGGATAGACAGCATCATCAAGCGCTTGGACGAGCAAAGGTACGTAAGGAAGTTCACTCCCAGAAAAGCCGGCAGCAACTGGTCGGAGATCAACAAGGCCCGTGCCAGGAAGATGATAGATGCCGTCAGGATGACCGACACTGGCCTGAAGGCAATCGAGTAGGCGAAGCGGTCGGGCGAGTGGGATCGCAAGCATGAGCCGCCGCGGATACCTACGGATGCGATGCCCGAAGAGCTTAAGGAAGCTTTTTCGAAGCATCCGAAAGCCAGAGAGGGATTCGAATCGCTCGCTCCCTCCTACCGAAGGAAGTATTTGATGTGGATCGCCTCGGCCAAGAGACCCGAAACCAGAAAGCGTCGCACCCGTGAAGCCGTCGAGAAGTTGAAAAGCGGCGAGAAGCTGGGCTTGAGGTAAAGTTCGCTAGCAGATGACCCTCTTTAGAAGCTCAATTCAAGGGGGTACGTTGTGAAGGCAAGCGCATTCTGGATCATCGGTGTTCTCCAAAGCGTAGCACTGGGCTTCGTAGTCTACCTGGTTTTCAGAGGATTGAACATGATAAACGGCAGCTCAGTGATAGGAGCCGATACCCAGCTGGCTCTCAGCATAGCACTGCCGCTGTTCCTGCTTCTGACGGAGTATTCTATGTGGGCGGGAGGCACTTGGCAGGGGCGTTCCGGATAAGGGTATTTGAAGAGGGCAGGTCATGTGCAGTTTAATTGGCGATTAACATTCCCCCGTCCCCATTTAGGTGGCGATTACCTTGCTGGTGTATTTGTTGTTCATCAGGCGGACCAGGCCGGAGTAACCCATGCGGAACCAAATGCTATCGCCCAGCTTGAGGGTGGTGCCTTCTTCGCCAACGTTCAGCACGGTCAGGTCGCTGCTGGCTCCCGCCAGCCGGTAGTCCGGGTTAACGGGCCTGAGCGAGCTTACCTCGGTATCCAGTTCTCCGACTGTGACCAGCGCCCGATAGCCTCGCTGCCCCGGCAAGTGATCGGACTCTTCCTCCGAGTTGAAGGGAACCAGCTCTTCCAGGGTCTCCCCACTGGGCATCAGGCTCTTCTCCTTGATCTCCACGATCTCCGCCTCCAGCAGGAAACCGTCGTCGCGAAGACCCCTCATAATTCCGCCGTTTATCAGGTCGGTTCCCAGGAGAATGGCCTCCCCCACTCTATAGTGGTTGATCTGGGAAGGAACCGTTCCCTGCAGCAGGAAGGGCAGGGTAGCACTGGAGCCGGCGGATACCAAAGGCAGCTTGCGATCGAACTTTAGCTCCAAGAGTTCCCGGTACAAAACCAGCTGCATCAGCTGGTCGGCGGAGGGAACGGTGCCCGAGATGCATCCCAGGTTGGAGCCTATTCCCAGTATCTCTATGTTGGGCAGGTGGAAGATGTCCTCGTAAAGCCTGACCAGGGAGCCGGGGAGTATCCCCTCCCGTAAGTCTCCCAGCTCCACCATGAGTACTACCTTGTGGATCTTGTCCTGCTTCTCCGCCTCGGCGTTTAGGTTCTTTACGATCTTCAGCTCGGTATTCAGGGAAACGTCGCTGTAGGCGACTACCTCGGACAACTCCTTGGTATGGGGCGGCCGCAGGAACCAACGCTCGAACTCCATCCCGCTCTCGGTAACCAGCTTCAGGTTGTCCAACCTGGAATCACCCATGGACTCCACTCCGGCTTCCTTCAGAACACGGATGGATTCCAGGTGACCGCAGAGAGCCTTCGTTACCACCGTAAGCGAGGATCCGTACCGCTCCACCCAGCCTTTAACAGCCTGGTAATTCTTCCGTAGTGCCTCGGGGCTTATAATTACCCTGTTCACTTGGCGTACCTCATCTCGGTGTACTTGGCCGTGAATCCAATGCGCTCGTAAAGCCTCTTGGCCGGATTGTCGTGTTCAACGTGCAGTTTGACGTCACCCTGGGCCTCATCCAGGGCGCGCTTGATTATTCTTCCACCCAGGCCCTTGCCCCGCATGTCAGGTCTGATCGCAACGAAGAGCAAAACGTTCTCCGGAATGTAGCCCTTCATTCCGGTGTTGAGCATTACTACAACGCCTATCGGCTCATTGTCGAGCTCCGCCAGGAGGACGAAGCCTCCCTTGCCCGGCTCCTCGGAGAGAGCGTAATCCAAACCGTCGAAGATCTGCCCCATGGGATCCTCGTAGGGTTTCAAGCTCTCATGCAGGAAACGAGCAAGGTCTTTGACATCGATATGCTCTTCCAGCTGGGCTCTATTCCTGCAGATAGTGGTATCGATAGCTATCTCCTGATCTGGCATCATCTCTATCCCGCTAAATTGTGTTGCCACGTGAGCTGTCATTTGCGGCAACCAAGGCCAGCACTTTAATAAGGAGGTTAAGGGCCGTTGTGTCAAGCCCGAAGGCCAAATCGCTCGAGAAGCTAGAGGGCGTTCCTAAACCTTTTGAACCTTTAGCCGAAATACGTCAAGTAATTATCGTTGGGTGGGTTGGATGAACAAATCCTTAACTTTTTAGTTCTTTATAAACATCCCTACCAGGGGTTTAGAACAGCGTTTTGACGCTGCCCCAGGTTTTAGTGGTGAGGTCGGTTCCCTGGGGTTCACCATGGGCCCTGATCAGGTAGTCGCAGGCATTCGGACCATAAATGGTCCAGGGTTCCCAAGTATTTAGGTCATCCGAGTAAAAGCTATGTGCGGTAATGTAGGGATTCATAAGGCCAAAGATGCTGATTCGCAGGCGAATCGTAGGGGAATATTTTCCTATCGTGGGATATTTTACTAAGCTCTGGGCTCGATATGGAAGGGTAGCAGGATCGTACCGTTTGGGTTCTGTCGGGGGAGGGTTTTTTTAGTTTTTTGAAAAACATCCCGCTAGTGGGGGATGGGGCGGGAGATGCCGTTGCGGAGCCAGAATTTGAACAGGCTGGCCAGGTGTTGGATGCCCCGCTTGGAGGTGAGGCGTCTGGACGACCGCTGGTAACAGTGGGTGACCACGGTGTCGTAGACGTAGGCCACTCTCTGGCCGTGCTTCCAGACCCGGAAGGCCCACTCCACGTCCTCGAAGCCAAAGAAGTAGCCGTCGTAGAAACCGCCTATGCGGTCGATGGTGCTTCTTCTCATGCAGAACGCCGCCCCGCAGACCCAGTCCACGTACCTGGTGGTCTGGTGGTCCCAGTCCATCATCAGGTGGCGCTGGGAGACTTTCCTGCCCCAAGCCGTCTTGCCCAATGGGGTTCTCCTGGCAAGGATCGCCGACAGGGTGTAGAACCTACGGGCGTTGGGCTGAAGCGTACCGTCCGGGTTGAGCACCCTGCATCCGGCCAGGCCGACGTCCTCGTTTTCGTCCATGAAGGTTCGGAGCCGGTCCAGGCAGCCGGGGTGAACTTTGGCGTCGTCGTCCAGATGGAAGACGTACCTGCCTTGGGCGGCCTCGATACCCTGGTTGCGGGCCCTGGCCACGCCCAGGTTTTCGTCGTTCAGGATGGTGGTCACTCCGCCCAGGGTCGACAGGTACTCCCGGGTGCCGTCCGTAGAGCCGTTGTCTACAACTACCAGCTCGACGTTGCTCTTCACCGGGTTGCCCATGACCGATTCCAGGCAGGTGCGAAGAAACCCCTCCTGGTTCCAGGTGATCACCACCACGCTCAGGTCGACCGTCATGGGGCCAACTTCTTCCACATGGCCTTGATCCCTCTGATCAGATAGGAGGGCGAGGAGATGCGCCCCAGGTTTCGCAGGATGAACCGGGGCGAAAGGAAGAACTTCCTGTTGGCCCTCCTCACCTCCCGCTCCAGGGTCTGCTTGGACAGGTGGGGAAGGCAAACGGTCGACTCCCTCTGCACGTCCACCGGGTAGTAGTCACCCTTCACGAAGTAGCTCCTCTCCAGGGCCGTCTGATAGCTTACGGTCCCGGGAAAGGGATTGCATATGCCGAACATGATGGAGTCCGGGCGCATCCTTATAGCTTCATCGACCGTATGGCGGAGGCTGTCCAGGGTCTCCAGGGGGCTGGAGCCCAGCAGTATATTCAGCTTGGCCCTTATCCCGGCGCGCTTCAGGCAGGCAATACCCTGATGGATCTCCTCCACCTCGATGTTCTTGTTGATGTCGTCCAGGACCTCCTGGTCCAGTGACTCCACCCCCACGTCTACGTAGCTGCAACCGGCGGCCGCCATCTCCCGGGCCAACTGGTCGTCTACGCTGTCCGGGCGGGACAGGCATCCCCAGACCATGCCCAGGCCGGACAGGCCCCTGCAGATCTCCATGACCCTTTGTTTGTCGATGGTGAACTCGTCGTCTATGAAAGAGATGCGGGCATAACCATCCTCCGAGAGCTCCCTTAGCTCTTCCAGTACGTCCGAGGCGCTCCTGGCCCTCCATGGAGGTTTGGTTCCCTTGGCCCGCCTGCACTCTATCTCCCGGGAGAAGCTGAGGGAGTTGGGTACGCAGTAGACGCACTGATAGGGACAGCCTCGGCTGGTCAGCACCGCGGTGTAGGCTCCCCTGCCTCCGCTGGATCTGAACTTGGGATTGTAGTAAAGGCCCCTGTCCAGCAGGTGCCGGGCCGGATGGGGCAGGAAGTCCAGGTCCACGATCAGCTCGGCGGGGACGTGGGTGGGCCCTCCGGCGCGAAGGTAGCTGGCTCCGGGGACCTTTTCGGGATGGTCGGGATCTTCCAGGAGGTCGGCCAGGGCCAGGTCCGGCTCTCCCCTGATGGCAAAGGATCTCCCGTCGTCGAGGAACTCGTTCGTGTAGTAGGTCGGAGCGGGGCCTATGGAGACGATGACGCTTTCGGGCGATACCTCTCTCAGCTTCCTTCGCACCTCCGCGTCCAGCTCCCTGGACAGGTTGACCGAGTACAGGACGTAGGCTTGGTACGGGTTCTCCCGCAGGTGGGCCTGGATGTCGCTTTCGGTCAGGCCGGCGGACGGAGCGTCGATGTAGCGCACCTCATGGCCCCGCCCTTCCAGCACGGCCGCCGCGGTCAGCAGAAAGATGTTGGGAATCGGGTAGTGCCCGTAGGTGCATCCGAAGACCCTCTCGGGCACTCTTCCCCCACCGGTGGGCGGGTCCAGAAAGAGTATCCTCAATAGAGCCTCCCGGAAGGCCCCGAAAAGGAGCCGGTTTCGGAAAAGAGCGTACCAATCAGTTGGTTGGCATCCATCATAAGTCTATATTCGGAATATGAGCCATGGCAACATCTGAGACAAACTCCGGGAGTAGCGAAGACAAGGGCACCGGCGGCTTACGGCCCTTCCCATTGCTGATGGCCGGCGGCGACGTCCTGGTAGTCATCTCCATCTTCCTTCTGGGCTACTGGATCAGGCACGAGGTGCTGGCCGATGTCCTGTTCCGGTGGTTCGGCATGGACCCGGGCTTCCGCCTCTCCCTATGGAACTACTTCGTATCGGGTGCTGTGATGGGCGTCATCGAGGTGATGATGCTCCAGGCCTTCGGTGTCTACAGGCAGCATTACGGCCTGGCTCACATAGAGGAGATGGCCTGGATACTCAGATCGTCCTTCATAGCGGTGGTGGTGACCTTCGCCTTCACCTTCGCCACCCGGCAACTCTACTTCTCCAGATTCGTCCTGCTGTTCGCCCTTCCCGCCTCCTCCGTGTCGGTGGCCGTGTGGCACTGGATCGTACACAGGCTTTACAGGACGGTTGCCCGGAGGTCCGGAAGGACGGTCAAAGTGGCCATCTACGGAACGGGCCCCCTGGCCCGGGACGTCGGCAGGTTCATGGAAACCAAGGCCTCCATACCCTACGAGATAGTGGGTATGATCCCCGGTTACGACGAGGAGGACCCCACCGGGGACGCTGTAACCCGGGAGAACCTGTTCGACTGGCTGCGGCAGAGGTCGGTTACCGAGCTCATACTGGCCGACCCCAGGGCACCCAAGGAGCATGTGGCGGACCTGATTTACAGATGCGAGGAACATGGCTTCAGCTACAAGCTGGTCGCCGACGTTTTCGCGTTGGTCAGGCTTACGACCAGGATCACCCACATGGGCGGGACCACCATGATCGAGTCGGTGCCCTCTCCCCTGAGCGGCCCCCGAAGGATCCCCAAGAGGATAATGGACCTGGTTCTGTCCGGGGTGTTGATAGTGCTCCTCTCCCCCCTGCTGGCACTGATATCCCTGGCCATCATTCTGGACACGGGTTTCCCGGTGCTTTACAGGCAGACCAGGCTGGGCAAGAACAACGCCCGCTTCACGCTGCTCAAGTTCCGGTCCATGAGAAAGGGCGCCGACAAGGAAAGAGACACTCTGGAGGACCTGAACGAAGCCTCCGGACCGCTTTTCAAGATGAAAGATGACCCCCGGATCACCCGGGTGGGAAGGGCGATCCGGAGGTTCAGCCTGGACGAGCTCGCCCAGATTTTCAACGTGATCTCGGGGAAAATGAGCCTGGTCGGTCCCCGTCCCCCCCTCCCCGGGGAGGTGCAGAGGTACTCGCAGCGGCATCTGAAGAGGCTGCAGGTCCTGCCGGGCATAACCGGGGTCTGGCAGATCTCCGGCAGGAGCAACCTCAACTTCGACGAGATGATCAAGCTCGATCTGTACTACGTTGACAACTGGTCGATTTGGATGGATCTGTCGATACTTCTGTTAACCGTACCCGCCGTACTGACCGCTAGAGGGGCGTACTGATTACCGGGTCGGCTTGCAGCCCCATGGCTATGGTCTTATGCTTAGCCGATCGAGCCGGCTGGTCGGCTGCGGTGGTACGTCTCATCGGAAGCCGGTCGACTCCTGGCCCCATGAACATGAAACCGTAACCTCTTTCGAACAGGTAAAATACGACTTGCGTTGATCATAATGCGAAAACCACCTCGATGGCTCGGGAAGGGAGGAACGAATTGGCATTGCAGGAGATTCAGGGAAAACAGATAAGCGAGGTTACCTCGGCTTCAGACAGGATATCCGTGGTCGATTTCAGCGCCGACTGGTGCGGCCCCTGCAAGATGATACACCCGGTCCTGGAAAAGCTCTCGGACGAGATGAAGGACAAGGTGGATTTCTATACGGTGGACGTCGACGAGAGCCAGCAGGAAGCCAACAATTTCGGGATCCGGGGAGTGCCCACCATGATCGTTTTTCTGGACGGCAAGGAAATCGACAGGATGGTGGGCTTCCGGGACGCCAACTCTCTGAAATCGAGCCTCGAGTCCCTGGCCACGGCGAAGCTGGACTAGCATCGGATGAGCCGGCTTTTCGTACCGGATCCGCCCGGAGAGGAAACCGGATCGACCGAGGCTGACGTGGTAATCGTAGGTGGAGGCCCGGCCGGCCTCACCGCGGCCATATACACCTCCAGGGAAACCCTGGGAACCATCCTGCTGGAACAGAGGCAGTGCGGCGGGCTTCCCCTGACCACGGACATCGTGGAGAACTACCCTGGCTTCCCGGAGGGCATCACCGGAAGCGATCTGGTGGCAAGGATGAAGGACCAGGCATCCCGGTTCGGAACCGAGATAGTAGAATTCGGAGAGGTGGAGCGAACCGACCGGGAGAATGACCGGATCGTAGTCGCGGGCTCCGGGCGCGAGTACCAGGCCGGGGCGGTCGTTGTAGCCTCCGGAAGCGTTCCCAAGAAACTCGACGTTCCCGGAGAGGAGGAGTTTGTCGGCAAAGGTGTCTCCTACTGTGCAGTTTGCGACGGCCCGTTCTACAAGGACCGGGACGTGGCGGTGATTGGCTGCGGGAACTCCGGGCTGCAGGAGGGGATGTTCCTTCTGGATTACGTGAGGAGCGTTACCTTCGTGGAGTTCCTTCCGGAGATGACCGGGGCGAAAATACTGCAGGACAGGCTTCGTAAGAGAGAGGGAACCACTTTTCTGCTCAACCACGCTCTCACCGCGATCGAGGGTGAGGACTTCGTGGAATCGATAACCGTCCGGGACAGAGAGACCGGAGAAGAACGCAAGGTCGAGGTTTCGGGGGTGTTCATATACGCGGGCTTCCAGCCCAACACCGCTTTTCTGCAGGGAGTAGCGGAGCTGAGCAGCGATGGTTACGTACGGACCGATGAGGAGATGAGAACCTCCGCCCCGGGGATATTCGCGGCCGGGGACGTGCGGGTGAAGAAGATACGCCAGATAACCACCGCCTGCTCCGACGGGACGATCGCGGCGCTTTCCGCCAGCGAGTACCTGCGGGATGGAAGATCGAAAGGATAAGAAACTACGATGGCCCTTCTTTCAGAGCGCGACGCACAGGTAGTCAGGGAACAGCTGAGCCAATTGCAGAAGAAGATAGAGATCAGGGCCTACCTTCAGAAGATCAACTGCGACAGTTGCCCGGACGCGGAGGCCATCCTCAAAGAGCTCTCGGGGCTATCGGACATGTTGGAGGTCAGGCTTCTCAATCCCCAGATAGAGGGTGAGGAAGCCGAAGCCGACTCGGTGGACAGAGTACCCACCATAGTCGTATCCGACGGCGAGAACTCCCGGGCGAGGTTCATAGGCACACCGTCCGGCTACGAGTTCAGCTCGCTTCTGGCCACCATTATCGAAACGGGAACGGAAAAGACCAGTCTGAACGAGAAGAGTGCCGATTTCCTGGGTGGTCTGGAGGACGACCTGGACATAAAAGTCTTCGTAACCCCCAACTGCCCCTACTGTCCGGGCTCGGCCGTATTGGCACACCGAATGGCCATAGCCAGCCCCAGGGTGACCTCCGAGGTGATAGAGGCCAACGAGTTCATGGACCTCTCCGGGAAATACGAGGTACGCGGAGTGCCCAGAACGGTGGTGAACGACAGGATATTCGTGGAAGGGGCCCTTCCGGAGGATCAGATGATCGAGGCGCTGGACAAGGCCCTGGCCGAAGGCTCGGAGGAACAGGTGAACCTTATGGAGCTTCTACAGGCCGACCAAGGCGAGTAAGGGTCGGGAAGGGGTTATCGTGACCTCGATCATTCTGGCCCTGCTTATCGGCTCCTGCGAGTTCCCGATGGACGCCACCGGTTCATTGTCCGGATACAGCTTCTTCCAGCAGGACGAAGCCCACTTCGTTTACGGCCGGATACACAACACCACCCGCATCCTGCGATGCGGTCGATTTTCCACCCTGGTCGGCATGGACTTCACTACCTACATGGGCAAGAACCTCAACAACCCGGAGATGAAGTTCAATATCTACGGGGGCCACTGGAACCTTTCGCTGGAGCTTCAGTGGGCCTTCTCGGAGATGCTGCTGGCTCGCCTCTACACCGACCACGAGTGCTTCCACAACATAGACATGCCCGACACCTCCTCGGAGTACATGAACAACGTCAAGCTGGGAGTGGCATGGGAGGAAGGCCCGGCCTGGGCGCCGGTGGACGGGGCGGTGGCCCTGCTTCCCGTAAGATGGCCATCGGGCTGGTTCTCGGTGGGGACCTATCTGCCCAAGGGTGCCTCGTTCCAGAAGGGGCATGACTTCCGGTGGTCCTACCACCTGGGTCTGGACGTCCCTCTGGCGGAGTGGCGTTCCCTACGGGCGGGTTCCAGGTACGACTGGGACGTCTTTTTCACCGAAAGCAGGGATGGCTCCAGCCGTCACAGGCTGGAGGTCTACACCGGATACAGGGCTGGAGAGAGATCGTGGTTCGAGCTTTTCTACGCCGCCTGGCCGCGGGACACCCAGCCGTTCCGCAGGCTGAACGGCAGAACCTGCTGGGGAATCAGGTTCACCTGGTAGAGCCGGTCAGGACAGCTCCACATCCCTTATTACCATCGGCGGGACCTGGAACCATCCCTTTCTCTCCGGCACGCCCAGCCAGGAGATCCTTTCGAACAGTTCCAAAGGGTTCCAGTTCCACCGGAAATCCTTCAGGGGCCTCCGGATCCGCCCTCCCTCTACCTCGAAGACACCGTCCCGGGTCATCCCGGTCAGGGTAAGGGTCTTCTCGTCCACGAGCCGTATGTACCAGAAACGCCTTACCAAAACGCCCGAGCCCAGCCCTGCGAGACCGTTTTCGTACGGCTCCTCCGAGCCTTCCACGTAGAAGCATCTGGGGCTGGATATAGGCTTCCTGCCGCTCTCCTTCGCCCAGTATCGGCTGCAGAGCATGTTCCTGAGCACCCCGTGCCCTATCCAAATGAGATCGGTGCATGGAAGGCCCTCGTCATCGAATGGGCGGCCCTTCACCGGCCCGTCCAGCCGGCTGGACAGGGTTAGCTTCTCTCCGGTCACCCGCTTCCCATCCATACCTTCTAACACCGTGATTCCCTCGTCAGCCAATCGGGCGTTCAGGGAGTAGATGACGTAATAGAGGAGGTCCCCTACGGCTTGGGGCTCGAGTATCAGATCGGCGCTGCCCTCTCTCGGCTCGGCCGGATCCTTCGCCAGATCCGCTTCCTCCAAGACTTCTTCCACCGCATTGCCTACCGGAAGATCACTCCAGGCGTTGCTACGAAGGGCCCTGTAGCTGGAGGCTTCTCCGGCATCCATTGTGAGGCGGAACTCGGCTCCGGTTTTGCGGTGGAAGGCCATGTTCCCCGTAGAGGTCGCCACAGCCGTACGGTCGTAGGAAGCCTCCGCGACCCCGGCCGCTTCCATGTCTCTACCGGCGGCGGACTCCACGGCTGTTTTAGCCGCATCGGCCCTGGCCTCCAGCAGCATCCCGGCGGTAACCTCGTCCCAGTCGTCTATCGATCGGTACTCCTGGCCTCCCTCCACGGGAGGCACGTACTCAGGATCCTCCGGAGCGGTGTTAAGAAGGCTCTCCCCGTGCGCGACCAGCTCGGCCAGGGCCTCGGTGTCGATGCAGTGCGTGGTCAGCTGGATGTGTCTAAGGTCCTTTCCCAGCCGCATACACAGCTTGCGCTGGAAGGAGTCCATGTTCTGGGTGAGCCTGTTCTGACCGAACCTGACCGTTGCGCTGCGGCTCTCGCTGAGCCTCAGTGTGGTGTCGGGCACCGTTACCTTTTGCAGGACTTTCTCCAGAAGCTCGAACATCTCCTGCCGGTTCATCTTCCGCCCCTAACCTCGATGCCCCTGAATCGGGCGGTACTGCTGCCGTGAGTCATCCGGGCGGCCTGTACGGGCTCGCCCTTCCCGCAGGTGAGCAGACCCATGGTCCTAAAGCTCCTCTCGTCGGCAACTCCGTCGCACGATCTCCAGAAATCCGGTGTGGTCGACCGGTATATGACCTTTTTGAGTGGGCGGACCTTCTTGCCGTTGCGTATCTCCCAGAAGAAGTCGCCTCCGAACTGGAAGTTGAGCCTCCTCTGGTCTATGCTGTACGATCCCCTGCCCTCGATGTAGATACCGTGTTTGGTGTCCGATATCAGATCGTCCTCCGACACCGGTTCGCTCGAAGGCACCATGTACAGGTTCGGCTGACGGTTGATCTGAAAGTGCGAGAAGTCCTGCGCCCGGCAGCACCCTCTGCTGCTCTTCCTCCCTATGAGAGCCGCGGTCTCCCTTACCGATCCGAACTCCTGGAACACGCCTTCCTTGACTACGTGCCACTTCTGGCCGGGAACCCCGTCGTCGTCCCACCCCCAGGAGGCCAGGCCGTAGGGAATCGTGTTGTCGGCCAATAGGTTCACCAGCGGCGATCCGTACCGGAAGTTTCCCTGGTCGGATATACTCAGAAACGTCCTACCGGCCATGTTGGCCTCCCAACCTACGGCCCTATCGCTCTCGGTGGGATGTCCAACCGACTCATGCATGGTCAGGCTGAGGTTGGTGCCGCCCAGAATCAGGTCCATGGTCCCCGTGGGCCCCTCCTCCGCCTTTACCTTCATTACCGCTTCCTCGGCTATTCTTCCGGCCAACCCGGGGATGCCCATGTCCTCGATCCACTCGAATCCCGCCACCCGGGCGCCGCAGTGCAGGTTCCGGCTCTGGGCGTCGCCCCGGTCCACGGCGTTGGCGTGCAGGAATGGGTAGCTGAATATCAATGTGGAGGAGACCAGAGATCCCTCCGTGCTGGCGAATATTCTGTTGTTGCGCTCGAACCACAGGCTGGCGTAACTCATGGTGACCTCACTGGGGGCGTGCAGGTTCTCGGCCGCTCTGGTCAGCAGATCCAGCTTTCTTTCCCTGGGAACCTCGAAGGGATCCTGACGGTACGGGCCGTCGTAATGGCCCTCCTGGGGCTCCAACGGGCAAAGGTCTACCGAAGGCCCGGAGACCCTGGCTCCGCTACGGGCGACATCCACCGCCCTTTTCACCACCGAGTCCGTCTCGGAAGCACTCAGGCCGGAGCAGGAGGCGAATCCCCACCGGCCACCCACGATGGCCCTGACTCCCAGGCCCTCCGTGTTCTGAAGTGAAGCCTCTCTGGGCCTACCGTTCCGGAAGGCCAGATACTCGGTATTGGTGGTCTCCAGCCTTACGTCACCGTACTCGGCGCCCAGGTCCTCCAACCTCTCGATAGCCCTCTGCGCAAGCTCTCTCATCTACTCTCCCCCTCACCCTCGGTCACCTCGGTGCAGGAGGCGTCCCGAACAAGCTTCACTATCTCCGTGCTGAAGCCGGGCCTGCCGCTAAGCGACCTGTTGACGAACACGGAAACGGCGATACCCACGACCAGCCCCGCCCCCGCTCCCGCGGCCCTCCGGAGCGGGGTTCCGGCCGGACCCGCGAAGTAACCTAGAAGCATCAGCGCCACCGGGAGAAGAAAGGTGGTGGCTATTACCATCAGAGCGTAGGATGGCTTCAGCTCCACCTCCACGATGTCACCCTTCACAGCGCCCGCTTTGTTTTCCACCCAGCTCTCCAGTTTTCCTTCCGTCCGCGGGGATAGAGCCCTGCAGAACTCCCGGTTCCCGCATGCGCCGCAGGACTCGGTCCCTCCCATCGATACCAGGGCCCGGTCAGCCTCGGTCCGCAGCACGACGCCGGTCTGCCTCAACCTTTCTCCCTCCTTACGGAGTCACAACGACAGAAGCTTCAGAGCCGGAGACGGTTTTTCGCCCGGAAGCACCAGCCTGGCCAGGTAAACCCCGGCCGGCAGCCTCCGCCCCGAGTCGTCCCGCCTCCGCCAGGTCACTTCGGTCGTCCCCGGGCTCGACACGCTTACCTCCAGTCTGCGGACCCGCCGCCCGCAGGCGTCGAAGATGTCCACGAATCCCTCGCTGGGCCCGTCCAGTACTAGTCTCAGCTCCACGCTCTCCCGGAAGGGATTGGGAAAAGCCCCGGCGAATCCGGTGGCTGGGCCCGGGGGAGATTCCTGGGACGACCCCGGGTCGGGATGAATCCACAGGCAGGTTATCGAGGCCTTGGGGAAGGTCCAGCTGAAACTGGTCGAGCCTCCCGATATCTCTCCCTGGTAGGAAATCCCCGAGGTTCCGTTCCAGGGAGCGCCCATGGGTTGGTCGTTGGTTATCTGCCAGACTTCGGCGGTTCCGTCCGAAAGGTAGCCCGATAGCTCTATGGTAGCGGCGTAGGAGGAGTCGAGGTCCTTGTTGATCGCCATCAGCGACAGCGTCCAGTCATCGTACCTGGAGGCGTAAACCTCCAATCCGTAGCCGCCGGCGGACTGATCGCAGGACGCTTCCACCACCGTTTCCCCGAACCGCCGGGAGTAGAGCTTCAGCGCCCAGGCGGACGCTCTCATGGAGAGGGTATCGGTTCTGATAGCCCCGAACAGCGGCAGGGCCTGCTCCTCGGGGTCGCCCTCCGCTATGGAGTACTGCCCCGCCACCGGTACGCCGCACTTGGACATATGGCCGATGCAGTCCGCCACGTAGAGGCCGTCCAGGTAGTTCCACCAGACGGGATCCTCGACCATGATCATCAGGTTGTACTCCATGACCCATACCGGTATGTCGTTGCCGCCACTGTATTTATCGACGGAGTCTACAACGGACGGATACCATTCCTCCATCGGGGGAAGGGTGCCGTATCCGCTGGTGGGCGCGGAGAGCCAGTGCCTGTAGGACGCGCTGTCAGAGCTCCAGGTGATAACCGGGTAGTTGTGGATGTCCATCCAGTCTATCCGGTCGCAGTTGGACCCTATCACCGGCTCCAACCAGGTCATGTCCCCAGCCAGCGAGAGACCGCAGATGCTTATGGGAATGGGCGACCGGACGCGCATGGAATCCACGTAGGTTCCCACCAGCTGCGCGAAGTCCTCCGCGGTGGCGAAGACGGAGTCGTCCGAAGCCCAGTCCTCGAAGGGGATTCCGAAGTGCCTGTAGAAGGTCCAGTATCCCCAGGGAGGAACCGGGAACGCCTCCCCCGCTATGTCCGGCTCGTTTCCGATGCTCCAGTAGGTGACGTTGTACGGCTCGGGATGTCCTCTGGACGCCCGTATCGATCCCATCGCGGTAGTGGTGTCTCCGTTGCAGTACTCGACCATGCGGGCGGCCTTGCCGGGATCGTTCAGCTGGTAGTTGACGGTCAGGATGGGGCTGATCCCGTTCTTCTCGCACAACTGAAGCATGTCGTCCAGGCTGCTCTCCAGGGTGTCCACGAAGAAGAGGTTGCCTATGTCGACGTAGAACAATCCGTTGTAATCGTTGCCTTCCCAATCGTAGTACTCCGCGGCAATGCCCCCCATCCTCAGCATCTCCACGCCCGTCTCCCCCACCAAACTGTCCAGGCCCTCCCAGGTCATGTTCTGGCTCATCTCGTCGCCGGAGCTCGCCAAAAGCCTGTCGAAGGTCCCCACCTCCTGCGAGGCGTCAACCGTTATCTCGGCCGGAATGGAGGCGAGGGATGCGGCCGCAAACAGCGGTAGAAGAATCATCGCTCCTCCCCAAGGTCGGTAGTTGGCAAACCGGGTAGAACTGGTTCCGGATGAAGATAGGTTCTCCAATAGGCCGCAGGCAACCATACCCTCTAGAGCTTGCTCCAGCGGCGGTAATGGTCCTTGCTGGTGAGCAGCCTCCAGGTCATTACGAAGAACCTGAGATCGCCGGGATAGCTCAGGCAGTCCATGCCCAGATGCAACAGCATCCCCGCGAAGCATCCGATTACGAAGTTAGAACCGGTCAGCAGGGCGATCGCCCCCAGGAGGACCAATAGCTCCACGCTGTGAAGCACCGGGAAGGCGACGCTCCTGGGGATACCCCGGCGAAAGCCGTGCTTGCTTTCCAGCTGCTCCAGGTTGTGGGTGATTGTATGCAAGGTGGCCCGGAGACCCCGGGGATAGCCCATGGCCCAGTACTGTCCGACATGGTCCAGGTCCAGCAGGCCGCTGGTCGCCACGACTCCCAAACCCATTCGCCAGTCTGCCAGAACCGTTGCTACGGCGGCACCTGCGGCTCCCGCCGCCATGTGATAGCCGACCCGCATTCGTTACCCCCAAGGCATGGTTTTAGATGAGAGTAGTAGTTAGGTTTCACCTCTCTACCAATAGGCCAACAAAGGAAGGAAACAACATGACCGTTCCCTTTCTCGATCTCAAGGCCCAATACGAGCAAATCGAGAAGGACATACGCAGGGAGATAGATGAGGTCCTGAAAACCACCGGCTTCGTGCTGGGGCCCAAGGTGGAAGCCTTCGAGAACAGCATGGCCGAGCTCTGCGGCACCAAGCACTGCGTGGCGGTGAACAGCGGTACGGCGGCCGTTCACTCCATCCTATGGGCATCGGACATGCCTCCGGGCAGCGGAGTAATCGTTCCCCCCAACACCTTCACCGCCACTGTCGAGCCGGTGATCCTGGCCGGCCACGTCCCCGTGTTCGTAGACGTGGAGGAGGAATACTACACTCTTTCCCCCGAAAAAGTGCGCGACTATCTGGAGAGCTCCGGTTCCCCGGGGAACGTGGTTGATCCGAAATCTGGGGCCACGGTGAGAGCGATTCTGTCGGTCGACCTCTACGGCCAACCCGCCAACAACCATGCCCTGGAGGAGATAGCCGACGAATACGGGCTCATCCTGCTGGAGGACGCCTGTCAAGCGCACGGGGCGGAGCTATCCGGACGAAGGGCCGGCAGCTTCGGTCAGGCCGCGGCCTTCAGCTTCTACCCCGGGAAGAACCTGGGCGCCTTCGGGGAGGGCGGCGCGGTGACCACCGACTCGGACCAGATGGCCGAGAAGGTCCGGATGATACGTGACCACGGATCGCGTGAGAAGTACTACTACGAGAGAATCGGCCACAACTACAGGATGGCAGCGTTCCAGGGGGCCGTGCTGGGCGTGAAGATAAAGCACATAAAGAGCTGGAATTACAGAAGGGCCGAGGCGGCCGCCAGGTACGACCAGCTGCTGCGGGACCTGCCCGTGAAGACACCTTCGGTCCGCGAGGGCGCCCTACACGTGTTCCACCTGTACACCGTCCACATCCCGGAGAGGGACGGGTTGAGGGAGTACCTGTCCGAAAGGGGCATCGCGTCGGGACTGCATTATCCGATTCCCCTTCATCTGCAGAAGGCCTACCGGCATCTAGGCTACGAGGAAGGTGACTTCCCGGTCACGGAGTACAACAGCGTAAGCAACATCACCCTTCCCATCTTCCCGGAGATAACGCCAGAACAACAGCAAGAGGTCGCCGACGGCATCAGGGGGTACTTCGGGTAGTTCGGAAGCGTCGCAGGTTATCAAATCAACGAAGCCCCGGTCATTCCAGCCGGGGCTTTTTCTTAGGGCATTTACCTGGCAATTCCCAACAACCAGGATGACTGGATAGACGGCACCAGGTATAACCACCTAAGCATGGCAGCCTGCTATAGAGTGGGCAATTACCCACCCGAAGAGGTTGACGTTCTCGTTGGGTGGACCAACAGTCAGAATGAAGATGAAGATATATGGTTAGAGGATGCGCTTAGGAATGATTACGATGAGATCCGTGTTGACTTGTCAGAGGAATTCGAAGGAGAAACCCTGAAGGACCTCTGGCTGCATTTCAAGTGTAGGGGTGACTGCCCATACGCATAGGCTGGGTAAAACTGGAAGAGGACTGGTTGTGAGACTGGCTGTAGTCTTTTGGCTCATGTCCCTGGCTACTGGTTCCGCTTCCTTCGCCGAGGAAGTTGGGCAGCACACCTGGACGGGGGGCCCGGGAGTCCCGGGCCCCGTGACCTCCTGGGACTCGCTCTTCAGCAACAGCATACAGATGAACTACTCCGGCTGTCCGAGTAACTTGCTGCTGGGGATTGGAAAGACGCAGAATCTTGTCTTTTCGGGAATCGGGGGATGCATCTTCGCCTTCCCTGCCGACATGGACGGCGATGGGGACTTGGACGTGTTATCCTCCTTCGGAGATCCCTTCGGAACCTATCCAGTCATCTGGTTTGAGAATGAAGGCCTGGGAACCGGTTGGCACAGGCACTACATAGAGTGGGATTATCCTAGAGTCAGCTGTGCCTACCCCGGTGACTTAGATGGCGACGGTGATATGGATGTGGTTGGCGCAAATGGCTCTTCAGCAAACAGGGGTTTGGAATGGTGGCGCAACGAGGACGGCGTGGGCGATGCCTGGAGCAGGTTCGACATAGAGAATGGTGTCGGAGCTGGTTTCGTCTGCTTTGCCGATATTAATGGAGACGAGTATTTGGATGTTGTAGCACAGGACAGGGCATCAAGAGAACTCGCCTGGTGGGAGAGCACCACCTGGCCGCCGGACTCGCAGTGGGTGAGTAACGTCATATCAAGCGAGATTGAGAATACCTATGAGCTATGCGTGCTAGATTTCGAAGAGGACAGTGACATGGATATACTTGTGGCTGACAACTATTACAGTGGCTTAATCCTCGTAGAGAACCTCGATGGCTCAGGCAGTTCATGGGAAGAGCACGTGGTAAGCGGAAGGTGCCAGTGGCGCTCAGTTCACGCGGCGGACATAGATGGAGATGGTGACTTCGATGTAGTTGCCTGCAACGACCAGGAAATAGGACAGCCGAGCCTTGGACTGTACTGGTACGAGAACCTCGATGGTCAGGGAGAGAACTGGGAAGAGCACATTGTGTCATACGAGGTAAGCGAAGCCAGAGCGGTGTACGCTGAGGATTTCACCAACGATGGGTACATCGACATTGCCTTCATTTAGCATGTCAGCCCCAACGGTCCGCATCTGTACGAGAATCTCGATGGATCCGGTGAGCAGTGGGCGGAGCACTTACTGGGCGGTCTTGGTTTGGGCTACGACGCAGATGCCGCCGATTTCGACGAGGACGGGCTGACGGACATCCTTGCTGTAGGATACACGAGCATCTACTGGTACTCTGTCAGCCGCTTCGACAACGGCTGGCTTGAATCTTCGATATTGGACGTGCGTGGTTATCCCCAGTGGGACTCGCTTACATGGATCGCTACTGAGCCTTCCGGAACGGACATGTACTTCAGGGTTCGCAGCTCCAACGATCCCGAAGAGTTGGGTGCCTGGTCGGATCGCATCCAGTCCCAGGGAAGCCTAGCGGGTTACATGGACAGCACACATCGGTTCATGCAGTACCGGGTACATATGGAGTCACCTGAACGTTCCGGTACACCCTTTATCGATCGGGTCGTCTTCTACTACAGCAACCTGGGAGTGGAGGAGGAAGAGGAAGGTTCCTTCCTCCTGCAGGTTGTTCCCAATCCGTCCGCCGGTTCCGCCACGGTGAAGTTCGAACTGCTTGAAGAATCAGTAGTCGAGTTGGGCATCTACGACCTGGCCGGGCGGCTGGTTCGAATCCCCGCTGAAGGCCCCCACTCCTCAGGGCTTCATGAGATCGTCGTCAGCGATCTGCCTTCAGGTGTCTACGTCGCCAGGGTGCGGGCGGGCAGGCAGCTTGCTTCCGAGCGCTTCGTGGTGGTGAGGTAAAGGCAGAGCCACCAAGCCTCTAGACCAGCTTATCTTTCAGCAGGATGGTTTTTTAGACCCTTCTCTATATCCCCTCGGGCGATTCGGACTAGCAAAGGCCTGCTCTAGCGATTGTAAACGAAAGTGTGCTCCAGTATCCAGAGAGCGACGGTCTCCGAGGGGACGTCCCGCTGCAGCTGAGACAGAGCGTTGAACATGTCCTCTCTCCGCAGAACCAGGCAGGCGGTCGGGATGTACACCCGGAGCTCCATCACCGGCCAACCGGCGACCACGCTGTCCGCGTAGAGGAAGAACGCGCCGCCGTAGTGCTTCAGGAGCGAGTCGCCTTCCGATAGAGACCCGCTCATGTGGACCAACAGCACGGTATCGGCGGCGGACGCCGAGTCGGCGGGTATGCCCCCGGAGCGGAGGTCGTCCAGAAAACTCGGCCAGGCCAGGGCGGTCAGCATAATTGCGATGATTATCGAGGATCTCACCCGGCTTCTCCCTTGCTGATCGAATCGGCTCTGGCGCTCGTGCACCCGCTGATACAGCAATGTCAACCAATAACACAGCCCCAGAAGCATGGGAAGTGCCGTACGCGCTACAAGCCGCTGCTTGTTGAGACAATCCCCTTCTGGTTCTATATTCGTTGCTATGGCATCGAAGACGGTTCTCTCGATCTTGATTTTGATGGCGACGCTTGCCGGGAGCTCGGGGAGAAACGAGCTCGTGGGACTCGCAGAAAGCCTGCAGAGCATAGATCGTGAGGTTTGTGGACTACTGGACGCGTACCTGGAGGCGGTACCCGAGTGCCCTCCGAGGGAAGACACGCCGATCCGGTTGTGGCAGCTAGATATGGCCTGGTTGAGAGTGAACTCCGTGCTGGCCGAGCAACTACCTTCGATAAGGGCTCCGGGCAGAGGGGACATCGATTCGCTGTGTGCGGAATACAGGACGGCATGCGTCAGGCTGGTGGACCATTATCAAAGCATCATGCAGGCATACCACGCCGACGTCCTGCCGGACAGCATCAGTGCGGTAGAGTTGGAGATCGGGCTTCTCGAGCTGGACAGCAGTTACATCTTGGTAGAGAACCAACTGTGCAGGCTTATCGCAGAAGCGGAAGAGGGTCAGGAATGAGCAATAGAGAAACAGGGACGTTCGAGGTTAAGAGCGGTCACGCCCAGATGCTGAAGGGCGGAGTGATAATGGATGTGGTTACTCCCGATCAGGCGATCATCGCCGCCGAAGCCGGAGCGGTTGCGGTGATGGCTCTGGAGAGGGTACCCGCAGACATCAGGGCCCACGGGGGCGTGGCCAGAATGTCGGACCCGGAGGTGCTCGCCGCCATACAGGAAGCGGTTACCATTCCGGTGATGGCCAAGTGCCGTATCGGTCATTTCGTCGAGGCCCAGGTCCTGCAGGCCCTGGAGGTGGACTTCGTGGACGAGTCGGAGGTCCTTACCCCCGCCGACGAGAGCAACCACGTGAACAAGTGGGATTTCGAGATACCCTTCGTATGCGGAGCAACCAGTCTGGGAGAGGCTCTTCGCAGGATCGGGGAGGGGGCGGCGATGATACGAACCAAGGGCGAGGCCGGCACCGGCAACGTGGTGGAGGCCGTAAGACACGCCCGCTCCGTCCTCGACGACATAAGGAGGCTTCAGTCCACTCCCCCAGAGGAGCTGATGACCACGGCCAAGAACATGGGAGCCCCCCACCACCTGGTTGAGTACGTGCACGAGCACGGCAAGCTGCCGGTGGTCAACTTCGCCGCCGGAGGTATAGCCACCCCCGCCGACGCGGCCATGATGATGCAGCTGGGCATGGACGGGGTTTTCGTGGGAAGCGGTATCTTCAAGAGCGGCAATCCAGAGAAGAGAGCCAAGGCCATAGTGCAGGCGGTAAGCCAGTACGACCGGCCCGAGGTCATCGCCGAGGTTTCCAAGGGCCTGGGAGTTGCGATGGTCGGCATCAACATCTCCGAGATACCTCCCGAGGAGAGAATGGCTGAGAGAGGCTGGTAGTGCCGGTAGAGGTGGGCGTTCTGGCTCTCCAGGGCGGTGTGGAGGAGCACATGGCCTCCCTCCGTCGACTGGGTGTGACGCCGATTCCGGTCAGGCGGCCGGAGGACCTGGAGCAATCAGGATCAATCATTCTTCCCGGAGGCGAGTCCACCACGCTCATCAGGCTGATGCAGCGATGGGAACTGGTCGAGCCCGTTCGCCGCATGGCCCGAGCCGGAGCCTCCATATGGGGAACCTGCGCCGGCGCGGTCCTGCTGTGCAAGAAGGTGACCGAGCAAGAGCACGATCTGCGGCAGGAATGTCTCAACATCGTGGACGTGCACGCGGTAAGGAATAGGTTCGGCCGCCAGAGGTACAGCTTCCGAGAGGACCTGGCGGTCAAGGGCCTAGACGAAGCCTTCTCGGGTATCTTCATAAGGGCGCCCCTATTCGAGCCCCTGGACGAAAATATAGAAGTGCTCTCCCGGGTCGAGGAGGGAGCGGTTTTCCTCAAACAGGGAAACGTATGGCTCTCCTCGTTTCACCCCGAGCTGTCCGGAGACGATAGGATACACGAGCTCTTTCTCAGGGAATCGGGAATTGACTTTTAGGGCCGACATCCGGTGCGTGGATTGCTTCGACAAGGGGCTGTGGTCGTTCGTAGAGAGGGGCGGCCTGGACGAGCAACGTTCCAGGGAAGTTTTCGAGCGGGCGAGGAACATGGTTCTGCCCCGTTTGAAGAGCTACCCTCCACCTATCGCCGGCGCTACGGCGTACGTGTTCCTGCGGGAGACTTTCCAGGGTAGGGACATATTTGCGAGGGACAAGAGGATCTTCACTTCCTCGCTTCTGGAGGAGCTTCCCCGCATTAGCGCAAATTTACGCAAACACTCCGCGCCTGAGAGCGAGGCCCTCAAGGCCTCAGCATGGGGCAACATGCTGGACGTAGGTCAGGGAAAGCCTCTTCCCGATCTCCAGGAACTGACGGAGTTACTCTACCGACCCATGCGCATGGACGACGTACGATCTTTCCTCGAGAAGCTGTCCGGAGCGAGTACTCTTCTGATACTGGGGGACAACGCGGGAGAAACGGTCCTGGACCGCCTCTTTCTGGAGATCGCCCGACCCCGGGCGGACGTGTACTACACGGTAAGGCCTCAACCGGTGATGAACGACGCAACGGGTAAGGATGCCCGGCACGCAAGCCTCCATAGGTTCTCTACGCTGGTCAACACCGGTCTTGACGCCCCCACGGTTCATCCCGATCTGGTCGACGACAAGCTCAGGAACCTATTTAAGTCCGCGGACCTGATTCTCTCAAAGGGTCAGGGCAACCTCGAGGGATTGATGGGAATACGTGACCCCAGGCTATACTTCTCCTTCGTGGTCAAGTGTCCCCTGATGTCCGAGGTTACGGGATTTCCCGAGGGCCAGGCCGTATTCGCATCTAGTATGGAATTAGGTTAGCGGAGGTCGGAATGCCCATTTACGAGTACTACTGCAGCAAGTGCAACATGATTTACCAGTTTCTGGTCCGCAGGATGGACGAGGAACCCAGCCCCGAGTGCCCCAAGTGCGGCTCCGAAGAGCTGGAGCGAGTCATGAGCACTTTCTCCACCACCCGGAAATCGACCGGAGATATATCCGACATGGTGGACGACCCGGAGCTGGCTGGCATCGACGAGGACGATCCCAGGTCGATGGCCAGGGCCATAAGGCACATGGCTGACGAGATGGGCGAGGATCTGGGACCCGAGCTGGAGGAAGCCATATCCAGGCTGGAGGCCGGCGAGGACCCCGAAAAGATCGAGCGGGAGCTGGAGGAGGCCGGCTTCGGAGAGGAGATGGGAGCTCCCGGCCGGGATCCAGGATTGTACGAAGCCTGACCGACACATTGCTGTACCCTCTGCGTCAAACTGACTCAAGGCGAATGGCCGCCGGCAGATCGCGGCCAAGTGTTCGTCGTTGCCTTAGCTCGTAATGCATAAAATGACAGCCAGTTAAGTTCTTCATTCGTATCGCTGCAACGATGGCAAGACGTATGCTTACTGTATAGGCAGGTTCGTAAAAAACTCCCTGCGCAACCGCGCCGGGGTGAGCTTAACCGTAAGAAAGCCAGTGAAAGGAGTCCATGATGGCGAAGAAGAACGTTCGCCCTATCTTCGATAGGGTACTCGTCAAGCGTCAGGATCCGGGGGAAGAGATAAAGGGCGGCATAGTAATCCCTGACACCGCCAAGGAGAAGCCTTTGGAAGGTACCGTGATCGCCACGGGCAAGGGCAAGAGGAACGAGGCCGGAGACGACTTTCTGAAACCCGTGGTAAAGAAGGGGGACAGAGTCCTCATAGGCAAGTACTCCGGCACCGACGTGAAGATCGAAGGTGAAGAGTACGTGATTGTTCGAGAAGACGACATTCTCGCCGTAGTGGAATAGAAGGGGAGACCAGATATGGCTGCAAAAGAGTTGGAGTTCGGCCAGGATGCCAGACAGGCCATCCTCGCCGGAGTCGAGAAGATGTCGAAGGCCGTAAATGTCACACTCGGCCCCAAAGGCAGGAACGTCGTTCTCGAGAAGAAGTGGGGAAGCCCCACCATAACGAAGGACGGCGTCACGGTCGCCAAGGAGATCGAGCTGGAGGACAAGTTCAGGAACATAGGGGCCCAGCTGATAAAGGAGGTCGCCAGCAAGACCAGCGACGTCGCCGGCGACGGAACCACCACGGCCACCCTGTTGGCCGAGAAGATCTACCGCGAAGGGCTGAAGAACGTCACTTCCGGAGCCAATCCGATGGACCTTAAGCGGGGCATAGACAAGGCCGTGGAATCGGTGGTCGATGAGCTCCACAAGCTGGCGGTGGACGTCAGCAAAGGCAAGGAGAGCATTAAGCAGGTCGCTGCCATCTCGGCCAACAACGACATGGAGATAGGCCAGATAATCGCAGACGCCATGGAGAAGGTGGGCAAGGACGGCACCATCTCGGTCGAAGAGGCCAAGTCCATGACCACCAGTCTTGATTTCGTGGAGGGCATGCAGTTCGACCGGGGCTACCTCTCGCCCTACTTCGTGACCGACAAGGAGAGCATGGAGGTCGTCCTCGACAAACCCTACATCCTGATACAAGAGAAGAAGATCTCCAGCGTGAAGGACCTCCTGCCGGTACTGGAGAAGGTCGCCCAGCAGGGCAAGCCTTTGCTGGTAATCGCCGAGGACATCGAGGGCGAAGCGCTGGCCACATTGGTGGTCAACAAGATGAGAGGCATGCTGGATGTTGCGGCCGTGAAGGCACCCGGTTACGGAGATCGCCGCAAGGCAATGCTCCAGGACATCGCCACCCTCACCGGCGGCCGGGCCATAACCGAGGACATCGGCATCAAGCTGGAGAACGTTACCCTGGACGACCTGGGTACCACGGGCAGAATTCGGATCGACAAGGACAACACCACCATAGTGGACGGTGATGGAACGGCCGAAGACATAAAGGGTCGGATCAAGCAGATCCGCAAACAGATAGAGGACACTACCTCCGACTACGATCGCGAGAAGCTGCAGGAACGCCTGGCCAAGCTGGCAGGCGGTGTAGCCAGGATCAACGTCGGAGCGGCGACCGAGACCGAGATGAAGGAGAAGAAGGCCCGCGTGGAGGATGCCCTTCATGCGACCAGGGCCGCCGTCGAAGAGGGCATAGTGCCCGGTGGCGGTACCGCCCTCATACGCTGCGAGAAGGCCCTCGAATCCCTTAAGCTCGAGGAAGACGAGGCGGTCGGCAGCGACATAGTAAAGCGCGCCCTCAGCGAGCCCCTCAGGCAGCTGGCCAAGAACGCCGGTCTCGAGGGAGCCATCGTGGTTGAGAAGGTACGAGGCATGGAAAGCAGCAAGGGTTTGGACGTACAGAACATCGAGTACGTCGACATGTACGAGGCGGGAATAGTGGATCCTGCAAAGGTAACCCGAACCGCCTTGCAGAACGCTGCAAGCATAGCCGGCCTTCTGATAACCACGGAGGCCATAGTTGCGGAGATACCCGAACCGGAAAAGCCCGCTCCGGGCGCCGGAGCCGGCGGAATGGGCGGTGACATGTACTAGACCGCAACCGCGGGCAAAAAGGAAAGGGCTGAAGCTTCCCGCTTCGGCCTTTTCCTTACCGGACGTTTATTCCGGAGGTACCAAGTTGAAGGGGACGGTCATCGGAAGATTGGCCGTCTGCTCGGGAGCAGGGCCGAAGTTAACCGCCGCTATCGCCGCCCGGATCGTGGGCTTCAGACCCGACAGATCCGAGGGAGCCTGCACGTTTACGTTGGTGACCGAGCCGCTGGGAGTAATATCGAAGTGCAGGGTGATCCGACCGCCCGCAGTAGGATTGCTGCGAAGCAGGTTCTCGTATGCGGTCTGAACCCTCATCTTGATTACGTTGACCCTGCGGCGGATGCTGGTCAGGTCACGGTAACCCAGATCCAGGGCCTCGCCCGAACCCGAAACGTTGAAGGATACGCTGGCCGCCCTGTGTACCGCCTCCACCTCGCTCTCCGAGACGGTCTCGGCTACGTCGGCCACTCCTCCGCCGGCACCGACCAGGTTGTCTATTCCCCCCGAGCCACCTCCACCGGACCCGGCCAGTATTCCCTGCCCGGACTCGCCGGAGGCCAGCCCCAGACCGGAAGATGCGGCGGACTGCAGATCGGTAACTATTCCGGCGCCTCCACCGGACGATCCCGTTCCATAGGCGGCGAATCCAATACTGCTGAGCACGTTGTCGGCAGCCTCCTGTCCGGCCGCTACACCGGCCGGGCCCGCTCCGCCGCCTCCAGGCGGCCCACCGCCTCCGGAAACCTCGCCCATGGTCTCCCCGGTGGGTACGTCGGAGATAATCTCCTCCGCCACGGCCTCACCGGTCTGGGCGGGGGTTTGATCGGCCAAACTCGCAACACGGGCAGTGGGAGCCCTTCTAAGCATCTCCGACTTGCTTACCTCGGTCACCATTACGATTCGGTCCAGGACCGCACCCGTAAGCAGGGCTATGGCCAGACCTACTCCGATGATCACCTGGAAGCGGCTGGACTCTTCCTTCTGGCCCCTGAAGACAATGCCGTCGTGGGGACGAACAGCGAAGTTCCTCCATTCGTAGCGGGACGGCTTGAATTTCTCCCGGACGACCTTCTTTGGCTTCTCCTCTTTCTTCTCCGGAGGCTTGGCGAAGGTGAATGCTATCTCGGTGTCGCCGACCTTGAACACGCCGGTCACGTTCTTGTCTAACTCCCAGGTGTAGGGCTCGCCCGGAGCTTCCTGCTTCAGGAGGTTGCGCTCTATGAGGGTATCGAACGGAATTATGTTGCCCTTGACCTCCACCCCGCCCTTGATTGGCGGCACCAGGCGCAGGAGGTACTTGCCGTCAATGGGTTCCAACAGGGTGTGTATCCGGGGCAGGTCGGGATTTTCCACGCTCACCGTGTTGTACGCAGCGTTGCCGATGGTCATTATTCCCGCGTTGGGGAACATCTCCTTCCGCATGCCCCCGGTTCTCTCCACTATGATCTTAAGCACGCGGTCGTCTTTGGCCGGCGCCGCCTCCGGCTTCTTCTCCTTTACCTTCGCCGGAGCCGGCTTGGGCTTAGGCTTGGTCTTGGGCGGGGTTATGAAGCCGAAATGGATCACGAACGGACCGACGCTGATCTGGCCCTGGTCGCCCTGCTTAATGTTTAGCAAGAAGTAGCCCTCGTCGTCGCGGGGGAAGATTCCCATGCCCTTGAGGTCGGCGAAGTTGAGCTTGGAGCCGTCGGAGGATTCGATCTTGGCCTCCATCGACTCCTCCAGCCGGAGCACCCACACTCCGCGCGCGTCTCCGGGCGATATGAGGACCATGCTGTCGGGCAGGCCGGCTCCCTCGGCGACTATGTCGTTGTTGTAGCCGCTTCCCAACCTTACGGGATCCTTGCCGGGGATCAGCTTGTTGACTACCTTGCCCTCGCGCATGACCGCTACGGCAAGAACTCTCTTCTCTGCAGGTGTGGCAACCATCACTGCTCACCTTCCGCTTTGATCACTTCCAGGTTCTGCAGGCTGAATCCGGCCTCGGAGCTGCTGGCCATGACCCTCTGCAGTAGGATGGCCGGTATGGCCACGTCTCCCTGGATGTTGATCTTCATGTCCTCTTCGGTGATGGTACCTTTCATCCGCCTATTGTATTCCATATGGTCCGACAGCCGGCTGGTGAGGGCCGGAATGGATCCCCCGGTGGACAGGAGCTCGTCGTTTACCGCGACTATAGGATCGCCGTCAACCACTATGGCCTCTTTGTTGACCTGGATCTCGAGCTTCATCTCCACCTTCTGCTCCACCGAAGCCTTGGGTAGGGTGAGAGCGTCACTGATCGTTATTATCTGTCCCTCGGCGCTGTAGCTCTTCAGAAGAAACACCACCAATATGGTGAACATGTCTATCATGGAGGTGAGGTTCAGCTCTACCTTCTTGTCCGCCCCTCGGAATATCGCCTTGCTCTTCCTGTAGCCCATAAGAAGGGGCAATTTCCTTTTGGTAGGAGCGCTCATCGTTCCCTCATCCTCACTGTTGCGCGGCCCTGTTTACGGTGGCCGCCGGGGCCACCTGAAGACCGGGCTCGTCGAATCCGGCATCCGCGCATACGTCTATGGTCCTGATTATGTTGTCGTACCTGGTTTCCTCCACCGTCAAAATGGTGATCTTGCTGAAGTCTATGCTCGGATATGCCCTGGACAGCTCGTTGTAAACGTCGTTTATCTTCACCGCCAAAGAGTCGAAATCGTAGGTCAGGACCTCGCCCTCCGGCCTCTGTTCCCTAAAGGTGTAACAGACGTGCATGGTTCCGGCGGTGGTACCAATGAACATCTCCTGGCTGGTCATGATGACCTTGGGTTGAAGCCTTTCCTCCTCGCTTCTGGCCAGGTTGGTGGTGGCACCTGTCGCGCCTTGCCGTATTCCCTGGGTCGGGGCCATGGTTATGGTCGCTATCTCCAGGAAGGAAGCACTTAGCAGGAGGAAGGGAATGATGACGCAGAAGAGGTTCATCACCGGAAGCAGATCCAGTTGGGGAGGATGCTTCTTCCGGTGGCTCCTCTTGCTGGCAGCTTGCGCCATCAGCTCTCCTTTCTCGCCTGAGCGAGCATGTTGATGACCATGACGGAGTAGCGGTCGATGTCATCGATCAGCCTGTCCGTCTTGGAGGTTATGAAGGAGTAGCCTATAAGCATGGGGATGGCCGAGATCAGTCCGAAGGCGGTGGTATGCATCGCCTGGGAGATACCGTTGGCCAGAAGGGTGCTCTTGGTCTCGGGGTCGGCATGAGCCACGGCGCTGAACGCCATGATCAGTCCGAATATCGTACCCAGGAGGCCCACCATGGTGGAGACGTTGGCCAGCATCGCCAGGTAAGGCGTCCGGGCATTCAGCCTGGGCAACTCGGCCAGCGCCATCTCGTCCACCGCGTTCTGGATGTCGCGCTCGGTTCCCCTGTAGTTCCGAAGCGCCGCTTCTATAATCCGGGCCAGCGGCGCGTCCTTCTGGGAGGCGGTAGCTATCGCTCCCTCGATGCTGCCCTTCCGTATTAGCTCGGCTATCCTGGCCATGAAGTTCTCGGGCTTCACGTTGGCCACGAAGAAGAGGAAGATGAACCGTTCGATGAAAATGGCAATGCCGGCCACCAGGAAGACCAGGATGACCCACATCGCCTGCCTGCCCTTGCGGAAGAACTCGGCCACGGAGGCGAAGAAGCCCTGGTCCCCCACCTCGGCCTCTTCCTGAACTGCGGCCGTATCCAGAGGAGCGACGGCGGCCAGTGTGTCCTCTTCCTCACCGGGCTCTGCTATCGCCGACGTATCCGCGGCCAGGCTGTCCGCCGCCGTGGTATCCGCCGCCGCACTGTCTGCAGCCATGCTGTCGGCGCCCGCCGGCTGGGCAAAGCACGCGTCGGGCATAACGAGCCCCAATACCAGTAGCATGACGAAAGGAATCAAGATTCGACGCATCAAGTCTCTCCTCTCATACGGAATTCTCTATCTGCCCCCCAGATCCAGGATGACGTTCGCCACCAGGTCGAGGCCGGCTATCACGCCGAATATCAGCCCCTGTTCCTCGTTGTCGGAGCTGTAGCTGTAGCCGGAAGCTCCGGCGAACGCAGCCACCGATCCGTACCTGACCCACCAAGGAAGTATATGCACATGCTCACCCGAACCGAAAGTAGGCTCTCCCGCGAACGCTCCGGGATATATAGGGCTGACTACGTCCTCCAGGAAGCTTCGCTCCAAAAGAACGTTGCTGAGGTTGGGGGTGGTCTTGAGCATCAGGAATATGGCCTGTGGGGTCCGCAACTCGCCCCGGATGGTTATCTCCTCCAGTATTAGCCGGCCCTCTTCGTCGAACTCGGCCTCCTGTGAGTAGGAGACGCTCCAGGCCAGAATCAACAGAGCGGTCAGCAATATCGGCAGGAAGGCACGACCTTCGTTTCGACCCCTTGCTAGAACGGCCACAGAAAACACCCCCCGCCCTCGCCTTCTTCCTCCTCGTACTCCGAAGGCTGCTCCTCTACTTCCTCACCGACCTGCTCGGGCTCTTCTTCCTCCTCCTCGGAGGGAGGCTGCTCCGTCTCGGGCTCCTCTGCGGCCTCGAAGCCCTCCTCGGTTTCCTCACCCTCTTCCGGCGCACCCTCCGTAGGCTCACCCGTGGTCGGTGCAGCCTCCTCGGTTTCGCTCACGTATCCTATCTCCGCCGGCATGCCGGGAGCAATGAGATCCAGGTGCTCCGCCGCCTTTTCCACCCATTCGTTGTCTATTCCAGAGGATACGGCCTTTTCCAGGGCGGTGCGGTAGACTTGCTGCGCCTGTTGCATCTTCGGTTCGTAGAAACGCGAATAGAGACTGTTGTAGAATTCGTCGACGGCGTTGGGATCGTCAGCTATCTCCGCCGGGGGATCCATGAAGGCGATAGCGTTTGCGAAGTCCTCGTAGAGCTCTCCCGCCCTTACGCAGGCGGCCATGAAGTACACGTCGTTGCGATACTCCAAAGCCTTGCCGTACCATCTCTCGGCCTCCTGCATCAGCTGGGTCTTCCTCTGGGCCGTCTCGGTGGTGACTTCCAGGGCGTCGTAATCCTCGTAAGCCATCTCACCCAGGTAGAAGGCCGACTGAGCGGGGAAGAACGGATCGCCCGACCGGTGCTGATCGTAGACCTCTATGCAGTCCTGGAACATGTTTCTGGCCCTGGAGAAGGAACCCATGTCATACAGGTGCTTGCCGTACCTGCCGTAAACGTGGACCATCATATCCGCCGAGCCGGTCCGCTCGGAGATGATCCTGTCGTACACGTTCACGGCCAGGTCCATCCTCTCGGCTTCCTCGTAGGCGACCGCGGCACTGTAGAGCGCCCTGCCCATGTCCTGGTAATTGGGGAACATGGAGTACGCCTCCAGGTAGGTGTCTCCGGCCATCTCGTTCCGACCCAGCTCTCTGGCCATATATGCGGCCCGGAGCATCCCCTTCGGGGCCAGCTCACTCTCGGGATATAGCTGCGCCAGGTCGCGGAAGACCCGTATGGCGTCCTCGATCGCTCCGGCCTTCCCGAAGGTCTCCCCCGCATCGTACAGGGCGTTGGGGGCTATTTCCGATTCGGGGTGATTCCTGGCCGATTCCTCGTACCTCTGGGCCGCGGCTATGAGACTGGAGGTATCCTCGGACTCCGCCAAGGAGGAAGCATCGCGATAAGCGGCGGTGGCAGCCAGCAGCTCCACGTCCTCGCCCAGGTCTTCCCCGGTTCTGGCGGCGGTTTCCGAAGCGCGACTGTACCACTCCTCCGCATCGGAGTACATCTCTTCGGCCTCGTACGCCGCGGCTATGAACCTGGCCGACCTGGCCGCATAATCGCAATTGGGGTACTGGTTGTACACGGTCGTGTACAGCTCTCTGGCCTGGTTGTACTTCTTGGCGTTGTACAGGTTGCCGGCGACCCCAAACAGGAACTGGGGCGCGTTCTCGCCCTGGGGGAAGCTTTCCACGTAGAAGTTGGTGGCCTCGATCTGTTTCTGCCTGACCTCCGCGCTGTCTATCCCCGGCTGCTCGTCGTAAGCGATGAAATAGGAGCTCCAGGCATTGTTGGCCGCGTCCTCCCTGCGCTGCGAGGAAATACTGTCCCTGGCCACCGCCATGTAGGTGTCGCCGGCCTCCACGTAGTTGCCCAGAGCGTAGTAGGCGTCACCCAGCAGGAAACGGAAGTCGTAAGTGCTGCGGGAATCGCCGTACTCCTGCAGATATATCTCTATTCTGTCGGTCAACGACTCGTAGTAGGGGCGGGCCTGGGCCGGGGACTCCTTGGCCATCTCCACCGCCTGGTTGTGATAGAAGGCTATCGCCTGTTCCAGAGACGATCCCCTCAGGGAGTCTATAGCGGCCATGGACGCTTCCTCACCCACCTCCTGGGCCCACTCGCTCTGCTCCCCGTACTCGTCCACCAGGGCCTCTCTGGCCACCGCCGCCTGCTCGTGGTCGCCCATGCCCTCGTAGCAGACCGCTATGCGGGCCTGGAAGAAGGGAGCTCTCTGGTGATTCGGATGCCTGTTCAGCAAAGCCTCGTAGGAATCGATCGCGTCCGACCAGTAACCCTGCTCCCTGTAGAAGTCGGCCATATGCTTCAGCACCTCGAAGCTTACCTCCCGGTCACCGAAATCGTCGAGGAAGCTGGTGGCCATACTTACCGGGGGGCCCTTCTTCTGCTCCATGAAGTCGTGGGCTATGTACTCTACGGCCTCGTCCACCATGGCCCCGCCCCGGCGAGAGACGCCTAAAGAATCCATCAGCTGGCTGTCCTTTATCAGATAACCGAAGGTCGCGGCAGATTTCAGGTAATTGTTCAGCATGTACTCGGTCCAGGCCAGCTTGTACACACCGAGCTGGAAATGGTCGGGGTCCATTCCCGGGTAGTCCAGAACGTGCCGGTAGTACGCCCGGGCGCTGTCGAACTCGAAGCTGTCGAAGTAGTAATCGCCGGTCCTGATGTACGTTTCGGGTGCCAGCTCGCTGTTCGGCCACCTCTCCAGAAGGGTCTTGTACTTGCTTACCGCCTCCGTGGGGTCTCCCATCACGCTGAGGCAGTATCCGAGTGAGTAGAGCGCTACGTCCTCCACCTCGCTTCCGGGGTAGTTGGTCAGTACCCGCTGGTAAAGCTCGACCGACCGCGAGTAATCCTCGGGAACGTAACCCTCCGCCTGGTCGAGCCGATCGAGGTAGTTGGCCTTGTCTATGTCGTAGTATAGCTGCGCCAGCCGCACCAGGACGTCCGGGATGAACCTGGAGTCCGGAAAGCTGGCCATGTACTCCTCGAAGTAGGTGGCCGACTCCAGGGCCGCCTGTTGTATTCTGGCCTGCAGGGCCCTGGACTCCTCCTGTCGCTGCTGTATCAGAATCTCAGCCATGGTGGTGTCTTTCTGGGTGTAGGCCTCGTCGATCCTCTGGGCGTACATCCTTCCCAGGTAAGCGAGGGAGTCACGCTTCAGCTCCCTCTCCATGTACTTGGCGATGGCTATGCCGTAATTGGTTTCCTGTACCCAGTCGTGCTCCTGGGTCAGGCCGCTCTCGAACTGGGATGCCAGGTCCTGCAGGGCCAGGTGGATCCTGTTGACCTCCTCCTCCAGTCGCTGCAGCCGCTGTAGGTCTTGCGAGCTGCCCCTGCTCTCGGCGATGCGCTCTACCTCGTCAACGCTGACTGCCAGGGCCTTCGTGGACTCCCTGCTTCGGCTGATCAGCACGTTCAATTCTCTACGCAGGCTCTCCTGGTCTATGTCGACAGGCATGGCCAGCTCCGACTCCAGGTTGCTCATCTCCACGAAGAGCTGCCGCAGCTGGGCCTCCTCCTCCTCGATCAGCTCGACCAGCTCCAGATCTCCCTGGGTGTAGGCCTCTTCCTTCAGCTCGGCCAGACCCAGACGGATGCGTTCCAGTCGTTCCCGCTCGGCCTCGTACTGCTCGTTGGGAGATGATCCGCCCGACAGCAGGATGTCGTAGTAGTCCTCACCGCTCAGGTTCTCGCGGAGAAGCCTCTCGTACTTGTGAATGGCTATGTCCAGATCTTCGGCTCCCAGGGCGCAGTTGGCCATCGCCAGCTCGAACTCGGATCGGAGATCGGACCCCGGAACCTCCTCCAGTACTCTCTCCGCGAGATTGTAGGCGTCCTGGTAGCTCTCCTGACGCATCAGCGTCCAGACCTTGCCCAACATGGCCACGTCGTAGTAGGAGCTGAAGGGAGATATCTTGTCGTAGTACTCAAGGGCCTCCTCGTACCTTCCCTCCTCCTCAACCAGGAGCTGGGCCAGCGCGATCCGGGCCCGGTCGGCAAGATCGGTTTCCTTCTTGCTGAAACCGGCATTCTCTATAAGGTCGATGAGAACCTGCCTGGCCATGTCGATGTTGCCTTCCTCGACGTAGCCGACTGCCTTCAGATACCGGCCTAGCTTCGCGTAGTCCGACCCCGGGGACACGTCGTCGAGCATCTGCCTGGACCGCTCGAACTGCCCGAGATTGTGGTGACAGAGAGCGCTTACGATCAGCGACAGGTCCAGGTGCTCGAAACCCGGAGACTCCTCCCTAAGTCGTGTTCCGTACTCCAAGGCCTGGTCGAAGCTCTGGAGCTGGAACTCTATGAGCTCCAGTCTGAACAGGGACCTATCGTAATATCTGGAATCGGGGAAGCTCTCGACGACGGACTTGAAGGCGTCTCTAGCCCACACTATCGACCCGGAGGTGTACAGCTGCTCACCCAGCTCGAAGGCGCTCTGGGCACTGGCCATTATGGCCCTCTGGCGGCGCAGCTGAACCAGCTCCGCCTCTATCCTGGTGAGTCTTTGCTCCTCCCTGGCGATCTGCTCCTCGAGGTTGCGACGCTCCTGACGGGCCCTCTCCAGAAGAATGCTTACATCTTCGTCCTCCTGGGCGGCAACGGGAAGGACAACGGCCATCGCCAGCATAACCAGCAGACAGGATCTAACCATACGGTATGCCCTCAGTCACCTTCCTCGAGCAGGTCTCGAAGCCTCTGAAGCTCGGACTCGGCCGCTCTGCGTCTGTCCTCCAGCTCCTGCAATCGCTGACGGGCTCGCTCGATGCGCTGCCTTTCCCTCTCCAACTCCATCCGGCGGGCTCCGATCAGTGGTCCGAACTGGGAACGCAAACCCAGGGAGAATTTGGAGTTCTGCATCACGTCCTGTCGGTTCTGGTTCTCCGGAGGGAATACGGCCATCTCCAGCTCGGCCCATGCGAGCTGCAAGGTAAAGTACCTGCTTATCTCGTAGCTAGCCCCGAAGTTGAGATCGCGGCCATCCTGCTCCAGCCCTACCGTGATGACCTCGTTCGGGTAGTAGACCAACGAACCGAAAAGCCCGTGGGCTATCGAGCTGCCTATGCCCAACGCCCCGCTGTCAATCACCCCTACGAATCTGCCTATGCCCATGCCCAGGCTGGCGGTGGCGGGTAAACCCACGATGTACCTAAGATCTTTGGACAATACACCGTAGGCGGACCAGTTCTGGGAATGAGCGTAAGAGTAGTACTCTCCGTCGACCTTGAAATGCTCTATGTATTCCTCGCCGGAGATGTTCTCCAGCCCGATGGCAAAGGCGGGTACGTCTATCCCTTCCTGGAGTATCCTTACCTTTACGTTTCCACATACACCGCCGTCCCCGAGGTAGCTGACGCCTATCTGCCCGTAGTTGAACAGGCCTACGTCCAGATGCCCGGTAACCATAAAGTCGCTGTCGGAGGATCCGGAGGAGTCCTCAACGGTGTAGGCCGAAGCTCCCAACTCGACCTCGACCTCGGTGTGATCGAGGATGTAAGCGTCCGGCGAATCGAATACGCCGCTCCTGGCGAAGGGCAGCGAGCCGGCCCAGGCGGAGCAGGAAACAACCAATAAAATAACAGCGATTTTATGCATACTCAAGCCTCCCGAACGAGGATTGACCTCTCGTCGTTTTCGGCTAATCGGCCCTTTACCTTATCAATTATTCGGTGCACCGTATGATCGGTCAACCTTAAAGGCACCGCCTTCCCGAGCTTCGCCCGCAGTTGACTTGTAACGTTTTCATCTCGTAGTATGCCCTTTCAGCACACTTTGGTTCCAACCCTGTGTGGAGGTTGGTTGTTGCTCGCGGCTTTCGTGGCGATGCTACTGGCCATCGAGACAGCTCAGCCCACATGGGAGATCGACATCCAGGCGACACCGGTTGGGGGTCCCCTTCTCGCTCCCCTTTCCAGCGGAGGTATGGTCACCTTCATACCTCTGGGAGATAGAGGATTAGGTGGTTGGGACGAGAACGGCGCTCCCCTGGAGGGATTTCCCCTGTCGGCGGGCGTCGGTGTCAACTGCAGGCCGGCCGTACTTACCCGGGACGGCGGTTCAGCCCTCCTATGCTACGCGGACAAGAGCGGCTATTTGCATCTTTCGGAAACGACGGGCCGGGAGCTACCCGGCTGGCCGGTAGATCTCGGTGCACCTCCGGTCACCGGTGTATCCGTCCTGGACCTGGATGAGGACGGCCGTTTCGAGATATCCCTGGGAACCAGCGATTCCAGGGTCCATTTGCTGGACGAGTCCGGACGCGAGCTGTCGGGTTGGCCCCTGGAGCTCGAAGGTAACCTTCTATGGCATCCTGTGGAGGCGATTCTGGGGGGCGAGGAGGGAAGGGGTCTGGTTCTCTCCCTGGCCAACTGCTACATCTACCTGGTGAGCAAGGAGGGGCGGGTACTGCCGGGATGGCCCGTAAATGTGGGCTTCGCCGCCGGCTGCAATCCCGTTGCCACCGATGTGGATGCCAACGGATTGACGGACGTGGTCTTTGCCGCCCAGAACCGAAGGGTCTACGCAGTCGACGTTATGGGCGATCAGGTCGACAACTGGCCCTTCATTATGGACGACCGTCCCGTGAGGGGCTCGGTCGCCATAGGCCCTCTGGGGACCGGAATGTCCCTCCCGCAGGTGGCTCTTGCTACCCGCGACAGCCTGGTGTACCTGTTGAACAACGACGCCAGCCTGGCCGGCACTTGGCGGTGGCCCAACAGGCCCTCTGGTCAACCCACCTCACCCATCATAGTCAACACCGGTCGAAGCAGAGGCGTTTTGGTGGGGTGTGACGACGGATACGTCTACTGTTGGGATGACGAGGGCAGGACGGTGGACGGTTTCCCCCTAGAGCACTGTCAGAAGATATTGCACTCTCCCGCGGCGGGAGACGTCACGGGAGACGGCAACCTGGAGGTGGTCGTGGTGGGGATGCACGGGTTGCTCAAGGCCTACAGTATCTCCGACAGCGGCTCCAGGCCCGGCCCCTGGCCGCAGTTGCTCTCCGACCATCGCAACAGCGGGAACTACGGTGCCACTTACCTACCCACTGCCCTACCCGGGGAGGTGACTGGAGAACAGAGCGGCCGGGTGAAGATCGGGTTCAGCGTAGAGGGCGGCAACTACGATGATCTGATAGTCGCCTACTCCATCGACGCGGGTTACGGCTGGAACCCGACCTCCAACTATACGCTGCAAGGAGATACCCTGATCTGGGACACCGGGGAGGATCTCTCCTCGGCAGACCTACCGGAGTGCAAGGTCAGAGTAACGCCCGTATCGGGCGATGAGCCGGGCATAGCCGGCACGACCAACATATTCCGGGTGGACAACAACGTACCTCCCACGCTCTACCTGGAGCAACCCGAGAGACTGGAAGATGGTCGGTACAGGATCTACTACGCGGTGGAGGACCCGGAGGCGGATATAATCCAGCTTCAGGCGCAATACTCCACGCCCGGCGGGATCTGGCGCAACGCCGATCTGTCAGGCAGTACCTTGGAGATAGAGCCATGGCTGTACGGGGAACCCGTCACCTGGATCCCCGGAGACGACGCGCTGGACCTGCCGCCCGACAGTCTATCCCTGCGGGTACGGGCGGCCGACTCGGACCCCGGACCATGGGACGTCCTGGAAACCCTTTCCGGGCAGGCGGGGCGCAGACTAACCGGGCAGATTCTTCCTCCCACGTCCGAGGTGGGAGGAATGGTTACCCTGGGCGTCAGGCTGACCGACCCGGGGGACGATACCCTGGAGGTCAGCTACCAGTACTCGGTGGATGGCGGGGAAACCTGGAAGCCGGCCACGGTTACCGAACCGGAGGCGGGAGCACCCAGAACGTACGACTTCGAGATCGTCTGGAACTCCGAGCGTGACGAGCCGGGCGTGGACCTGACCGACGTTCGCTTCCGGGCCATACCCGAAGACTTCGCCCGGGGAGTGGCGGTTCCCTCCTCCCCGTTCAGCGTCGACAACAACATCTCTCCCCGTATACGGGTGAAGTCCCCCGAAAGGTTCGACGTATTCCGCGGTCTGGTCCCGGTCAGATTCGAGGCATCCGACCGGGAGGGCGATGACCTGTGGATGGCCGTTGAGTACAGGTTGCACGGAAGCGAGCAATGGCTGGCCGCCGAGGGCTTGCGCAGCAGCGGGCCCTATCCGGAGCCTTCGTACGAATCGGTGGTGGATTGGAACAGCAGCGTCGACCTGCCCGGCGCTCGTGAGGTGGAGATAGACATGAGATTCCTGGCCATCGACGGCGACACCACCCGGTCTCGGGTGATAGGTCCCATAGTTCTCAGGAACAACTCCCTCCCCGCCGTTCTTCAGGCGTCGGTGGCCGAAGTAGATCGAATCGGGGGGACGGTGGAGGTGGTCTTCGAGCTGGGAGACCCCGAGCAGAGGACCATCGACCTGGTCGCAGCCTACAGCACGGACAACGGCAGGACCTGGCAACCGGCCGACGTCTCGGGTAATCTCCGCGGTTTGGCAGGCAGGAGCTACCAGGGCTCTCTACTGTGGCGGTACGGGTCCCACCTGGGCAGGGGGGTCAGCTCGGCGTGGTTGAGGTTGACACCGGACGCCGGATCGGTGATCGGGTCGCCCCGAACGCTGGAGCTCTCCGACCTTAGGTAGAGCTCATTCTCCCCCACCGGCCAGCTCGGACTTGCCGCCCGTGCGCATGAGGGTCAGCGGCGCCACCCCCCTGGCCCCAGAAGCCATCCTGCCCGCCAGCCCTCTGATGTCCCATTGGGCGGCGGCGTCTTCCCTCAGACGGGAGAAGTGGTACAGCTCTCGGGCATTCATCTCCACCACCACCCGTCGGCGGTGCGCGTTGGTCAAGGCGTAGGCCCCCACCGGATGCCCGGCAAGCTCCCACAGCTCCGCAGATGAGGCTTCCGCCCGCCGAAGCATGTCTTCCAGGCCGGACGAGACGAAACTGGGCGGAACGGTGATCCCGGCGGAAGGCTCGTACCTGGAAACCAGAAGGGTACACATCCTGTGCCTTTTCAGCTGGGCGTAGGCGGTGGCCGAGAGACAGAGATCGAACGTGTACCGAGCCAGCTCCCACTCCCTGGGGGGAAGATCGTGGGGGCCCAACGAGTCCAGAATAATTGCGAACATGCCTCGTGCATCGGCGGCATCGAGCTTCCGCCACCTGTCCCTGCACCGCTCCAGGCTGCCGCCTTCCCGGGAGCGCACCAGCAGAGGTCCCACCACCCCGTCATCGTCCGCCCTGACCAGCTCCACCTCGTCGGCGAGCGACTTCCCGGCCGGCGGATGGCTCCATGACATCCGATCGACCTCCGTAGGATCCAGGTGCCTTAGAAGGGAGGGCGTCACCTCTCTGGCCGCATTCAGCAACCCTTCCGAGAGTGCTCTCGCCTCCCCCAGAGGGTGCCCGGAGAGCTTGCGTATCATGTGCTCCAGCTCTCTGGCGTTGAGGGACATGCCCATCTGGCAGGTAGTGGCGAGGGGAAGCAGGTATCTGGCGTCCTCCTTGGCCCTTCCCTCCGAAAGACCATCGTCCAGGAGCTTTTCCATCGCAGACCCGTAGAGCTCGAACAACCGTCGGACGTGCCGGGAGAACGGCTCGGCCAACTCCGTTTCTTCCAACTCGGGAGGAACCGCCCAATCCTCGGCCATCCTGACGTAACGCTGCGACTTCTCGGTAAAGCTGGCCAGCCGGAAGGACTGCAGAGCCTCCCCCACCAACCTGCTCAATCCCAGAACGTCGAAGTTGAAGAAGGCGTGCTCAGCGACCGACCCGTGTCCGTAGTCGAAGACTATCCTCCGGTTGGAGGACCTGGCTGCCCCCAGGTCGGAGGCCGCCTGGGCCCGAAGCTCCCCCACCGGTCTGGGGTCTCGGCTGATCCTAGCGTAGGCCGCGGATATGGTTTCCGGGGTGTCGCAACCGTGCTCCATGTCCGTATTGTAGCCGGCCAGCCTAACCTTCACCTCACTCACCTTCTCCCTCCCGACCCGGCGCACCCGGCCAGGGCTTTCGCCAGGGGATGCTCGAAGGGCAACCGCTCGAAGAGCAGCCGGGAGAGCTCTCTTAGGGCCGGTACGTCGGCGGGAGCCGACAGGGCATGCAGCGCGATCCCCAAGAACCTGGAAACGTCGAGAACGTAAGGGAGCAGGTCGTAACCCCCGCTCAGGTGGGGAAGCCGGTCCTGAAGCTCTCTCAGGTTCCCGCGCATCTTCCGCAGCCGCTCCGGAAGGCCGCGGGGAACCTCTCCGGTAATGGCTCCCACCATCTCTTCCAGCAGGCTCTCACCACCCGGACCGCATTCCCAGGGAAGGTAGTGGAACATCCTCAGCACCCTCCAGCCTTCTTCATGCCCCTCGAACTCTGGCGGGGCGGCGGCCGCAGCTCCACACTCGGCAAGCATGGAGTAAACGGCATGAAGCGCAACCGGAAAGCACGACGAGGGGTTCAACAGGTAGCCGTACCCTTCGCTTATCCTCCCCCGGACGTCTCCCATGTATATTCTGCGCAGGCAGTAGTCGTCGGCCAGGAGGTTGTCCCACGCGGCTACCCGGTGGCCCAGCAGCCTCTCTCCGTATTCCATGTCGGCAGGACCCAGGCTTCTGGAAACCACCTCCCCGCCCGTCCACAGCAGGGTCGCTTCCTCGGGTATCGCCCCGGACAGCTCCTCCGTATAGCCCTCGTCCAGTTGCTTTTGGAACTCCGCGCAGTACACGGACGGACATACCAGAAGCGGCAGGTCGAAACGCTCCCCCATCCTCACCACCAGCCCGGACTGCGTTCCGGCAAGTTCGGGCCGCAGGGGCTCATCCAGGTCATCGAACAGCAGGGCGAGTCCTCCGGCCCCCTCTCTTACCGCCCTTTCGGCTTTACTTAGAACCCGGCGGTGATCATTGTTGCCGAAGCCCAACGGGCTGATCCCGAAGATGAATCTCACTCCAAGATCCGCCGAGCGGGCGATAGCTTCGGCTATGCTTTTCCATTGCCCGTCGGGATATGGCCGGCGCCATCGGATCCTGTGCCAGGGGTCGTTCTTCGGGGCGTACAGGTAAGCGGCATCGTCGAACCCGGAGATGGACTCGATCAGCCTCAGTCGCTGGTCGGGATCGAAGGGCTTGCCATAAAAGCCTTCTACAATACCCCTTAGAGCCATCTCAACCAATCCGGGACGGTTTTTGTTGACTTGCAGAACGAGGTTACCTAGCTTCCTGCCCAAATCGATGATCGAATGTGGACGATTTTCAAATATGGAGGTTTTACGGGATGGCAGCCAGGATCGTTGAGTGCGTTCCCAACATATCCGAAGGTAGAGATCAGAGCATAATAGACGAAGTGGTGAAGGCCGCCGACTCGATCGACGGAACCATGATTCTGGACGTCGACCCCGGGGCCGCGACCAACAGGACGGTAATCACCTTCGCAGGCGACCCCGACTCGGTAAGGGATTCCGCCTTCCTTCTGATAAAGGCCGCTTCCGAGCTGATCGACATGAGAGAGCACAGCGGAGAGCATCCCCGGCACGGCGCCACCGACGTATGCCCCTTCGTCCCCGTCTCCGGGGTAAGCATGGACGAATGCGTGCAGCTGGCCAAAGAGCTGGGAGAACGGGTGGGAGAGGAGCTCTCTCTACCGGTCTATCTCTACGAGAAGGCGGCGACCAAGCCGGAGTGGGAGAAGCTGCCCAACATCCGCGAGGGTGAGTACGAGGCGCTTCCCGACAAGCTGGGCAAGAAGGAGTGGAAGCCCGATTTCGGCCCCAACGAATGGAACGACCTGGCGGCCCGCACCGGCGTGGTAACCATAGGCGCCCGGAACTTCCTGATAGCCTACAACGTGAACATCAACAGCAAGGACAAGTCCTTGGCCAGGGACGTCGGCCTCACCATCAGGGACAAGGGCAGGGTCAGGCGAACCCCCAAATGGAAATTCGTGCGGGACGAGGACGGCAACAAGGTCCGCCAGCCGGGAAGGCTGGAGTGTTGCAAGGCTACCGGATGGTTCATAGACGAGTACGACACCGCCCAGGTTACCATGAACCTTACCGACATCTCGGTCACCCCTCTCCACATCGCATACGAGGTGACCAAGGAGGAGGTGGAGAAGCTGGGCGCCAGGGTAACCGGGTCCGAGGTGGTCGGCCTGGTTCCCCTCTCCTCGATGCTGGAGGCCGGCAGGTACTACCTGGAGAAGCAGAACGAGGCTTTGATGGGCCTGGGAAAGATGGCCAAGACCACGGGTGTCCCGGAGAAAGAGCTGGTGGAGATCGCCATTCGATCCATGGGGCTGAGGGAGGTCGCCCCCTTCAACCCGGAGGAGAAGATCATAGAGTACATGGTGGCGGACAAATCCGTGGACCTGTCCGGAATGACCTGCCAAGACTTCGTGGACGAGCTGTCCGTAGACTCTCCGGCTCCGGGCGGGGGATCTGCCGCCGCCCTGATCGGCTCGATAGCCGCGGCCCTGGACTCGATGGTGGTCAACCTGACCGTAAGGAAGAGGAACTTCCGCGATAGTTGGCCCGAGATGCTGGAGCTCGCACCCCGGGCCCAGGAGATAAAGGAGGCGCTGGTCGACGCGATCGACGAGGATACCAGGGCTTTCAACAGGATGGTGGCCGCCATGAGGCAGGACTCGGGGGTGCAGGAGGCCATCAAGGGAGCCATAGAGGTCCCCCTGGGCGTTCTGAGGAACTGCCCCGAGATCTGTCGGATGGCCGCCGTGCTGGAAGAGAAGGGCTTCCAGGATTCGGTCTCCGACGCCGGAGTGGCAGCGGCGGCGGCCCGGGCGGCGGCAGTAGGAGCTTACTACAACGTAATCATCAACCTGGAGAGCATAGAGGACGAGAACTACAGCAAAGCCACCATGGAGAAGGCGGAGGAGATGCTTCGTGAGGTTGAGCAGGCATCTGGGGAGGTGTTCGAAAAGGTCCGGAAAAAGCTTCTGAGCAAGGTGGAGGGAGCAGAGACCAATGATTGATCGTTCCCTGTTCCGACCCGAGGAGCTATCCGAAGAGGCAGCCGGAGAGCTAGATGAGCTCTGCCGCCTGGGACGAGGAGACGTATTGAGGATGACCACCCTGGCCGGAAGCGGCCATCCGGGCGGGTCGATGTCCTCCATCGAGATATTCGCCCTGCTCTGGACTCAGGCCAACGTGGACCCGAGCAGACCCCTGATGAAGGACAGGGACCGGATCGTGGTCAGCCATGGACACACCAGCCCGGGAGTCTACTCCATCCTGGGCAGGCTGGGCTTCTTCGACCTGCGGGAAGCGGTGGTCACCTTCAGGAAGGCCGGAAGCCCTTTCGAGGGGCACATCGAGCGCTCCGTGCCGGGCGTGGAGATGACCACCGGCAACCTGGGTCAAGGCATAAGCAGTGCATGCGGAATGGCTCTGGCCGATAGGGTCAACGGCCTGGGCAATCATGTGTGGGTGGTCAGCGGCGACGGAGAGAACGAAAAGGGCCAGGTGTCGGAGGCCAGGCGCTTCGCCAAGAAGTACCGGCTGGGAAACCTTACCGTGGTGGTGGACCTCAACGGGTTGCAGATAACAGGCGCCACCGACGAGGTGATGCCCTTCGACATCGCCGCGGAGTACGAAGCGGCGGGATGGAAGGTGATCGAGGTCGATGGACACCACCTCGGGCAGCTCTACAGGGCCCTCAAGCCACCACGAGATACCACGACCCCCAGAGTCGTATTGGCCCGGACGGTGATGGGTAAGGGGGTATCCTTCATGGAGAACGACGAGACCTACCATGGGAAGGCCCTTAGCAGAGATCAGGCCTCGCAGGCCCTCTCCGAGCTGGGACTTGAGGACGATCTGGACAGCCTGGCCCGGGAGAGAGACGACTGGACCGAGTTCACCCCGTACGAGGTCCCGCCCACGTTCGAATTGATGAAAGAGCCCCAACGGCCGAGGGACTACGGGGCGGACCATTTGGGCGACAATCGCGGTGCCTGGGGCAACGCCCTGTTGGATCTTTGTGAGGCCAATCCAGACTCGCTGCCTTTGGTTTTCGACTGCGACCTGACCGGCTCGGTCAGAACCTCCACCTTCGCCAGGGAGAACTCGGACCACTTCGTTCAATGCGGCATAATGGAGCACCATGCCGCTTCCGCGGCCGGTGGGGCGTCCCTCGCGGACGTACCCGTATTCTGGGCGGACTTCGGCGTATTCGCCGCCGATGAAACCTTCAACCAGCACCGGCTGAACGACATCAACCTGACCAACCTGAAGGTAATTGCGACCCACTGCGGGTTGGACGTGGGGCAGGACGGCAAGACCCACCACTGCGTCCAGTACCTGGGACTGCTGGCCAACCTTAGGCACTACACAGCTTTCGTACCGGCCGACCCCAACCAGACCGACCGGGCCGTAAGGTACGCCGCCGCCAACCCCGGCAATTTTTTCTTAGCCATGGGGAGAGCGAAGACGCCCGTAATCACCCGGGAGGACGGCACTCCCTTCTTCGGAGGGAGCTATTCCTTCGATCCCTTTACACCGAATCTCCTCAGGGAGGGTACGGACGTAGTCATTCTTACCATGGGGGGAATGTGCCACCGGGCCCTGGAGGTGAGAACGCTGCTTCGGTCGAAGGGGATAAGTACGGCCGTCTACTCGGTGCACGCTCCGCTGGACATCCCCGCAGGTTTCGCGGGCGAGCTGGAAGGGTACGACCTGGTCGTATCCTACGAGGACCACCATTCGGAAACGGGGCTGGGATGCAGAGTATCGCTGGCCGCATCCTCGGAGAACGTCCAGTTGAGGCTCTTGCGGTTGGGAGTGACTGACTACGGTCTTTCGGGTGCTCCGGACGACCTCTACCGGCTGCAGGGCCTTACCCCGAACCGGGCGGCGGCGGAAATAGAAGAAGTGCTCAGCTCTTGAGAAAGCCCAGGATCATCCTGCAGTAGGTGGTTCGGCCTGACAGGAGTTCCCAGAAGCCGGCCATGAACTTGTCGTCTTCCGACAGCCGACGCAAACCTCCCGTCCCCGGGGAAAGATCCATCCGTACCCCCAATCCACCATTCCGAAGTGGATCTGAAGCCCGTGCTCCATGCGGGGAGAATCCGGAACGAAGGCTTCGATACCGATACCCGGATCGCTCAGGGGATTGCCGGTCAACCTTCTCCGAACCAGGCTTCCGGCTCCGTCGGCTCCGGCCTCCGCCAGCCTCCAGGCGCAGCTGGACCCCGCAGGGCCGGCTCCACAGACCGCAGCGTCATAGACGACAGGGCGGATGCTCGCCCCCCTCCCGAGGTCGTTGTTGTATATTTGCCCGACGTCGGGCAGGGGGAACATTGTTCCAATCCAAGACCTGTACAAGTGTCAACGCCATAGGTAGAGCCTTGGAAACCGGAAGGGAGCGGATCCTACTTGAGCATCGAGCCTTCTTCGGTACTGACCTCCATTCTCTACCGGGCGGCCGCCGTGGCCTCCTCCCTGGCCAGGTCCGGACGGGCCGCCGGAAGGCTGGCTCGATTCCTGGCCCTCACCAGGGTGCTTCACAACAGGCTGACCGGCGGTTCCACCAATGACCTGATCAGGGGGCATCTGCGACGGATATTCCCCGAGCTGGACTCCGAGGGATTGGAGTCCGTGATCAAGGGCTACTGGACCAAGCATCAGAAGAACCTGGTCGCCCTGTTCCATACCCGCAGGCTGGGCCGGGACGACATGCCCCGGGTGGTCCGCTGGCGCAACAGACAGCTTCTGGATGACGCCCTGGAAAGAGGCAAAGGCGTTCTGCTTCTGGTTCCCCACTACGGAGACGAGCGCACCCTCCATATCCTGCTGGCCATGCATGGCTACCCCATGCACGCGATCTCCAGCAGATACCTGGATCAACCCGCCTTCGTCCGGCAAGCCAAGTTAATGGTGGCCAGGGAATGGCACCATGTGGCCTTCCCAGACCAGAGCCCTCGCTGGATGTACCGGGCTCTGGGCCGGGGAGAGATCATTCACATAGCGCCGACGGCCTACGGCGGTCCCGGGGGAACCTGGATAGAAAGCTTCGGGTTGCCCATACTCACATCCTCGACCCCGTACAGGCTTCACAAGCGTACCGGTTGCTCCCTGCTGGTGGGAACCAACACCCAGCTTCCCCGAATGCGCTACCAGATAGAGCTCGAGCGCCTGGAGCAACCCGAGGACAGCCGCCATCTGAACCGACTGACCGCCGAGATAGCCGAGAGCAAGGCCCGGGAGCAGCCCCAACAGTACGAATGGCTGCATCTGGTCATACGTCACAGGGAAACCAACACCATACGCAGGCTGGGCTACGTACCCAGGCGGGAGCAAGTGCTGGAGGCCGAGGCCATCCCGGAGGACAGCTCTCCGGGCAACATCGCCTCCATGGAGGAGGTGCTGCGGGCTCTAAGGCATCCCGAGAACTAGAACGACTCGGCGCAGTCGGTTATCTTTACCCCCTCGATTACCGCGTAGGAGGGTACGGCCATCGCCACCGGGGCCCTTCTGGCGTAGGTGCTGGATCCGTTCTCCGAGACCTCCGTCGAAGACAGGGTTCTTACGTTGTTCAGAACGTTCTGGAAGCTGTCGGTTATCCGGGTGGAAAATATGGGAGATACGATCTCGCCGTTCTCCACCAGCAGCGCGTTGAACCTGCTGCTGCCCGTGAATATGCCCCGGGATATGCTGGGCATGTTCATGTAGTGCAGCGCCGGAATCCACAGCACCCTGGGCTCGTCCGCAACTGCCTGGAGAGGATCCCCGGGGCCGTCACCCGTACCGATCACCATGCTGGGTGACCTGGTATGGTGGCCGGTGGGCTCCTTTCCGAACCTGGCCGCGCTGGAGATATCGTACATCAGGTTCTTGAACACGCCCTTCTCGATGAGGGGGAAGGATTTTCTTGTCTTGCCGGCCAGATCGAATCCGAACCGGAAGGTGTTCTCGTTCCCGGGGTCGTCGATCACGGTCAGGTTGTCGCCGACTATCCTTTCGCCGGGTTTCCGGTCGGAGGTCCAGCCCTGGTTCTCCTCCCACATTCTGCCGTTCATGCCGGTGAAGACGGCGAACGACACGATCTCGGAGAGAGCCCCGCTGCCCAGGACGACGGTGTACTCACCTTCGTCCACCCGGAAGCCCCGGTTGTTCCTGAAGACCGGAAGAAGGGAGGTCAGACGCCGGACCGTATCGTCGACGGAGAACTGGTCGAAGCGCCATCCGGTCTGATCGTCCCTCAGCTCCCAACTCCCGTCCGGATCCTTCAGGACCACGCTGAACAGCTGGTCGGTGCCTACGTGGTAGGCCTCACGCTCGTTGGCCGTGCTAACCATGTAGATCTCGGTTACCCCGCTGGACCAGGACCCGGAGTAGTTGTAGCGGTCCCCGGTACGGGAGAATATCTCCGCGTAGGCCTCGGCCTTCTCCGCGGGGTCCAGATTCGCCAGGGCGGAATCGAACTGGGGGGACTCGTCCATATCGTCCTCCACGGTCTCCGAGAGAGGCTGGTAGCTCTTCTCGGCGGCCATGGCAGCCTTCTTCACCGCTACGTCCAGCGCCTCTCTGGCCGTATCCGGATCGTCGAGCTCGACCAGGTGGGTATGGGTTCCCTCCCGGCGTCCGTCCACCACCCGCAGGTCCAATCTGGTCAGCTCCTCGGAGGTGTTGAGCGAGACGGAGCTGTTCCCTATTCTCATCAGATGGCTCTTCTCGCGGTGGATAGTGAACGAGGCCGAGACGCCCTTTTCGGCCGCCTCGTCCCGCACCTTCTTGAGCAGCTCTCTGGTCTTTTGGTCCAACATCGCTTACCCCCTCTCCCCGGTAACGACGTCGTCGAACCTCATCACCGGTACGCCGTGACCGATCTCCATGGTCTGGTTCGGCTCGCCCTTACCGCAGTTGTTGACCTGTTCCACCCGCCAAGTGGAGCGGCCGCCCACGGCGGAGAGGGAGTTGTAGAACTCGAGGGTGTGACCCTGGTAGGTGGGGTTCTTGAGAATCCGGGTCCTCTTGCCGTTCTTGATCTCCCACGCTATCTCGCAGCCGAAGTGAAAATGCTCCCGGTTGGAGCCTATCGACCAGGAGGTGGGGTTGTCTAAGATAACCCCGTCCTCGGTCGCCTCCACTATGTCCCGCAGCGAACCGTCGTCGCCCGGCTCTACGTTGATGTTGGTCATCCTGTCTATGGGCGCCCTGTAGAAGGAGGAAGCCCTGGCCACCCCGCCGCTTCCCTCGAAGACCTTGCGGCCGGCCCTTTCGTTGGCCTCCCGTACCATCGCCCTGGAGGTGAGGGCGTTGACCAGGATGCCCTTGTCTATAAGAAGGTAATTCTTCTCGGGCGTGCCCTCGTCGTCAAAACCGAAGCTGCCCGGAGAGTTGGCGACCCCTCCGTAGGAGCTCGCGTTCAGCTTCTCGCTTCCGTAGCGGAGCTCGCCGAATGAGCCCAGGTCCACGAAGGACCCGCCGGCGTAGCTGAGCTCGTAGCCCAGTATCCGGTCCAGCTCCAGGGGATGCCCGATCGTCTCGTGAACCTGAAGGTGCCCCTGTCCGGGAAGCAGGATCACCGACCGTTTTCCATACTCCAGCTCGTCGGCCTTGAGGAGCTGACTCAGCTCGGTCTTGATCCTCTCGGTATGCGATGAGAACAGCTCCGGTCTGATCATCAGCTCCCAACCTCTGGTTCCGTCGCCCGTGGTGAACAGGGAATGGCTTCGACGCTGCATCCTGCCGTCCTCATCCATGCCCATTATCATCATGGCTCCGAAAACGTTGCAGAGATGCTTGTCTATTCTGGAGCCCTCGCTGTTCCAGAACCGCACCCTTCTCTCCTGGAAACCGGCCCTCAGCATCCGGCGCTGGATCCAGTCCTCCTCCAGCTCCCGGTCTATACGCTGCAGGAAATCGAGCTTGTCTTTCAGGCTGACCTCGAACGGGGATACCTTCATGGGAGATTCGTAGGAGCCTTTCTGGGGACTTTGGGTACCCATGTCCAGCGGAATACGGACCAGTGTGGACGCGGTCTTGGCATTTCGAACCGCCCTGCGGAAGGTCTCCTCGATGGAGCCCAGGTCGCTGCTGGCAGCAAAACCCCACGCCCCCCCCCACAGAACCCTCACTCCGAGACCACTCTCGGTTCCGGTGTCGTTGGCCTCCAGGTTGCCGTCGTACAACAATAGGAACTCACTCTTATCCTTGCTGTAGAACCTTACGTCACAGTAGTCCGCGTCCTCGGCCAGAGCATGGTCGATACCGGACTCGACCTGCCTCTGTACCTCCGGGTGATCAGACATCGTGCCTCCGTTTCATATCATTGCAGGTCCGGGTGGCCTTCGATTCGATGGATAACGCCAATCAAGAATAGTTGAACAGTCAATCGATGTAAATAGTAACTCCGTATAATGTTATTCGACAATTGTTTAGTCGCGTAACTGCCACGTACCGCACCTCAGGTTGCGGAATTTGCCTCCGGCTATGAGATTAGTTCCCGACAGGCTTTCCCATCCATGCCCAAGGCGGAAGGGACCGAAGGGTATGACCTCGGAAGGACCCATCACCACGGTGCTTTTCCTCTGGGCCCCGGAGGGCGGAACCAGGCGGTACTTCGAGGAACGCCTGGGAGGGATCGAGAACCTGGAGCTCGTAATCCCCGAAACCGATCACCATGGACGTGACCATCCCTTACTGGGCCGGGCCCAGGTGATCGTAGGTTACAGGCCCAGTCCGGAGCAGCTCCTCTCGGCTGCAAGACTGAAGCTGCTGGTAAACCCCTGGTCGGGTGTACAGCATCTTCTTCCGGTACTGGAGGAAGCCGGCCTTCTGGGAAGCCTGAAGCTTGCCAACTGCCATGGCAACGCACCGGCCGCCGCTCAGCACACCATGGCGCTTCTGCTTTGCCTGGCCAACCGTCTGATTCAGCATCACGGATGGATGGTGGAGGGTAGATGGCGAACAGGCGACGACGACGCGGAGACGGTTTCGCTCAGAGGCAGGAAGGTAGGCCTTTTGGGATTCGGCCATATCAACCGTAGGGTGTACGACCTGCTCCGACCCTGGGAGGTGGAGGTCCACGTTTTCAGGCGAAGCTGGGAGGGCGAGTCCGACCGGCCCGTCCCCGCACCTCTTCGCTACCGGCCGCCCGACCTGCACCGCTTTCTGAAGGCCGTCAACATCCTGGTGACCGCACTGCCGCTAACCGGAGAGACCGAGGGGATGATAGGGCCCGGGGAGCTCGGTCTACTGGGAGAGGACGGCCTGCTGGTCAACGTGGGCAGAGGCGGCGTGGTTGATGAGAAAGGTCTGTACAATGCGCTGCGGGAGGGAACGATAGGGGGAGCGGCCATCGACGTTTGGTACAACTACCGGCCGGTTCCCGACAAGGAAGGGAGATTGCACCCCACCGACTTTCCCTTCCACCGGCTGCCCAACGTGGTGCTCTCTCCCCACCGGGCGTCTTCGCCCAGAGGTGACCCCCGCCGCTTCGCGGACGTGGTGAGAATCGTCCGCAGCTTCCACGAAGGGTCGGAGATTCCCAACCTGGTAGATCCGGACAGGGGCTACTGAGACCGCGGTTCCCGGGCCTCTATGACCCTGTACCCATCCTTCTCGGAAAGAGTCCGGATGCGGCCGAAGAACCTGCGCAGAATTCGTAACGCCGGGGAGGAGACGCCGACCACTACGACCAGCCTTCCCGAGCCGGTCAGATGATCCGGCGCACCCCGAACCAGCTCCTCGAAGGCAGCCGAGGTGTACTCGTAGCCCCTGTGAAAGGGAGGGTTGGACACGATCAGATCGAACCTTCCCTCCACCTCCGAGTAGGCGTCCGACGCGAAAACCTTATCGGGTTGTAGGTTGTTGGCCTGCATGGTCAGCCGGGCGGATAGCACCGCGGCCACGCTAGAGTCCATCGATTCGACCGATCCTCCGGAGCATCCGATCCCCAGGTAGGCCCCCACCACCCCCGAGCCACATCCCCAGTCCAGGGCCCGACGGAACCTGTGGGTCCTCAGAGTTTCCAGCAACAGCCCGGTCCCCGGGTCCAGCCTGCCGTGGCTGAACACTCCCGGCAGTGATACCACCTCCACCTCCCTCTCTCCTATGCGGGCCCGGTGAGTCTTTTTCCATTCGATGTTCTCCGGCGAGGAGGCCACCTCGGCACTGTGGGCGATGCAGTGCCTGGCTCTGACCGTTCCGGTCACCGGTCCCACCAGCCGGACCAGATCCCGGGCGGCGGGCATTATGCTGCTGCGCTTCCGTCCCAGAACCAGGACCCGGGTGTTCGAGCCGGACACCCCGCGGACCGACCACATGAGGTACCTCGCAAGCTCCCGGGCTTTGGGAAGGAAAAGCAGGCAGGTGTGGTAGGGGGTATCGGAGGGCGGGCACTCCATCGAGAAACGTACCTCGACTCCCTGCGGGCATCGCTCCCGATCCCGCAGGTAGTAGGCGTAATCGTGGTGATGAACGGAAAGCTGGGAGAACCACTGCTGCAGACGATCGTGAAAGCCCGGCCCGGGGGGCAGCACCAGCAGTCCCTTCCGGGCGTCACGGTCTCCCAGGGCCACTTTTGATGCCTGTAGAAGGCGGCTCTGCAATCGGGTGGTCAAGGATGTCTCACTCGATAAGCGGAACCACGCAGATGAAGCGAAGCGTTCCGTTCCCGGCGTTGACGAAGCCGTGCCTTTCGCCGGGAGGGACGTAAAGCGTGCTTCCCGGGCCTATCCTTCTCTCGCCGGTCTCGCTCTCGGCCACTCCTTCGCCCTCCAGAACGAAAACCTCGTGCTCCCATTCGTGAACGTGGTTGGGGGTCCTTCCTCCGGCTCCCACCTCGAACAGCCGCATCGCGAAGTTGGGCGTTCCCTCGTCAGGGCCGGCGAGCACCCGTTTGGTTACGCTCCGGGCGCCCTCCATGTCCACATCTATACCGGGCACGTCCGTGTAATGCCTGCAAACCATGACCAACCTCCCAGAGACTGTTTCGCTTTTGATTATCGGTCCGGTCGCCCACCAGGACCTACTCGGTCGGGGGAACCCTCCAAGGTATCGGAGCGGAGGAATTCCACCTCACCCAGACCGGTATTCAGCTGTAGCACCACTACGGCGTCTTCGGGGTCGCCGCCTGCGGAAACCCACCCTCCGTTCTCCAGAGGGGAGAAATCGGTCGACCTCAGACCGCTCAGGACCTGGTCGGACCGCAGGACGACCGTCAGCTCCGGGGGCAGGGCTACGACCAGCTCACCCACCCCGCAGGTGATCTCCGCGCTCATGACCTTCTTCCATTCTCCCCCGAGATCGAGGAAGCAATTCCCCGAGCCGAACTCGATCTGGAGATGCTGCAGGTTAAGGCCCGCGGGATGAATGGCGCAACTGCCCGAGCCCAGGTTTACTGATAGCCTGGTCGGTACGGAGCCCCCCATGGTGAGGTCCCACTCGTTGTGGGTCTCTCCCAGGACCAGGTCGGTTACCCGCCCCTGTCTGAGAACCAGCTTGCCGCTTCCCCTTTGCACAGCGTAGTTGAGGTAGGGTTCCCAACCCTCTACGTTGAATCGGAACTTGCAGTTCAGAAGGCTGTCCGCACCTCCCTCGATCGAAAGATCTCCGGAGTGCATCTCCATGATGACCGAAACCGAGTCGGCATCACGGTAACCCACCACACTGGATATCGTTCGCATCTCACCGGGTTGTACGCAGGAGAGCGTGGCAGCGCAGAGCAAGGCCGTTATCGCGACCTGCGCACCGAAGCTTCCGCGGATCCAGATGGATTGGCTCTGCCCAGATATCAAGTCCATTTCCCCCCTGCAGGCCACCACATGATAATGCCGGATCTACAGGTCAAGCTACCCACGTCTCCAGCCCCTCTGGCAGATCGAACCGACCCGTCGTATCTTTTTCCTTCCATCGATGGGCGTAGAGCTTACCCGAGGAGAAGTTCCGGAGTGACGACCTACAAGAGCTCCCTGGCCCCGCTGGGATTGCCTCTAGTGCATGTGAGTCTGGGCGGTCGGGCTACAGGCCAGGGAAGGGGTATCGCCTTGGGATGGATAGCCGTGGGTGATACGGCGTTCGGGGTGATCTTCGCATCCGGAGGCATAGCTATGGGGGGGATAGCATTCGGCGGGTTGAGCCTGGGAATGCTTTCGCTGGGGGGCGTTGCTCTAGGAGGATTTTCATTCGGTGGAATGGCAATCGGTTACGTTGCCATGGGAGGTCTGGCGATCGCCTACCAGATGGCGGTGGGCGGGGCGGCTCTAGCAGGTAAGCTGGCCGTGGGAGGAGCGGCCGACGCCCTTTCGGGGGAAGGCCGAGCGATAATCGGGGACCTGGAGGACCTGACCCTCCTGGCCGACAACGTCCGCACCGCACTTCACGATACCACGTTCTACTTGTCCGCCGTTTTCCCCCTGGTTCCTTTGCTATACGCTTCCCGCCGGGAGGACGAGACGATCTGAGCCGCCCTCCCCTCCTCAATTCGTAGACAAGCTGTCAGCCCTCTCGAACAGGGCCTTGGCCTCCTCCGTTCTTCCTATACCCATGGTGGCCCTGGCCAGCGCCCGGGTGGCCGCCGCGCTAAGAGGTTCCTTCCGTAAAGCCATCTCCGCATGCCGGCGGGCGCTGTCCCACATGTCCAGGGCAGACTCGAACAACGAGAGATCTGTCAGAAGTGATGCCGACGGCCGGGACCCCGGAACCGCAACCGCCCGCTTCAGGAGCCTCCAGGCCAAGGCGCTCTCGCCCCGTCCCAGGAGTATCCTCGAGGACTGATGTAGCGACTCCGAGAGTCTGTGGGCCGCCACCAGGAACCCCGGTGCGGTGTCGACGGCCGCCTTCAGGAGCTCTGCCTCCCGGGAGAGGTTCATGCCGGCCCTGGCCGCAACCGCCCTGTGGAAGAGCTCCGCAGCCACCCAAGTCCGGTCGAAGACCGGTCCCAGGGTGTCCGCTCCCGGAGGCGGCTCTCTCAGCTCCAGAATGCTCTCCAGGTTCTTTTCGGAGAGCCCCTGCCGGAATACGGCGGCCGGTGCGGTGTACTCCAGCACCGGTCTGTCGTCGCTAACAACCGGGGCATCGGCGGCAAACGCCCTCATCCGCTCTGGGCCCATAACGTAACAGGCCAGGAAACGCTCCGGAGCGTCCAGGCCGAAACGCCGAAGATCCTCGGCGACCCTTTCTTCCTGCAACCCCTCGAATACCCGGGTGGGATCCATCGTCCAGTTCTTTCCTCCCACCAGCATGGCGTCCCTGCCCAGTACCCACATGGTGGAGCGGGGAAACACTTCCAGGAAGGTGGAAACCACCATTCGGCAGTCGCCCGGAGACATGTCGTAAAGGGGAAGCCACTGGGCCATCACCCCTCCACTGCGGAGCCTGTCACGGCACAATTGGTAGTATTCCAGGGAGTACAGCGACACCACTCCGGCCAGCGCCGGATGCATCGGCTCCTCGGTTATAACGTCGTACCGGGTTCGGGTGCCCAGCAGGTGGTTGCGACCATCCTCCACGATCACCCTGACCCTGGGGTCGGAAAGCGCGTCGTGGTTGTAGCGGGAGAACAGCGATGCCGCTTCCACCACGGTGGAGCTTATCTCCACGCAGTCCACCAGACGAACCTCCCCGAACCTGCATGCGGTGCCCACGGTGATGCCCGTTCCGAAGCAGATAACCGAAACGTTCTCCGGGTTGGGATGCAGCAGCATGGGGAAGTAGGCCATCAGCCTGTTCTTCAGGCAGCCCTCGGGGGTGGTGGTAGAGGCCTGGCTGTCCCTTATGACCAGTCGCAGCGAGGAGGGGGCGTCCCTGCTCTGGGTTACCAGGACCTCCCCCTCGGGGGTGTCCTCCCTGAACACCACCCTCCGGTCCGGGTCCACCCGGCCCGAATCGAGGCGGAGGAAGGTGGCGCCCGCGCAAACCAGGAGCGCGATGACAGCGACCATCCTCAGTCTACGCCCCCTGGTGAGGATGGACCAGCCTGCGAGCAAGACCAGGGAGAGCAGAAGCAGCGAGAGCCTCCTGCCCGCCAGGGGCAGCAGCAGGAAGGAAGCGGCGACGGATCCCACCAGGGCACCCAGGGTGTTGGCGGCGGCGAATCTTCCCACTCCTCCCCCCGACCTCTCCGGCCGGGGGCTGTACATCTTGGAAAGCGAAGGGAACAACATGCCCGAGGACAGAGTGACCGGCAGCAGGATCAGAAAGACGGGAACGTATCTTAGCAGAAGGGCTGCGGGTAGGCTGGCAGGGCCGATCACGCTCTCGACCATGTCGGCCCCGGTACGGATGTAGACGCCGGTTAGGGGCAACCAGGCCGCCATCACCAGGAGGAGCACCGGTGACCTCCGTCCCGCCGGAACCTCCGATCGCCCGGCCCACCAGGAGCCCAGGGCTATGCCTACCAGCACCGCCGCCAGCATGGTGGAAACGGCGTAGATGTTGTTGTAGATGCCACTCACCAGGCCCGTGGTCCACATGACCTCCGCGGCCAGAACCGCCATCCCCACCAGGAACCCGGCGACCAACGGAGCCCTGGGCCCTCTTTCCCGGTAGGTCTCGGGACCGGCGACGGAAGCAACCTTTACCCTTCGAAATCGAACCAGCAGGGAGACCACGCCGGCCACCGCACTCAGGGCCATCCCCACGGTCAGGGTTCGCAGCAGACCAAAACGGGGAACCATTACGAATCCGGCGGCCAGGGTACCGACGACGGCTCCGGCGGTGTTCCATCCGTACAGGGATGCAACGCTTCGGCCGACTCCCTTTTGTTCGGCCAGCGACCGGGTCAGCACGGGCAGCGTTCCCCCCATCATGAAGGTGGGAATGCCCATCACCGCCACCGCCGCCATGAATCTGGCCAGAACCAGCAAAGGACCGCTACCCAGCGATCTGTACGCTGAGGAAAACAGCGGTTCCAAAAACTGGGGAAGAACGAACGCTGCCAGCGCGGAGACCATGGTCCCGAACTGCAGCAGCGCGTAGATCCTTACCGGCCTGGCTCCCCGCCTGTCCGCCAGGGGACCCAGAAGCCGGCTTCCCAGAGCCATTCCCCCCATGAAAGCGGCCAGAACAGCCGAAAGGGCCTGGCTGGTCCCACCCAGAAGCAAGGACAGGCGACGGAACCAGACCACCTCGTAGACCAGGCCGGCCGCTCCGGAGAGGAACAGAGTGAGGTACAGGAGGTGAGCCCGGGCCCTGACGATCATGATCAGGCCTTTCCATTTCGGCTACGACCGAGGAACCGCTTCGAAAGGTAAGTGATCGAATGAGAAATCTATCAGGTGGCCGGTTCTTTGGGCAGCCCCGCCCGACCACCCCTTTCAGCTCTTTCTATCACCGCCCGTTTCCATGTTCCTCTGGAGAACCAGACCGCCGCGGCGGCTGCGGTAACCGTATTGGATACCAGCATGGCCAGCCAAATACCGCTGGGTCCCATTCCCAGCGCCCGGGCAAACAGAAGCGCTCCGGGAAGCCTCACCAGCCACAGTCGAGACATGTTCAGAACCATCACCGGCAGGGTGTGCCCCGATCCCTGGAAGGCACCGGTCAAAACCATGAAGACCCCGAACACCAACACGGAGGGAGAAACGAACCGGAATACTTCCCTGCCATGGCTTATCACCTGGGGGTCGTCGATAAAAATCTTGGATATGTCAGCGCCGAACAGAAACATAAGAATGGTTGCGGGCAGGAAGAAGGAGAGGATCATGCCCAGGGCCAGACGGACGGTTCTGGACGCCCGTTGGGTAGCGCCCGCTCCCAGGTTCTGTCCCACCGACGCCCCGGTGGCCTGGGCCAGCCCGTGCCCGGGTATCACGGCCATGTGGACTATCCTGTTGGCTATGCCGAAGGCAGCGGTCACCGCGGATCCGAACGAGTTGACTATGCCTATCAGGACGGTGAAGCCGAGGGAGGTGCCGGACCTGCCCAGGCCCACGGGGAGACCCACCCGGAATACCTTGGCGATTGTCGGGCCGTGGGGGACCAGATGCCGGGCCTTCAACCCGAATCCGCCGCGGATGCTGAACATGTCGGCCAGTCCCAGCGCTGTGGCCAGGGCTCGGGCTATGCAGGTAGCCAGGGCGGCTCCCGCCACCTCCATCCTGGGGAACGGCCCCAGGCCGAAGATGAGGACGGGGTCCAGAATCACGTTGACCAAAACTGCGATCAGGTTCACCCTGAGAGGCCTTACCGTATGGCCTATTCCGGTGAAGATCGCCCTGTAGGCGAAGAATCCGAACATGAAAGGCAGCCCGGCGGCGATGATCCGGAAGTAGGAAAGGGTGTAGGCGAAGGAATCGGCCGGGGTCCCCAGCAGGCCCAGCACGGGCCGGGCCAGTACGATGGCGGTTACGGAGATGAGAACGGCCCCCATCTCCATGAGCATCATGGTCTGTCCGCCGGACCTGCGCATCATGCGAAGGTTTCCGGCGCCCCTGTACTGGGAGACCAACGCGGTTCCACCCACGCTCAGCCCCATCCCCAGGGACATCGCGACGAACACCACGTTCATGGTAACCGTGGGGGCGACCAGAGCGGTCCTGCCCAGCTTGCCCAGCCAGTAGGTATCGGCGAGGTTGTACAGCGTCTGGAGAAGGGAGGAGAGCATCAGCGGCCAGGCCACCCGGGCTATTCCACCTCCCAGTGGCCCACTGGTCAGATCTATTCCCCCGGCGCGTCCCGACATTCCAGATTCCTTCAACCCGATCGTCCCCGATTTCAGGAAGATTCGAACATACAAGATATTCTGCCGAAACGAAGCTCCCCGACTTCGGGTTGTAAGGCTCCGAGCCAATGATTATCGTGGAGGCTCGGACCCCGCAGTCCCAGCCGTATCGGGTGCGTAACCGGAGAATCCCGGAGAAAGGAAGCGCTGAACAGATGGAAAGATGGAAGAGCTTCTCGGCGGCCCTGGATTTCGCAATAGCCAGGGAGGAAGAGTCACACGACTTCTACGTAGATCTGGCCGGCAGGATGGAGCACAAGGCTATGGCGGAGGTATTCGAGCAGTTCGCTAGAGAGGAGCTCGGGCACAAGAAAAGGCTGGAAACCGTTAAATCCGGAGGCGATGTGCCGCAAACCGATTCCGAGACGATCCAAAACCTGGCCATCGCCGACTACGTTGTAGACGTCGAGCCCACCCCGGACATGGACTACGGCGATGCACTGGTTCTGGCCATGAAAAAGGAGAAGGCGGCGTTCAGGCTCTACAACGACCTGGCGGCGAACGTCCGTAATCCCGAGCTGGCCGATCTGTTCCTGATGCTGGCTCAGGAAGAGGCCAAGCACAAACTGAGATTCGAGCTGGAGTACGACGACGCCGTACTGTCGGAGAACTGACCGCTTCCCGGAGCTCGGCTCCCGCGGATGCCGACGGTGGTTTCCTTGCCGACCGATGACTGGAGAAAGCGTTTTTCCTAGAATTACATTTCCGTTCTTGCGGGACGAGGACCCTAACCGTCCGATGACGGCTGCTGTTCGAAGGGGGCGCTCTTGGGCCTGACCATTCCCGGATACAGCCCGGTGAGGAAGCTTTTGGCCGACCATCTCGGCGTTCTTTACCTGGCCGTAAAGAAGTCGGACGGATCACACGTGGAGATCCGGATACTCCGACAGGGACTGTTCGAATCGGTGGAGATCAGGCAGCAGTTCCTGGAGAGAGTGGACAGCCTCGCCGAGCTCAGTCATCCGGGCATCATCTCCCTCCTGGATCACTTCGAGCAGGACGGAAGGCTGATCCTGGCCTACGAGCATTTCCGAAGCCGGCCCTTCTCCGACTTCCTGGCCGAGAATCCCGGGCCCATTCCTGCCAGCAGGGCCGTAGAGCTGATGCTGCATGCTTTGGAGCCGGTGGATTTCGCCAACCAGCAGGGTATAATCCATGGTCAGATCGACCCTCTCCACGTACTGATCGACGAGTACGACCACATCAAGGTGCGGGAGTTCGGCCTGGTAGACTCCACCGGAAAGCTGGGCCTTTCGCACAAGGGCGTCACCGGAAGCAGCCTGGTCTACGTCGCACCGGAAAGGCTGCTGGAAAAGGGAGTCAATCACCGCAGCGACGTCTACTCCCTGGGCATGCTTCTGTACAGGCTGCTCACCGGCAGGTTCCCCTATCCCATAGATTCGGGAAGGCCCGAGGAGATCCTGGCCAGCGTAAAGAAAAAGAGGTATCGCCCGCCCGCCGATTTCGTGGAGATCATGCCCGCAGAGCTGTCCAAGGCCGTCTCCCGGGCCATAGCCAAGAAGCCCTCCAAACGTCTGGCCTCGACGTCCGAGCTGAGGGACCTTCTGCAACCCTTCCTCAAAACGGAGGAGGCGGTGGGGGAAAAGGCCCCCGAGGCTCCGCCGGAGAAACCCAAGGCCGCAAAACGACGGAAGCCGGCGGTTGCCAAAAGGCAGGCCAAGGCTAAAGACCTGGTGGAGGATGCCAGGCTCATGATCGAGCAGGACAGGTCTCGGAACGCGGTTCTCATCGCCAGGAAAGTGTTCGATATATGGCCCCTTTGCCCGGGATTGGCCGAGATCATCTCCCAGCTGGAGCAGGTTCCGGAGGGAGAAGAGGAACTGGAAGAGGCGGCCGGCGAGGTCTTCGAGGACATCTTCGAGAAGGAGCTGGGAGAGGAGGTGGACGACGCCGAGTCCCTGCTGGCAACCACCTGGGCACCCTCCGATCCCGAGCGGGAGCACGAGCTGATCTCCAAGATACGTATGCATATGCAGCAGAACAATTTTAGGGCTGCAGCGGAGAGCGCCAGCTCGGCCCACAGGGAGTTTCCCAACAACCCGATCATATCCGAGCTCAACATCCGTCTGGACAAGCTCTTCCATCCCGAGAAGTACCGGGTCTCGTCGAAGCCTGAGAGCCGATCCAGCACAGTCCCCGGACCGGTGGCCAGAAGAGAGGAAATAGTCCGGGAGCCTGCCCCCTCCAAGTCCTGGATAGTCAAGGCCCGGGTGGCCGGCCTGAGCGTGCTCGGCGCGCTGATACTGGCGGGCCTTTACCTGTTCGTCATAAAGCCCAATCTGCTGAATCGGGGTGGGCCTCCCACGGACCAAGGTCCGGAGCCACAACCGCCGCAACCCTACACGGTTTCCATGTGGGTGACGGGCCCGGAGTCTGCGCAGGTCTCCGTCGATGGCCAGCGCATAAGGCCGAACGAGAGGGGCGAGTATCGACTGAGAGGTACGGAGTACGGAGAGCTGGACATCCAGGTCTACGCCGACAGCTTCGAGACGCTGAGCCGCAGGCTTCAAGTCGGAGAGGGCACTCAGTTGCGGGATACGCTTCACCCACAGCCACTGGGAACCGGCACAGTCGAGGTTTCTCTGGACGTCCTAATGCCGGAGGACGAACCCCGGCCGGAGGAGGGTGAGGTAAGCTATTACGTGGACGGGGAGCAAGTGGAAGAGATGCCGGTGGAAATATCCACGGGCACGCACGTATTCAGGGCCGATCTGGAGGGCTACCGCTCGGTTCCCGAGACTCTATCCATCAGACGTACCGGTAGCCTTCGGCAGGAGCTCGCTCTCAGCCCGCTACGCTCCGCGGAGATCCGCCTGGCCATAGAAGAAGATCTGGAAGGCCGGGCCGACTTCTACGTCGACGGATACAGGGTTGGATCCAACCGCAGGCGTATCACCCATACCGCCTCCTACGGAAACCACACCCTGACCGTCAGGATGGAGGGGAGGGAGGCGTGGGTGAGGAACATAGACCTCGGGTGGCGTGGTTACTCGGCCATGGTCAGCCCCGCCTCCGCCATAGAACCGGGAAGGCTGCTGATAGCTCCGGAGCCGTGGGCCGAGGTTTTCATAGACGGGCGCAGCTTCGGAGAGACCCCCATGCCTCCGCTGGAGCTGTCGCCCGGCAGCTACGCAGTAAGACTTGCCAATCCCGACTACCAGGACCAGGTCCATAACATCGTTATACGCGAGGGGCAGGACACCGCCATTCGATACACCGCCCCTCAGAGGCAGGAGGAGGTCGTACCTCCCGAGGTGATCTCCCGCACCCAACCCGAGTACCCCAGCGAAGCCCTGGCCCGGGAAGACCTCTCCGGACTGGTGACCCTGTACGTAACCGTATCGGAGGATGGTTCGGTATCGGACGCAACCGTGGCTCACGACGGCGTCGGATACGGCTTCGCCCAGGCCGCCGTGGAAGCCGTCTACGACTGGCGGTTCCAGCCCGCTACCCAGGGCGGTGAGCCCGTGGAGGCAACCAAGGCGGTCACCATAACCTACAATCCGCCGGATTGACCGGACCCCGAAAACTCCCCCCGCTCGACCTTATCCGGATAAATGACCAGAACCGTGCCGTCGGAGTCCTGGGTTACGAATATCCTTCCCTCTCCGTCCACAACAACATCCTCCAGGGTACCGAACCCGGAGGCGAAGGGCTGGAATCGGCCGTCTCCCGATACGATGCTCAACCTGCCACTTCCTCCCCCGACGTCCTCCTCGACCAACAACATGGGAAAGTCTCCACCCGGCTGAAAGCATAGGCCCTCGCAGGATACCGGGCCCCGGCAGAAACCGTCGGTCTGCCCGGTACGGGGGTCTATTGACACCACCGCGTCCCAGGTGCTCACCCCCGAAGCCTCGTTGCATACGTAAAGAAGCCCGTCGGGACCAATTGCCAAACCGGAGTAGCTGCGCACGTACCGGCCATACGCCAGAGTATCGACCAAACCTTCCGGCCTAAACGCGGTCACCCAGGTCCTGTACCCGAGCGGCAGGGCGGACAGCTGCACCGTCGATTGGGAAACGTAAACCGTCCCATCGGATGACACGGCCACGCCCTCCGGAGCGCTCAGGCGGTCGGCAAGCACGGAAACCTCACCGGACTCGCTCACCCTCAGGAGTCGTCCGTCACCGACGTCCTCGACCACGTAGAGGTTGCCCTTCCCGTCGATGCACACCCCTTCGGGATGGTCCAGGTCCTCCACCAGAACCCGGGCTCCGTCGGGCTCCAGGAGCAATACCCTTCCGGCCAGCTCCTCGCAAACCACCAGCCTGCCTTCGTTGGAGAGAGCCAGTCCATCCGGGCCATCCAGGCCGGTCCAGTAGATGCGGACCCTGTACCCCTCGGGCGGCTGCAGCGAGGACAGACTCTCCTCCATCCGGGAGAGCGCCAGTTTCGCCGATACCGCTTCATTCGAGTAAACGGCTCCAGTCAGCGGAACGAGGAAAACGAACAGAACGAGCAACCGAGCAGGCATAAAACCTTCCGGGGAATCGTTGGATTCAAACAGCACCTCAGGGATAAATCTAAGAACGGCGGCCGGCTGCGGCATCCTCCGATTCTTCGACCCGCCCTTTATAAATGGCCTAGTCGCTCGAACGGATTCCAGCTATGTGCGGATTGACGCGGGCCTCGGTGGCCAAATCGGTGGGAGGTCCGTGGCCGGGCAGTATCCTGTCGTCCGCACCCAACTCGGAGCACAGCCTGGATAGAGAGCACATAAGCTCGTCGTAATCACCACCTGGAAGGTCCGTACGTCCCACCGAGCCCGCGAACAGAAGATCGCCGGTCAACGCGAATCCCTCCCCCAGCAGACAGACGCTTCCCGGAGAGTGGCCCGGAGTGTGAAGCACCCTCAGCGATTCGTCTCCGACCTGCAGAGACTGCCCGTCCTCGAGCAGAAGGTCGGGCTCAGGGGACGGCTCGGCGTGGAATCCCGAAGCCTCGGCCATATCTACGGCCCGGCGCAACAGGGGAAGGTCCAGGGGATGCAGGGCCAGCTCGGCCCCGCTTTCCTCGATCAACCGGCGGTTCGAGGCGACGTGATCGGGGTGGCAATGGGTGTTGACCACCAGGGAGATCCTCCAACCGAACCGATCCGCTGCCCGGAGTATCTCTTCCGGGTTCCCACCCGGATCGACCACCATGCACCGGTCGCCGTTGTCCTGAGCTATCAGGTAGCAGTTGGTGGGAAGCGCGCCCACCTCCAGGGTTTTGATCCTCACGGTAAGAGAAGCCGCCTATCAGGGAGGGTCAGAAGTAGATCCTGCAGCCTACGCCTCCATCCAGATCGAAATCGGTCTCCGGGATAAGCTCCAGGACCGGAACCAGCTCTAAAAAGAAGCCCAGAGGTTCGCTGGAAAGCATGTACTCCATGCCCAGAGGAAACCTGGCTCCCAGTCCTTCCTTTCCCTCGTCGGGCAGGACCAGCCGTCCTCCGAGGCCCCACCTGAAATTAAGGTTCTCCGGCAGGTCGCTTCCCCCGGCTCTGAAGTGCCTCAGATAATCCACATGCAGATACAGCCCTCCGTCGCCCTCGAAGGACCATGAGAGCCCTCCCGCCAAGGCGTTCCGCCCCGTAAGCCAGTGCTTCATGCTCAAACCCGTAGGCTCGCCCAGGATAACCCCGACCCCGGTATTCCCCGCTATGGCGGTGGATGCAAAAACCAGAGCCAGAACGGCGCAGGATATAGTTCTCAGCATTCCGTATTCCCTCCAATGTCTCTTCGCCCGATAACCGATGGGAAGATAAGCCCCGGACACCGCCGGGGGAAGACCGATCGGTGCGGGAACCACAAGACAGGTATTGACGCTGAAGCAGGTAGAGGCTTGATTCAACCCGGAGGGATGGAATGAAGCTTTGCATTCCGTTGGTTGCTATCGTGATCGCCTGGTCGGCCTCTGCAGCGCCGGAGTTCGGCGAGTGCGAGGTGCTCCTGTGCGCAGGCGTTCCCATACACGTCGGCAACCACGGCTCTCCCTGCCTGGCCGACTGGGATGGCGACGGCCTGGAGGACCTTATCACGGGTCAATTCGATCAGGGGAGAATAAGGCTCTATCCCAACGAGGGCACAAATCCTGAGCCGGTCTACAACCGCTACGAGTACCTGGAGGCCGACGGCAAGCCTATCAAGCTGCCCTACGGTTGATGCTGCGGCTCGAACAATCCACAGGTCGTGGATTGGAACGAGGACGGCCTGGAAGACCTGATAGTCGGCCATAGGTACGGCAGCGTATGCTACTTCCGCAGGCTGCCGGGAGGAGAGCTTACCTCAGAGCCGGACCTAAGCACCCCGAACGGTACCATCGAGGTCGGAACCAACTCCGCGCCGGAGATTACGGATTGGAACAACGACGGTCTGCTTGACCTCGTGGTCGGCTGCGCCGAGACCTATCCGGGCTCGATACACCTGTTCCTCAACTCCGGTGAGCCTGGAGCGCCCTGCCTGGACGACAGCTCGCTCCTGAAGGCAAATGGAGAGTTCATATCGATCGTCTACAGCTGCCCCCGGGTCTACGATCTGGACCAGGACGGCCTGCGGGACCTTCTGGTGGGGGGCTGCAGCGGGCACGTCTACTGGTTCCGCAACGTGGGAACCGCCCAGGAGCCCGAGCTGGAGGAAGGCGTTCAGCTACAGAGCAACGGCGAGCCGCTGCGCAACGACGCCGAGGTAAGAATCTGGCCCTGCGACTACGACTGCGACGGCATCCCCGATCTTCTCACCAGCGACTACGACGGGGTCATATACTTCTTCCCCGGCCTGCCCACGGGAGTTTCTTCCGAACACGCCCGTTCCGGTGACGGCGATCTCCTGACCATCACCGAGAATCCCTGCCGGGGAGTGCTCCGCCTGAGGATTCACCGACCGGTTCCGGTCCGGGTCTCCCTGTACTCGATGGATGGACACCGGGTGAGTGGGCCCACCGCCTTCGAGGCCGTAGACCGCGGCGAGTCGGCCAGCCTGGACGTCTCCGACCTGCCCGGTGGAGCTTACCTTCTCCGGGCCGAGTCCCCGCGCTGCGTACAGCACGGAAAGCTGATCCTGATACCCGGATCGTAGCCTACCGGGGCCTCTGCGGAATTGCGACCCTGCCTTTCGGTGTTTATATCCACAGAAAGTATACGTCCGGCTCCCACCGCAGGAAATAGGGGCCGGTGAAGCTTTGCACCATCACCCGCTTCCCGGGGCGGAGGAATAGAGGAAAACATGCTTGAGACACTGATGATTCTGCTGATGCTGGGCAACGCTCCGATCACCGCCCACGTCGATGTGCCGGAATTGCAACCGATACTGGAGGAAACGGCCGGCGAGGGCTACATCCTATCAGCCATAGGCTGTAACATAGGCTGCATGCCCGGACGTCCGGACATTCCGTCCTACCCGGAATGGATAAAGCTTCCTCCCGGGTCGAGGGCCCTGTCTGTCGACGTTGTGGATTCGGCCTGGGAAGAGGTTGAAGGCTCCTGGGACCTCCGTCCCCTGCCCTACCCGGCCGTACCCTCGCTCAACCGTCCCCTGATCCCGGTCGAGCCCATCGCTTCGATCTACGAAAACGACGCCTTCTGGCCCCGGACTCCCGCGAAGCTCACGGGAACCGGCTTCGTAGATGGAGCTCCATGCGCCGAGTTGGTTATAACTCCCTTCCGGTACAACCCGGTAAGCGGGAGGATCGAGAAGCTGGACAGGATCGATCTTCGGATAAACACGGCGCCGTCCGCAGAGGAACCCGTATCAGGGCCCGGGGGCGATTACCCCCGGATGCTCATCATCACGGACACCAGCGTAAGGGACGCCTTCGACTCCCTGGCCGCCTGGCGCACCGAGGGAGGGGTTTACACCGACGTATCCACCATAGACGACGCGTACGCCATCCCGGGACGAGACGATCCGGAAAAACTGCGCAACTACATAATCACATACAAGGAGACCTACGGCCTGGACTACCTCCTGCTGGGCGGCGATACCGAGCTGATCCCCTGCAGGTTCGCCTTCGCGGTGAGTTACGAGACCGGCGGAGGAAGGGACGACAGCCTTCCTTGCGACCTCTACTACTCCGACCTGGACGGATGCTGGAACTACGACGACGACGACATCTGGGGGGAGGTGGCGGACAGCGTCGATCTTTATCCGGATATTTACGTGGGCAGGGCAACCGTCGAGGACTCCGACGAGGCCTGGACGTTCGTAAACAACGTCATCGATTACGAGAGCGTAACCCAGTCCGACCATCTGGAGAAGTGCCTGTTCATGGGACAGGTGATGTGGGCCGACCCCTACACCCCCGGCGGCAAGCTCAAGGATTACATCATAGACCACCACCTGCCCGACTACTTCGAGCCGGACCGGCAGTACGAGTCGGAAGGGACCTACGGCACATCCAACGCCATGGATGCCCTCAACGAGGGTACCGCCTACGTCAACATATCCGCCCACGGGTGGATAAGCGTCGTGGGATGCCTTAGCAGGGGAGATGCCGACAACATCTCCTCCGACGGCCGCTTCTTCGGAGCCCTCTACGCCAACGGCTGCTGGACGGCCGCCTTCGACTACGACGCGGTGGCCGAGCACTTCCTCACCAACCCGGACGGTGGCGGGGTAGCCTACATGGGCAACTCCTCATACGGTTGGGGGAGCCCGGGAAACCCGCTGTTCGGCTACTCCGACGCCATCGACCGGGAGATCTACCGAATAATTTTCGAGAATCCGGGCATGCCCCTGGGCGAGGTCCTGGCCACGGGCAAGCTGTCCTACATCCCCTACGCCCACGAGGAGAACGTTTACCGGTGCGTGCTGTACATGCTCAATCTCCTGGGTGACCCGGCCCTGGTGACCTACAGGATGAATCCCCGGGTACCTTCGGTAGAGCTTCCGGGCATAGTGACCGAGAACACCACCCGTATCCCCATAACCGTGGACGTTCCCGAGGTCTCTCAAGACAGCGCTACCGTCTGCATCCACGACCCGGATTTCACCAATTACCTGGTGGAGAATATCGACGCCTCGGGAAGCGCCACTCTGGAGCTTTCAGCTCCTCCCTCGGGAGACCTTACGGTGACGGTTACCGGAACCAACATCAAGAGGACCACCACCGACATTCCCTACGGGGCCGGGCGCTCACTGGTGGTCGCAGATCTGCAAATAGACGACCAGGCGGGCTACGGCCATCTCTCGCCAGGCAGCGACGCCGACCTGTACGTGACGTTGGCCAACCAGGGAACCGAGGCGCTTACGGACGTCGAGTTGACCGCCACCCTGACCGAGGGTCCGGCGCAGCTGCTTCAGAACCAGGCTTCCTACGGCGACCTCCAGCCGGGTGATACCTCGCAGGGAGACCGGCCGCTGGAGGTAAGCGTAGAGGCCTCGGCCCTCAGCTCCGAGCAGGTTCGGCTGGACCTAACCCTGTCCTCACAGGAGGAACAATGGACCTACGAGCTACCCATGCTGGTGTACGCTCCCGGGGTGTACTTCTCCAGCTACTCGGTCGACGACAGCCTAGGCGGTAACGGCAACGGATATCCCGAGGCCGGGGAATCGTTCGACCTCCTGGTGAACATGGCCAATCTGGGTCTTCTGGAGGCCGGCAACGTTACGGTCGTAATGCCCCCCGGCCCGTCCTACCTGACGTGGAGCACTGATAGCTGCACGGTGGACTCGATAGGGCCTGACCTTACGGCCGAGTTCGTTTTCGGCGCCAGCCTGTCCCAGAGCGCGCCCGACCTGGCCTTCCCCGAGCTGATGATGGACATCTCGGCCGACCCCGAATGGTCCAGCCAGGACACCCTGGTACTGACGGTCGGGGAGACCGGCCTCTCCGAGGACGTTGAGTCCGGGGCCTCGGGCTGGACCCATACCGGGACCAACGACCTGTGGCACATATCCGAGACCTCCTCGCACTCGCCCATCCACAGCTGGTACTGCGGGGACGAGAACACCTCCTCCTACGAGGACAACATGAACTGCGGGCTGATAAGCCCCGAGCTCAGGCTGTCCCCCAACTCATCCTTCAGCTTCTGGTCCAGCTTCGACGTGGACCTCTACGGCTGGGACGGGGTGTACGTGATAGTCAACCAGCTGGAGATGGGAATACAGGACACCCTGGATTTCATAGGCAGCGGCGGAGCCCTGGGACAGGGAGGCAGCTACGGCCGCTCCAACCTGCAGTGGGTGGAGAGGTCCTACGACCTGTCCTACCTGGACAACGGCATCCACCACGGTCCGCTGGTACAGTTGGAGCTTTGGTTCCAGAGCGATAGCGACGACAACAACAAGCAGGGCTTCTGGGTGGACGACCTTACCGTGGAAGGAGCCTATCAGGGCGGCGCCACCGGAGTGGAGGAAAGTTGGGTAGAGAAGACACCGGGGTTCGGCATGCCCTTCCCCAACCCATGCTCGTCGAGGCTCTACGTGCCGGTGAACCTGGAGGAGGGGCCGGTCACGGTCGAGCTGTACGATCTGGCGGGAAGGATGACCTCCTCCAGAAGGTTCGAGGGAAGCCTGCCGGAAAGGCTGGAGATGGAGACCACGAACCTGTCCCCCGGCGTTTACCTAGTCAGGATCCGAACCCGGGGAATCTCTGAGACCCGAAAGGTAGTGGTAGCCAGATAAACGAAAAACGTCCCGTAGCCTTTATCGCGCCCCAGGTTGAGCGGGTAAGGTCCTGCCACGGATCCGGGTCGGCCGTGGTTCGTCTCATGGCAAGCGCCACCTCGTACTCGGTGAACTCCGGAGTGCAGCCGTTGTAGCCGCTTATGACGAACACCCCGTTGGTGCTGGGGAAGCCCGCCCCATCGAAGCCCTTGGGAACCAACCACACGTATATCCACCTGTCCTCGTCGTTCCCGAAGTCGTCCACGTGGGTAAAATGGTCCCTCATAACCAGGCACTCCCACCAGTCCTCTCCGGAAGCAGGTACCTTTACTATTCCCTCGCCCACTATCTCCACGTCATGGGTCTCATGGAAGTGGTAGGTGAACGGCCATATCTCCACGTCCCACTCGAAGTCGGCGCTCCAGGTGGACCCCACATCCATGGGAAAGACGAAGACGTCCCTGACCGAGGAGAACTCGGCGGTCACTCCTATTCCCTCGTACGTGGTGTAGACACCGTACTGCTCTACGGTACCCATAGCACCGAAGCCGGAGGGAGTGAAGTAGCTGTATATGGTGTCGTAATCGGGAATCTCCATTATCTCGCAGTACTCCGCCTCCCCGAAGCTTCCCGAGCCGGGCTGCCCGGAAGGATCCACCACCTCCACCCAGGCCGAATCGATCGAGGTGTAATCCGAGAAGTCCCAGCTGGTAACCCCCGGGTCCCAACCCTCCCAGGTCCCATCGGCACGGACGTCGTAGGAGGCTTCGAGGCCTACTTCGATGTTGTAATCAGAAAAGTTGATTGTAAGGCCCAACAGCGAGGCCGGAAAAAGTGCGAGAAGCGGCAGGTATCTCATGTCTGCTCCAATGCGGTTTTCTATACGGTGAAAGTCCGGGGCGTTTATAAATAAACTAAAGAAATCTTTTACGCAAAACGCAGTTTAATTGATTGGTTTTCTTGAATTTCTTTATGAACGTCCCGGAGCTGTATGTAGATACTCGTAAAAACGATGCCTGTCCCTCTGGGAGATGTCCACGATCTGCAGAGCGGCCTGGAACTCGTCCTCGCCGCTCTCCTCGACCCGGACCACCCTACCCGTGCAGGCCAGCTCCTCGACTTCTTCGTCTATATTCATACTGATGTCGATCAGCGATCCCACTTTGAGATTTCTGTCGGCTAATAGCAGGACCCCTCCCTTGCTGACATCGAGCGTGGTGAACGGACAGCACTCCGCGGACACCCCACACAGGGTTCCCTTCAGCTTCGCGTCTATGCGCTTGAAGGTTCGGCGGTCATCGCCGTAGAGGCAAACGCAGTTCTTTCCTCTGCTCTTCGCCATGTACATAGCGCTGTCCGCCTTCTGCACCAGATCGTCCGGGTCCACGGAGTCACCCGGGTAGGCCGCTATTCCCAGGCTTACCGTCAGGTTCTCCGTCGCAAAACGATGTCTTTCGATTCTTTGCCTGATTCTCTCCGCTACGATCAACGAGTCCTTCTTGGGGGTGTACGGAAGCATCACCACGAACTCCTCGCCGCCGTACCTCAGCGCTACGTCCGATGCTCGAATCGCTTCCTCGATGAGCTCGGCCAGGGCGACCAGCGCCCGGTTGCCGGCCAGGTGGCCGTGGGTGTCGTTGTACCGCTTGAAATCGTCTATGTCTATCATCACCAGAGACAGCGAGTTGTCATGTCTGTCGTTGCGCTCTATCTCCCGGGGAAGGTGTTCCCTGAAGTACCTGTAGTTGAACAGGCCGGTCAACTCGTCTCGATAAACCGAGGCCTGGGTCTCCTGGAATAATCTGAGCTCTATGATTTTGGGATTCTTGAGGGTTCTGTTTACGTTGACGAAGTAGTGCACCAGAGCCACCCTGACGTCCACCACTCCGCCCAGAAGCTCCTGCAGGTCTCTTCTAACCTTGAGAACGTGGTCCCAATGCTTGCGTGCCTCGTCGGGCTCCATACGCAGATGTGCCAGTACGTAGAGAAGCTCGGAGTAGACATCCTGCCCGAACGATTCCTCCAGAGACTCCAGAGCTTTCTGTATGTCGTCCGCCGGAACCTTCAGCCTGGCCACTATCTCTGATACGCTTCGGGCCAAGTTGGGATCCCCCACCCTGAAGTCGGCCCCCTGATCCGAATTCTTGGCAATGTAAGCAAGCGACATCTGACAGACCTCTTCGATTGACGAGCTTGGTATAGCACAAGTTAATCGGCACGATATTCTTGCCATCGAAGCATCGTCAAGTACTGGAACCACTCCGGAGGTCGGAGAAGGCGGAAAACCCCCGATATACAGGGCCGATCGGCCGATCATTAACTGCGCCAGTGTCCCCCCAGAAACTCAGGGCTCGAACCGCCACCCCGCTCCTGTCCGACAACAGTCTTCCCCGAAAAGCTCCTCGAAGACCCTCCTGGCCTCATCGCCGGAGCAGTGCGAGGGGGCCACCTTTTTGACTCCCTGCTCCTGCAGGCGTTCGGCGGTGGCCCGTATCCTGGCCGGGGAAGCACCGCCGAGATGGAAGCCGCCCATGACCAGGAGTATCTCTCCGCTGCCGCTGTCCAGGGCGTTCTGCACCATGTTCTCGACTCCCGGATGCGCGCAACCAGTGAGAACCAGGTCGCCGTCCGGGGTGGATACCACCAGGGCCTGTTCCAGCAGGCCGGCCCTGACCGGTCCGGTGGTGCGAATTCCCGGCCGTACCTGCATGGCCGAATCGACTACCACGACGTTGTCGAACCGCAGCAGGACGTCCGGAAAATCTTCCAGCACATAGACTCTCGGGCGGGAACCGGCCTCGATCAGGGCGGACAGGCCTCCGATGTGATCGTGGTGCCGGTGGGAGAGGACCACGCACCCTATGCTGGCGGGATCCACCCCCAGCACCCCCAGGTTATGCAGCAAAACATCCCCGTTTCCGCCGGTGTCGAACAGAACGGTATCGGTCTCGGTGGTGAGCAGCGCACCGAAACCCCAAGAGGTGGTCATTAGCTGATCGTAGGCGTAGTTGTCGAAGACCACGGTTACCGTAACGTTTCCCGCCGTTCGTGTCCCAACCGCGGCGGCAATCGCCCAGACCGTAGAGATGAAGATCATCCGGTATCTTCATCCCCAACGGAGTTATCGTTGTGGCGCCGGCGGAAGGTTTTGTATCTGCCGAAGATCACGTATATGCAGGGCTCCACCAGCAGGGTGAGCATGGTGGCCACGAACAGCCCGCCGATTACGCTGATGGCCATGGGCGACCACGCCTCGGCTCCCTCGCCGATCTCCAGCGCCAGGGGGAACATGGCCAGTATGGTGGTGAAGGCCGTCATCAGTATTGGCCGCATCCTGATGGTCGAGGCCTCTACGATCGCCTCCTCCAACTCCCTGCCCCGGTGCCGCAGCTGGTTGGCATAGTCCACCATGACTATGCCGTTGTTCACCACGATCCCCGCCAGCATCAACACCCCCACCAGCGACATCACCGACAAGGTCGTTCCGGTCAGCAGAAGGGCCAGCACCACTCCGATGATGGCCAACGGTATGGTGAAGATTATGATAAACGGCTCCAGGAACGACTCGAACTGCCCGGCCATAACCATGTACACCAACGCGGCGGCGACGGCTATGGCTATCCCCAGGTACATGAAGGTCTCCCGCTGGTCTTCCATCTCACCGCCTATCTCCACGCGGTAGCCAGCCGTTTCGACGGTGTCTAACACCGCGCTCACGTCGCCGGCCACCTCACCCAGAGACCGGCCGTACACATCGCAGGAGACCCGGGCCATTCTGGCTTGATTCTTGCGCCGGATCGTATTGGGAACCATCCTCTGTCTTAGGGTTCCGTAGGCACTTAGAGGGCGGCCCAGGACGGTCGCACTCTCAGCGTCTTCCCGGCTGTCCCGCGTCCTTTCGGGATAGCGGACGAACACATCGTACTCCTCGTCGCCTTCCCTGAAGATGGTAGCGTTGGTCCCCATCAGCCCGTAGGAAAGGTCCCGGGCCAGGCGCGACGGGCTGGTGCCGTAAAGGGCCAGCCGCGCCGGGCTGGGGTCGAAGGAGTACTCGGGAACCTGCTCCTCCACCGAGCTCTGGACATCCACCGCGCCGTCTATCGACTGCATCCTGGACTTTATTCGATCCGCCACCTCGGAGAGCACCTCCAAGTCGTCGCCGTAGATCTCCACCTCTATGGGCGACCCGGTCATCATGGTGCCTCCGGCGGTGCTCTCGTACTCGATACCGGGCATGCGGTCCAGCACCCTTCTTATCTCGTCCTCGTAGTCGAAGATACTGGTGGAGCGCTGCCCAGCCGGGGTGAATCGGACGTTAGTCTCCGCCTCGTTGGTGCCGCTGCTGCCGAAGATGGCCATGACACCCTCACCCTGGCCCACCGAGGAGAAGATGGCCAGAAGGTCCTCCTCCGGGACGATGGCCCGAATGGAGTCCTCCAGCGCGGCCACAGTGGCGTTGGTGGTCTCCAGGTCGGTGCCCACCGGCTCCTCCAGCGATATGGAGAGGAAGGCGTCATCGGTCTCGGGAAAAAAATCCGTGGGAAGCATGGTGGCCACCAGTATCGACAGGGCGAAGGCCCCGGCGACACCACCGATGACGATCTTCTTGTGCCTGACCGCCCAGTACACCACTTCGTTGTAGCGGTCCTGCAGACCGGAGATCAGCCAGGAGATCCTGCCCGCCAGTCCCCGCTCTTGCTCGGGAACCAGCCTGCGTACCCAGGAGGAGATCAGGGGGACCAGGCTCAGAGCCACGAAGAGTGAGACCGACAGGCTGAAGGTGATGGTCAAAACCATCTCTCTGAAGAGCTGGCCGGCCAGGCCCGGGACGAAGAGTATGGGCAGGAAGACGGCCAGCGTGGTCATGGTGGAGGCGGTGATGGCCATGGAGACCTCCGAGGCGCCGTCCACTGCGGCCTTCCAGATGCTCTTCCCCATCTCCCGGTGGCGGAAGATGTTCTCCAGAACCACCACAGAGTTGTCCACCAGCAGCCCTATCGCCAGTGCCAGGCCGGCCAGGGATATGACGTTTATCTGGACCTCGGCCAGGTGCATGACGAAGAAGGTTACGAAGACGGATATGGGAATGGCCACGCCTGCCACCGAGGCTCCCCGCCATGACCGCAGGAAGAACAGCAGCACCAGGAAGGCGAAGATCACCGCCTGTAGGGCGGTATTGCCCAGGTTGCCGATGGACTGGTTGATGAACTTCGCCTGCTCGAACATCACCTGCAGCTCCAGCTGGCCCTCGTACTCCGACTCGATCTCGTCCAGGACCTCGTGAACCCTCTCGGTGACGTTTACAGTGTTGGCGTCCGAGCGTTTGTTGATGTAGCTCATCACCGCCGACCGGCCGCCGAAGCGTACGTACTGCAGCTTCTCCTCCCGGCCGTCCTCCACATCGGCCACGTGGCGCAACTCAACCGGACCGGACTCCGTGTAGCCCACCACTAGCTGTTCGATCTCCGCCACGGTCTCGAAGGCCGATTCCACGCGGAGGTTGATCCGCATGCCCCCTGCGTCGATGTAGCCGGCGGGGGTGTTGTTGCGCACCGACTGCAGGGCCCCCACCACCTGACTCAAGCTCAGACCGACCTCGGCCAGCCTGGAGGGGAACGGCGTTACGTTGATCTGCCGACGCAGGCCACCCAGGGTGGACACCGAGCCCACGCCCTCCACCCTGCTCAACCGGGCCTCTATCTCATCCTCCACCAGCCTGCGCAGCTCGAAGTCGGTGAGGGTTTCGCTGGTGAATCCCAGAAAGATTACCGGCTGCAGGCTGGGGTCCAAGGCCAGCACGGTGGGCTCTGCCGCGTCCTCGGGAAGAAAGCCCTCGTACATGTCCATCTGCCGGCGGACGTCGGTCTCGGCCTGGTTCAGATCGTGGCCCCAGTCGAACTCCGCCATCACCAGGCTCAGCCCGGGCATGGACCGGGAGGTGACGTTCTTCACGTTGGACACCCGGGACACCGCCTGCTCCAGGAGGTCGGTGACCAGCTCCTCCATCTCTTCGGGACCCGCCCCCTCCAGGCTGGAGACCACCATGATCATGGGGAAGTCCATGTCGGGGAACATGTCCACGCCCAGCTGGGTGAGGCCGAACACGCCCGCCCCCAGAATTCCGATGAAGAGCATGAGGAAGGCTATGCGCCTGCGAACGGATACGGCGGGAAGGCCCATCAGCGAACCACCCTGACCTCGTCACCGTCGGAAAGAGTGTTCTGACCCCGTACTACCAGGGAATCACCGGGTTGTAGTCCAGAGGTTATCTGTACGCGGCCGTCGTTGCTGATTCCGGTCTCCACGTCCCGGACGGAGGCAGTTCCGCCCTCCACTACAACCACCTGGAAGCCCATTCGGGTCCGCTTTAGCATGCTCTCCTTCACGGCTACGGCATCGTCAAAGGTCCGGAGTTGTACCCCTACCCGTCCGGAGGTGCCGGGGCGAAGCTTTCCCCCGGCGGTCTCGAAACGCACCCGCGTCGGAACCAGGCCGCTCTGCGCGTCCACGGCCGACGATACCGCGGTAACCACTCCCGGGAACGCCTCCCCGTCCAGGGCCGGTACCTCTATGAAGGCCGGCTGCCCCGGCTCCAGGTCGTACACCGTTTCCTCGGGAAGCAGCACTCGAGCGGTGAAGAAACTGTCGCTAGCCACCGAAACCACAGGTATTCCGCTTATCATCTGGCCCTCCGTGGCCCACACCCTGACCACGGTCCCATCGAAGGGCGCGGCGATCCAGGAGGTGCTCACGGCGGTACGGGCCTGCTCCAGGCCGGCACGGGCCTGGTCGTACTGCGCCTGGGCCGCCTCCAAGCCGGCACGGGCCCGCTCCAGCTGCTGGCTGCTCACGGCCCCCGCCCGATGGAGGGACTCCATCCGCTCCACATCCCTGCGGGCGTTGTCCAGGTTGACCCGGGCCGCCTCCAGCGAGGCCCGGGCCCCGCTCAGGGTGGCCGCCATCTGCTCATCGGTGTCCATTCGGACCAGCCGCTGGCCCTTCTCCACCTGGTCGCCCTCGGAAACCAGGACCTCCATCACCTTGCCGGGAGTTCCCGGGTAGATCATGGCCTCACCTGAACCCTCCAGCCGGGCGTTGGCGTATGCGATGCTAGATATGCTGGTTGGCTCCACCACCTCCACGGCCACCGCCGGGGGCGGTTCTTCCTCCCTCGATCCCCCTCCGGGGCCGCACGAAAGGGTCAGCAGCGCCGCCGTAAATGCCAGAGCCGTTACGGCGCAGCGAAGGCTTGCTTTCCCAGGATGTCCGCTCATCGTCCGGCTCCCTTCATGGTCCCCATGGTTCGGGTGAGGTCGGTCTCGGCGCTTCTGAGCTCGAACAGAGACTGGGCGTGGTTGCTCCGGGCGGAGGTCAGCGCCAGGAAGGCCTGGTCCATCTCCAGCCTGGTTATCATTCCCGCCTCGTAGCTCACCCGGGCTATTTCCGCTCCCTCCTCGGCCTCGACCACGGTAGCGCACGTGGACTCCACCCGCTCCCGGGCCTCCTCCAGACTGTTCCAGGCCTGCACCAGGGACAGCCCCGAAGACTGCTTTAGCGCCCTGGCCTCCGAGTAGGACGCCAGCTGCTCCGATCGGGCCGCATTGTAGCCCGAGATGTCCGACAACCCATCGAAGATTGGAATCTGCAGGGATATGGACGTGCTCCAACTTCGGTCGTAGTCGTCGGTCGAGAACTCGTAGTCATCCCGCATGGCCTGGTAGTAGTAATCGGTCTGGAACACCAGGCTGGGTAGGAACTCCGAGCGGGCCATGTCCACTCCCGCCTCTGCGCTCAGCCTCATGGCGTCGGCCATCGCCAGCTCTGGGCTGTGGGTCTCCATCAGCCGTCTGGCTTCGGAGAGCGAGGTCGGTATGGAGGCGTGAATGGGAGCCTCCAGAAAGCCCTCCAACTCTACCTCCACGGTGTCGTCCAACCCCATCGCCACCGCCAGACCCCGACGCGCGGTCTCCAGTGCGCTTCGGGCCGAGATCGCCTCCGGTTTTCGGTTCTGCCAGGCCACGTGGCTCTGTAGCAGCTCGAAGCGGGATATGGTTCCGGCGTCGTATCTGGCCTGGGCCAACTCGTAGCCTTCCCTGGCTATCTCCAGCGCCTCCTCGGCCACCTCCACCATGCGCTGGGAAAGCAGCACCCCGTAGAACGCCTTGATCACCTGGGACACCGCGTCCAACTCGGTCGACATAAGTCGGGCCTCTGCCAGGTCGCTGGAGCGTCCGTACAGTCTCGCCCCGGCCGGCCCCTGGGGTACGTACAGCGGAACCTGGACCGTTATCCCGGCCATGGAGGTGTATTCCGAGCCCATGGGCAGGCTACCCATTCCCGGGACCTCTATCTCCCGAATGTCATGGTCCCTCTGAAAGCTGATCTGTCCCGTTACGGAGGGAAGAAACCAGTAGGTGGCGCCGCGGCTCTGCCACTGGGCGGCCCTGTGCTCGCTCCGGGCCGCCTGGACGTCTCCCCTGATCTCCAGGGCGGTGGAGACGGCCTCGTCGAGAGTCACCGCATAGGTCACGCCCACGGCGAGGAGCATGATGGGTGTCAGCACCAGCTTCATCACTCAACCTCCCCGCTGTTGCGCGGTGCGATGCCCTCGTATATAAGGTCAACTACCGCATCGGGATCCGGCAATGCGGGCTCATCTATTCCCTTGAGTATCCTCACCATGTATCCCACTCCCGTGGTGTTGATCATCATCATGGTCAGCGTGTACGGAACGTCGGCCCTTATCTCCCCGGACTCCACTGCCGCATCGAACACCGGACGTATCATCTCCGCGTACTTGCCGAACTCGTCCTGCAGCTTCTTGATAAGCCTTCCTATGTTCGGGTCGTGCATCATGGACATCATCGCCCGGGAAAGCCCCGGGTTCTCCCTGGCGAACCGTACCCTTTCGTTCATCATATCGTACAGACACTCTCTCAGGCTTCGGCCGGGCCTGAATATCTTCTCCACGTATCCCCTGATGATCCTCAATAGATGTTGCGCCAAGCCCTTGTAGAATCCCTCCTTGTTTTCGAAGTAGTAGTAGATCATGGGCTTGGTCAGTCCCGACCTTTGGGCCACCTCGTCCATGGTTATCTCGGAGAAAGTCTTCTCGGCGAGAAGGTTGGTTCCCGCCTCCAGGAGCTTCTCTTTGTTCGATTCAGTCATCCGCTCCCCCAGCAGTATACTTACCAGTTAGTAACCTACCGACCGGCAATTAACATACCTGTCGAGTAGAGGTCGTCAACCCTAAACAGATAACTGATTGTAGATTAAATAATTACGCTGATCCGTGGTGGGCTCTATTCTTCCTCGCCGTGGACCATGGGCACGAAACGAACCGGCATGTCCTCCGTCACCCGTACGCTGTCGGCTTCCTTCTCCAGGATGACCAGCCTCTGGAGCCTGTCGCCCAGGGGGAGAATCATCCTGCCTCCGTCGGCCAGTTGTTCCACCAGAGCCCGGGGGATCTCCTCCGGCGCGCAGGTGACTATCACCGCGTCGAACGGGCTGTGCTCGGGCCAGCCCAGGTATCCGTCTCCGGTCAGCACGTGGACGTTCTCGTATCCCTGGCTCTCCAGCACGGAGTCCGCGTGCTCGGCCAGCTCGGGGATGATCTCGATGGTGTAGACCTCCGCTCCCAGCTCGGCAAGAATGGCCGCCTGATAGCCGGATCCGGTACCGATCTCCAGTACCTTCTTCCCCGGGGCGGGATCAATCTGCTCTGTCATGTAGGCGACGATGTACGGTTGGGATATGGTCTGGCCGTGTCCGATCGGGCAGGCGTGGTCCCCGTAGGGGTCCCTCAGCCAGCGGTACTCCTCGGGGATGTATAGATGTCTGGGTACCTCGGCCATAGCCCCCAGCACGTCCTCATCGGCTATGCCGTACCTGCGCAGCAAATTGACCATCCCGCGCCGACTCTCCTCCAGATTCGCGGAAGCCGCGCAGGACCAGGCGAGAAGAGCCAGAGCGGCCGCCACTAATACGATTCTTTTCCCTCCCATTGCCGGGATCGCTCCCACTTTCTGTCCGCTCACAGCCTGTCGCATACGCCTCTCAACACCTCCACAGCCTTCCTTTCGGCATCGTAAGCCTCGGTCAGCGCCCGTACCGCACGCCGCCTTCCTCCATCGTCGACCTCCGGATTCTCGTCGGGCCCGTGGAAGGGGTATACCTCCCCTACCTCCAGAAGCGAGCTCTGAACCCTGGAGTACAGTTTCGAGACCCTTTCCAAATCCGTCGATAGGCCGCTGCCCAAACGGTCGGCGGCCATTTCAGTGAACTTCGCGGCGAAGTAGCGGCACTCCGACCATACCTCCGTGTTGTATGCCACCCCCCAAGGCAGCTCGTTGGCATCCTCTATCGACTCTCGCCAAGCCTCGAAGGCCCGGGGTCCGGAGTTGTAGCCCTCGAACGTGAGACCGTCTGCATCGTCTGCGTGCCTCAGGGCAGCTTGCAGAGCCTGCTTCACGGTTGCCTCGTCTGATGCGGGCTGGCATGGCTCGCAGCAGTACACCTCCAGCACGCCTATCTCCGAGTCACCCAGCTTTTTCCAGGGCTTGGGATCCTTCCCCCCGTCGCACATGGGCCCGGAGAAGAAGTATCCTTCCTCGTCGTATCCGTAAATCACATAGAACTCGGGTATATCCAGCTCCCAGCCGAAGCAGGGCCTTCCATCGTCAATCGCTCCCCGAACCATCTGCCAGGCCTGTTTCCTCAAGCCCCGGGGATCATCCTTGCCCACCTCGCCGAACAGGTTGGTCTGCCTTATTCCCACGTTGGGGGACAATTCCAAGATCATGCGGGTGTCCCATGCGGTCGGCCCGCTCGGACAGAGCCGGTCGTGAACGTTTATCACGAAGGCATGGCCGGTGGCACCGAACAACCACGCCACGGGAACCTCCGAGCCCATGAACTCCGCGCACCCCTGGAGACATCCGATATGGGTCGTCCAGAGTGGGTGCCATCCCAAACCTTCCAGCATCTTGGACATCGCTTTCTCCCCCCGAGGTCGTTGGCGGTCGCCCGGCGGATAATGAACCGGAAGACTTCGCTCATGTACCGAAGATAGACCGGCTAGGTCCACCGGGAAACCCTTCGCCGTCGAGAGGGTCGGCCTTGCCCGATCGGCCGGACTGGGAATATGCTACGATTCCCGGAGGATGGATGATCCCAATACTGGCCTGCGTGGTTATGTTGTCCGTGTCGTTCTTGCCCCCCAGCATGGGGGAGGTCACCAAGGGCGACTTGGCCGACCTCTCCTATTTCGAGCTTCAGCTGATGAGGAACGAGCTGTACGCGAGGCACGGCTACCAGTTCATGACCCCCTGGCTGGCCGACCACTTCGAGAGACAAGGCTGGTACAGCCCCGATCCCAGGTTCGCTCCCGGCAGAACCCGTCCCAGCCTGAGCAGGGCCGAGCAGTGGCTTCTGGATGCGATCCTGGCCACCTCCGAAGGCCTGTGTCCCTCCGTTCTCAGGTGCTTCCACTCCCAGGTGGGAGACAGCATGCCTTACGAGTACTACCGCAGCGTATCTACCAGTCCCGTTCCGGGGGAGGCGATACCGGCCGAGTTCGGCGAGCATACGTGGGCCAACCTCGGCGTCTGGTCCTCACCGGTCACCAGCTCGTACGACGTCTTGCCCGATGAGATCTCCCGGCCCATCTTCGAGAGGTCGGACTCCGCCCTGAGGGCCCTGGACTCACTACCCCAAGACGCAATAAGAGAGATACAGATATCGGTGGAGGAAACCCTCAGCCTGCACCGGGTCTCCGATATCGTCTACAGGGTCTACCGCAGGCCGGATTCCAGCATCGCCAGGGTGGACGCGGTAAGTCTGGGAAGCGGCTACTGGCGCTCCTGGCTGGATCCGGTCGTGCTCTGGACTTCACGTTTTTCGCCCGACGGCGCCCTACGGCTGTTTCGTCCGGTGTACGGCGGCGGGGGATGGACCAGCAACGTATCGTTAGTCGCCTTCGACGGCCCGCCCGACAGCACTTTCGCCCGGTGCGTAATATCCGGGGACATGGAGCGAATAGACATGCACGTCTACCACGGCCCCTACGAAAGCGTCCCCATGACCGTGAACCTCTACAGCGACGACCGCGACGGCATTCAAAGGTACCGGCAGCTTACCACGGATGAATCGTGAGATAATTCCGGCTTACCCATTCTCGGAAGGTTCCAGCTCGACGTGGGCCCTTTGCAACCAGTCCCTTACGGGAATGCCCTGGGGACAGCTTTCCTCGCACTGACCGCAACCATCGCAGGCCGGGGGCCTCTTGTCATCTCCGAGGAATTCGTACAGGCGCCTGGCCTCCACCGGATCGTCGAACATACGCATTAGGTTCAGGTACTCGAAGATCCTGGGTATGGCCACCCCCCTGGGGCACGGCACGCAGTACCCGCAATAGGTGCAGCGAACGGCCGACCTGGCCAGGTAGGCTTTTCTGACCCTTTCCAGCAGCCGCAGCTCGTCGGCGGTCAGGCTTCCCCGGCCCGATCGATCGGCGCTGGCCAGATTCTCCCTCAGCTGCTGCATGTCGCTCATTCCGCTGAGGACCACCGATACCTCCTCCTGGTTCCACAGCCACTGAAGCGCCCAGTCGGCCGGCGTTCGTTTATTGGCCGCCTTCTCGAAGAGGGCCTCTATCTCCGAAGGCGGCTTCCGCGCCAGCAGCCCCCCGCGCAGGGGCTCCATAACCATGACCGCGATGTCTCTCTCGGCGGCGTACTGAACCCCGGCCCTACCCGCCTCGTAATCGATGTCCAGGTAGTTGTACATCAGCAAAACCGCTGCCCATCCCTCGTAGCAATCCACGATGTCTTTGAAGACATTGAAAGTATCGTGGAAAGAGAAGCCCAGGAAGCCGAACGCCCCGTCGGCCATTTTTCTCTCGGCCCAGTCCAGCACGCCCAGCTCTCGCAGCTTCTCCCATCGGCCCTCCGTAAGGCCGTGCAACAGGTAGAGGTCGATACGTTCGGTATCCAGGCGTTCCAGCTGCTCGTCCAGGTAGCGGTCGAAGTCGTAATCGTGCTCTACCTTCCAGCTGGGCATCTTGGTGACCAGCCGGACCCGGTTCCGGTAACCTTCGGTCAGCGCCCTTCCCAGAAAGGACTCACTCTCTCCCCCGTGGTAAGGGTAAGCCGTATCGACCAGGTTGACTCCCTGGTCTATGGCCGTACTTATCAAATCGGTCGCGCGGTCCTCGATTATTCCGGAAGGCTGGTCATCCTCGTGAGGGAGGCGCATGGCACCGAACCCCAGAACGGAGACCTCCCATCCCGTCCTGCCGAAGCGGCGGAACCTCATTTTGGAGTCTCGCTGCCGGACCCCTTGGCGGCCTTGAGTTTCCTGCCAGCCTCGACGCATTGGAGCTGCTCGCGCGCGTTGTCCGCTCTGCTGCAGTAGTGGGAGGCTTTGCCGTGGTAGCCCAGATTATCGTAGATGGTCGCCAGGAGCTCGAAGGCGTTCATCACGCAGTTGAGGTCTCCCACCTTCTCTGCGGTATCCAGGCCTTTGACCGCATGCTTCAACGCCAGGTCCACCTGGCCTCTCCGCATGTAGATCTCGCCTACGTTAACTGTGAGGATGGCCAGATCCAGGTCGTAGCGTTTATCACCGGAGCCCAAAAGAACCCTCGCTCTCAGACAGAATCCCAGGGCGATGGACTGGTTGCCCATATCCATGTATACCCGGCCCATGTTGGCCAGGCACCGGGCGACCTGTTGGTGTTCTTCACGGATCTGTCTTATCTGCAGGGCCTCACCGAAGCTCTCCAGGGCTTCGCGATACCTGCCCAGACGCCTGTAACATACTCCGATGTTGTTCAAGGTGTTGGAGATGCTCATTGGACTGCAGTGCTCCCTTTTGAGCTTCAGGGCCCGGTGGTAATAGCCCAGGGCCAGCTCGGTATCCTCCAGATGCATGCAGATCCCACCGATGTTGTTCAGAAGACCGGCGACAGCCTTGTCCAAACCCTGCCTCTGTCGTATCTCCAGCGCCCTCAGGTAGCTCTCCAAAGCCCTGTTCTGGTCTCCCAGGTGCCAGCAGCAAATGCCCAGGGTGTTCAAGGCCTTCGCTTCCTGGTCGGGCAGGTCGCAGTCCCTCACAATGAAGGCCGCCAACCGGGCGTACTTCCGGGCGGTCGTGAACTCGCCCGCTCTTCTGCTGCTCTCGGCCAGGGTGTTCAGAACGCCCACCTTGATGTCGGGTAAGTCGCTCTCTCGAATCAGGTTCAAAGCCTGGGAACCGCAGAAAATGGCCTTGTAATGATCATGCTCCGCCAGAAGGGAGGTCATCTGGGCCAGGATGCCGGCCTTCTCGGTCTTGTCTTCGGTCAGAGAGAGCTCTTCCTCGAGCCTCTGCAGTGTCTTGGGCATGAACGAAATCCCCCCCCGGTATTCGGAGTAGATACAATGTACGTAGAAATCGCACCATACTCAAGTGCGCTTTTCGGACGAAGGTCGGGAATAATCCAACAAAGCCGTTACACCTCCGGTGGTCCTCCCCGCCCCGGTGATGTAAGTTGCAACGGAAGCCTGGACACCCAGCGGCGATTGTGTGAGCTTTTCTCTTCGTCGAGTGGGCAAAATCCGTAAGGTCCTTACAGATGATAGAAGGCATTCTCAGACTGCGCGGCAGAATACTCAGGGCCGGCGTCCCCAGCCTGGTAAGCAGGGGAGCGGTAGTGGTCTGGGGGCTGTTCTCCATCCTGATAGTAAGAGCCCTTCCCAGAGACGCCTACGCCGCTTACTCCATAGCCAGGAGCATCCAGTTCTTTGGAATCATGCTGGGTGGCGGCTTCGTGATGCAGGCCATAACCAAGTTCGTCGCCGAGGGGGTAACCGACCGGGAGAAAAGAATCACCAACGCCGGCATCGTGCTTTCCATGGGCATCGCCGTCTTGGTGGCGATGGTCATACTGGCGCTGGGCGGCACCCTCAGGTCCTTCTACGCGCAGATAGACCTCCGCGGCATCCCCTGGGTGATAGCTCTGCTGGTGATAACCAGCACCGCCTCCACCCTGCCTCACAGCATACTGGCGGCCAGGTACAGGATGGTGCGGATGATGGTGGCGGACGTCTCCTCCGTAGCCGTCCGGATCGGAATAGTTTCGATCCTGCTGCTGAGAGGAAGCTTAACCTCTCCCCTTCAGATCTTCGGGGCCATGATCTGCGGCAACGTTGTGGCCACGATAGTCGGAGGCCTCTTCGCCAGAAGGCATCTGTCCTTCCGGTTGCGTTTCCGCAGAAGGCATCTGGGCATGCTCTTCGGTTTCTCCGTGGTTACCCTGGGGGCCGGCTTGGCCAACACCGTTCACGCCAGAACGGACATCCTCCTCCTGGGAAGGCTCTCCGGCGAGCTCCAGACCTCCGGCTACGCTGCCTGCAGAACGCTGACCGCCCTGGTGGACAACCTTAACATGGCCGCCAAGACCATAATGCTGCCCCTGATCTCCCGCATGTGGTCCCAGGGCCGAAAGGGAGAGATCGTACCCAGGGTGATGGGCGCCATTCTGATCATTTCCATGATACAGATACCCGTGGTGGCGGTCTTCGCAGGATTCCCATCCGGCCTGCTCCGCGCGCTGTATGGTGGCAAGTACGACGCGGCGGCCCCCGTACTGATGATCCTGGGACTTCTGTCTCTGGCCAAGCCCTTCGGAAGCATGTTCGCCTGCATGTCGGTGGCGGTGGGAAAGCCCTCGTACACCCTCTACGTGATCACCGCCTCCGCCCTGGTCAACGTAGCTCTGAACCTGATGCTCATACCGCCCTACGGGGCGGTGGGAGCCGCGATAGCAACGACCGTCTCCGTGGTACTGGGAGCGGCGGTGATAATCGTACTCTCGCTGCGCTACCTCAAACGGGCCCCTAACCAGCCCTGAAACGCCTTTTCTTCCGTTGTCTCCAGGCCTTCGAGGCAAGCATCGGATGGGCAATGGCCTGCAGCAGCAGGCTAAGCCCCTGAGCCGTGCTGGGACTATCGCCTCGATGGCTGCCCAGGGCCAACCGGTACCGATGGTACTGGCAGTTAAGGAACAGGCTCGCTAACCTGGACCCTGCCACCTCCCTCTCCCTGGCCCAATGGAAAAGCGTGTTCCACAGCTTCAGTCCGGTCCGGTAAGGGTTATAGCCGGACAGGTACCTGTTCCCGGGATGAACCCTGCGGACCGCCACCGGCTCGTCCAGCCTTCCCGGAACCAGCCTGCAGAACTGCGCCAGCTGGATGGTCATGGCAGTGTCCTGGTGAAGCCTCAGGCTCTCGAAGAACGAGCCGCTACGATCGAAGGCCTTTCGCCTCACCACCAGGCCGTTCAGATGAAAGGAACCCGAATCACACGCTATCAGCAGGTCACATAGCTCTTCGGGCGGTACTTCGCGCTTCAACGTCGTAAGCTCCTCGAATCCCTGAGACCTCCACCTACGTGCGGACTCAGAGTCATCGAAGCGCACGGCGATCGCCTCGTAGACGCCGTCTATTCCCCGGTCTTCGGCGAACAGCGATTCGGCCACGCCGAAGCGTCCCTCCAGGTAGTAATCGTCCGCGTCCAGGAAGGCGACGAACGGGCTCTCCGCCTTTGCAATGCCCAGATTTCGGGAGGCTCCCGCGCCGTGATTGCCCCCGTCGGGGTGCCTGAGAAGGAGAACCCTGCGGTGTCGGCTCTCCAGACGTTTGCAAACCGCCAGGCTGCCATCTCTCGAGCCGTCCTCCACCAGGATAACCCGTTCGGTCTGGTTCTGCCCCAGAGCGGACCCCACCGCCTGCTCCAGGTAGTCCCGGGCGTTGTACACTGGAATGACTACGGTTACCTGCAACGCGCCTCCGAGACCACTTCCCGATAAATCGCCTCCAGGCGGGACACTTGTTTTTTCAGATCGAACTCCTCCTCCACGCGCCTTCTTCCCGCGATACCTATGCGAGACCAGCACCCGGGATCGCGGGTCAGTTTCCTAACGGCCTCGGTAAGGGCCCCCACGTCTCTCTCAGGAACCAGCAGCCCGGACCGCCCGTCCTCAACCAGTTCGGGTATTCCGCTATGGGTGGTGGAAACTACCGGCATGCCCACGGCCATGGCCTCCATAAGCACCACCGGGATTCCTTCCTGGTCACCGCTCCTGGCGGTTACGCTGGGCGCCAGCAGAAGATGCGAGCTCCGGAGAAGCTTCAGCAACTCGTTTTGGGGCATCCACCCGGCGAAGGATATCCTGCCGGAGGAATCCAATCTGCGAGCCAACTCCTCCAGATCCTCCCGGAGCTCACCGTCGCCTACGATCGTGTATCTCAGATCTACGCCTTCCTCGATAAGCGCTCCCACCGCCCTTATCCCGTACTCGATCCCCTTCTTCTCCACCAGCCGGGCCACGCTGACCAGCTCGACCGGTTGGCCCGGTCGAAGCGAACGCGCGGTGAACTCCAGCCTCTCGCAGTCCACTCCCATTCTGTGAACCCTGATCTTATCCGGAGGGCAGCCCATTTCGATCAGCCTCTTCCTCCAGTGCTCGCTCACCGGAAGGAACAGATCTCCCCTTTCGAACAGGTACGAATAAACGTCCGAACCGTGCTCGCGAACGTAGGATGTCATATCGAAGCCGTGGAAGGATGTTACGACCGGGCCCACCGAGGCTCCCGCATCCCGGACCCGCACTCCCGGGTTTCCCAGCATTCCGTAGTGGCAGTGAAGAATGTCCCAGCTTCCCCGAAATCCCGACGCAAGGTACAGCAACCTGAGGGAGGCAGCCTCCCTACCGTACCGGAACACGTTTAGCGAATTGAGGATCAGCCCCGGATCATGGAAAAGCCCATCGGCAAGGCGAGCCATACCACCCCACAATCGAGCCGGAAGGTCCCGGGGACAAAACACCGGCCTGGCTCGGCGCAACAGACCGTAGGCCTCGACTTCCGGATGGTTCCTCGGATCCTTGCAGCTCATGGTGTGCCTGATGTCCACGGTATGGCCCAGATCGATCAACCCCGTGATCTGGTTGAGTATGAAGGTCTCCGACAGGGCAGGGAACCTTCTGAGAAGGAAGGCAACTCTCATTTTACGCCCTCCTCTTCGGTCTACCGGGAACATCAACAGCTTGCTTGTCGATCAGTACTCCTCCGTCTTCATCAGGGCGCGCATCCTGTTTGCCCTCAGCAGAACCAGCATACCCCCAAGCACCAGAACCGCCGAGGCGGCGAAAGACGTCCGGTAGGAGAACACCTGGGTAGCGCCCGACCCTATCAGAAGGTCCACTATCGGTCCGAAGATAAGCGTTCCGGCCAGCCCCCAGCTTAGGTAGAATGTGGCGTTGAACAGGGCGAACTGCTTTCCCCTGTGCCGTGGAGGTATCAGTTTGGACGCATAGGAGTAGGCGGAGGCTCTCACCACCACCTGGGCCAGACCGTAGAGGAAGTTGCTTACAAAAATGGCCCACAGGACCCGGGACAGAGCGAAACCCAGCAGGCTCAGTATGGATACGATCGCTCCCGACATCAGGACCCTCTGGTCGTTGAACCAGTCGGTCAGCCTGCCGATGAGCAGCCCTCCCAGGCAGATGGCCACCGACCGCATGTTGACCACGTAGCTGAGCATGGTGCTGGAGACGTCGAATCCCTCGTCCAGCACCAGGTATTGGGTCTTAAGCAGGGTGACCCCGTTCTTGCCGAAATTCAGGAGTATCATGGCCACCAGGAACAGAAAATATACCTTGGAGTAGGAGGAAAGCTCCAGGATGCGTCCTCCGGGCTTGCCCCCTCCTTCGTCCTTCTTCGCTCCGGGGACACCTCCCTCGGGCAGGAAGAACATGGGTATGGTCGACAGAAGCATCACCCCCGAGGCTACGAAGAACAGGAATCCCTCCTCGAATCCCCAGCCCTCGTAATACCTGGACATCCCGTCGTAGGCCAGCCCTCCGATCCATACCCCGATGATCCTCCCCGCACCGCCGACGGTGAACAGCTTGCCCTGTATGCCGGCCCTCTTGTATCCCGGGTAGAGGTCTGACAACAGCGCCGTCCAGCTGACGTTGGACATCGACCAGAATATCTCCACCACGGTGAAGCCGATGATGATCGCGTATCCGGCCGTCCGGGGGCTCGCCGACCAGCTGTGGACCAGCCAAACCAGGAAGGTAATCACGGCCGCCGATATCTCGCCCAGGATTATCAGCGTTCTCCGCTTCTGGTAGCGGTCGGAGACCACGCCCCACACGAACATCTGGAAGATGATATTGACCACCATGGGAAAGGCCGCGAAGAAGGTGGTCTCGGTGACGCTGAGCCCCAGATAGGCCCTCAGGTATATCGATAGATAGCTGTAGAAAAGACCCCGACGGAACATGGCCAGCGCCTGGAAGGAGGAAACTCCCAGGAAGGTCTTCCTGCCCGGGTCCACGTAGCCGTTGTCTCTGCTCATTGCCCCCCACCCTCGGAAGGATTCGGCAACCGCGTCCGGGCAGTATTCTAGAACGTGGGGTCAAAGGCAAGGAAGAGCCACTGATGAAGATGATCGAGTAAGGCTGAGATGGCCCGGGAAGCGCTCAGCAGTTGAGCTTGCCGACCGAAGGCGGCGCGGGCCATGTTACTCCAATTCGCTGCCGTTTTGATGAACGGAGGACGGATGATCACCCGGTGCAGGCTTTGTGGGGCCGAAGAACTCAAGCTCTACTACACTCAGGGGGACCGAGACCAGTACGAGTACTACAGATGCCCCAGGTGCGGTCTGGTCAACTACGACCTCTCCGGTGGCCTGGATCAGGGTAAGTACGCGGAGAGGTACATCGACCCCCGGGAATCGGATCACAGACTGAACCGGCTGCAGACGGAGAGCTACCGCTTCCTGAAAAGCAATGTCCCGGGACCGGGGCGCCTGCTGGAGGTGGGATGCGGAAACGGAAGGCTCTTGATGCTGGCCAGGGAGAACGGATGGGAAGTCCGGGGGCTGGAGCTCTCACCCTTTCTGGCCGAATCGGTTCGGCAACACCTGGGCATAGAAGTGGAAGTGGCCGACTTCATGAGCTACCAGCCGGAGGAGGAGTACGATCTAGTTGTGTTGAGGCACGTGCTGGAGCACCTCCCCGAACCCCTTGCCGCCATGGGCAAGATCCGCTCTCTGCTGAGATCCGAGGGTAACGCTTTGCTTGAGTTTCCCAACGTAGAGGGCTGGGAGCCCAGGTTCAAGCACTTCTTGCACCGCAGCGGGATACGCCGCATGAAGTACTCGCCCGATTACGTGCCCGGGCATTGCAACGAGTTCTGTAGGTCATCCTTTGCGCTTCTGGTTCAGAAAACGGGATTCGAGTTGCAGAGATGGCTTACCTATTCCGACCGGCCCATTCTGGATCTTCCCTGCAGGCTCATCGGATGCGGCCGCAAGGTCCGGGCCCTGATCCGTAGGACCTAGGATTTCCGATCTTTAGCGACGAGCCTTTCGCCTAGCCGAAATCTATTCCCTGGGCCAGCTCCATGCCCCCGCTGAAGTTGATGGTGCAGGTCTGGCGGCGCATGTAGCCTTTCCAGGCGTCGGAACCGGATTCCCGTCCGCCCCCGGTCTCCTTCTCTCCGCCGAAGGCACCGCCTATCTCGGCTCCGGAGGTACCGGTGTTTACGTTGGCTATGCCGCAGTCCGATCCCATGTGCGAGAGGAAGGTCTCCACCTCTATCAGGTCCCGGCTGAACAGGCAGCTGGAGAGTCCTTGAGGAACGTCGTTGTGGATCCTTATGGCCTCCTCGATGTTGGAGTACTCCATAACGTAGAGTATGGGCGCGAAGGTTTCCCGGCGGACGATCTCCGTCTGTTCGGGCATCCTTACTATCGCCGGGGTGACGAAGCGGGGGCCCAGGTCCTCCAGGACCTCGCCTCCGGTCAAAAGCTCTCCCCCATCCTTCTTGGCCCAGTCCAGGGCGTTCTTCATCTCTTCCACCGCGTCGACGGTCACCAGTGGTCCCATCAGGGTGGAGTCGTCCAACGGGTCGCCTATGGCCACGGATTCGTATTTTCCCACCAGGGTCGATACCAGCTCTTCGGCCACTTCACTGTGTACGATCAGCCTGCGGTTGGTCGTGCAGCGCTGGCCGGCGGTGCCCACGGCGGCGAACAGGATGCTGTCGGCCGCCAGCTCCGGGTCTGCCGAGGGAGCCACTACGGCCGCGTTGTTGCCGCCCAGCTCCAGTATGGTGCGGCCGAAGCGGGCGGCCACGGTCTCCGAGACCCGCCTACCCATCCTGCAGGAGCCGGTGAAGGAGACCAGGGGCACCCGCTCGTCCTCCAGCATGCTCTGGCCCACCATGGACCCCGAGCCTGCGACCAGGTTGAGAACGCCGCTATACCCAAGCTCACTCTGGATCCTGTCGGCCACCTTCTGCACGGCTATGGCACAGAGAGGTACCCTACTGGAAGGCTTCCAGATCACCGTATCACCGCACACCATGGCAATCGCCGCGTTCCAGGCCCATACGGCCATGGGGAAGTTGAAGGAGGTGATCACTCCTATCGATCCCAGGGGATGCCACTGCTCGTACATCCGGTGACGGTGACGCTCCGAGTGCATGGACTTTCCGTAAAGCTGCCTGGACATGCCCACCGCGAGGTCGCAGATGTCTATCATTTCCTGGACCTCCCCGTGGCCCTCGGCGCGTATCTTGCCCATCTCCAGGCTTATGAGGTCGCCCAACGGCTCCTTCATCTCCCGCAGGGCGTTGCCCAGCAGCCTCACGGCCTCGCCGCGGACCGGCGCCGGAACCATCCGCCAGCTCCGGAACGAATCGTACGCTGCGTCGGCTACCTTTGCGTAATCGTCGGAAGAGGCTTGCGCCACGGCAGCCAGATCCTCGCCGTCCGAAGGATTGCCGGACACCAGCTCGCCTCCGCCGGTCTTTATGGGGCCCTTGCCGCCGACGAATGCCCCGGGGTTCGATCGGTCGGTGTGAATACCAAGTTTCTCGAGTATCTCGTTCGCTCTCATGAACGCCTTCCCATCCGCTTGTCGCTAATAGATCTTGGTGAGTTAAAGTAGCATTATGCTCAATAGGGGCTGGACCAACAAACCGATCCATTGACCCATGACAGTGGAACGGCCCGGGTAAAAAAGAAGGCCCGCCGCCGGGCTACCGGCCCGGCGACGGGCAAGGACGCTGAGCGTCAATCCGCTACGCTGTAAGAGGTAAGCTCGCTGGTTATGTGATACTCCAGGAAACTGGCCGTCTGATCGTAGACGTTTCTCACTATGCCCACGTCCGGGGCGAAATCGGTGGTGTTGACCACTGTAAGCCCGGACTGGATCCAGGTGGTCCTCATCTGCATCACGTTGGAGAACGTCCCGGCGGGAACGGTTACCTCCCCACCCATGGAAAGGATCTCTCCGGTCATGGGAGGATCCTCGGAGTACTGCCACGTGTTCCCCACCTCCAGGGGAAAGGGAACGACGAAGCTGGAGTCGGTATTCTCCAGATTCGGATAGCCGTGTACCCCGTCCGAAGCCAGCCGCATGTAGGTCACGCAGGTGGAGTCGGGTACCGGCTGACCGGCCAGAGTGTCGGTGGATACGAACTCCTCCACGTATACCTCGAAGCTGTCGGCGTGGGTCTCGGTGCCCGTTATCTCGCTGACGGACTTCCCGGTAATCTGGCAGGTGATCGTATCCATCTGCATGGTGCCGGACCTGTCGTAGTTCCAGGTGTTCCCCACGGCCATGGGGAAGAATGCCTCGTCATCGCCGCCCGGTCCCGGCCCGGAGGGACCGCCGTTAGAGTCTCCGCAGGAGGCCAGAAGCAAAAGAGAAGTCAAGGCGATGGTCAAAAGAAGCAATGTTTTCATGGAATCCCTCCGTATTCGGGTTTGAAGCCGCGCGAGAGCGTGAAAAGTGCCCGGGCTAATCCCGGAACGCTCTGGACACTCCTTACAGAGGAATATACAGGATCAATCGGTCCGTCGCCCCATCCGCAACAGATAGACCTTTGGATAGTCCTCCGGCTGCTCGTCGAAGGCCAGGTATCCGTTGTCGAAGCAGTAACTCAGACCATCCACGTCCTCCAGCGCGGGTACGGTGGCCACGAAAAGAAGGTTCCCCCGGGGCGAGTAAACGTCGAAGGTGGGCACATCGGTCCAGCCCCGGCCCACCCAGATTCTTCCCTGGTCGTCGACGTCGATCGAACCGATGGCGTTATGGTATCTGGGTACGTTTTCGTACCTGCGGTCGCGGTTCACCGAAGTACCGCTCTCCCTCCCGGTGGACAGGCTCTCGTGCAGCAATCCCTCCTCCAACTCCTCCTCGGTCTTGGCCACCCTTTCCCAGGGTTTGAAAACCGTGACCAACGTATCGCCCTCCGGACCGTAGCCCGTGAAGGCCCATACGCTGTCACAGCCAATGGCGACGTAGACCGAGCCGTCGGGCCCGGTGTCCCATCTCAAAAGCACCGTGTGCACGTTAAGGTCTCCGTCATCGCCCAGGCTGAAGGTCATGGGATACCCGCAGTAGACCAGCTCCGGCTGGGTCGACCGGTCGAACCTGGCCACGTAGGTGCTTCCTACCGGTTGCCCGTTCTCTACGGAGTGCCTCAGGGTCATTCCCACGTACGATCCGTCTGGAAAGGGAACGAGCCTGTCCGGGGCGATGTGGCGGTAGCCCGTTATCAGGGTATCGAATTCCAGCTCCGGGGTAAGATGGGTAACGGATATTCCTCCCCAGTCGCAGATCACCACGCTACCATCGCTCATCAGGGCGAAGCTTTTGGGATACTGGTACTCCCCGGGACCGGAGCCCTTCCGTCCCACGGACCTCTGAAAGATGCCCTCGGGCGAGTACACCGAAAGCCTGCAGCGCAGACCGTCCAGAACGTATATCTCCCCGTCCGGGGTACGGGTGGCGTCGGTTACGTTGCCGAACACGTAGGAGCTGTCCCCCATCATCACCCCAATGGTATCGACCACGGAGATTCTGAGGGTATCGATCGTACCTCCCTCATCGCTGGCAGGTCCCGGACTGCCCGGACCCCCGCAGGCAACGATGATCGTCAGGCCAAGAACGAAGCCCACGGCAGCCAACGTTTTCATGGTTCCTCCCGGAAAAAGGCTAAGCTTTTCTTCAAAGGGCGAACATAATCCACTCCGAAAGGTTCCCCCCTAATCCCCCTCGTACCCGCTTTGACCGGAATCGAGGAGCAGGGTTATCATCGGCACCGTCAGGTTGGACTCGGGAGGGCTTACGTGAGCAGCGTATGGGAATCGATTCCGGGCAAATGGTGGATCTGGGTAGTACCGATGACCGTATTCGCCGTCGTCGGAGTTCTGGTCATCAAGGCAGCCATAGCCATCCCTCCCGGCATCCAGGAGAGCGCCCTTCCTTTCCTGTCTAGACGGACCGAGGTCCTCGTTCTGGGAGTATTCCTGATCGTCGGCCCCTACGCTTCTTGTGCCGCCCTGTACCTTCGCATGCGGAGCAGAACCAGGAGGGCCTCCCGCCTGAGGGAGGAGGGCGTCCCGTGCAGGGCCCGAATCCTCTCGATTCGATCCACGGGAATGACGATCAACGATCTTCCCCAGTACCGGATCGAGGTGGAGGTCACGGGAGCGGGAGCGCCGCCCTTTCCAGCCGTGGTCAGGACCTGCCTGAAGCCAGGGCAGCTGAAGGATCTGGGACCAGGCAGCGTTTGCCGGACATGGCTGGATCCCAACAACGGTAAAAACCTGCTGGTAAGCTTCGAGGATCAGTTGTAGGGATTTTGATAACCTGCAGAACGATCTCTCGGGCAGGCTCTAGTTCGGTCGGATTCTAACCAACCGGTCAGGAACCGCTTCCTTCTCGGCCACGGCATCGGTATCTCCAGGTACGTATAACTCCAGGGTGCAACTATCGCCGCAGGGAAGACCGAAGTGCAGGATTCCGCCGTTCTGGCTGGTAGTGCCGCTGCCACCCTCGACCTGGCGTAGCAGGGTCAGGTCGTTCTGCCTCAGAGCAACGATGCAACCGATACCCGAGTGGTTGATGCCACTCGTAGGGACGACCTCCACCTCCATCCAGCAGCCTTCGGGCGTAGTGTTCATAAGCAGGACCGGGCCATCCCCGGAGCCTACGGCCAAATCCAACCTGCCGTCCAGGTTGAAATCCGCCGCCGCAGCGCCCCAGCCGTTGAAAACCCTGGATCCCGACATCCAGGTAACGTCCCGAAACCTGCTGCCTTCTTCATTCAGATAGAGAAAGCTCCGCCTCTCGGGATAGACGGAGGTCACGAAAAGGTCCAGCCATCCATCGTTGTCAAAATCTCCCCATACCGGGTTGGAATGCGTTTCCTCGAAGCGTATGCCGAGGGCAGCTCTCACATCCTCGAAAGAGCTATCCACGTTCTCATAGAGCATGCTTCGGTCGGAGAAGGTTATGTATCTGGGATGAGCCAGATTGGCGGAGAAGAGGTCCCAGTCACCGTCGTTGTCGTAGTCTCCCCAGGTGCTTCCGATGGTGTGTCCCCACCATCCCTGTGTGTTGGTTCCGGCGACCCCCTCGGCTAAAGCAGAGTTCACCGCGCGGCCGTCCCGATTCTCCCACAGGAGGTTCTCCTGGAGCCTGTAGTTGCTGACCAGGATATCCATGTCTCCGTCCATGTCGTAGTCGCAGGGGCTCACTCCCCTTCCGCACAGATGTTTACCCAGGAAAGGTGTCATGCCCAAACTGTCACTTACCTCTACAAAACCGTTACTTCTGCCTAGATAGAAAGCGTCGGCCGTCCCAGAACCCAGGTTTCCCGATCTTTCGTAGCTGGCCAGGTATAGATCCAGCCAACCGTCAGCGTTCCAGTCCAGAAGGGCCACACCCTCCACCCTGGAATCGGTGGGAAGCACGCCCAGCTTATCCGTGGACTCTTCCAGCGTCCCATCTCTCTGCAGGAAGATTTGCACGGTGTCCCCAGAGGTCACAAGATCCTGGGTCCCATCTAGGTTCAGGTCTCCCCACACCCCTCCGTTGCCCCGGTTGGTTGAAAGGCCGGACTCGACGGTGACGTCCGTGAAACCCGTACCGTGGTCGTTGCGGTAAAGGTCATGCCCCAGAAGAAGGTCCGGGTATCCATCGTCATTGTAGTCGCACCAGGAGATCCGGGTGCCCCGGACCAGGCTGTCCGGGCCCAAAATACCGGTTACGTCGGCGAACGTCGGGCCGTCGTAGCCGGTACTCTCCCTGGCCCATTTGATCGGACCCACCCTGGGTATCAGCAGACCCTCCATGGCGGAAACCGCCTTGCCACTCCACTCGTTCTCCACGTTGCCCAGGGCAGCCGAACGGGCGTAGGAACGTAGGGCGGCGATGGTGTAACCGGTCTTAAGCAGCATCTCTCCCTGCAACCAGTAAAGCGAGGTCTCCGTGTGATAGTCATCGATCCCCAGCTCGACGCCCTCGATAACCCCCCTGATCAGAGCCAGCGCCTGGTCCCTGCGGCCCGATCCATCCAGGGCCATCAACCTTCTGAAGCGAAGCCGCATATCCAGAGCCGGGCCGGAAAGCATCCATTCCTCGGCCGGCATCCCCTGCGGATGGTATCCACCCTCTAGTATCTCCAGCCCTCTGTCGCAAAGCTCCAGAGCCTCCGACCAGGACGAGTCTCTATCCATCATCAAGGTCGCGCCGGTCAGGCAGCATTGAGGATCGTTCGGACAACTTTCCTTCCACGACCGGTAGTAGTCCTTCCAAGAGGAAGAGTCAGCGGTCTGCAACACGGATGTCAGGGTATATCGCCAGGCCCTGCATCGCCAGGCATCGGATTCGTCCCCCCGCCGGTCGATAAACTCCCTCAAAACGCTTATCCTGGCGGAGTCGTCGTTCCATACCGGGTATAGGCGATCGTAGAAATCCCACCCGATGATCTGGTACGTCTCCTCGGATTCGGGAAACCTCTCGATCAGAACCGCCGTCAGGCTGTCGTAAACGACGCTGTCTCCCAGCGCACTGGATGACTCAATGAGGGAGAGAAGGTCCGATGGGCCCCATGAGAGTCTACCGCCCCATTCGCTGAGCATTCCCCTCAGAGAAAGGGAAGACGGGCTCTCCTCGCATCCGGCGATGGACCTCCACAGAGCTGCCATCGTCCCTGCCGTAGGTCTTCTTCGGAAAACCAGCTCGTAGAGATCGGCGGCCGCAGAGTAATCACCTCTGGCGGCGTATACGACAGCCGTGAGTGAGTCTGATCCTCTGGCCATCTCCAGGGCGGCATCGAAATCCCGAACGCCTAGTAGGTCCTCAAAATCGGCCTGGCCGAACGAAAGGGAAAGAATAACCATGGCCTTCCGGCCGCAATCTAAAAGGAACGATGAATTCGATTTCCTGCCGGTCGCTACCATCGATCCAGCAGGACCAGCCTCGCCGTGCAGGGCTCTCCCCCGGTGTCCCTAACCTCCACCACGTAGCATCCGGAGGGCAGGCCTGAGCCACCGCAGGTGTAGATGCCATCGAAGGCCGTTCTGAGAATCTCTCTTCCCGAGACGTCGTAGATTCGCAGGATTGCGTCGGGTCCGAAGCCGGTGCCCAGTATTCGAACTCTGCCGCCGCCGGGGTTGCCGGACACCACCAATCCCCTGGATGGATCCCCGGGAGTGTCCGGCTCGACACCCATGTAGTTTACAGTGAAGGTCCAGTACTCGTCGCTGCCGCCACCACCGGGAGCGGTGCACCAGGTCTGCTCGTAGCCGTCGGTGGCCGCGACCTTCCAGTGGTAGGTCTGGCCCGGGGTCAGATCGCCCTCCGAGAAGGTGTAGGTCGATCCCGTGAGATCGTTAACCTCGTCGTGCGGGCTGAAGTCCGGGTCGGTGGAGTACCACAGGTCGTAGGTAACGGCGTGCTGCCCGCCGTCGTCGCTGTCCTCCCAGTCCAGGGTGGGAGGGTCGTTCACGTTGGAGTTGTGGGCGGGCGAGAGAAGCTCGAATCCCGCTGGGGCGACGTTGTACCAGGCGCAGTACAGGTCGCCATACCAGCTGTACTCGTAAGACATGTAAGGATTTCCGGTGGTGTCTGTCGCGATCGAGGAGTAGCTGCCGACGCTGTACTGGCTGTGAACGGTCTCCACCTCCCAGTCGGTACCATTGAAATAGGCGTACTTCAGGTCCTCCAGCGAAAGGTCGTAGTAGGAGATGTGGATGTGGTCATCACCGTCCACGGCTATAGATGTGTACCAGCCCACGTAAGCGTCATCCACCACCTCGGTCTGCCAGTCGGCTCCGTCCCACCAGGCGTGCTCCAGGTCGTGGTTGTCGTAGTCACAGTAGGAGATGTGGGGGTTATCCCCGCTGTCCAGGACCATCGACAGCCACAGACCCACCTGCCCGGAGGATATCACCGTCTCGGTGTTCCAGCTGCTTCCGTCATGGCTGGCGTACCGCAGGTCGTCGTCGGACCCCTCGAAGTAGGCTATGTGCGGGTGGTCGAGGCTGTCGATGTCTATGGAGGTCCAGGCGCCCGACTCGCCGTAATCGTCGACGGTCTGAAGAGTCCAGGAGCTCCCGTCGTACCAACCGTACTTCAGCTCGGTGTCGCCGTAGGTCACGTAGTAGCGGTAGGAGAGGTGAGGATTGTCGTCGCTGTCCAGGGCCAGAGACGTGTAATCCCCGACGTAGCCCTCCGAGTCTATGAAGACCGTATTCCAGGCAGCTCCGTCCCACCAGGCGTACTTGAGTGCTGAGTTGTAATAGTCGTAGTAGGAGATGTGGGGATAATCGTTGCTGTCTATAGCTATGGAGGTCCACCACCCCACATTGTCGCCGGCCTCCACCATCTCCAGCTGCCAGGTATCTCCATCCCACCAGGCGTGCTTGAGGCCGCCTTCGGTGTTGTTGTAGTAGGCTATGTGGGGGTAGTCGTTGCTGTCCAGGGCGATGGACGTATACTCACCGGTCGATCCCTGTTCCTCCAAAGGCACAATTTGCCAGCCGTCGGCCGAGGCGTATCCCCCGACCAGGAGTACGGCGAGCATGAATATCCATCGTGATTCAGGCATGACGTCTCCCTCGTGTTGTAGGCAAATAGTTAATCGTAACGTGATTATATGGGATAATTGTTTTTCCAGTGTTACGGCGTTCGAAGTAAGGTAGATTTATTTATCGTTTAACATTCCCCCGTCCCCGGTTACAGAACACCCAGGCGAAGCCCCGGATTATAAGCGGGAGCAGGCGGTAGTAATGAAGGATGGACATGACGGCGGAGAAGAAAACTATGGTGGCCAGCCCCTGGAAAGCCAGGGAGAAGCCCAGGGAGGTCTCTCCATCCGGGCCGGTCTCCCCCGGAGGTATGGCCAGCCTGCCGAAGACGAACCTGGTGCCGGCCTGGGCCGAGTCCAACAGCTACACGATCAGGTCGTTTAGAAACCTGAACAGACCGGTCCCCACCTGGGCCTGGAAGACGAACAGGGCGAAGACCAGTTGTAGGCCGACGCCCCAGCCGATTACCCGCCAGTTCATCCTCCGCCTGTCGGCCGAGAGGATCCATCCCACGCCCATCATCGCCAGAAGCCCACAGGCGTTGACCAGGCTATGGCTCAACCGCAGCCTCCTTCCATCACTCGGAAAGGACTAATCTAACAAGAGGCTAAAAGCTCGACTAGAACCTCCGCGGGTGGAGGCGGCAATACCGCTGCCCCGGTCGATCGACGTTGACCCAACGGCGCGCTTGCGGTATTTGTCTTCCCTGCATTTTCGGACGATCCGTACCCGCCAGCCCCTGCTTGTGGGAAGCCCTGCGGCACGCGGGTCGTGCACACGGCTGACCGTTTAAATCGTGGAAGGGTGAACCTATGAAGCTCGAGGAGTTTCAGGCGAAGAAACTCTTCTCCAGGTCTGGAATACCGATCCCAGAGGGCAGCATGGTTACCACGGCCGAAGAGGCCCGGGAGACCGCCGGGAAGATAGGCTGCCCGGTGGTTGTAAAGGCCCAGGTCCAGACCGGGGGAAGAGGCAAGGCCGGTGGAGTAAAGCTGGCCCAGAGCCCCGAAGAGGCCCAGCAAAGAGCTTCGGAGATATTGGGCATGGACATCAAGGGCCACAAGGTGAAGCGCCTGCTGGTGGACCCCGCCGTAGACATCCGGGGCGAGTTGTACGCGGGCATAACCGTCGACAGGAACAAGAAGGCTCCAGTGATGATGGTCTCCCCCGCCGGAGGGGTGGATATAGAGGAAGTGGCCCGGACCACGCCGGAGAAGATAACGTTCCAACGCATAGACCCACTTATGGGCCTGCAGCTCTTCGAGGCGAAACGTCTGGCTTTCGGCCTGTTCGACGAGAAGAAGAAGGCCCTGGCCACGGCCGGAATCCTGACCAGGCTGTGGAGCTGCTTCCGGGATTGCGACGCTTCCCTGGCGGAGATAAATCCTCTGGCCGAGCTGGCCGACGGCGGCATAATCGCCCTGGACGCCAAGATAGTCCTGGACGACAACGCCATGTACAGACATCCTGACCTGAAGGAGATGCGGCTGCCCACCCCGGACGAGGAGAAGGAGCTGCTGGCCAAGAGCAAGGGCCTCAGCTACGTCCAGCTGGAAGGAGAGATAGGCTGCATGGTTAACGGAGCGGGTCTGGCGATGGCCACCATGGACCTGATCAAGCACCTCGGCGGCAGGCCGGCCAACTTCCTGGACATCGGGGGAAGCTCCAACCCGCAGAAAGTGATCGACGCCATGGAGCTGCTGGTCTCCGACCCCAACGTGCGGGTGATATTCATAAACGTGTTCGGGGGGATAACCCGCTGCGACGACGTGGCCAACGGGCTGGTCGAGGCGCTGGGACAGCTGGAGCTGGACCTCCCTCTGGTGGTCAGGCTCACCGGAACCAACGAGGACCAGGGCCGGGAGATACTGGCCAACGCCGGAATCACCGCCGTAACCGACATGACCGAGGGGGCGAGCAAGGCGCTGGAGCTCGCTTCCGCCGGAGGGGGTGAGCGGGCATGAGCATTCTGATAGACAAGGATACCAGGGTGATCGTTCAGGGCCTGGGACGCGACGGTTCCTTCCATGCCGCGCAGATGCTTGAATACGGCACCAACGTGGTGGGCGGAGTCCACCCCGGCCGCGGGGGAGAGACCGAGTCGGGCTTTCCCGTGTTCAACGATTGCCGGGCGGCCGTGGAGAGTACGGGGGCGGACTGCAGCGTGCTCTTCGTTCCGGCCGGGTTTGCAGCCGATGCGATAATGGAGGCCGCCGATGCGGGCATAGGCCTGGTAGTTGCTATCAGTGAGGGCATACCGGTGCTGGATATGACCCGGGTAACCGAGGTGCTGCAGCGCAAAGGCACCAGGCTGGTGGGGCCCAACTGCCCCGGTCTGATATCGCCCGGCAGGTGCAAGGTAGGCATCATGCCCGGAGCTATCTTCGAGGAGGGCAGAATAGGAGTGGTGAGCCGCAGCGGAACCCTCACCTACCAGGTGGTGAGACACGTCACCGACTCCGACCTCGGACAGTCGACCGCGGTGGGCATGGGTGGAGACCCGGTCACCGGTTTGGGCTTCATCGATTATCTGGAGCTCTTCGAGAAGGACGACCAGACGGAAGCGGTGGTCCTGGTGGGCGAGATAGGAGGAACCGCCGAGGAACGGGCGGCCGAGTTCGTCAAGGCTTCCATGAGCAAGCCGGTGGTCTCCTTCATAGTAGGTCGCACCGCGCCTCCCGGCAAACGCATGGGACACGCCGGGGCCATAATCTCGGGAGGATCCGGAACAGCGGAGGCAAAGGTGGCGGCCCTGACCGAGAACGACGTACCGGTGGCCGACACCACGGAGCAGATCGTGCAGCTGCTCCAGGACGAGCTTGGAGGTCGATAGTGAGAGATCTCGACGTATCGGAAATAACGGACGTCCTGAGGGAGATATGCATCTCCGCCAACGTATTTTTGGGCGAGGACGTCAAGACGGCGATCAAAAAGGCCAGGGATGCCGAGGAGTCCCCTCTGGGCAAGGAGATACTGGACGTCATACTGGACAACCACAGTATCTCCGAGGAGAGCGACATGCCCCTTTGCCAGGACACCGGCTTCGCAGTCGTCTTCCTGGAGATCGGACAGGATGTACACCTGACCGGAGGCTACCTGGAGGACGCGGTAAACGAAGGTGTACGAAGGGGTTACAAGGACGGCTATCTGAGGAAGTCCATAGTGGACGACCCCTCCATATCCCGCAAGAACACGGGCGACAACACGCCGGCGGTGATCCACACCCGCATCGTCCCCGGAGAGAAGGTGCGAATCGTGTTCGCGCCCAAGGGGGGCGGGTCGGAGAACATGAGCGAGGTAAGGATGATGACCGCCGCCGACGGCATAGAGGGCATCAAGGACTTCGTCGTGGAGCGGGTAAGGAAGTCCGGCGGCAACCCCTGCCCTCCCATTGTGGTGGGAGTGGGTATCGGCGGAACCTTCGAGAAGTGCGCCTATCTGGCGAAGAAGGCGGTTCTGAGACCGCTGGGGGAGCACAATCCCGATCCGCGTTACGCGGAGGTGGAGAAGGAGCTCCTGCAGCGGATCAACGATCTGGGCATAGGCCCGGCCGGATTCGGGGGCAGGACGACCGCGTTGGGGGTCAACGTGGAGACCTTTCCCTGCCACATCGCTTCCATGCCGGTGGCGGTCAACATTCAGTGTCACGCCAGCAGGCATAAGGAAAGAACGCTGTAGGGGGTGGGGCAATCGTGAAGACATTGGAACTGAGCACACCGCTGGAATCACGGGAGCTACAAGAGCTCGACGTCGGGGACAAGGTCCTGCTCTCCGGAGAGGTCTACACGGCGCGCGACGCCGCGCACAAGAGGCTGGTCGCGCTCATAGAGGAAGGCAAGGATCTGCCGTTCGAGCTAAAAGGGGCGGTTATCTACTACGTCGGTCCCGCCCCTTCCAGGCCGGGGCAGGTACTCAACTCGGCCGGACCAACCACCAGCTACAGGATGGATCCGTTCGCACCACTCCTTCTGGAACACGGCATGAAGGCCAGCATAGGCAAGGGCCCCCGGAGCCGCGAAGTCAGAGACGCCATGGTGAAATACAAGGCGGTTTACCTAGGCGCGGTCGGAGGGGCTGCGGCCGGCATAGCCTCCTCGGTCGAGGAGATGTCGGTGATAGCCTACGAGGACCTGGGCCCGGAGGCGGTGCGCAGACTGGTGGTCAAAGACATGCCCCTGTTCGTGGTGAACGACACCAAGGGCAAGGACCTGTTCGAGATCGGCGTGGCCGAGTACAGCAGAAGCGGCTAGGCACGTTCCGGCCGGAGACGTGGGGATGGAGGGCATAGCTAGGCGCAGGCCGCGCCCGCAGACCTTCTCGGGGCTGAGAAAAGAGCACCTGTTAGCCGGCCTGATCGTCTTGCTCCTGCTGGCGGTGTTCCTTCTTCCGGGCAGGTCGTTCTGGGCCATGGACGAGGGCAACCGCTACCTGCAGGTGGTGTCGCTGTCCAGAAGCGGGCTGCAGCTTCCTCCACCCATACCATATCCCGGCTCCGAGCTGCTTCCCCCCTCGCTCCTGCAGACCCTGAAGCCCCTTCCCTACCATTACGGAACCCTGGAGAACGGCCGCCTGTACAGCCAGTACAACCCTCTTATGGCCCTGCTATCTCTGCCGGGATACTTCCTGCTCGGGCGCAGTGGGATATACCTGATCCCTCTGTTGGCGGGCGCGCTGCTGGTCATGCATCTGTCGCGACGCTATCGGCGCAGGGGCTGGCGGACCAAGACCTCCTTTGCCCTGGCCCTCCTTGCCACCCCGATCGTCTTCTACAGCCTTACCTTCTGGTCGCATACCCTGGCCCTCCTGCTGGGTCTCATCGCGTTGGATCAGGCCAGGCGGGGAAGCATTCGGGCGGCCATCGTGCTCACCGTGCTTTCCGTGCTGCTGAGGGAGGAGATGCTCCTGCTGATACCCCTCATCATTCTGATAAGGCCGAGAGTCGCCTCTCCGATTTCCACAACCGCTACCGCCCTGGGCGCGGTAGCGTTTTTCCTGCTGGCACAGAGGGTGCTGACCGGAACCTGGCTGGGGACCCATCTGGCCGCCAGTGGTACCGAACAGGCCATATACGGGCATGCCGGGCTCTCCCTCCTCTCCTCCAAGCTGTACGTTGCGGCCCGGACGTTCTTCAGCATGCTGCCTGGAGTCCAGGGAGGTTGGGCCCTGCCGGCCGGGCTGGGGCTGTGGGGACTCTGGGGATTGGGCTTTCTGCCGGACCGCAGGATTGGGCGGGTGGCCAGGATGGTGGGAATGGGCGCCTGCGCCGCGATCCTGGTCTGGATGCTGGCCAGAGGCGCCCGGGCATCGGACACCCTGGTGGTGAAGCATCCCCTGCTGGTGTTCCCGGTACTGTGGCTCTGCTACCCCGACACCCGGAGAGGTCTTACCTTCCTGGGTCTGTGCCTCCTGGTCGTACTGGCACTGAGCCCCATGCACGTCGACGACCTGGCCTGGGGCCTTCGGCACACCCTTCTTCCCGTGTTCTTCCTGTCCCTGGGAATGCGTAAGGACCTGTCCAGGCCTCTTCTCCCACCGGTCCTGGTCCTGGGCGGCCTGGCCCTGCTGACCTCGATATCCCTGCTCACGGCCAAGCGGGTGAGGAGCGCCGAGCTCCTGGATCTATGCCGTTCCACGGGAAGTTCGGTGATCACCACCTCCTGGGAGCAGCCCCAGGACTTCGCTACCCTGATCGAGGACGGGGTACCGGTGCTGATGGCGGACCGGGGCGGAGACCTTCTGGAAGCGCTCCGGGCGCTCTCGGAGAAGTACCCGGTGGTGGTATGCAGAAGCGAAAGCGCGGATCTGGCCATCAGGGCGGTGGAACTCTCCGGCATGCGTCCGACGGTCGTGGGTAGAGGCTACCCGGACGACCCTTTGCTGGATGTGGTGGTGGTGACCACCGCCCGGCACCGTTGATTCCCGGCGAGGGCCGGGACTCCGTCAGCCCCTGATCGTACCCTGGTACTCCGTGGTCAGCTGTCTCTTCCTGACCTCGGGATTGCTGTAATCAGGAAGGATCATGGGCGCGATCCGGTCGGTATCAACGCCCTCCTTGTCCAGCTCCTGGTTGTACTGCTTCACGTGCTCCAGGGTAGGCTTGCCGGTCTCGCCCTTCTTTTTGACGAACTCCGCAGCGGCCTTGCCGGCTATCCTGCCGAACACGACCACGTCCAGTAGGGAGTTGCCCATAAGCCTGTTCTCGCCATGGACCCCCCCGGTTACCTCGCCGCTGGCGAAAAGCCCGGGAACGTTGGTCTCGCAGCTCTCGGTGATCTGCAGCCCGCCGTTCTGGTAGTGAAGGGTCGGATGGACCAGCATGGGCTCCCTGGAGATGTCTATCCCGTAGCGTTCGTAAAGGATATGCTTGGCGGGGAACTCCCTGCCAACTGTTCCCTCTCCCTTCAGCAGGTCTATCATCGGCGAGTCCAGCCATACGCCCACCTTGCCCGTGGGGGTGGGAACGCCCTTGCCCACGTCCTCGGAGCACTCGCGGATGATACAGGCCGCCTCCACGTCTCGGGGCTCACGCTCGTAGACGAACTGCTCGCCGTCCACGTTGAGAATGTTGGCCCCCGCACCCCTGAACTTCTCGGTTATCAGGATGCCCTCGGCCTGCTCGGGGTAGACCACGCCCGTCGGATGGTACTGCACCGTGTGCAGGAACGAGACCGGCACCCCGGCCCGGTAGGCCATCACCACGCCGTCGGCGGTGGCCCCGTAATGGTTGGTGGTCATGAAGTCCTGGATGTGGAGCCTACCGCATCCGCCGGTTGCCAGAACCACGGCCTTGGCCCGGACGTAGTGGTACTCCCTGGTCTCCAGGTTGTAGAGGATGGCTCCGGCGCACCTGCCCTTATCGTCCAGCACCAGATCAACGGCGGGGTTAAACTCGATGACCTCTATGTCTTCCTCCCTGGACCTGGCCTCGTCCCTTATGGTCCGCATTATCTCCGCGCCGGTGATGTCGGCGGCGAAGTGCATGCGCTTCCGAGAGGTGCCTCCTCCATGCATCGTCTTCAGCGTTCCGTCGGACTCCTTGGAGAACATGGCTCCCAGCGACTCCAGCCACTGGATGGCGTCGGGGCCATTGTTCACCAGCCTTTTCACCAGCTGGGGAACGTTCTTGAAGTGTCCTCCGCCCAGTACGTCGAGGTAATGGTAGTAGGGAGAGTCCTTCCAGCCCTTGGAGGCGGCCTGGATGCCTCCCTCCGCCATCATGGTGTTGGCGTCACCGTGGCGGAGCTTGGTGGCTATGGTCACCTCCACCCCGTTCTCCTGGGCGATCAGCGCGGTCGACGTTCCGGCGCCTCCCCCACCGATCACCAACAGGTCGGTGTCATAATCCGGCTCGGAAAGGTCGATCAGGCCGGGGTCTATCCTGCTGCGGGCCTCCAGAAGATCCACTATCTCGTTGCTTATGGAGTAGCCCTTACTGGGGCCGACCTTTATCTCCCGCCTGGTTCCCTTCCTGTAATCGGGATGGTACTTCCTGAGGAGCTCGTCCCTGTCTTCCACGTCCACGGCCTCGAACTCCTGACCTGCCTTCTTCCTCTCCACCCTTGCGGGTCGGGTGGCCTCCACTTTCTTGATGAGCTTCTTCAGACTTTCGGGGTACGGCATGTATCTACCTCCAGACCTAGTCCCGCTCCGACCGGCTCACAACGTAGTCCCGATCCTCGGGGACCCAGTCGTCCTCGGCGTTGTCGGGCTCGGCCTCTCTATCCCTGTAGATTTTTATCAGATCCTTCTCCTCCATGTCCATCAGCTCCTGCAACGGCTCATCGAAGCGTCCTCCCTCGACGGACTCCACCGCGTCGGCCAGGTGGTCGGCTGCCGGAACCAGATTCCTGCCGTGCAGCCTGCGGCAGAGGATGGCCACGTTGTACTGGACCTCCTCGGCCGGGCAGCGGGAGGCACAGAGCCCGCACATGATGCAATCGAAAGACAGCTCCGCCACTCCGGAGACGTCCCCTCTGATAGCCCTGGCCATGTACTGCATTACGTCGATATCCATGGGGCAGCTCTGGGTGCAGGCGTTACACCCTATGCACTTGAATATCTCCGGGTAGAGCTCGGCAACCTCTTCGCCGGTGCCCTCCATCTCGGTGATATCGTAGCCTGCCCTGTTCCCGGGGAAGAACGGAAGAAGGGTCAGGTACATCCCGGGCTGTACGACCGTCTGGCAGGCCAGACCCACCTCCAGTCGGTAGCTGCCGGGGGTTCTGTAAACCGTGCCGCAAGCTCCGCATACGCCGCCCCTACAGCCGCAGCCCCGGATCAGCTGGTATCCAGCGTACTCCATGGCCTTCTGAATGGTCAGGCTGGCGGGCACGTCGAAACGCTCACCCATCACGAATATGGGCACCATCTCCTCGCTGGGTGCCTGGGAAGTATTCTTAGCTGTCATACAGTCATCTCCTTCGAAGCAAGGCTCAACGGACCCTTCTTCCTGAGCTCCTCGCTGAAGTTGTCCATCACCTCCGCGAACTTCTTCCCCTCCGCAGCGGAGATCCACTCCAGCCTGAGACGGGAGGATTCTATGCCCAGCTGGTCCAGGACCCGGCGCAGCAGCGCCATCCTGGTCTGGGTTCTGTAGTTTCCGTCCTGGTAGTGGCAGTCGCCGGGATGGCAGCCCCCCACCAACACGCCGTCCGCTCCCTGCCTGAAGGCCCACATGATGTGCTCCGGATCCACTCTGCTCGAACACATGAACCTCAGGTTGATCCCGTTGGGGGAGTACTTCAACCTGGAGGTCCCCGCCAGATCCGCCCCGGCGCTGGTACACCACTTGCATACGAAGCAGACTATCTTGGGCTCGAACATCATTCCTCCCCCAGGCTAGCGGTTATCATCTCCAATATCTGCCTGTCGGTAAGGTTGCTCTGCTGGGTGGCCCCGCAGGGACAGGCCGCCACGCATGCTCCGCATCCCTCGCACAGGGCCTCGTTGACGACCGCTATCTCCTCTTCCTCGTCGTACTCCCGCGCGTCGTAGGGACACACGGAGATGCAAACCCGGCAGCCGCCGCAGACATCCTCGTCGACGGCCGCGATCATGGGATCCTGTTCCATCTCGTCCTTGGAGAACAGCGCCGTTACCTTGCTGGCCGCCCCGCTGGCCTGGGCGACGGTATCGGGAATGTCCCGGGGCGACTGCCCGCAACCGGCCAGATAGAAACCGGCGGTTATGCTCTCCACCGGGCGAAGCTTGGGATGGGCCTCGTTCAGGAAGCCGTTCTCCCCGGTCTGGATCTTCAGCTTCTTGGCCAGGTCCTGCACTCCGGTTCCGGGGACCACGGCGGTTGCCAGAACCACCAGGTCGGCCCTTATCTCTACGTTGCGCCCGGCGAGGCTATCAGTCCCCCACACCACGGTCTGGTCACCGTCACGGAAGATGCTGGCCACCTTTCCTTTCAAGTAGACTACACCCTCTTCCTCCTCCGCGCGGTGGTAGAATTCCTCGTAACCTTTTCCGCCCGTGCGCACGTCTATGTAGAAGATGTACGGCTGGCCGTCGTGAACCCGGTGCTTGTAGAGCATGGCGTGCTTCGTGGTGTACATGCAGCATATACGGGAGCAGTAGGGCTGGTATCTCTCGGGGTCCCTCGACCCGGCGCACTGAACGAAGACCACCTCCTTGGGAACCTTGCCGTCGGATGGTCTTCTCACCTCTCCCACCGTAGGGCCGGAGGCCGAGAGGAGCCTCTCGAAGGCCAGCCCGTCTATTACATCGGGAACCTCTCCCCCGCCGTACTCCGCTATTCTCTGCAGGGGAAGCGTCTCGTAGCCGGTGGCCACTACGATTGCCCCCACCTCCTCCTCCACGATCTCATCCTCCTGGTCGAACCTTATGGACCCAACCTCGCAGGTGCTCTCGCAGAGCTTGCACTTGCCGGTGCGGTAGTAGACGCAGTTGTCTCTGTCTATGACCGGCTTGTTGGGAACGGCCTGGGGGAAGGGGACGTATATCGCTCCCCTGTCGTCCAAGCCCCGATTGAACTCGGAGGGAACCTTGACCGGACACTTCTCCATGCACTCGCCGCAACCGGTGCAGGTGGCCCAGTCCACGCTGGGGGCCTTCCGGCGAATCTTCACCGTGAAGTTACCCACGTAGCCGGACACCTCCTCCACTTCCGAGTAGGTCATCAGCTTTATGCGGGGGTGTTTCCCCACCTCCACCATCTTGGGGGTGAGGATGCACTGGGAGCAGTCCAGGGTGGGGAAGGTCTCGGAGAGCTGAGCCATGTGCCCCCCTATGGACGGCTCGCGCTCCACCAGCACCACCTCGTAGCCGGAATTGGCTATGTCCAGTGAGGCCTGGATTCCTGCTATACCGCCTCCTATCACCATCGCCCTTCTATTGATGGGAACCCTTATGGGCTCCAGGGACTCGTTGAGATAGGTCTTGGCCACTATGGACTTGATTATCTTGACCGCCTTGGCGGTGGCCCTCTCCCGGTCCTCGTGCACCCAGCTGCACTGCTCGCGGATGTTGGCTATCTCGCACTGGTACGGGTTCAGACCCGCCTCCGCGCTGGCCTGCCTGAACGTAAGCTCGTGCAGGGATGGCGAGCATGCCGCAACCACCACCGCGTCCAGCTTCTCATTCTTAATGGTATCCCTGACCAGCTCCTGGCCCGGGTCTGAGCACATGTAGATGTAGCTCTGGGCGTGCGTTATCCTGGGGTCCTTCCGGAGCTCCTCCACCACCCGGTCCACGTCTACGGTATTGGCAATGTTGATACCGCAGTGGCAGACGAAAACGCCTATCCTCTTCACCGGCTCCCACCCCCCTTCAGAGAACCCAGGGCCTTCTCGACCACCGGTTCGGGATCAACGTAGTGCTTGTCGAATCCTAAATCCGAGATATCCAGATCCATGGCCATCCCCAGAACCTGGGTGAAGTAAAGGATCGGAATGCTCTTGGTACCCGGATAGAGCTCGGAGATCATCTTCTGTCTGGAATCCAGATTGTAGAAACAAAGGGGGCAGCTTACCACGATGGCGTCCGCGCCCTTCTCGGCGGCCGAGGATATGATGTTGCTGCACAGCCTGGCGGAGGATTCGGGAAAGGAGACGGAGAGATATGATCCGCAGCAGACCGTTCGGTAGGGATAGGCTACGGTCTCGGCCCCCAGGGCCACCAAAAAGTCCTCGATTATGGTGGGGTTCTCCACGCTGTCCAGCCCTATCTCGTCCTCAGGCCTGAGCATGACGCAACCGTAGTATGGAGCCAGCCGGAGCCCGGATAGCTCGGTGCTTCGGCTCTGGGCTATCTCCTCGAAACCCACCACGTCACGCAGGTACTCCAGCAGATGCATCACCTGGACCTCGCCCAGGTAATCCCGGTAATCCTCCTCCGTGGATGGGAGGTAATCCCTCTTGGGCTGGTTCTCCCTCAGGAAGGCATTGACCCGCTTGCGGTCGAGGTCGCTGGTACTAACCCGATGGTTGGCTCTCTTCAGGCTGTTGTAGCAGAAGTCGCATATGGTCACCAGAACCTCGTCTCCCGTATCCCGCACGTCCTTCAGTATCCTTATGGGAGCGACGAGGTTCATTATCCTCTCCTCGGACGGCGGTGGAACCGCGCCACAGCACGTCCAGGAGTCCAGCTCGTCCAGCTCGAAGCCCAGCTTCTCGGCTGCACCGAGCGCCGGCCTCTCCAGGTGTGCGGACCTCTCCTTCAGAGCGCAACCCGGATAATAGGCCACCCTAGTCATTGTTCCTCCATGCTAAGTAACGGTGTTTTCGAAACCGGCTCCCGGTCAGGTCGAGAGCTTCCGGTACGCGGAAACCAGACCCGGTTGGGGAACCTCGGCGGCGTTCCTGGGGTCGACCTGGTCCGGGCCGAAGTGATCGATCCCTTCGGCCAGGGCCATCTGGCGAAGAACGTCCATCACCTTTTGTATGTCTATACCCTTGGGACACCGCACGGTACATTGAAGACAGCTTGCACAGACCCAGATGCTCCTGCTGTTCAGGACAGCTTCACTCTGACCGAGTTGGACCAGATGCATGACCGTGCTGGGCAACAGATCCATCTCTTCGGCGAGGGGACAACCGGAGGAGCAGTTGCCGCACTGGTAGCAGGCGAGGATGTGCTGCTCGCTCAAGCTGTCCAATCTCTTTCCGAACTCGCCCCGCACCTTTTCCCGGTCCAGCCTCAGACGCGGAGTAGTCTCGTTATCCGCTCCTTCAGCCATGGCTCTCCTCTCGAGAAAGGAACCTCCGCCGGAGGGCTGGTTATCCCATCCAACTGCCCCCGGCTGGTCCCTCCCGATGTAGACTCTTCGGAAATGTAGAGCTCCCGCGAATGGTTCCCGCGCGCCGGCGGAATATCGCAAATAACAGAGCCCATAAGTATAAGATCCTAATCAAGTGGATAGGGAATAGAATCCTACTTTCCAGATATGTCAAGGCGAGTTCCGCCCTCCGGCGGAGCAATGCGTTGAGGTGCGGCTTTCGGGGTATTCGTCTTGACAAGATTGACCTCTCGTATTCTTGTACCCACTCGTTCCAAAGAGGCTAGGCAAGTGCGAAGTGCGGTGGTTGGAAACGAGTTGCCGTACGGATGTCCGAACTACGAGCCATAACCCTCAACATGCCCGACCGTACCTGCGAGCGGCCGTAAGAAAACGGAAAGACACCAAGATGGGAAAGACGCTCAGCGAGAAGATCATCTCCAGTCACTGCGGCAAGGAGGTAACTCCAGGCGAGCTGGTCATAGCAAATATCGACGGAGCCCTGGTTCAGGATGGAACCGGTCCCCTCTCCGTGGAAGAGCTGCGGAAAGCGAACATGGTCATGGCCGCCGTGCCGGACCGAACAGTGCTGTTTCTGGACCACGCCTCTCCCAGCCCCCGAAAGGAGCTCTCCAACGCCCACATCATCCTGAGGAACTTCGCCAGGGAGACCGGGGTGATTCTCTCCGAGATCGGAGACGGAGTCTGCCACCAGCGGATCGTCGAGGACTACGCCCGTCCGGGAGATCTAATAGTTGGTGCCGACTCCCATACGGTCACCGCGGGGGCCCTGGGAGCGTTTGCGACCGGCATGGGCTCTTCCGACGTCGGTTTCGCCATGGCCCTGGGCAAGGTATGGCTGAAAATCCCGGAGGCTTTTAGGGTAGAGCTTACGGGCTCCCTTTCGGAGGCAGTTTACTCCAAGGACGTGATCCTACACCTGATCGGGTCGATCACCGCGGACGGAGCGACGTACAACGCCCTGGAGTTCACCGGACCGGGAGCAACCGCGCTCAGCATGTCCGACCGGATGACAATATCCAACATGGCCGTGGAAGCCGGGGCGAAGGTGGGCCTTTTCGAATCGGACGACTCCACCCGGGAGTACCTGGAGGAGATGTCTCGAGGGCAGGATTGGAAAAGAATGGCTCCGGACCCGGACGCCTCCTACCAGAGGACCATAGAGCTGGACCTGGGAACGGTGGAGCCTACCGTAAGCTGTCCGCATACCGTGGACAACACCTCCCCGGCATCTGAGCTGGGCGAGGTCGAGATCGACCAGGCGGTGGTGGGCACCTGTACCAATGGAAGAATCGAGGATCTACGGGTGGCCGCCTCCCTGCTCCGGAGAAGAAAAGTGTCGGACCAGGTCCGTCTCCTGGTGGTCCCGGCCTCCCGCAGGGTGTATCTGGAAGCCCTCCGGGAGGGATTGCTGGAGACATTCGTGGAATCCAACGGAACGGTCCTGCCGCCGGGATGCGGACCCTGCGTGGGAGTGCACCAGGGCGTGCTCGGCGACGGAGAGACCTGCATCTCTACACAGAACAGAAACTTCCATGGTCGGATGGGAAACCCCAAGGGTTCGATCTACCTCGGCTCCCCGGCCACCGTCGCGGCATCGGCCCTGACCGGGAGGATCACCGACCCCAGAGAGGTCTGATCGGAAGACGAAACAGGAGAGGACTGACAAGGTGCTAGAGGGAAAGGCGTTCAAGTTCGGGGACAACATCTCCACCGACCACATAACCCCTGGCAGATATTTCCATCTCAGAGGGGACATAGAGAAGCTGGCCGAGCATACCCTGGAGGACGCGGACGAGACCTTCGCCTCCAGGGTCTCCGAGGGAGATTTCGTGGTGGCGGGAAACAACTTCGGGTTGGGTTCCTCCAGAGAGCACGCTCCGCGGGTCATAAAGCAGTGCGGGGTCGCCACCATACTGGCCGAATCCTTTGCCAGAATATTCTATCGCAACGCCATAAACATCGGCCTTCCGGTGATCGAATGCGACACCTCGCAGATCGAGGACGGAGACCGGATCCAGGTAGACCTCGACGAAGGCAAGGTAAGGGTACCCGAAAAGCAGATCGAGGTATCTTTCACCCCCTTCCCCGACTTCATGAAGGAGTTGCTGGCCGACGGAGGCCTATCCGCCCATCTGCAGAAGAACAAAGGATTCAAGATTGGAGGATCATCGGATGGCCCCTGAGAGGATCACGGTCACCGACGGCAAGCTCGAGGTTCCCGACAAACCCATAATTCCATTCATCGAGGGTGACGGTATAGGAGCGGACATAACCTCCGCCTCCATGGTCGTCTGGAACGCCGCGGTGAAGAAGGCTTACGGCGGCAAGAAGCGCATAGAGTGGAAGGAGATATACGCCGGGGAAAAGGGGTTCGATAAAACCGGCTCCTACCTTCCGGACGAGACCGTCGAGGCCATAAGGGAGTACGTGGTGGCCATAAAGGGCCCCCTAACCACCCCGGTCGGCGGCGGCTTCCGTAGCCTCAACGTCACCCTTCGCCAGGTCCTGGACCTTTACGCCTGCGTAAGGCCCGTCAGCTACGTGAGGGGAGTACCCTCCCCCATGAAGCATCCGGAGAAGCTTGACGTGGTCGTGTTCCGGGAGAACACGGAGGACGTCTACTCCGGTATCGAGTGGGAGCAGGGCACGCCCGATGCCAGGAAGATCATCGATTTCATAGGCTCGGAGATGGGTAAGCCCATCAGGGCGGACTCAGGGGTGGGCATCAAGCCCATCTCCATCACCGGCACCAAGAGGCTGGTAAGGAAGGCCATCGAGCACGCAATCAGCAAGAACCGTAGCAGCGTCACCCTGGTGCACAAGGGCAACATAATGAAGTACACCGAAGGTGCCTTCAAGGAGTGGGGCTACGAGCTGGCCGCTCAGGAGTACCGCGACCGGGTGATAACCGAGTCGGAGCTGTGGGACCGGGTCATAGCCGACGACGGCGTAACGCCAACCACGGAGGAAGGCGCATTCGCTCACCTCAGGGGAGGCAGGCCCGCCGGCGACCCCGGGGACAGGATAGTGATCAAGGACAGGATAGCCGACCAGATGTTCCAGCAGGTGCTGCTCCGCCCGGACGAGTACGCCGTCCTGGCCCTGCCCAACCTCAACGGCGATTACCTATCCGACGCCTGCGCGGCCCAGGTGGGTGGCCTGGGAATGGCCCCGGGAGCCAACATCGGTGACTACACGGCGCTGTTCGAGGCAACCCACGGGACGGCCCCCAAGTACAGAAACATGGACAAGGTCAACCCCGGCTCGCTTCTGCTGTCCGGGGTAATGATGCTGGAGTACCTCGGATGGAACGAGGCCGCCCAGGGCATCCGGGATGCGCTGGAGAAAACTATTCTCAATAAGACGGTAACCTACGATCTGGCACGTCAACTCGAGGGGGTAGAACCTGTAAAGACAAGCGAGCTGGCCAGAGCGATAGTGGACAATCTTCCGTAATCAAAGCAGTCAGGGGAGATGCAATGACTTTTCAGGAGCGCCTTGACGAGTTCCTGGCCGGAAGGCCGGACAAGAAGCACAATCCACCTCGCACGGAGATGATAGAGGAAGCGGTGAAACGCCGCGAGGCGATGGTAAGCGCCAACGGCGCGCTGGCCACATGGACGCCTCCCGAGTCCACGGGCAGAAGCCCGAAGGACACGGTCATAGTCAAGCGTCCTTCTTCGGAGAGAAACATAGACTGGTCCAGCCCCAACAACATCCCTTTGGAGGAGGATACCTTCGAGATGCTTCTGGAGGATGCCTACCGTACCCTCCAGGAGAAGGAGACGATCTACGTTACCGAGAGGACGGTGGGAGCGGACTCCAGGATAGCCCTGAAGGTCAAAACGGTAACCGACTTCGCCCTCACGGCCCTGTTCACGGACAACATGTTTAGATCCATTCCCGAGGACTTCGACCGGAGCTGCTTCGCCGACAAGACGTTCACCCTGGTCGTTCTACCCTACGACAAGCTGGACCCCGAACGGTACGAGGGAAAGCTGAGAATAGACCCCAGGCTGGGCCATACCTCCACTATGGCGGTGGCCATGGACATGGACAACTGGCTGGGCGTCGTCTACGGCTCCGCCTACGGCGGAAGCGTAAAGAAGCTGATCTTTACGGTCATGAACTACATACTGCCCGGAGAGGGAATACTACCGCTGCACTGCAGTGCCAACGAGGGCCCCGACGGAGACCTGGCGATGCTTCTGGGCCTTTCCGGAACCGGAAAGACCACGCTATCGGCGGATCCGTCTCGAGCCCTGCTGGGTGACGACGAGCACGGCTGGAGCGAGCACGGCATTTGCAACTTCGAGAACGGCTGCTACGCCAAGCTGATCGACCTCGATCCGGAAAAGGAGCCGGAGATACACAACGCCTGTTTCCACCAGGACGACTACCCGAACCACGGCGCGATAATCGAGAACGCCATGATCTTCCCCAACGGCGAGTTCGATCTGTTCGACGACAGGTTCACCCCCAACTCGCGGGGCTCCTACCCCCTTCGCTACCTGACCAACATCAAGCCCTCGTCGGTAGGAGACCATCCCAAGACCATCCTGTTCCTGACCGCCGACGCGAACGGCGTTCTCCCTCCGGTGGCCAAGTTCACCACCGACCAGGCGATGTTCTGGTTCCTGATGGGTTACACCAGCAAGCTGGCCGGAACCGAGACCGGTATAGTCGACCCCGTCAGCACCTTCTCCCGCTTCTTCGGCGAGCCCTTCATGCCCCGCAACCCCGACGTCTACGCCCGGATGCTGGGCGAGCGGCTGGACGAGCACGGGACACGGGTCTACGGAATCAACACCGGCTGGACCGGCGGGCCTTACGGAGAGGGCCACAGAATTGACCTGCCCCTGACACGGATAATGGTGAACGCCGTTCTCTCGGGTAAGCTCGACGACGTCGAGTTCGAGCAGGATCCGATCTTCAAGCTGCTCTACCCCAAGACCTGCCCGGGTCTTCCGGACGACTCGATACTCAAGCCGGTGAATACCTGGGACGACCCCGAGGCCTACAGACGACGGGCGGAGAAGCTGGCATCGGAGTTCGCAGAACACTTCGACAAGGCTTACGGTAACAAGGGAATCGACCCTGCGGTCGAAGCTGCTTGTCCAGGTAAATAACGGTATAGTAACAAGTTACGAAGTACGAATCCACAAAGCGCCCGGGGCCATCCCGCCGGAGACTCCGGGCGCTCTTCTACGGTTGACCCCCCTGGTAGCGGGGTCTATATAGGTTGATTCTTCTTCCAGGGAGCTGCGCCCCAAACGAAAGGTGATTCCATGGCTGAAGGCGAGCTTACCGAACTGGAAGTCCCCTACGGCAGGGATACCACGATGGTCAGACTGCCGTCCTCCAACGTTTTGGCAACGGTTCACCCCAACGAGGTGGAAAAGACCGACGCTGGGGTCGCCCTCAGGGAAGCTCTGGAGAATCCCGTCTCGTCTCCTTCCTTCTCCGACTTCCTCTCCGGCGGCGGTAGTACCCTGGTCATAGTTAACGACGGTACCCGTCCCACCCCCACCTCGAAGGTGCTCGACCACCTCTTCGACATGATACCCCCCGAGACCGCGGCAGACCTGGAGTTCCTCATGGCCACGGGCATACACAGAGCTCCCACGGAAGAGGAGCTGGGCTTTATATTCGGCCGGCACCTCGAAGGGCTGCGCGACCGTATACACGTGCACGATGCGGAGAAAGACGAGATGGTCCATCTCGGCACCTCCAGCAACGGCACGGAGATGTACCTGAACAAGATGGGGGTGGAGGCCGACCGACTGGTCATAATCGGGTCGGTGGAACCCCACTACTTCGCGGGCTACACCGGCGGCAGGAAATCCTTCCTTCCCGGAATAGCCTCCTACCGGACCATCGAGCAGAACCACAAGTACGCCCTGCTTCCCGAGGCGAAGGCACTGGCCCTGCAGGGCAATCCGGTGCACGAGGATATGATAGACGCCCTCAAGGCCGTCACCGAGAAACCCATCTTCTCCATACAGACCGTTCTGGACCGCGAGAGGGACATATACGCGGCCACCGCGGGACATATTCACGAATCCTTCTACGCGGCCATAGACAAGGCGAAAGAGGTTTTCTGCGTCGAGGTTCCCCGAAAGGCCGAGATCGTGGTGTCCGTCGCGCCATATCCGATGGACGTCGATCTGTACCAATCCCAGAAGGCCATCGACAACGCCAAGCTGGCCCTGAAGGAGAACGGGATTCTCGTACTGGCAGCTACTTGCAGAACCGGCATAGGGCACGAGACATTCTACGAGCTTCTTTCCTCCTGCGACTCCCCGCAGGAGGCGATCGATACGATAGATAAAGGCTACGTACTGGGCTACCACAAGGCGGCCAAAATGGCCGAGATAGGTCTTTGGGCCGACATGTGGGCGGTTACGGAGCTGCCCGACGATATGGTTAGGAACGTCCTAATGGAGCCCTTCGAGAACCTACAGACGGCCGTAGATGCCGCGCTGCAGCTAAAGGGCCCCGATGCCGGGGTGCTGTTCCTCATGGAGGGCAGCATCACGGTTCCAATCGTCGAATAACCTATACTCCCGGATACCGGGGGAGGTTCTGACAACATGGCTATCACGCGCGAAGAGTCACTGGACTACCATACCAGGGGAAGACCGGGCAAGATCGAGGTCGCATCAACCAAGCGCTGCAGAACGCAGCGAGACCTATCCATGGCCTATACTCCCGGAGTCGCCGAGCCCTGCAGGATCATTGAGAAGGATGTGTCGGAAGTCTACACCTACACGGCCAGGGGCAACCTGGTGGCGGTGATCTCCAACGGGACGGCGGTGCTGGGCCTCGGTGACATAGGCCCCGAAGCGGGAAAGCCGGTCATGGAAGGCAAGGGTGTCCTTTTCAAGCGATTCGCCGATATCGACGTCTTCGATCTGGAGATGAATACCAAGGACCCCGAGAAGCTCATCAACGCGGTCCAGCTCCTGGAGCCCACCTTCGGAGGCATCAACCTGGAGGACATTGCTGCCCCCGAGTGCTTCCTCATAGAGGAAGAGCTCAAGAAGCGGATGAACATCCCGGTCTTCCACGACGATCAGCACGGAACCGCGATAATCTCGGGAGCGGCCCTTCTAAACGCCCTCGAGATAAACGGAAAGAAGATAGGCCAGCTCAAGCTGGTGGTCAGCGGAGCGGGGGCGTCGGCCATCGCCTGCACCAAGTACTACATCAGTCTGGGCGTGAAGCCGGAGAACGTTCTCATGGTGGACAGCAAAGGGGTGATCTACAAGGGGCGAAAGAAGAACATGAACCCCTACAAGGAGCAGTTCGCCGCCGAGACCGAAGCCAGAACTCTCCAGGACGCCATGAAGGGCGCCGACGTGTTTCTGGGTCTCTCCGTAGGGGGCTTGGTATCCCAGGACATGGTAAAATCGATGGCCGACGACCCGGTGATCTTCGCCATGGCCAACCCCGATCCGGAAATTACCTACGAGGACGCCACTGCGGCCCGTGAAGACGTGATAATGGCCACCGGCAGGTCCGACTACCCCAACCAGGTAAACAACGTACTGGGATTCCCCTTCATTTTCAGGGGCGCCCTGGACGTCAGGGCCACCGACATAAACGAGAAGATGAAGCACGCGGCGACCAAGGCCCTCGCCGACCTGGCCAAGGAGGACGTGCCCGACTCCGTGTGCAGGGCCTACAGGGTGGAAAGGCTGTCCTTCGGCAGGGACTATCTGATTCCCAAACCCTTCGATCACAGGGTCCTTCTCTGGGAGGCCCACGCGGTGGCCAAGGCCGCCATAGAAAGCGGGGTGGCCCAGCAGGAGCTGGACCTCGAGGACTACAGGAACCAGCTGGAGGCCCGGCTGGGAAGAAGCTATAGCGTGATGCGGGTGGTCATAACCAAGGCCCAGAAGCACCCCAGGCGGATAGCATTCCCCGAGGGGGAGAACGACAAGATCCTCCGGGCCAGCTCATTGATCATAGAGGAGGGTATTGCCAAGCCCATACTCCTGGGAAGTCCCGACGTCATACGAAAGCGGGCCGAGGAGCTGGGCCTGGAGCTGGAGGAGGCTGAGACCATCGATCCCACCGAGTCCCCTCTGCTGGAGGACTACGCGCAGGAGTACTACCAGCTGAGGCAGCGCAAGGGCCGCACTCTGGAGCACTGCCGCGAGCTTCTTCGCCTGCCTCGGGTATACGGACCGATGATGGTGCGCATGGGCGACGCCGACAGCGTTCTGGGTGGAATCACCATGCACTATCCGGAGATGATAAGACCGGCGATAAGGGTTATCGGCACGGAGGGCGAGCCGGGGATAGTCATGGGAATGTACATGCTGATATTCCCCGACAAAGTGATCTTCTTCGCCGACACCACCGTGAACATAGAACCCGACGCGGAGCAGGTCGCCCGGATCGCCAGGATGACCGCCAGATACGTCACCGGCCTGGGCTTCGAGCCCCGGATAGCCATGCTGTCCTTCTCCAACTTCGGAAGCTCGAAGCACGAGAAGACGCTGAAGATGAAACGGGCGACCGAGCTGGTGAAGAAGGCCGAGCCCGAGCTGATTATAGACGGCGAGATGCAGGCGGATACGGCCGTACTTCCGGGGATCATCGAGAGCACCTACCCCTTCTCCACGCTGAAGGGGGGCGCCAACGTGCTGATCTTCCCCGACCTGCAGGCCGCAAACATAGCCTACAAGCTCGCGGCCAACCTGGGCAAGGCCGACGCCGTCGGGCCCATTCTTATGGGGTTGAAGAAGTCGGCCCACGTGCTCAGGCACGGGTGCGAAGCGGACGACGTAGTGAACATGGCGGCGATAGCCGTCGCGGAGATACTGGAGATGTCGGGGCGCTGAGCGTGGTATGACTCCCGCCAGGGCCCCGGAGGGAGCGATAGCGAAGCATGGATGAGCCGGAAGCGCTGCTGAAGGGTATCTCGCTCTTCGACGACTTCAATGATGAAGAGCTTCGCCGCCTGGTCGAGGAGAGCGAGCTCAGGGCCTACGCGCCCGGTGACCACGTGATAACCTACGGAGAGCCGGGCAGGTTCCTGGGCATAATCCTCAGCGGATCCGTCGAGGTCTCCATAGTGGACGATGACGGAGCCAGGGAGAGGTTGGCCTTGATCGAGCCCGGCTCCTTCGTGGGGGAGATGTCCCTGCTTACCGGAGAGCCCTCCTGCGCGGACGTGATCTCCCTGGAGGAAACCAGGGTCCTTATTATCCCCAACGAGATATGCACCAAGCATTTCTCGGATAAGCCCGGAGCCATGCGGGAGATGATAAGAACCATCTCGGAGCGACTCCGGAGCCGGGAGGAGGACGAGGCAGCCCGTCTGCGCGTGGAGGGAGCCTGGCGGGCGGTCGAGGACAGGTACGGGCTCAGGCTCACCTCGACAAAACCCGCGAGGATACTGGTAATAAACTGTGGCAGCTCGTCCCTGAAGTACGCATTCTACGACACGGTCGAACCCCAGAGGAACTGCGACGGCCTGGTGGAGAGAATAGGCGAGGATCAGGGCAGGCTGAATGCCTCCACCCCGTCCGGCGAGGTCACCAGGGACCTGGGGAAGATCGATCACGACCAGGCCTTCCAGGCTATGGCGGATATGCTGATCGATGAAGAGCTGGGGGCCATAGCAGACCTGGAGGAACTGACCGGGGTCGGGCACAGGGTGGTGCATGGAGGAGCGAAGTACGGCAACCCGGTGGTCATCGACGAAGAGGTGGTCCGGGACATAGACCTTCTGGCGGACCTGGCCCCCCTGCACAACCCTCCGAACCTGACGGCCATACGGAAGAGCATGCAGCTGATGCCCGACGTACCGCAGGTGGCCGTTTTCGACACCGGCTTCCACCAAAAGATGCCCAAACAGGCCTACCTGTACGGCCTGCCCTACTCCTACTACGAGAAGCACGCCCTCCGCCGGTACGGCTTTCACGGCATATCCCATAAGTATCTGGCTCTCAAGGCGGCGTCGTACCTGAAGCTTCCCTTCCGGGACCTGAAGATCATAACCTGTCATCTGGGTAACGGCGCTTCCCTGTGCGCCGTCGAGCACGGTCGGTCGATCGATACCAGCATGGGCCTTACTCCGCTGGAGGGTCTGGTGATGGGCACCAGATGCGGCGATTTGGATCCGGCGGTCGTTCTCTACCTTACCCGTCAGGAAGGGATGTCCACGGACGAGATAGACAGGATGCTGAACAAGGAGAGCGGCCTGAAGGGCCTCTCGGGGATCTCCAACGATTTCCGCGAGCTGGAGGACGCGGCCAACCAGGGCGACCGCAGGGCCCTGTTGGCCATCCACGTATTTTGCTACCGGATAAGGAAGTACATAGGGGCTTATACGGCGGCCATGGGTGGGCTGGACGTACTGGTCTTCGCCGGCGGCATAGGCGAGCACAGCTCCTGGGCCCGGGGGCTGGCCTGCCAGGGCCTTTCCGGTATGGGAGTGGAGGTAGACGACATACTCAACCGGACCGCATCACCTTCCCAGGGTGAGGTCATAGACGTCTCCGGGGACGCCTCCAACTCCAAGGTCCTGGTCATTCCCACCGACGAGGCCCGGATGATAGCCAGGGAGACCATCCGGACCCTGGGATACAGCTCCACCGCCGCACACATCCAGAGCAGGGAAGACAGAACGGTTCCCATAAGGGTATCCGTCCACCACGTTCACGTCACCGAGAGCACCAAGGACAAACTGTTCGGCAGGGAATACAGGCTTTCCTGCACCCGGAGCCTATCGCAACCCGGGCTGTACGCCTGCAAGGAGAAAGTGGACCTGGAAGGACCCCGGGGAATCGTGAAGGGCGTAAGAATCTACGGTCCGACCAGAAGGCAGGATCAGGTGGAGGTATCCGTGGCCGACGAATCGATTCTGGGGATCCGTGCGCCCATAAGGCGATCCGGGGACGTGGATGGAAGCCCGGGCATAACTCTCCGCGGCCCGAAGGGCTCCTGCAAGCTCCGGCAGGGAGTGATCCGGTTCATGAGGCACCTGCACATGACCCCGGCCGACGCTCTCGCCTTCGGGCTCAAGGACGGAGACATGGCCATGGTCCGTACCGAGGGCGAGCGGGGCCTCATATTCGACAACGTCCTGGTCAGGGTTGATCCCGACTACGAGCTCTCCTTGCACATAGACGTCGACGAGGCCAACGCGGCGAACATCCGCTCAGGCATGACCGGCGAGCTTATAGGCATTCATGATCGAAGATAGACCTTCATCCAATCTGGACAATTAGAACAGATTTGGTATGCTTTTCCTTCCGTTGACAGTATTGTTGGAACCTATTCAATGCCTACTGAATTGATATGATGCGTGCAGGGCAACCCGGTGACGCCGGGCAACCATCCCATATTTAGAAAGGTTATCCCCATGAAAGAGGGCCTGGTTCAGGATCTGCAGGAGATCGTAGGCGAGGACGCCGTAAGGGACGACCCGGCCGATCTCTACGTGTACGGGTCCGACTCTTCGGTACATTGCGCCCTTCCGTGGGCCATCGTTCGTCCCGGCACGGTGGAGGAGGTGCAGGAGATCCTGCGTTACGCGAACAGCAACGGCATACCCGTCGTAACCAGAGGGGCCGGCTCGGGCATGTCCGGGCAGGCCGTCCCCATCCAGGGCGGAATCATCCTGGATATGAAAAGGCTGAACAAGATCCTCGAGATCAGCCCCGAGAACACGTACGTTAGGGTGCAGGCCGGAGTGGTCGACGACGACCTCAACCGTGCTCTCAAGCCTTACGGCTTCATGTATCCACCCGCTCCGGCATCCAGCAGGATAGCCACCATAGGCGGGGAGATCGCGAACAACGCCAGCGGCACCAGATCCGTCAAGTACGGAGCTACCAGGGATTGCGTTCTGGGCATGAAGGTAGTGATGGCGGACGGCAGCCTGGTAAACCTGGGCTCCACCACTCGCGTAGAGGCCAGCGGCTACCAGGTGGACAGGCTGATGGTAGGCTCCGAAGGCACACTTGGCGTAATCGTCGAGGCTACCATGAAGATAGTCCCCATCCCCAAGTACAGGTGCATGGGAGTCGCCTGCTTCAACGAGCTCGAGGAGGCCGGCGACACCATCTCCGAGATAATCGCCAGCGGGACACAACCCTCGGTGCTGGAGCTGATGGACAACGTGGCCATCACCGCGGTGAACACGGCCATCGATCTCGGCCTTCCCGACGTGGAGGCCCTGCTGTTCATAGAGGCCGACGGCAACGTTAAGGAAGCCGTCGACTACGAGATCGAGAGGATGAAGGAGATAGCCGAGAAGTACAACGCTTTCGGCATCGATATCAGCTACGACGCAGAAAAGCGCACCAAGCTCTTCAAGGGACGCAAGAAGCTCTTCGCATCCCTGTCCAGGTACAAGGAAGGCTACTCCTGCACCTCCCTGGCCGACGACATGGCCGTACCCTACAGCAGGATGGCCGAAATGGCCCGGAAGATCCACGATATAGCGGACCGCAACGACGTGATAATGACCGCCTACGGTCACTGTGGCTCGGGCTGCGTGCACACCAAGATCCTGATGGACCCTACCCGGAAGGAGCAGTGGGAGGGCGCCAGAAACGCGGTCAGAGAGATATACGAGTACGTCCGCTCCGTCGGGGGGACGACTTCGGCCGAGCACGGAATAGGTCTTTCCAAAGCCCCGGCCTGGAAGAAGGAGAAGCAGGACTCGCTGGAAATCATTGGGGCCATAAAGAAAGCTTTGGACCCCAACAACATTCTCAATCCGGGCAAGCTTCAGGACGCCCCGGACGACTGGCTGACCGCAACAGACCTTCGGTACAAGGCGGAATAGGTGTAGAATGCTTACCGACTACCTCAACGAATGGAAAGACGAGCTAAACATCTGCATCAGGTGCGGCTACTGCTTCGAGGGATGCCCGATCTTCAAGGACGGCGGATGGGAGCTGGACGGAGCCAGGGGCAAGGTGATCCTGGCCTATGGCCTGCTCTCCGGAGAGCTGGAGCCGACCGAGTACGTGGCGGAGAAGCTTTACCAGTGCACCTACTGCAAGGACTGCATAGAGAAGTGCTCCGCAAACGTTTCCATCCCCGATATCATGACCGCCGCCAGGGCCGATCTCCGGGAGGCTGGTTTCACCTACGACTCCCACGCCGATCTCCTGAGCAAGGTGACCGAGTCGGGAAACATCTTCGGCAAGGAGCTGAAGGGTCCGGCCACGGAGGGCGAGGTACCCGTTCTTCTGGGTTGCCGCTTCCTGGAACGGCGCGACGATGCGGAGCGGTACCTCGAGATGCTCCGGAAGCTGGGCATCGAACCAGTAGTCATCGAGGACGAGATCTGCTGCGGCATGCCCTTCGGAGTTCTGGGCTACAAGGAAGAGCTGGCCGAGCACAAGAAGAAGTTCAAGGAGAGGTTCCCCCACCAGAGGTTCATATGCCTCTGCACCACGTGCGCCTTCTTCATATCCAAGTCCTATCCGGAGCTGGAGCCGGTGTACGTAATAGACGAGATCCATAAGAGGCTTCCCGATGCCGACCTGACCGAGTTGGGCATCAAAACCACGTACCACGATCCCTGCAACGTCAGCAGGGGAATGGACATGGTGGACGAGCCCCGCGACATAATCGACTGGTTGGGCGCCGAGCTCGTCGAGTTTCCGAAGAACGCGAAGGAGACCGAATGCTGCGGGGGAGGCGGCGGGGTCCTGGTAACCGACAAGCCGCTGTCGACGAGACTCGCCGAGAAGAGGATCCGTCAGGCGGGAGAGCTGGGCGTAGACCACCTGGTCACCCTCTGCCCCACCTGCGAGCTCAACCTGAGAAACGCGGCCGATTCCACGGGAACGGACGTAGAGGTCAGGAACCTGCTGGATCTGGTCTGTGACTCGGTACTGTAGGCTTACGGCACCTGGGAACCATGAATGGTGAGGACAGCATGACAGCCAATTTCAAGGATCTCGAGAAATGGAGCCCCGAGCTCAACATATGCATCCGATGCGGCTACTGCTACGAGCTGTGCCCGCTTTACAAGGCCCATCCCTGGGAGTCCGACACTCCCCGGGCCAAGATGCTCCTGGTCTACGGGCTCTTGACCGGTGACCTCGAACCCTCGCAACACGTGGCGGAGAAGATAAGCGAGTGCTTCTTCTGCAAGAACTGCGAGAACAACTGCTCCGCCAACGTCCCGGTGACCGACATTATCAAGGAGGCCAAGGCCGCCCTGGCCGAGGCCGGTTACGAGGTAGACCGCACCGCCAGCACCGTCGACGAGGACCTCTGCTGCCGTTGCTACACCTGCGTATCGGTGTGCAAGGCCGAGGCGGTCGAACCCGACGAGGATGGGCAACCGGTGGTCGATCCGGTGGAGTGCGAGGGGTGCGGCGTTTGCGCCGCTTCGTGCCCGTCGGGAGCGATCTCCCAGAAGGACGGGTTCGGAGTATCCAGAGAAGAGCTGCGGCAGTTGCTTTTGGACACTTTGCGAAAGGGGGCCCAGGTTGAGTGAGGATCCCAGGATAGTGGTCTTCTGCTGCAACTGGTCGATTTATCCCGGGCTCCAGCTGTCGGCGATCGACGAGAATCCAGACGATCTTCCCGGGGTGAGCCACATAGTCTCCATGTGCTCGGGGAGGGTCTCACCCGAGCTGGTCATAGAGGCCTTCGTTAACGGCGCCTGGGGCGTAATGCTCGCCGGTTGCCCGACCGACGAGTGCGAGCACGATGGCAACTACAAGACCAGAAAACGCTTCATAATGCTACGTAAAGTTTTGGAGGAATTCGGCATTGAGCCGGGTAGGATAAGCATGGACTGGTTCTCTACCGGAGAGGTCGCGAAGCTCAAGCAATCGGTGCGGGAGTTCGTCGACCGTATAACGGAGATGGGACCGGCTAGAGTCGTAAAGGAACAAGAACTCGGATAGGAGCCCGTATGTCATCTAAACCAAAGGTGGCGTTCTACTGGAACGCCTCTTGCGGCGGATGCGAGGAAGCCGTCGTAGACCTCGCCGAAGATATACTCCAGGTGGTCGAGGCAGTGGACATAGTCTTCTGGCCGGTCGCCCTGGACTTCAAGAAGAAGGACGTAGAGGCGATGGACGACGGAGAGATCGCGGTCAGCTTCATCAACGGCGCAATCAGGACCGACGAGCAGAGGGAGATGGTCGAGCTTCTCAGGCGCAAGTCGGGGCTGGTGGTCGCCTTCGGCTCCTGCGCCCACATAGGGGGGATACCCGGGCTGGCAAACTTCTACAACCGGGAGCTCATCTTCGACCGGGCCTACAGGACGGTACCCAGCACACCGAACCCCGACGGGGTGCTTCCCCGGACCAGCTCCGACATCGATGACGACGAACTAACGCTTCCGGAGTTCTGGGACACCGTAAAGACCCTCGACCAGGTGATAGACGTGGACTACTACCTTCCCGGCTGCGCCCCTCCCCCGGACCTCATCATGGACGCGGTCACCGCTATTCTGGAGGCGAACCTCCCGGAGAAGGGCACGGTCCTAGCGCCCAGGAAGAATCTCTGCGACACCTGCCCCAGATCAGAGAGCAAACCGGACAAGATCTCCATAGAGAGCCTGAAGCGGCCCTACGAGATCGAGGCCGATCCGGAAAAATGCTTTCTGGAAGAGGGCATAATCTGCCTGGGCATGTCGACCAGATCTGGCTGCGGAGAGAGGTGCATAAACGCCAACATGCCCTGCAGGGGTTGCTTCGGTCCGGCCGAGGAGGTGTTCGACCAGGGAGCCAAGGGTCTTTCGGCCATAGCTTCCATACTGGGTCTGGAGAAAGAGGAAGAGCTCACGGACGAGGACATAGAGAGGCTGATCGACAGAATACCCGATCTGGCGGGCCTGTTCTACATGTACAGCCTTCCCTCCTCGCTACTTCGAAGGAAGAAGCTCTAGTTGGATAACGACACGGACCCTGCCACAGGCATTCTGGGAGGAATGGAACAACGATGGCGAACAAACGAGTCACTATAGACCCTATCACCAGGCTGGAGGGCCACGGTAAGATAGAGATATTCCTCGACGATGAGGGGAACGTGGACAAGGCGTTCCTCCAGGTCCCAGAGCTGAGGGGATTCGAGAAGTTCTCCGAGGGACGGATGGCCGAGGAGATGCCCAGGATAACCCCCAAGATATGCGGCGTCTGCCCCACCACCCATCACATGGCCTCCGGCAAGACTTTGGACGATCTATTCAACGTAGACCCCCCGCCCGCGGCGAAGAAGATACGTGAGCTGGTCAACTCGGCGTTCATGGCGGAGGACCACACCCTCCACTTCTTCTTCCTGGGTGGGCCCGACTTCATCGTGGGCCCGGACGCCCCCGCGGGCCAGAGGAACATTCTGGGGGTGATCGAGAAGGTCGGCCTGGACGCCGGCAAGAAGGTGATAGAGATCCGCAGGCGCCTGCGCGACATAATCACCAAGCAGGGCGGCAGGGTGATCCACCCGGTCTGCAATCTCCCCGGCGGGGTGTCCAAGGGCGTCACCGAAGAGGACCGTCAGGAGTACATCCAGACCGGCAAGGACGCCATAGACTTCTCGCAGTTCGCCTTGCAGGCGTTCTCGGACATAGTCCTGGAGAACGAGAGGTACGTCAACATAATCACCTCCGACGTTTACCTGCACCATACGTACTACATGGGCCTGGTCGACGAGGACAACAAGGTGAACTTCTACGACGGCGAGATCAGGGTGGTGGACCCCGACGGCGAGGAGTTCGCCAAGTTCGACGCCCACGAGTACCTCGACCACATAGAGGAGCACGTGGAACCCTGGAGCTACATAAAGTTCCCCTTCCTCAAGAACGTAGGTTGGAAGGGATTCGTCGACGGCAAGGACAGCGGTGTCTACCGGGTCGCGCCGCTTGCCAGGCTCAACGCATCCGACGGCATGGCCACTCCCAAGGCCCAGGAGGCCTACGAGCAGATGTACGACGTGCTGGGAGGAAAACCCGCCCACAACACTCTCGCCTACCACTGGGCCAGGCTGATAGAGCTCCTGTATGCGTCTGAAAGGCTGCTGGAGCTGGCCGAGGACGAGGAGATACTGGACCCCAAGATCAGGAACATCCCCACCGACACTCCCGACGAGGGAGTGGGAGTGGTGGAGGCACCCAGAGGAACCCTCTACCACCACTACAAGACCGACGACAGAGGAGTTCTCACCGACGTCAACCTGATAGTGGCCACGGTGAACAACTCGGCAGCCATATCCATGTCCATCGCCAGGGCGGCCGAGAAGGTTATATCGGGCAGAGAGGTCGCCGACGGCCTTCTTAACCTGGTGGAGATGGCCTTCAGGGCCTACGACCCCTGCCTGGCCTGCGCCACCCACTCCCTTCCCGGCGAGACGCCGCTGGAGGTAAGGGTCTACGATCACCGGAGGGAGCTGCTGCAGACCCTCACCAGATGAAAACGCTGGTCCTGGGGCTGGGCAATCCGATACTGAGCGACGATGCCGTGGGCATCAGGATAGCCCGGGAGCTGCGGAAACGGGTCGACGGAGTGGACGTCGAGGAGGGAGCGGTAGCGGGGATAACCATCCTCGACCACATACAGGGCTACGACAGCCTGGTGATCGTAGATTCGATCAAGACCGGAAAGTCACCCCCCGGGCATCTGCACGTCCTTCGGCCGGAGGACCTGGACTGCGTGACCAGACCGTCGCGCTCCCACCACGGTCTGGGGCTGGTCAGAGCACTGAGCATAGGCAAACGCATGGGCTACGATCTGCCGGATACAATTAGGATATACGCAGTGGAGGTTCTGCGGAACGACGAGTTCGGCGAGGATCTGTCCCCCCAGGTGGAGGAAAGCGTTCCCGCCGTAGTCGAGGCCATAGCGTCCTACCTCACCGAAAGACAGTAGGCCCCGGCGAGATCAGGCCCTGTACACCGTCTTCGCGTTCACGAACTCCAGTATTCCCTCCCTGGATAGTTCCCTGCCGTAACCGGATCCCTTGATCCCTCCGAAGGGAAGCCGGGGATCGGATCGCACGAACGTGTTCACGAAGCAGCAACCCGCCCGCAGCCGATCCGCGGCTATGCGCTCGCCTTTCTCCACGTCGGACGTGAAGACGGCGGCTCCCAGTCCGAAGGAGGTGTCGTTTGCCAGCCGGATGCATTCCTCCTCGTCCGCCGCCTCCAGCACGGCCGCCACCGGGCCGAAGGTTTCCTCGTCGAACGCGGGCATGCCCTTACTCACCCCGGTCAGAACCGACGGAGGATAGAACCAGCCCCGGCCCCCGGGCATCTCGCATCCCAGCGCCACCGAGGCTCCCATCTTCACGCTCCTCCGGACCTGGCCGTGGATCTCCTCCCGCAGATCGGCCCTGGCCATGGGCCCTACGTCCACCCCTCCTTCCAGCGGATCTCCCATCGTCCTGGCGGCCATTCGCTCGATCAGCAAATCGCAGAAATCGAAGGATACCTTTCTCTCCACGATCATCCTCTTCGCCGATATGCAGCACTGCCCCGCGTTTATGAGCCTGGAGAAGGCACACGTCTCGGCGGCCGCGCGCAGGTCCGCGTCCGCCAGGATCACGTAGGGGTCGCTTCCGCCCAGCTCCAGCACGGACGGAATCAGGGAGGCCCCCGCCGAGCTGCCCACGGAGATCCCGGCCGGGGTGCTTCCGGTGAGGGACACCCCCCTCACTCTAGGGTCGGCGATGACGTCGGAAACCTTGTCGGAGGGCAGAACGAGTACGTCGAACAGGCCCTCGGGGAAACCGGCGCCCCGAATGATCTCACCTATCCTCAGAGCACAGCCGGTCACGTTGGACGAATGCTTCAGAAGGGCGGCGTTTCCGGCCATGAGTGACGGGGCGAGGAACCGGAATACCTGCCAAAAGGGAAAGTTCCAGGGCATCACCGCCAGCAGAACCCCCAGCGGCCTGTACGTCACGTAGCTTCTCGCCGCGTCCGTGGGTATCGGACGGTCTTCCAGATGCGCCTCGGCGTTCCCGGCGTAGTAGTCGCATACCCGGGCGCACTTCTCAGCTTCCGACCGGCCCTCGGTCAAGGGCTTGCCCATCTCCGTCGCCATCAGCCGCGCCAGGTCCGAGGCCCGCTCTCGAAGCAGCCGAGCAGCTCCGCCCATAACCTCCGCCCGTTCTCCGAACCCGGTCGCCGCCCATTCCCGCTGGGCGGACTCCGCCGCCTCCAGCATCTCCTCGATCCGTTCCGGAGAGGTCTCCGAGTACGACGCTATACGTTCCTCCGTGGATGGGTTGTACGATTCGAGTGCCACAGGGCCCTCCTTTCACCATCTGAAATATCCGATCCAAAAGCCCAACCGGAACCGATTCTAACGAAAGCCCTCTGGTAACCGTTGTCAATCGGCCACATCCATTACATGGCTAATTATCAACCTGGGAATAAGTTAACAGTGATATCAAGGGAGGCCGAGAGCATCCATAGTGGGCGAGGACGCCCTTCAAATTCCGACAGAAAAAGTATCAAACTCATGGCAGTCAGGGCTTTGTGAATCCAGCAACGATCTAGCGGGTATCGATACCGCCTCGCGGCCTTGACTATCGATCATCGACTTTGTTGGTTACCGTTTCTGCACGACTGGGCTCGCAGCCGACAGGCCAGGGGGGAGCCCCGAACCAGTTACGATCGAGGTTTTCCTGTCGGCCCATCAAAACCGGGTTAGGTCTGCACCGCAAGGTGTTGGAAGACTGAGAGGTCTCGGTTCTCAGCGATATGCATTACCTGAGCCATGATAGACTCAGGCAGCTTCTGGAAAAGCTGACCTCCAGCTACAGTGTGTTCGTCCCGGTGGAGGACGGCAGCGGTCTACAATACGTTCCCTACACGTCGGACCTGGAGCATTTCGACCCCGGCCAAGTCAGAGCGTTCGAGCCCCTTAAGCTCTTCTTCCAGAGGGCCCGGGAGGTAGTCGCCCAAGACTACGACACCGACCTTCCCGGCCAAGATAAGAAGCCGGTCTGCGTGGTGGGGGCCAAGGCCTGCGACCTCAAAGGGTTCAAGGTCCTTGACCATGCCCTGCTGAAGGGCGAGTACGAGGACCCGTTCTACAAGAGGAATCGGGAGCGGAACCTGATCATCTCCTGCGACTGTACCACCGCCCTGGACACCTGCTTCTGCATGGCCATGGGGGTGAAGCCTTTCCCCGAGGAAGCCTTCGACATCAACCTGTCTCCCGTGGAGGGGGGTTACCTCGTCGAGGCCGGATCTAAGAAGGGAGAGGCCCTCCTGGAAGCGTCCTCGGGCATTCTGGGGGAGCCGGACCAGGACATGATGGCAGAGAGGGGTAGAACCCGCAACCAGGTGGCCGAGCTGGTCCAGGCCAACATCGAGGAGTCGGGGGTGCCCGACCGGAAGAGTCTGGAAGGCGCGGTCAGACGCATGTACGATTCCGAGGTATGGGCGGACGAGGCCCGGACCTGCGTGGAATGCGGGGCATGCAACACCATATGCCCCACCTGCCACTGCTTCCTGCTTTACGACCAGAAGAACGAAGGAAAGATGGAGCGCCTCCGCATCTGGGACTCCTGCCTGTTGAAGGGATTTGCCCGGGTCGGCGGAGGCGACAATCCACGGCCGGAGCTGTGGATGCGGCTTCGCAACCGGTTCGAGAAGAAGTTCGATTTCTTCCCGGAGGTGGCGAACGTCTACGCCTGTACCGGCTGCGGCAGATGCATCACCGGTTGCCCGGCCAAGATAGACATAAGAGAGGTTCTGGGCAGGTTGGTTTCCAATGGGTAATACCACCAATCCCTACAGCATGGTGCGCTCGAGGGTGCTGAAGGTGGTCAAGGAGACCCCCACCATATACACGATAAGGCTCAAGCCCGACCGGGAGGTCCCTTTCGATCCCGGTCAGTTCATCCAGCTGACGGTTCCGGGGGTGGGCGAGGCGCCCTTCACCCCCTCCTCTCACTACAGGAAGCCCGAGACCCTCGACGTAACCGTGGCCCGGGTGGGCAAGGTCACCGACAGGATCCACCAGCTCAGCCCGGGAGACGAGGTAGGGATACGGGGGCCCTACGGCAACAACTACCCGCTGGAAGATTTCCGGGACCGCGAAGTTCTGGTGGTGGGCGGCGGCGTTGGGTTCGCCCCGATGAGGGCGGTTATGTACGGCCTGTTCGACATCGTATCCAGCCTGGCCAAGCTCCTCTACCGGGGCGGTTGCAGGAATCCCTCCGAGCTGGTGTACCGCGAGGAGATGTCCCGATGGTTCGACCGCGACGACCTGAACATCGTTCTTACCGTGGACGAGGGCGACGAGACCTGGCGGGGCCCCACCGGCGTGGTCACCACCATCCTGGAAGACCTTAGCCTGGACTTCGAGAGCGCGGTGGCCATCGTCTGCGGGCCACCCATAATGATGAAGTTCTCAACGCTGAAGCTTTTAGAGATGGGCTTCTCCGATTCCAACATTTTCCTGTCCATGGAGAAGAACATGTCCTGCGCGATAGGACAGTGCGGTCACTGCAGGATAGGCCCCTACTACTGCTGTACCGACGGGCCGGTTTTCAGGTACTCACAGATCAAGCAGTACCCTAATATCTGGGACTGACGGAGGATGGAAAGAACCAAGAGCTTCAAGGGCAGCGCTGAGCAGTTGCACATGGGACGGGCCAACCCCGAGCCCCGGCCGGGGAGCGACCTCAGGCTGTACGTCGACCTGGACGTCTGCGCTACCGGCGAGTGCGAGGAGTGCGTCGTCGAGTGCAGCTACTTCTACCACCCCTGGAACAACGGGATTGTATCAGCGGTGGAGCTCGCCACCTACTACCTGGTCTGCAGGCGCTGCGAAGAGCCCCATTGCGTCAACGCCTGTCCCAAGGACGCGCTGGCGCAGCTGGAGGAAAAGGACAACATGCTGGTCAGGTACCCCATCCGGTGCATCACCTGCCGGTCCTGCTCGCACGCCTGTCCTTACGGGACCATCTATCCCGAGCTGGTGCCCCAGCTGGTCCACATATGCGATTTCTGCTACGACCGGCGTGACCTGGAGGACGAGCCCCTGTGCATCAAGTCCTGTCCCTACGGAGCGCTGAAACTTATGCCCGCGGACACCGAGCTCGACGAGAACACGTTCCTGGTTGGTGACAACCTCATAGTCCATTCGACTCACTGGGACAGAGAGAAGGCATGATCTACCTCCTCTATCTGCTGGTTTACGGTTTTCTGGCCACCGCGGCGCTGGGCCTTTTCCTAAGCTGGGTGGACCGGAAGGTCACGGCCAGGGTCCAGTACAGGGTGGGTCCCCCACTGCTTCAGCCTCTGTACGACGTAGTCAAGCTGATGGGCAAGGAGAACCTGATACCGGCGGGAGCCTCCCGCCTGGCGTTCGTGTCCGCGCCCCTTATCGGCTTCTCCTCGGTGGTGGTGGTGTCCGCCCTCCTGTGGAGCAACAACCTCAATCCTTCCCAGAGCTTCATGGGGGACTGGATAGTGGTCATCTACCTGCTCACCATCCCCTCCATCAGCATCATCATGGGCGGGTTCGCCTCCAAGAACCCCCTGGCCAGCCTGGGAGCCTCCAGGGAGATGAAGCTCCTTATCGCTTACGAGCTCCCCTTCATTCTGGCCGCGCTGGTCCCGGTCATCAACTCCGGAGGCTCGCTTCGACTGGGCGAGATCCTCACCTGGCAGGCCGAGGCGGGGGCTACGGCCACCAACCTCTCGGGCATCATAGCCCTGCTGGTCATGATCCCCACCATACAGGCCAAGCTGGCGCTGGTTCCCTTCGACATCCCCGAGGCGGAGACCGAGATAGTGGAGGGCCCGATGGTGGAGTACTCCGGCACCGGCCTGGCGCTGTTCAAGCTTATGAAGAATATGCTCCTGTTCGTGATCCCCTTCTTCGCCACCATACTCTTCCTGGACGGGATTACCTTTCAGGGGATACACATACTGTGGGGAGCCCTGAAGATAGTGGTTCTGGTGGCTCTGGTCACAGTCATCCGCAACACCAATCCGAGGGTGCGGATAGATCAGGCCCTACGTTTCTTCTGGGGGCCCGTAACGCTGCTGGCGGTCGCGGCCGTCGTGCTGGCGTACCTGGGTTTATAGCAATGTGTTTCGGGAGTAACCGATGAGCATCAAACTCAAGGCGCTTCTCAAGTCACCCTGGGTGTTCCACTTCTCGACGGGAAGCTGCAACAACTGCGATATAGAGATCCTGGACTGCCTTACTCCCAGGTTCGATATCGAGCGTTTCGGGATGCTGCTGGCCGGCAGCATCAAGCACGCGGACGTCCTTCTGGTAACCGGCTCCTGCAACCGGATGTCCGCCGACAGGCTAAGAAAGCTCTACGACCAGGTACCCAAGCCCTGTCTGGTGGTGGCCATCGGTGAGTGCTCAATGTCCAGGGGGATGTTCATTCACAGCTACAACTGTCCGGTTCCCCTGGACCATATCGTGCCGGTCGACGTTTACATCCCCGGTTGCCCGCCCAAGCCGGAAGCGATCATCGCAGGCGTGGTCAAGCTGATAGAGAAGGTACGCAGCTCATGAACCGAGAAGAGATACTCCAGGATCTCAGGAGCAGGTTCGCCGGAGACATCCTGGACTTCCAGGACAAGAGCCCGAAGAGGGTTTTCGTGGAGATAAGGCCCGAGGCTTTGAAGCAGGTGGCCCGACACGTATTCTTCGACCTGAAGGCCCGGTTCAACATAGCCTCCGGCATCGACACCCGGCGGGCGATAGAGATCCTTTACCATTTCACCATCGAAGACATAAACCTGATGATAAACCTCCGGGTGAAGCTGGACCGAGACCACCCGGTGATAGAGTCGCTGGCCCCCTGGATAGAGGCCACGAACTGGATCGAGAGGGAGATAAGCGAGCTTCTCGGAGTCGAGTTCAAGGGCCATCCGGACATGCGCAGGCTGCTTCTGGCCGACAACTGGCCTGAAGGCGTTTATCCACTCAGGCAGGACTACGAGGAGTGGGACGAAACAGCGATAAGGGACAGAGGCGTCTGATGGGCAAGAGAACCGTAGTTCCCATAGGGCCGTTCCATCCGCTGCAGGAGGAACCGGAGTTCTTTACCCTCACCGTCGAGGGCGAGCGGGTGGTGGACATAGACGTCCGCATAGGGTACAACCACAGGGGCATCGAAAAGCTCTCCGAGCGGAAGAACTTCGACCAGAGCACCTTCGTCATAGAGAGGATCTGCGGAATCTGCTCCACCAGCCACCCCTTCGCCTACACCAGGGCCGTGGAGGACGTATTCCCCATGGAGGTGCCCGAAAGAGCCAAGTACATAAGAACCATTATTGCCGAAGGTGAGAGGATCCACTCCCATCTCCTGTGGGCCGGGCTGGCCGGCCACTTCCTGGGATACAACACTGTCTTCATGTGGGTATGGAAGCTGCGGGAGGAGATCCTGGACGTGATGGAGATCCTGTCGGGCAACCGCAACAACTACGCGATGTTCAAGCCCGGTGGGGTGAGAAGGGACATCCAGGAAGAGGACATAGGTCCCGCCCTTGCCAAGATAGAGTCCATTCTACCCACTATGGACATGCTCATAGCGGCCATAAAGGACGATCCAGTCATACACGCCCGCACCAAGGGAGTGGGGGTGCTCTCCGAAGAAGCGGCTATAAATTTCTCCGCCCTGGGGCCCACCTCTCGGGCCTCGGGCGTCTCCCGCGACGTGCGGGTGGACTCGCCGTACGGAGTGTATGACCGCGTCGACTGGGACATGATCGTTACCGAGAACGGCGACGTCTACGACAAAGTAGTGGTCCGGATGCTGGAGACTATCGAATCGGCCCGGATAATGGTTCAGTGTTTGAGCAATCTGCCTCCCGGGGAGATAGACGCCAACATCGAGTCCGTACCTCCCGGGGACGGCATCGGCCACATAGAGGCCCCCCGGGGCGAGACCTTCCACTTCGTGCGCAGCGACGGGACGAACAGGCCGGTGCGGCACAAGGTCAGGGCGCCCACCTTCATGAACCTGCCCACGTTCAAGTCTACGGTGGTGGGGGAGACTGTATCCGATGCCACCATAATCCTGGCGGCCATAGATCCCTGCTACTGCTGTACCGAGAGGGTGGCCGTCAGGGACGACAAGGGAAAGAAGATATACAGCGGCACGGACCTGGTGGAGCTTTCGAGGAAGAAGACCGAGAGGATAATGAGTAGGATGGGCATTCGATGACGCCCGCAGAGCTTCTGGGCAACCCCGACCTGTTCCGGTTCGACGAGCTGTCCAAGTTCGTGGGCCTGTTCACGGGTCTTTTCTTCTTGCTGGTAGTAATCTACTCCATAGGCTACATGCGGGGCCGCCGCAAACTGGGCAAGTACTACCTCTACACCCTGCTTACGCTGATAGCCAGCCTGGGCGCCATCTTCGCCAACAACATGATCCTCTTCCTCAGCTTCTGGGGATTCCTGGGTCTGCTTCTCTACCAGCTGATAACCTTCGGCAGAACCGAGCGCACCGGGTCCACCGCCAAGAAGGCGTTCGTAATAATCGGTGGCACCGACGCCCTGATGCTCCTGGGGATTGTGATCCTCTGGCGCCTCTCCGGAGAATCGCAGACCGGAGCGTTGTTCAGCCTGAGGATGGACGCCCTGAGCGTCGACCTGGGCTCCAGGGCCTCGGTGGTCGCCTACGTCTGCCTGGCGGCGGGAGCCTTGGCCAAGGCCGGCGCCATGCCGTTCCACACCTGGGTGCCGGACACCGCGGAGGACGCGCCCATTCCGGTGACCGCGTACCTCCCGGCCTCCCTGGACAAGCTGCTGGGCATCTACTTCCTGGCCAGGATATCGCTGGGCCTCTTCGAGATGACGGGGGCCATGAACACGGTTCTGATGGCCGTGGGAAGCTTCACCATAGTGGCGGCGGTGATGATGGCCCTGATTCAACACGACATGAAGCGCCTTCTAGGATACCACGCGGTCAGTCAGGTGGGCTACATGGTCCTGGGAATCGGCACCGGCAATCCCATAGGCATAGCCGGCGGCATATTCCACATGCTCAACCACGCCATATACAAGTCCTGCCTCTTCCTCTCCGGGGGAGCGGTGGCCAAGCGAGCCGGAACCAGCGACCTGAGCAAGCTGGGCGGGTACGCCAGGGTGATGCCCGTTACCTTCATCACCTTCCTGGTAGCCTCCCTGTCGATCTCCGGGGTTCCCCCGTTCAATGGATTCGCCTCCAAGTGGCTGGTATACCAGGGAGTGATCGAGACCGGCAGAAGCGGCGGATACATCTGGATTCTCTGGCTGGTGGCGGCGATGTTCGGAAGCATACTCACCCTGGCCAGCTTCATGAAGCTGATACACGCGATCTTCCTGGGTCAGAGCTCCGAGCGGACGGCCAAGAGTGAAGGCCGGGGAGAGACCGGAGCCAGCATGTGGATACCCACCGTAATACTGTCGATACTCTGCGTCGTATTCGGCGTATTCGCGATATCCATTCCCCTCAAGCATTTCGTATATCCGAGCGTACCGGGCGAGGTGGCGCCGGTCGGCATATGGAGCTCCGGAGTGGTCACCCTGCTGCTCATAGCGGGAGTGATCCTGGGATTCGTAATCTACCTGCTGGGGGCCCTGCTGAAGTCCCGGACGACCGGTTCGTTCATAGGGGGGGAGACCCTGGAAGAACACGAGGACATGAGGGTCTCCGGGGTAGAGTTCTACGATACGGTAAGAGACAACGGGTTGCTTCGCGGAATATACAGGGCCGCGGAGAGGAAGCTTTTCGACATCTACGACCTGGGAGCCGGGTTCGCGGGCGGTCTCGGCAGGATGCTGGGGCTCCTTCATGACGGAGTCCTGTCCAGGTACGTTTCCTGGTTCCTGCTGGGTACGCTGGTGCTGATCTGGTATTTGATGAGGTAGTTGTATGGTTGCCATTTACGTTCTGCTGGGCCTGATGATAGTGGGAGCGATCGTGGCCATAGAGGTGAAGAACCTCCTGTCCGCGGTGGTGGCCCTGGGTACCGTGGGCCTGATGATGTCCATACTCTTTCTTCTGATGAAGGCCCCCGATGTAGCCATCACCTTGCTGGTGGTGGAGATACTGGCGGTGATCATTCTGATCAGGGCCACGATCAAAAGGGACGTCGAGGTACCCGAGGAGAAGGACCGGCCCATCGGCGGGCTGATCGCCCTGGCCTTTCTTCTGGTGCTCACCCTGGTATCCGCGGGAGCCTTCGGAGAGCTTCCCCCCTTCGGCGAGCCCCAGATGCGGGTAGCCTCCTACTACCTGGACCAGGGATACAGTTTGGAGGGCGAGCCCGGGGGAACGGGGGCGGCCAACGTGGTGGCCTCGGTAATCCTCGACTACAGGGCCTACGATACGCTGGGAGAGGCCACGGTGCTCTTCACGGCGGTGGTGGGCGTGTTGGCGGTAATGAGGAAGGTGGGAAGGAAGAAGGACCGGCTGGCGACAGCCAAGGAGCCTACCGAGGAAGGAGGGTCGGCGTGAGCAGGGAGCGTGATCCCGGAATGTCACTGATAGTGAAGACCATAACCCGTCTCACCGTGGGCCTGATTCTTCTGTTCGGCATATACCTTCTTCTGCACGGCCACCTAACCCCGGGAGGGGGCTTCGCCGGCGGGGTGATAATCGCCCTGTCGCTGGTCCACGTAATGCTGGCCTTCGGCAAGGACAAGGCTTTCGAGGTGCTTTCGGTCTCCGGGGCCAAGGCCCTGGAGGGCATCGGGGCGTTGTTGTTCCTGGCAGTGGCCCTGTTGGGACTGGCATGGGGAGCGTTCTTTCTCAACTTCGTTCCCAAGGGCGAGGTATTCGAGCTCTTCAGCGCAGGGACCATCCCCGTATCGAACATCGCGATCGCCTGTAAGGTGGGCGCGGGTCTCTTCTCTATCTTCGTCGCTCTGGTGATCATGAAGCACGAGCCTACGGAGAAGGAGTAATGGCGGTATACGTTCTGTGCATGGTTCTGTTCTGCGTGGGGATCTACGCCGTCGTCTCCAAGCGCAACCTGATCAGGATCATCATCGGCATAATGATCTCCGAGAACGCGGTTAACCTCTTCTTCATTGCCACCGCTTACCGCATCGGGGGAAGATCACCCATTTTCTCGCCCCTCACCGACGTCCAGAACATGGTGGATCCCCTGCCCCACGCCCTGGTGCTGACGGCCATAGTGATCGGCCTGGCCACCACCGCGTTGATGGTCGCCCTGGCCATGCGGCTGCACGAGAAGTACGGCACTTTCGACATAGCCCAGATCAGGGAGCTGCGAGGATGATACACAACGACCTGATACCGCTGATGGTGGGAGTGCCGCTGGCAGGTGCCTTCCTAAACGCCCTTCTGGGAAGGAAGCTGAAAGGGGTACCCGACCTGCTGGGAATCCTCTGCACCATGGGTACCCTGTTCCTGGGATTCGTGATGCTCCGGCTGGTCAACGCCCATCACGTTCTTCTTTTCGAGGTCGGAAACTGGCCGCCCCCCATCGGGATAGCGATGGTGGTGGACGGCCTTACCGTGTTCATGCTCCTGACTGTGAACCTCATAGCGTTCCTGGTCGTGCTCTACTCAACCAACTACATGAGCAGGTACACCCAGAAATGGCAGTTCTACTCCCTGTTCATGCTCATGCTGGCCGGGATGAACGGGGTCATAGTCACCGGAGATATATTCAACCTGTTCGTATACCTGGAGATCGCCGCGGTCGCCAGCTACGCCCTGGTGGCCTTTGGAACCGAGAGACAGGAGCTGGAGGCGGCGTTCAAGTACGCCGTGATGGGCTCCCTGGGATCCATGTTCGTTCTCCTGGGTGTGGTATGGATGTACGCCCATACCTCCACCCTGAACATGGCCGACATGGCCATGGTCCTGCGGGACGGCGGCTCGGGGGAGATAGTTCTTCTGGCCTCGGTGCTGTTCCTGGTGGGCTTCGGGCTGAAGGCCGCGCTGGTACCCTTCCACGCCTGGTTGCCGGATGCGCATCCCTCGGCGCCGGCCCCCATATCCGCCATGCTGTCGGGCGTCCTGATCAAGGCCCTGGGGGTGTATGCGATCTGCAGACTGTTCTACAGCGTCTTCGGCATCACCTGGGAGCTGTCGACGATACTGCTTACCCTGGGCACGGTGTCCATGTGCGTAGGAGTGCTGCTGGCCCTGAAGCAGTGGGACATGAAGCGCCTTCTGGCCTACAGCTCCATTAGCCAGGTCGGTTACATAATGATCGGAATCGGCATAGGAACTCCTTTAGGAATATTGGCTGCGCTGTTCCACCTGTTCAACCACTCGGTCTTCAAGTCCTTGTTGTTCCTGGGCTCCGGCGCGGTCGAGTACGCCACCGGAACCCGCGACCTGAGGAAGATGGGCGGTCTGGCCAGAAGGATGCCTCTAACCGCCGGCACCTCCATGGCCGGCTCGATGTCCCTGGCCGGCATCCCGCCGTTCGCCGGGTTCTGGAGCAAGCTCCTCATAGTGGTCGCTGCGGTCCAGGCGGGCCTTTACGGATACGCCATCATCGCGATCGTTGCCAGCATCCTTACCCTGGCCTACGTGATGAAGATGATGCGTTACGGCTTTTTGGGGAACCTGCCCGAAAGATTGAAGGGCATCAAGGATGTACCCGCCATGATGAAGCTGTCCATGAGCCTTTTGGCCCTGATCTGCATCGCGGGCGGGCTCCTTCTGCTTCCCCAGGTCAGGGAGCTGTTCCTGACGGACGCATCGAAGACCTTCAAGGCCGGTACGGAGCTTGCGTTTAGAATCATGAGTGAGGTCAGATAACCGTGAAAGCGAAGCTCGTACTCTTCGTAGTGGTGTTCCTGGTCTGGCTGGGCCTGAGCTGGTCGGTCGACGTGCAGCACCTGGTCGTGGGGGCCGTGGTCAGCTTGCTGGTCACCGCCGCGGCCGCCGGCATGTTCAGGCGCACCCCCAGGCTCCTCAAGAGGCCCGGACGTTACTTCTACTTCCTGTTCGGTTACGTTCCCCTGTTCATCTGGGAGGTGGTCAAGGCCAACTTCGACGTCGCCTACAGGGTCCTGAATCCGGTATTGCCCATCAGGCCGGGCATAGTGAAGGTCAAGACCGACCTGAAGAGCGATCTGGCCCTTACCTTCCTGGCCAACTCCATTACCCTGACTCCGGGAACGATGACCGTGGACGTGGATCGTGAGAACGGCTTCCTCTACGTACACTGGATTAACGTGAAGGACCCCGACATAGAGGGCGCCACCCGACTGGTCGCCGGGCGATTCGAGCCCCTGCTGAGAAAGATCTTCGAGCCGGAGGAGGAGTCCGAATGATGAGATTCCTCAGATGGTTCCTCGGTTTCGTTGTTCTGGGCGGTTTGATCGCCCTGATCATAGCCAGGCCGGCTCCGGCAATATTCTACCCCGACCTGCCCCATACGGGCTTCGTGGTCAGGGCCCTGTACATCCTGCTCCTGGCCGGGGCGCTGTGTATGTACAGGATCATATTCGGTCCCACCGCCGCGGACAGGATAGTGGCCATAGACATTATCGGAATTCTCATAGTGGGTTTCTGCGCTATAGTCTCCATCGCCACCAACAGGACCTGGTACGTGGACGTGGGCATAGCCTGGGCCCTCCAGAGTTTCATAAGCACTCTGGCCCTTTCGAAGCACTTGGAAGGAAAAGGGTTCGATGAGTGATACGTTAGGAATGGTCTTCATAGGCATCGGCTTGTTCTTCGACTTCGTGGGCTGCCTGGGGCTGGTAAGGCTACCCAACGTCTACAACCGCCTGCAGGCCGCCACCAAGTGCGTCACCCTGGGCACGTGCAGCATACTGTTCGGCGTGTTTCTCTCCATGGGATTCGTTGCGGCGGGCATCAAGGCTCTCCTCTGCATCGTCTTCCTGGTTCTCACCGCGCCGGTCTCCGCTCACGCCATTGCCAGGGGAAGCCATCGAAGCGGAATTCGACTGACCGAGAAGAGCGTGACGGATGCCTACGCGGAGGATGATGAGGGAGAAGCCTAAGGGCAAAGGTTCTGGATGACACAATGAAGTACCCCAAGCTCAGAGAGCTGCTGGAAGCCATCAGGGCGGTGGCGAAGGGGCCCTATACGTCCAAGTTCCCCAAGCAGGCCCACGTTCCCCATCGCAACTTCCGCGGTCAGCCCAAGTTCGACGAGGAGAAATGCGTCGGCTGCCTGGGCTGCGAGGAGATCTGCCCTGTGGAGGCCATCGACCACGAGGACGTGTTGGACGACCCCGAAGGGCCCAAGCGGGTGATGATACATTACACAGACACCTGCATATTCTGCGGCGAATGCGAGGCGGCCTGCATCAACGATCACCAGGGCATCAAGCTTTCCGACGAGTGGGAGCTCTCCCTCTTCGAACGAAGCGAGGCCTACGAGACCATAGAGAAGGAGCTGGTGCTCTGTGAGATGTGTGGAGAGCCGATCGCCTGCAAGGACCACCTACTCTGGATTTCCGACCGCCTGGGTGAGCTCACCTACTCCAGCCCCACCCTTTACCTGACCAGGCTGCGGGAGCTGGGAGTGGTGGACGAGAACCTTCTGGAGAACATCCCGGACCAGGGCCGCTCCGACCGGGTGAAGGTTCTGTGCGCAAGATGCAGGCGGAAAACCACCCTGACCACGGAGGACTAGCTCTGCCCGACTCGCCCTCCGACGGGCAGGAGGTTCCTCTCAGAAAGTTCCTCTCCCCGGAAAGCGTAGTACTCTGCATGGGCAATCCCCTCCGCCGCGACGACGGGTTGGGTCCGGCCCTTTACGCCAGCCTGGACGAATCGCTCAGGAAGAGATGCATCGACGCCGGGACCACTCCGGAGAACCAGGTGGGGGCTATAGCCAGGCTCCGTCCCGATGGCGTTCTTCTGGTGGACGCCGTACATATGGACCTGCCCCCGGGAAGCTGGCGGGTGCTGGACAAGCGGGACATCCTCAGGATGGGTATCTTCACCACCCACGACATACCCCTACCCCTGTTCATGGACTACCTGAGCGCCCAGGTAAGGTCCGAGATAATGGTCTTGGCCATCCAGCCGGGGGACGTGAGCTTCGGAGAGGGGCTCTCGGAAGCGGTAGATAGGACTGTAAGCGAGCTTGCCACCCATATAGGGAAGTCCATGGCCGATTCGAGCTGACAGTATTAGAATGCCAGATTTGGTTTCGAGGCCACTTTTCGGTCATAAGCCATTAGTGAATCTCTATATATCCCAGTTGGATAGTACCCTTCCCCGCGATGCCGTTCCCCCCGGATTGGAGCCGATCGACATCAGACTGGGCTGGGTAAGGCTGGAGGAATGCTAGGAGAGCCAAGTAAACCCACAAAGTTGACTTGCGGTAATAGCGGCGGCAGATTGATTGCGAAGGAGGTGTCGCCCTGTATCGGTCGATCCTTATAGCTGCTATCGTTCTTCCTCTGGCCCATGCGGCAACTAAATACCAGCATGAATGGTCGGGCGGCCCCGGCGTAACGGGCCCGGTCACCTTCTGGGCGGACTCCTTCTCCAACGCCGTTCAGATGAACTACATGGGATACCCAAGTAACCTCCTGCTGGGGATTGCCAGTGCCCGTCACAGGATCGAATCCGACGTGGAGGGGAGCCATTTTGCCTTCCCAGCAGACATGGATGGCGACGGAGACCTGGATGTCTTGTCTCAGTTTTCGGGTTGGTATGACAAGGGAGTCGTCTGGTTCGAGAACGAAGGCCTTGGAACAGGTTGGCACAAACACCACATCGAGGGGGACTATCCGTCGGTCCATTGCGCCTACCCCGGTGACCTTGATAACGACGGCGATATGGATGTAGTGGGTGCCAATAGTGCTATGGCAAACACCAGGCTCGAATGGTGGCGCAACGACGATGGGGTTGGTGATACATGGACCAGGTTTACAATCGAGGATGAAGTGTTCTCTGACTTCGTTTGGGTTGTCCCGGACCATCTCTACTTGGAGTTCGCGGGTATATATTTTTGTGTTTGATAGGTTTTTTGTCCTTTAAGTGTACATATAGTAATAATTTATATTAACATAAGATAATATTCTATGCCTTGTTGGTATATTGATTCGGGGCGCCGGCGGGCGAGTCCATTCGCTTCCCGAAAGGGTGAGAGCACAAGTTAGACCGCCCCCCGGCCCCGAGTGTCATCTGCCCGCGCTTTGCACGGCCGTGCTACGGCTCGTTAGGTCACCCCCCTCGCCAACCGCGGACGACACCTTGTGTACCTTTTTCATCAGGTCTGCGAAGCAGCCGGGCCGTAGGCTCTGGTTGCCGTCCACCAGCGCCTTGTCGGGCTCACAATGTACCTCTACTATCAACCCGTCCGCACCCGCGGCTATGCCCGCCAGAGCCACCGGGGCCACCAGCTCGCGGTCTCCGGTGGAATGGCTGGGGTCCACGAACACCGGAAGGTGGGTAAGCCTTCGCAGCAGGGGTACGGAGTTTATATCCAGGGTGTACCTGGTGCTCTGCTCGAAGGTCCTGATGCCTCTCTCGCACAGCATGACCTGGGTGTTTCCTCCCTCCAGTACGTACTCGGCGGCCAGCAGGAGCTCCCGTACCGTCGCGGACATGCCCCGCTTCAGGAGCACGGGCCTGTCCTGCTCCCCCACCCCTTCCAGCAGCGAGAAGTTCTGCATGTTCCGGGCGCCTATCTGCAGCACGTCCGCGTAGTCGGCAACCAGCCGGATGTCTCCGGTGCCGAGAACCTCCGTGACCACCGGTATGTCGAAGGCCTCCGAGGTTTCCCGGAGAAGCTTCAGACCCTTCTCTCCCAGGCCCCGGAAACTGTAGGGCGAGGTTCTGGGTTTGAAGGCCCCACCCCTCAGCATGTCCGCTCCGGCCGTCTTAACCGCCTCGGCGGTCCGCATCAGGGTATCCCTGTTCTCCACCGCGCACGGGCCGGCGATGATGGTGGGAGACCCGTCCCCCACGCGGACCTTTCCCACCTTCACCGCGGTCCGGTCCGGATGGAAGCCACGATCGCTCAGCTTGTACGAGGAATCGAAGCTCTCCACCTCCTCCACCCCGCCGAGGGCCCTGATCTCGTTGGCCACCTCCGCGGACACGGTGGAATCCAGCTGCTCGGTAACCCCCACACTGACCCGGGGGTCGACTGCCAGTATCCGGCCCTGCAGCCCCCGGGCCGAGAGCACCGACAGCACCTTGGCCACCGAGCTCTTCCTCGAGCCGGGTCTCATCAGAACGACCATCATCCACCTCCCGCCATAACCCGGTTGGAGCCTACGCGCCGGGTCGGACTGCGGTCGGCCAGGTAGCAGGTCATAAAACCCTCCAGGAGCTTTCTGCCCAGGGGAGTAGCAATGGACTCCGGATGGAACTGCACTCCCTCCATCATCAGCTCGGAGCACCTCAGGCCCATTATCTCGCCCTTCTCGGTGAAGGCGCTTACCTCCAGTTTGTCCGGCACAGAGCTCTCCTCCACCAGAAGCGAATGGTACCTGGCGGCGACGAACGGATTCCTCACCCCGGTGAAGATGGTCTTGGTATCGTGGTATATGCGGTCGGTCTTCCCGTGAACCGGGGTCTCCGCCCGCACTACTCTGGCCCCCAGCACCTCCGCTATGCACTGGTGTCCCAGGCAGACCCCCAGCATGGGCATCCTTCCCCCCAGCTTGGAGATAAGCTCGCAGCTTATGCCGGCGGATCGGGGCCTGCCCGGGCCGGGGGAGATCACCACGGCGTCCGGCCGAAGGCTCTCCACCTCCGTCACGGTGAGGCAATCGGAGCGGTAGACCTCTACGGGCCAGCCCAGCTCCCCGATGACCTGCACGATGTTGTACGTGAAAGAGTCGTAGTTGTCCAATACGAGTATCACTGCCTCACCTCCCGAGTTGGTGTGTAATCCAATCGCTCTATGCTTTCCGCGCCCAGCGCCCGGCGGAACCTGCGGGCCAGCGCGGCCAGCTCGCGCAGACGGCTTTCCTCATCGGCCTCCGCCATTCGGCGAAGGAGAAGGCTGCCTACCACCACCCCGTCCGCTGCGGTCGCCAGCAGGGTCGCGTCCTCCGGGGAGGATACCCCGAAGCCCGCCGCTACCGGCACGCTCGATCTTTCCCTTACGGCCGCTATCCTCTCCCGCACTCCCGCAGCATTGTCGAACGACTTGCCCGTGGTCCCACAGACGTTCACGTAGTAGAGGAACCCCGCTGTCAGCCGGTCTATGAGCTTCATCCTGGGCTCGGTGGTGGTGGGCGCGACCATGAAGATCGTATCCAACCCGGACCCGGACGCGGCTTCCTTCCACTCCACCGCCTCCTCCGGCGGAAGATCGGGAATGATCACACCCCCCACCCCGGCTTTTCCGGCTCTGCGGGCAAATCCGTCCAGGCCGTAGCTCAGTACCAGGTTGTAGTAAGTCATCACCACCAGGGGGCAGGACACCTCGCCGGACAGGGAACCCACGAGGTTCAGCGCGCCGTCCGGGGTCATTCCCCCTTCCAGGGCCACCGCGCTGGACATCTGGATAACGGGCCCGTCAGCCAACGGATCCGAGTGGGGTATTCCCACCTCCACCACGTCCGCGCCCTCGCGGTCCAGGGTGAGGATCGATTCCCGGCAGGTCTCCGCGTCCGGAAACCCGGCGGTAACGAAGGGAAGGAAAGCCCCCTCTCCCATCGATGACCGGTGTTCGATCGCCGCCCGTATCCGGGAGCTCACGACGGGCCTCCCCTCATGGACTCCACCTGGTCTATGTCCTTGTCGCCCCTGCCCGAAAGGCACAACGAGAGCACGGTGTCCCGGCCCAGCGTGGTGGCGTTCCTCATCACCCAGGCCAGGGCGTGGGAGCTCTCCAGGGCCGGCAGTATCCCTTCGGTCCGGGCCAGGAGGTCGAAGGCCTCCAGGGCCTCCGAATCGTCCACGGAATCGTACTCCACCCTTCCGGTGTCCCGGAGATGGCTGTGCTCGGGCCCCACCGCCGGATAGTCCAGTCCGGGAGCGACCGAGTGGGCCTCCGTTATCTGACCCACCCCGTCCTGCAGCACGTAGCTCATCGAGCCGTGAAGAACTCCCCTCCTGCCCCGGGAAAGGCTGGCTCCGTGCTCCCCGGTCTCCAGCCCCCTTCCCGCGGCCTCCACCCCGACCATTCTCACCGAGTCCTTCAGGAACCTGTGGAAGAAGCCCAGCGAGTTGCTTCCCGCTCCCACGCAGGCTACCAGAAGGTCGGGCAGGCGGCCCAGCTTTCGAAGCAGCTGGTTCCTGGACTCCCGGCCGATTACGGACTGGAAGTGTCTGACCATCTTGGGATAGGGATGGGGACCCACCACCGACCCTATAAGGTAGTGAGTGTCCTCCACGTTGGTTATCCAGAACCTTATGGCCTCGGTTATGGCCTCTTTGAGAGAGCTTCTTCCCCTTCTGACCGGCCTTACCTCGGCTCCCAGCAGCTCCATCCTGGTGACGTTGGGTGCCTGCCGCTCCATGTCCCGCGATCCCATGAAAACCACGCAGTCCAGACCTAGAAGGGCGGCGGCGGCGGCGGCGGAGACCCCGTGCTGACCGGCCCCGGTCTCGGCCACCACCCGTCTTCTACCCATTCTCCGGGCCAGCAGGGTCTGGCCCAGGCTGTTGTTTATCTTGTGCGCCCCGGTATGGGCCAGATCCTCCCTCTTCAGGAAAACTCGGGGCCCGGAGATGCTCTCCGAGAAGCCCACCGCCTCGAACATGGGCGTGGGCCGCCCCACGAAATCCCCCAGCAGGGAGTCCAGCTTTTCCTCGAACTTCGGATCACCCATTGCCCGCTCCAGCTCGCGGTCCAGCTCCCGTAGAGCCGGCAGAAGGGTCTCCGGCACGAATCGGCCCCCGTACCTGCCGAACCAGCCGTCGAGGTCGGGCAGAGCGCTAAGGCGCTTTTGCTCTGTTGATGAA
>WJMA01000055.1 GCA_014728175.1 Candidatus Fermentibacterota bacterium
GCGGACATCAACGGCGACGGCTTCGTCGATCTAGTGGCCGTCTCCTACGCAGATGAGCCAATATCGTGGTGGCAGAACTCCAGTGAAACGCCGGGGGGAAACTGGACCAAACGTGTCATATACGAGGAATTCACAACAGCTAACAGTGCCTGTACCGGAGACTTCAACGGAGATGGCTACCCGGACGTGGCAAGCACATCCTTTGCAAACGAAGGTCTGTATTGGTGGGACAATATCTACGGCACAGCAACCAATCGGGATTGGGAAAGACACACCGTTTCTGGCAACCTTAGAGGGGGGTGCTCCGTATGCTGCGTCGACATGGACGGCGATGGAGACCAGGACCTCCTGGCTGCCACTTACACCCGGGACGATGTGATATGGTACGAAAACCTGGATGGCCTGGGTACCTCGTGGACAGGGCACTACGTAACCAGTGAGTTCGAAAACGCTACGTACGTCTCTTCCGAAGATATCGACGGAGATGGGGATCTGGACGTCATCGGGTGCTCCAGCAGTATCAATGATGTGCTCTGGTGGGAGAACGAAAACGGCTCAGGGTCTACCTGGACGGAGCACGAGATCGACGCGGATTTCGATCATGTTCACCAAGTATCGGCCGCAGACGTAAACGCAGACGGCCGAATGGATGTAGTCGGAGCCGCCTGGGGCGATGGCATGACATGGTGGCAGAACCTGGACGGCTCGGGAACGAGCTGGGGCGAACGGCCTATCGACGAGGGCTTCGATGGCGCCTATTCCGTCCGCACTGTCGATCTGGACGATGACGGCGATATGGATGTGATCGGCTGCTCGGTTAAAACGGACCAGGTCATGTGGTGGGAGAACGATGACGGCTCGGGGACCTTATGGATCGAGCACCTCGTCGACGGCAGATTCATGCATGGAGGTTTCGTAAGCTCCGCGGACGTGAACAGCGATGGCGTCGAGGACATCTTGGGTGCTGCCGACATAGACTCCCGCTTGAGCTGGTGGGCCTTATCCCCTTTCGTATCTCGGGGAATCCTCGTATCCAGTGTTCTGGATGTAGCCGAACGGCCGGAGTGGCAATACATCGACTGGACCTGTAGCGAACCCGGCCTAACCAGCATAGCGTTCCAGGTAAGGGCCTCCGACGATCCGGCCAACTTGGGCGCCTGGTCGGATACCCTGACTTCCCCAGACAGCCTGTCGGCGATCCTCGAGGACGGCGACAGCCTCTTCCAGTACAAGGCCATACTCAGATCAGACTACTCCTATAGCACGCCCGTGCTCCATTCGGTGTCCGTCTTCTGGGAAAGGATGACCGGCTTCGGTGAAAGCCCCAGCGGCAACTCCTTCGAGCTGCGGGGCGCCCTCCCGAATCCCTCATCCGGGAGGGCCATCATCGAGTTCTCGATTCCGGGATACTCGCGGGTCGAGATCGCCGTCTACGACCTGGCCGGCCGCCTGGTCAGCCGCACCGAAGACCACTATTCCGCCGGAACGCACCGGGTGCGGCTGGAGGGCCTAGCCAGCGGCGTCTATCTGGTCCGCATGAGGGCGGGGGAATTCACGGCGACGAGCAGGTTCGTGGTTATCGAGTAGGCCGTGAGGAGGACCGGGAAGGCGGTACTCCCACATGCCGGTCGAGCCCACCCCCAGTCACAATCCGTTATGGGTCGCGGTATTGGGACGGCTTTGGAAAAACCCTTTCCCCCGGCCATACGGCAACTCATCTGTTGCGCCCTACACCAGCCCGTACACCAGCCCCAGGCCCAGAACGGCTATAACCGTGCACAACAGCTTCAGCGGAAGCCCCACCTTGGTGAAGTCGCTGAAGCGGTATCCTCCCGGGCCATAGATCAGCAGGTTGGTCTGGTAGCCTATCGGGGTTATGAAGTTGGCCGCCGCGCCGTAGGCCACGGCCAGCACGAACGGCTTGGGATCCGCCCCCATGGAGACCGCCGCCGCCCCCGCGAAGGGGAACACTATCGCCGCCGCCGCGGCGGTGGTTATGAAGTCGGCCAGCAGATTGGTCACCAGGTACACCGCGGCCAGAACTCCCAGCACCCCCAGGGGCTCGAAGACCTCCACCACCCAGTCGGAGAACAGACCACCCAGTCCGGTCTTGTCCACCGCCCGGCCCACGGCCAGGGCGAAGGCGGCCACGATCAGCAGGTTGAAGTCGAAGTTGTGCCGCAGCTCCGACAAGGTGGCTATCCTGGTCACCATGAACACCACCAGCAGCACCAGAAGCGACTTGAACAGGGGCACCAGGCCCAGCACGCTGAGCAGGATGCAGGCCAGGCTGGAGCCCACTATGAAGATCGACTTGGCCACTTCGATGTTGTGTATCTCCCTGATCTTGGAGATTACGTACAGATCCTCGGTGCTGTTCAGACGCTTCTCGAAGTCCGCACCCGCCACCAGAAGCAGCAGGTCGCCCGAGCGCAGAGTTATGTCGCCGATCTTGCCCAGAAGCCTCTCACCCTGACGATGCACCGCCAGTATCGCCGCGTCGTAGCGGCCGCGGAAGTCCGCCTCCCGTACCTGGCGCTCGGTCAAAGAGGACCGGGGCGACACCACCACCTCGATCACGTTGAGCTTCTCGTGGTCGGGAGGCTGGAATAGCTCGGCCAGGGCCAGACCTCTGGAGTTCTTTACCAGCTCGGCCACCGCTTCCGTGGCCCCCACCAGGAGCAGCACGTCACCGGCCTCCAGAACCTCATCCGGCCCTATAGGCCCCACCGTCTCGTCATCCCTTATTATCTCCGCCAGGTACAGCCCCTCCAGACTGCGGAGCTTGGCCTCCTCGATGGTCCTGCCCACCAGAGAGGATCCCGGCTCGACCAGCGTTTCCACCAGGTATTTCCGGGGGCTCTCCTCGAAGCTACTGGATGGCTCCTTGCGAGAGGGCAGCAGCCGGTGGCCCACCAGCAGCATGTACAGCATGCCCCCCACCAGCAGCATCACTCCCACCGGAGTGAAGTCCAGCACGGCCAGCCGGTCCAGCCCGGGAAGCTCGGCGCCCACCACAAGGCTGTTGACTATGAGGTTGGTCGAGGTTCCGATCAGGGTGGTCATCCCCCCGAATATCGCCGCGAAGGAAACCGGAATCATGAGCCGGGAGGCGGCCACGTTGTGCCTGCGGCCCCAGTCCCCCACGAAGGGCACCAGCAGGGCCACTATGGGGGTGTTGTTCATGAAGGCCGAGGTCCCGGCCACGAAGGGCATCATCTGGCCCATGAAGTTCCGGTACCGGTGGGACAGCTTGATCTTGGTCTCGAATATCCATTCCAGTATACCGGTCTTCCGTATGGTCTGGCTCACCAGAAGCAGCATCATCAGTACGGCTATGGCATCGTTGCTGAAGCCAGTCATGGCGTCGGAGGGGGTGAGCACGCCTACCGCGGTCAGGAAGGCCGCGGCCATCACGAAAATAACCGAAGCGGACAGCCACCTGCTGTAGAGCAGCACCACCACCGCGCCCAGCACGCAGGTTACAATGGTCTGCTCAGCGGTCAATCCGCATCACCCCAAAAGCAAAAAAAGAATGACATGGGCGCAATTATAGGGGCCGAAGGCGGCCCGTGGGTAGACTGGCGTTAGAGCCCCGCACCATTACCGGCCGCTGCCGGGCAGCGAGCCGGTCATCCTGCGGTAAAGGTTCACCACCCCCGACCTCAAACCCAAAGGCAGGGCGAAGACCAGTTTCTCCAACAGGGTGAAGAACCATCCCCAGCCCATCCCCGGCCGAGCCGAGACCGACGGCCAGACGCCCACCTCGGGGCAGGCTCTCTCATACCCGAAGGAGTCGATCAGCTCTCCGCAGACGCTCTCCACCACGCATACCTCCCGCTGGCCCATACGGTCCTTCCACCCGTAGCACCGGCTGGGGTCCAGCGGCCTGGACAGGTTGCCGTGCCACTCCCACTCCGGAACGTCCCTGGCCATCGCGTGGAAGTCCAGCATCACCGGGTCGAACTCCACCCCCAGAAAGCTACACAGCTTCTCCAGGCAGCTCTCCGGGTCGCTAAGCAGGTCCTCGAACCGCAGCAGGAGGAACCTGTCCGGGTACTCCCGGCTGTATCTCAAAACCTCCAGGTTGTACCTCTTCCACCGGTAGGCCAGGGCGGCGGTACCGTTCAGATCGAAGCCCACCCGCTGGAAGGACAGAACGTTGTCCCTGGGATCCCTCACGAAGTGCACGAACCTGCTGCGGGGAAAGAGCTCCATCAGCTCACCCGCGAACAGGCAATAGTGGGGGTTCTTGTCGCCCAGAAGCACAGGCCCGTTCTTGCCCCGGGCCGCGGCGTAGCTCTCGTACACCTTCCTGCATAGAACAGGAAACGACGCCTTCCCGGCCACCGACATCAACCTTCTCTCCACGTCGGCCGGATCCAGATGCCAGCTGAGGAGCCTGCGCTCCCGCCACAGATCCAGGCAGAAGGAGTGTATCCGATCCCGGTCCCAATCTCTCACTCCGGCGTACCTGCCCCGCAGCAGCATCACGAACATCGCCTCCGGAGGAACCGAGATCTTCGGATGAACGTCCAGCATGCACCGAAGCAGCGTGGTGCCGGAGCGCCCCCGCCCCAGCACGAAGAACATGGGCCGCGTTCCGCCGTCCTCCATCAGGCTCATCTCCCCACTGGAACCATCTTCGCCACTACCCGACAAAAGACGGACTCCTTTCACATGCCCCCATCCGAGGTGTGCCGGATGCCGCATGCAATCGCCATCACTGCAATTGCAATGGTTCCTTCATTGTAAGACATTTCATGCGCAATTCAAGCGACCAAGATGAAAGGCGAATCACCGAAATCGGCCAACAGCCAGGAAAGCACGTAGTCCCTCTCCAACAATCCCATAGCACACCGGTGCGCCTCCGAGCCTCTTCCAGCCTTCTTCGCA
>WJMA01000056.1 GCA_014728175.1 Candidatus Fermentibacterota bacterium
CCGCTCGGCGGCCACGAAACTGTCGCAACCCGCGCTGCCGAGAACCACCCGGGCCACCGTACCGCCCGGAAGCGAGAACGTACCCTCCGCCCGGACCGTAAGCGAGACCTCGCTGCCCGGGGGGACCGCGAAACGAAGGTAGCGGGCAGGCAGAAGAACGTCGTCGCTGCTCACGCAGCCTTCTATCTCGTAGCCTACGAAGGAGGATGGAATCTCTCGAATCGGGTGGGGCGGGTTGAACTCGTAAAGACAGGTAGTGGCGTCATTGATCATCCTGACCCCGGGATCGGGGACCTGGAAGGACAGAGCCTGGGAAACGACCGCCAGGGCCAGAAGAAAACCCATGCTCAGAGCTCCGAGAGCTCCAGTACGGGCCCGTCGCCGTCCTCCTCCTCGGGAAGACGCTCTTCCTTGGGTACCTTCTCTGACTTGATGCGGTTCTCCTCCATGTCGACCAGCTTCTCCTGGGAATCTATGAAGGACCTTATCTGGGAAAGAACCGCCAGCCGCTTGTCCTGCAGCTCCCGGACCGTCTCGGTGAGCACCTGCACCCTCTCCTTGGCCTCGTTCAGGAGGTTGGCGGCCTTCACCTCGGCGTCCATTATGATGAGCTCCGCCTGCTTCTCCGCGTCCTCCCGGGCCTGCTCGGCGCTCTTCTGCTGCTTGACCAGTACCTCCCTTACGGCGCCCTCCATGCGGTCGAAGTCCGACGCTCTGGCCCGGAGGACCTCCAGCTCCTTTCGGGCCGACTCCAGCTCCTCGCTGGTCTCTTCCCAGGCCTCGGCCAGCATCTCCAGGAAGGCCTCCACCTCGGAGGGATCGTAGCCCCTCATCACTCTCTTGAACCTCTGTCGCCTGATATCAAGCGGCGTGATCCGCAACTGTCTCCCCGTTCCGTCTTGGGTTAGGGCTCGCCAGAGCCATGATTCCTACAGGCAATTATACCGAGAATGAACACTGTGTTCCCCATCGGCAAGTGCGCCGGGAGGCTAACCGTTCCTGGGACCCAGCAGGTACCGACCCAACCTGACGGTGGTGGCTCCCTCGGCCACGGCCCATGTGAAGTCTTCGCTCATGCCCATCGAAAGCTCGGGAAACCGCTTGCCCAGACTCTTTACCAACCAGTCCCGGAGCTCCCTGAGAAGACAGAACGCCTCCCGGGTCTCGCTCTCTTCTCCCCCCAGGGGACCTATGGTCAGAAATCCGTTCACCTTCAGGCCCAACTCGTCGGCGGTTCCCAGAGCCTCCTCCAGGACCCCCCTATCGGGTTCGAACCCCGATTTGCTGGACTCCCCGGAGGTATTTACCTCTATTAGGATACCCGGCTGAGGGGCCTTCTTCATTCTGACCCTGCGGGCTATCTCCGATAGTATGACCACCCGGTCCACCGAATCTATGGAATCGAAATCCCTGAAGGCCTGCCTGACCTCCTTGCGGTGAAGCGGGCCGATGACGTGGAACTCGCAGTCGGGGCAATCCAGCTGGCGGATCTTTCGGCCGCCCTCGGTAACCCGGTTCTCCCCGATGATACGGATCCCGGCGTCTACCACCGCCCGGACCTCCTCCACAGACCGGGTCTTGGTGGCGGCCATTATTCTGACCGACCCGGCGTCGCGCCCGGTCCCCTCCAGGGCCCGGGCTATCTCTTCCCCGGCCTTCTCCAGCCTGGTCTCGATCCTTTCCACCAAATCGTCCATCGAAGCGTCCTCCGGCTGCGAGTTGGGTCACACCCCGGTAATATGGGGAGTACGGGCGGGCATCACTACCCGTCGCGGAGGGTAGTGGTATATATATTATTGAAAATGTAATATTGCTGAACTTGGAACTTGTAAGCCCTATAATTATAAGAGGAGCTGTAATAAAAGACGGGCGATTCAGGGAGCTCCTGGAACGGATCTCCTCCCTCAGAAAGCAGGGCAAGCTCGCCGAGTCCCTGGAGCTCAGCGAATCCCTGCTGCAGACGGTCAGGGAGGAGGCGGACCCGGAGCTCTTCGAGGAGGCGGTCATGCGATACGGCTTCGCCCTCCGGGACATGGGGAAGACCGAGAAGGCGACCACCTTCATCGAGGAGGCCTACCGAAGCAGCCGGGACCGGGGCAACGAGCGCATAGAGATGCTCAGCGCCTCCGGGCTGGGCATCGTATACGCGAAGAGGCTGATGTGGCCCATAGCCCGCAAGTATCTGGAGGAGGCTTGCCGCATAGCGGCTCGGAGAAGGGACAAGCGCCGGGAGGCGGCCTTCAACGGCGACCTGGCCCAGGTCTACCACCGGATGGGGAACCTGGAGGCCGCTCTGGAGCACGCCGGAAGGCAGCTATCGCTATCCGCCTCCGTGCAGGACAAGTCGCTCATTTCTCTGGGCCTGAGCAACATGGGAAAGACGCTCCTCTACCTGGCCGACAACGGCAGGGCCAGCCATTGCTTTCTGGAGCAGCTGGAGCTGGAGCGGGAGCTGGGCAACAAGACCAGGGAGGTGATCGCCCTGGGCAACCTGGGCGTCGCCTACCTGGGCCGGCACCGGCCCAAGAAGGCCGTAGAGCCCCTGCGGGAACAAGCCGACCTGGCCCGGACCATCGGCTTCGACGACGGGTTGAAAATGGCCCTGGGCAACCTGGGAGTGGCCTACAGGATGTTGGGCAGGCTGGAGGAGGCGGACGACTGTTTCCAGAAACAGTTCTCCCTGGCCTGGAAGATCAACGATCACCGGGAGATGACCGGCGCCCTGGGCAACCGCAGCCGGATAGCCGCCCTCAGGGGAAAGCTGGACCAGGCCTTCGAGCTGAACAGGAAGTACCTGCGCTACGGAGAGCAGCACGACGAGAAGGCCATAATCGCAAACGGCCTGGGCAACGAAGCGCTCTTCCATGTGCTGAAGGGGGACACCGAAAGCGCGGGGCAAGCCTTCCGGCGGCTGGCCCACACCTACGGCAGGATGAATCGTACAGCCGACCGGGTGGGGAGCCTGCTTACGATGCTGGAGATGGCCCCACCCGAAGAAGTGGACGCCTTGGAGGTGCTTTCCACGGCAGAGAAGCTTTCCGAGGATATCCAGACCGACGACCTGGCCCTCCGGCTGGCCCTGGCCTCCACCCGTCACAGGTCCGCCGACGCGGCCAAGCTCGCCGACCTGTCCGACCTGGCCTCCGGAACCAGAGGAAGGGCGATGATCGCGGAGGAGCTTTACCGCCTGACCGGAGATGAGAAGCGCAGGAACCAGGCGCTGGAAGCATACGAGCAAGCTCTGGAAGAGGAACCGGGAAGCCTGTATCTTCTGGCCAGAAAGAATAGCCTGGAAAGGATTTGACCGCCCCCGACCGCCGTAGGGCGCGGGGATAGTGCCAACCAACCCCCAAAAGGAAGGAAGAAGGATGAAGAGCTTGCTTACCCTGGGGCTCCTGCTGTGCCTGGTGGGATCCTCGGCCGCGGCCACCATAACCATAGTAAACGACACCGACTACGACGCAGCGGTGAGATTCTACTCCCACTCGGATCAAGAGTGGTGGGGTCCCTTCCCCGTACTGGCGCATACCTCCAAGGACTTCACCGTTCCCGAGGGCTACTACGACATAGAGGTAACCAAGGAGAACGGAGACCACTACACCCTCATCGACATCTGGGCGTCGGACGACATAGACGGCTTCTGTCACTACGTGCAATAGCTCTTCGGCCTAGAAGGGCCTAGAACCAGAAGTCGCGGTCCAGGGTTCTGTACTGGATCGCTTCCGATACGTGTCGGGCCAGTATCCGATCCTCGCCTTCGAGATCGGCTACTGTCTTGGCCACCTTCAGGATTCTATGGTAGGCGCGGGCCGACAGCCCGTACTGGGCCACCGCCTGCCTGAGCAGGCTGCGGCAGTCCGGGCCCGCGGGGGCGTAGGTCTTTATCATGGATGGGGTTATCTGGGAATTGCAGTACACCCCCGGAACGTCCTCGAACCTCCGGGACTGTATCTCCCTGGCCTTCGTCACCCTGTCTCTGGCGATGGTCGAGCCCCTTCCGGTGGAAGCCTCTGCCGACAGCTGGTCGTAGGACACCGGAGCTACGTCCATGTGTATGTCTATCCTGTCCAGCAGGGGGCCGGAGATCCGCCTGAGGTAGGCCTTTATCTCGCTGAAGCTGCAGCTGCAGGACCTACGCGGATCGGTGTAATACCCGCACGGGCAGGGGTTCATGGCCGCCACCAGCATGAACCTGGCGGGAAAGGTCAGCGATACGGAGGCCCTGGATATGGTCACCCTGCCGTCCTCCAGGGGCTGCCTCAGAACCTCCAGCACGCTGCGTCTGAACTCCGGCAGCTCGTCGAGGAACAGAACCCCGTTGGTGGCCAGGCTGACCTCCCCCGGCCGGGGAATGCTTCCTCCCCCTATCAGGCCGGCGTCGGATACCGTATGGTGGGGAGCCCTGAACGGGCGCCGCACCACCAGGGGCTGGCCCGGCCTGAGCAGCCCGGCCACGCTGTGCACCTTGGTGGTCATCACCGCCTCGTCGGGCACCATGGGAGGCATGATACCGGGCAGCCTTCTGGCCAGCATGGTCTTGCCCGATCCGGGAGAACCTATCATCAGCGTGTTGTGCCCGCCCGCCGCGGCCACCTCCAGAGCTCTCTTGGCGTTCTCCTGGCCCTTGACGTCGCTGAGGTCCATACGGGGCGCGGAAGCTTGGGAGAGAAGGTCGACCGCCCCCCGGCAGCGAATCGGGCTCAGCCCTCCGTCGTTCAAAAGGTCGACCACCTGGGCCAGATCTCTGGCGGCATAGATCCTCTGATGCCCCGCTATTGAGGCCTCGCCGGCGCTCATCGAAGGCACGACCAGGCCGGCATGATCGATCCCCCGGGCTCCGGAGGCCATCGCCAGCATGCCTCTCACCGGCCGCAGCGAGCCGTCGAGGGACAGCTCTCCCACGAAGATCATGTCCCGGATACCCTCCGGAGGGACGGCGCCGGCGGCGGCCAGGAGGGAAACGGCTATGGGCAGGTCGAAACCGGTCCCCTGTTTCTTCCGGTCCGCGGGGGCCAGATTGATGGTGGTCTTGCTTCCCGGAAGACGCAGGCCGATGCTGCCGATGGCAGATGCCACCCGCTGCCTGGATTCCCTCACCGCGCTGTCGGGAAGGCCCACCATGCTGAAGGTGGGCAGGCCCCGGGAGGTGCTTACCTCCACCTCCACCATGGAGGCTTCTATTCCCGAAAGGCTAAGGCTCCTGGTTCTTGCCAGCAAGGCTCCCCTCTCGATGGGGAGTTTACCCTCGCCAACGGAGTATTTCAAGCGCCGGAACCGTTTATGCAGTTATTTAGACCGTAAAAGTACCTTCGGGACGAAAGGCATGGGGCAGGTATTCCATTCTGAAGCCTTCCGGGTTGCCCCTCACCACAGCCACGTCGAACCTGCAGCGGGCGTTCTCGCCGGTTTCTGAAAGGAAGGCCGCGGCCACCCGGCTGAGCCGCTCGCACTTGTCGGGGTCTATCTTGGCCAGAGGCATGGTGCGGCTTCCGTCGGAGGCCATCTTCACCTCCACGAAGGCTATCTCGTCCTCCCTGCCGGCTATGAGGTCGACCTCCATCCTGCGCCATCTGTAGTTCCTGCGCAGTATTCGCCATCCCCGCTCCTCCAGCCAGGAAGCGGTGAAATCCTCCGCCAGCCGCCAGTCCTCGCTCACAGCCCGAGCTCCAGCTGGGAGAGCTCGCGCAGAGGGTTGAACGACCTTCTGTGGATGGGGCACGGCCCCTTGATGCGAAGGGCTTTCAGGTGAGCGTGGGTGCAGTAACCCTTGTGCGCGGCGAAGCCGTAGCCCGAATACAGGGAATCGGCCTCTATCATCATATCGTCCCGGGCCACCTTGGCCACTATGCTGGCGCAGGCTATGGACAGGCTCTTGTCGTCACCGCCCACAATGAATTTGGCCTGGAATCCCAGGTTCTTGAGGGGCCTGCCGTCGATGAGGTAAAGGCCGACCTCCATGTCCAGGGCGGAGGCGGTCCTACGGAACGCCAGCTCCACGGCGGGGATGAGCCCCATCGAGTCCAGCTCGTCGTTGTCAACTTTGCCCAGGCCTACGCCCAGGGCGGCCTTTCCAATCCTCTCCGCCAGCTCTCTTCGGCGGGGATCGGACAGCCTCTTGCTGTCCCGCGCCGGGATGTCCAGATCGGGGGGGAGAACCACGGCGGCGGCGACCAGAGGTCCGGCCAAGGGGCCTCTGCCCACCTCGTCAATGCCGGCTATTACCCCGAACTTCTCCCTCAGAGAGACGTCCAGGGCGAACCTCGACGGGTCCAGTACTCAGCTCTCCCTGTCCGTGAACGTTCTCTTCTCTCTGACCCTGGCCGCCTTGCCCTTCTTCTTCCGGAGGTAGAAGAGCCGGGAACGCCTCGTCTTGCCCCGCCTTATGACCTCGACTCGTTCCAGCCTGGGCGAGTGGATGGGGAATATCCTCTCCACGCCCACTCCGCCGGAGACCTTTCGCACGGTGAAGGTCTGAGAGGTCCCGCTTCCCCGGCGGGAAAGCACGATCCCCTCGAAAACCTGGGTTCGGACCTTCTCGCCTTCCACCACCTGGAAGTACACCCGCACCGTGTCGCCGGCCCGGAAATCGGGCAGCTCGTTCCCCGCGTGCCTGGCATCGTACTCCTGGATAAGCTTATCCATCATCCCGCTCCCCGTGTCTCTCTGCAAGCTGCATGGCCTGCATGAAGCTGTTGCGTATCTCACTTTGGTCTCTGCCCGAAAGAAGCTCGGGCCGAATGGCCCTGGTTCTTTCCAGGGCCCGCTCGTACCTCCACTGCCGGATGGCCTCGTGATCGCCGGAGAGGAGGACATCGGGTACCCCCATTCCCCCGTATTCCGCCGGCCTGGTGTACCTGGGATAGTCCAGCAGCCCGGTGGCGAAACTGTCCGATCGGGCCGATTCCAGACGTCCCAGCACCCCGGGTACCCAGCGCATCACCGACTCCATTAGGAGCATGGCCGGCAGCTCGCCTCCCGAGGTGACGAAGCTGCCCACGCTTACCTCGTCCGAAATGGCCTCCCGCCGGAATCGCTCGTCGACGCCGCCGTAACGGCCACAGAAGATAATCACTCCCTCGGAGTTCGCAAGCTCCCGGGCCAGTTCTTGATCCAGGAGGGGTCCGGACGCGGTCATCAGAACCACCCGCGCCTCCCCCGCCCATTCCACGGCATCCAGGGTCCGGAAGAGAGGCTCCGGCCGGAGAACCATTCCCGCTCCCCCGCCGAACTGGTAGTCGTCCACCGATCCCCTGGCGTCCACGGCGCGATCCCTGAGATCGTGTATCTCCACCTCTACCACGCCCGAATCCACAGCCTTCCCGGTGATGCCATGCACCAGAAAGGCCTTCACCAGCTGGGGAAACAGGGTGGCCACGGCAAATCTAAGCTCGGCCATGCCAGACCTCCTCCAGCCCCTCGGGCAGGTCTATCTCCACCAGTGAGCGGCGCCAGTCCACCCGTCCCTCGTGCAGGACGAGACGTACCGGCAACGCGAACTCTCCTCCGTCTCCCTTTACCAACAGAAGGGGATTGGACGTGTTGTACTCCAAAGAGGTTACCACCGCCTTCGACCCATCCGCCCCTCGTACCTCCATCCCCACCATTGCGTAGAGGGGAATCGGCAGCCCGCCATCGGCGCAATCCGCCTCGTCGATGTACAGCGACTGGTCTCTGAGACGCAGGGCTTCCTCGCGATCGCTCACCCCGTTCAGTCCCAGAAGCATCAGTCCCCGGCGGTAAGGGCGGCAGCTAACGACCGGAAGGGGCCTGCGGTCCGCAGTGAGCAAAACGGTTCCGGATGGAAACAAAGCGTTGCCGGGAAACAAAAAACCCCGCACGACCACCAGGCCCGCCAGCCCGTGGACCCCCTCCACGCGACCTACGTACACTCCATCGGGGGAATGCAATCTCAGTCGATGATCTCTATGGTCGCCTTCTTGCCCATCCTCGCCGCGGCCGACCTGGCAATGACCCTCATAGCCTTGGCTATGCGGCCCTCTCTGCCTATTACCCTGCCGAGATCCTTCTCGGCAACCCTTAGCTCGTAGACAGTCACATCGTCCACCTGCTTCTCTTCCACAGAGACTGCAAGGGGATCTTCCACCAGGGTTTTGGCCATAAGCTCGATGAGATCCTTCATGAGGTACCCCTCCAGTTGAGTTCGGTCATGTGGAAAGAACCGCCCCGCTAAGCTTCGACTTCCACGTCAGGGGTCGTACGCTTCGTACCCCTGATAAACACCACCTCGGGCTCGACGTCTTCGCTTCCGGCCTTTAGCCTGGACCACTTCTCCCACGTTCCCGTACGCCGCATCAGGGTGCGTACGGTGTCGGTGACCTGCGCGCCCTTGCGCATCCAGTTGAAGAACCTCGCTTCGTCCACCTTCAGCTCCAAAGGCTTCTTCAGCGGATCGTAGTAGCCCAGGATCTCGAGGAACTTGCCGTCCCTGGCCTTTCTCGAATCGGCAACCACTATCCGGTAGGAGGGTTGTCTAGAGCTTCCCGTTCTTCTAAGACGGATCTTTACCAAGTGTTACCTCCAGATGCTCAGAGTGGTGCGAAGGGCATCCTTATGCCCGATTTCATGCGTTTCATCAGCTTCTTCATAGCCCTGAACTCCTTGAGCAGACGGTTTACCCGGGTTACGGAGGTCCCGCTGCCCCTGGCTATTCTCTTCCTTCTGCTGCCGTCTATTATGGATGGATTCCTGCGCTCCCGGGGAGTCATGGAGCATATGATGGCCTCCATCCTGGGGATCTCGTCCGGATCGATATCGGCTCCGGCCGGACGCATCTCCCGGGGGAGCATGGATACTATCTCCCTGATCGAGCCCATCTTCCGTATGCGCCTTATCTCGCCCAGGAAGTCCTCCAGGGTGAGGCTGTCGGATCTGAGCTTCTCCTGAAGCTTCTCGGCCTCACTCTCGTCGAAAGCCTTCTGGGCCTTCTGGGCAAGGCTGAGCACGTCTCCCATTCCCAGAATTCTGTCGGCCATGCTCTGGGGCCTGAACAGCTCCAGGGCATCCATGCTCTCGCCCATTCCGGCGAATCTGACGGGCTTGCCCGTAACCGCCCGGAAGGAAAGGGCCGCCCCTCCCCTGGAATCTCCATCCATCTTGGTTATCACCGCACCGGTGTAGTCGACCCTCTCACCGAACTCCACTGCCACGTTGACCGCATCCTGCCCCGAAAGACCGTCCACCACCAGCAAGGTCTCGTCCGGGTCGGCACTGTCCACTATCCGCTGCAACTCGTCCATCAGCTCCTCGTCTACGTGCAGCCGGCCGGAGGTATCCGCAATCACTACGTCCAGACCACTCTCCCGGGCCCGGTCCACAGCCTCCCGGAGAACCTCTACCGGATCGGAGGCCTTCCTGCGACCGTAAAACCCGGCTCCCGACTGCTCTGCGACCTTCTGCAGCTGATCGACCGCCGCGGGCCTTCTGAGGTCGCAGGCCGCAAGAAGGCTGCTATTCCCCGAGGTTTCGGCCAGCCAGCGCGCGAGGCGCCCGGCGGTGGTGGTCTTTCCCGAGCCCTGCAGCCCGGCCAGCACGAATACCAACGGGGGGCCGCCATCCAGCCCGGGGGGAGCCTCGGACGTTCCCAGCAACCTTACCAGCTCGTCGTGCACTATCTTTACCACCTGCTGACCCGGGGTAAGGCTGGACAGGATGTCTTCCCCGGTGGCCTTCTCGGTCACCTCGGCGACGAATTCCTTGGCCACCTTGTAATGCACGTCGGCCTCCAGCAGGGCCCTTCGGACCTCTCTCATGGCCCGTCGAACGTCGGCCTCACTGAGCTTTCCCCTTCCGGTAATCTTCTTGAAGGTCCGGGAAAGCCCCTCCGTAAGCTTATCGAACAACTATCCACCCCATCGTCGCGAACATGCATTTGTAGCAAAAGCCAAACGATATATATAAAAGCGTATACGTCCACGTACAAGTGAAGGGCCGATCCAGGCTCAGGGTACCTCGAAGCTCTCGGAGCCGTGCCCGGCGGGACATCGAACCACCCATTCGTCGCCCTTCTCCTCGATCAGGTATCTCCCTCCGGTCGCCGGGCAGACCAGCAGGCTGTCGTCCAGGAGGACGCACAGCCGGGCCGGATCGGTCGAGCCGGTGGTGTCGCTGAGTACCAGTCCCCGCAAGGCGAAAGCCAGATCGTCCAGCCTGTTCCTGCACGCGGTGCGATCGAGCTCCTCGCGTATCTCCTCCACGGTGTCGGTGTCCGGAACCCCGCTGCGTAGGGAGCAGGCCGACATGCCCACCAGAGCCACCAGCGCGAGCAGCGAAACGGGGCGGGTCATCTCAGGCTCTCTATGGCCGCAGACGGGTCGTCGGAACGGGCTACGTAGGAGCCGGATACCATTACGTCCGCTCCGCAGGATGCCAGCTCTCCGGCGTTGGTGGAGTCTATACCCCCGTCGACGGCTATCAGGGCCGCTTCCCGCCCGCAGCCGCTCAACAGCTCCCTGGTCTCGGATACCTTGGCCTTGAGGTGCGAGATGTGCTCCTGTCCCCCGAAGCCCGGGTTAACGGTCATTATCAGGGCCAGGTCCAGCCCGGGAGCCACCCAGCGAAGGACCTCCACCGGGGTGGAGGGATTGAGCGCCAGTCCTACGCCGCAACCCAGGTCCCTCACCGATCCCAGCAGCCTGTCCAGATGGGGGTCCACCTCTGCGTGAACGGTCACGTAATCGCAACCCGCATCCGCGAAGGCGGCCAGTAGGTCGGCGGGCCTTTGTACCATCAGATGAGCCTCGACGGGTATGGACACCGCCCTGCTAACGGACTCCGCCACCCCGGCCCCGAAGGTGAGCACCGGGACGAATACCCCGTCCATCACGTCCAGATGTATCATGTCCGCACCGGCCTCCTCCAGGGCCGCCGCGGCCTCCGCCAGCCGGCCGTGGTCACAGCTGAGCAGGGACGGCGCCACCAGGCTTTCTTCCGAACGTCTGCTGAGTAACGACACGTTAGCCTCCTTCCCTACCAGTTTCCCCAGTCTTCCGTGGTTCCCCGTCTGCCGACCACCACGTAAACCGTATCGCCCTCGTCCGCGGGATCGCCCGGCAGGGGGACCTGACGGAGCACCCTGCCGTGCTTCCCGGGGTCGATCACCGCGCTGTCACCCTCCACCACCATCACCATGCCTTCCACCGTCAGAAGGCTCTCCGCCTCGGCCACGTACATCCCGGTCAACCGGGGCGCCCCCCGCCATCCGGTCGACACCAGAAGCCTGACCGGGGTCATCACGGAGATGCTGTCGCTACGCCAGGGGGACACGGACACCACGTAGCCTTCGGGCACGCTGGGATGGGGCACTCTGGACCGGCCGGCCGAGTACAGCTGCCAGTCCGCTATCATGGCCTCGGCCTCCACGGCCCGCTTATCGACCAGGGACTCGGGATGGAACGTCCTGTAAAGCGGGCCCACGTTCCAGAAAATGCTCACCGGCGCCCCCCGGGGAACCACCGTACCCGGGGCCGGGTCCTGACGGACAACCAGCCCCATGGTCTCCAGGGAGCCGTACTGGGACCACTCCCCACCCAGGACCAGACTGGAGGATTCGATCACCCTCCTGGCCTCCTGCCGGGGCAATCCCCGCACGTCGGGAACCTCAACCGGTACGGACGCCGCCCCCACCGAGGATACGAACTCCGGGGTGGGAAACACCATCGGGGCCAATACCAGCCCCCCCAGCGCGGCCATCACCGCGCCGGTGAGAAGCAGAACGAGGTTCTCGCCCGTTCTATTCATTCATTCCTCACCCAACAGGCAGCGAACAGACCGTCAATACCGTGCTCGGGAGGGAATATGTCAAGTAGACCGTCCTCAACAAGCTGCCCGGGCGCGGGGAAAGCCGCCCGGGAGAAGCGCGGGAAGGACCGCTCGAACCACTCCACCTGCTCCAGATTCTCCTCCGGCTCCAGACTGCACGTGATGTAAACCATGTAACCACCGATTTTTACCAGGTCGACCGCTCCTCGCAACAGATCTCTCTGCAGAGCGGTCATCGATTCCAGGGCGCCCGGGTTCCATCGCCATCTGGCCCGGGGCCTGCGCCTGTACACTCCGGTGGCCGTGCACGGAACGTCCAGCACCACCTTGTCGAAAGGCCGTCCAAAAGGCGGGCTCTCTCCCTCGCCCACCACGGGCACGCAGCCTCGCCAGCCCAGACGCCCGGCGTTGTCCCTCCATGGCCCCATCCTGTCGAAGGACACGTCCATGCAGACCAGGGTCGGCGACCACCGCTGCAGGTGCGCGGTCTTGCCTCCGGGGGCGGCTCCCACCTCCAGCACCCTCCCCCCCGGGAGAAGCGCGGCGCCCCGTCCGGCCACCGCGGATGCCTCGTCCTGTACGTACGCCTTGCTCAGACCGGGATCGGACATGTCCAGGGCGCCCCTACGGTTCAGGTAGCGGTAACATCCCATGAACCTTCCGGGACCTCCTTCTCCCGACTCGCTTCCGGCGACGTAGCCACCGATGTCCGGTACCGAGTTGTCCCAGGCCAGCAGATCCTCGGTACGATTCTTCCCGTAGCGATCGATCCATCGCTGAACCAGATCCCGGGGATGGGACCATCGGACATGAAGGGGAAGGCCCTCCTCGCTCCACCCGGTCATCCGCCTGAGCACGGCATTGACGAAGCCCCTGGGCCCGGCCCTCCTCATCAGGGGGACGGTGGTGGACAGGACCGCATGGGACGGGGTTCTCAATACCAGAAGCTGGACGGCCCCTATTCTCAGGGCCTGCAGGACGGGTGTGTCGATCGATTCCAGGGGCCGGTCCGAGCAGACGGATATCGCGCGGTCCAGCCTCAGTCTCCATACCAGGGTCTCGCGGTACAGGCGATGGGCCAGGCCCCGGTCACGCTCGTCCAGGACGAGCTCCCGGGAGTCGCCCAGAAGCCTGAGAAGCGCCTGTTTCCTGGCCCCAAGCCCCCGAGGCCGGCTACTGCTGGACGTTCTCCACCCTCTCCAGATCGGGGAATACCTGCTTCAGGTTCTGTTCCACGCCTTGCTGCAACGTCAGCTGGGCGAACGCACAGCCGGCGCAGGCTCCGGTCAGGCGGACCCGGACCACGTCATCGTCTATGCTCACGAACTCTATGTCCCCGCCGTCGCGCTGGAGGTAGGGCCTTATCTTCTCTATCTCCGCCTTTGCGTTTTCCTCGTTGAGCTCCAGGGTCTGGGTCATCTCCATCCTTTCCTGCAATTGCTCAGTCTATCTGGGCTATCACCAGCGAGACCATGCTCATCAGCTTTATCAGTATGTTCAGCGAGGGCCCGCTGGTGTCCTTGAACGGATCTCCCACGGTGTCTCCGACCACGGAAGCACCATGCGCCGCGGAGCCTTTTCCTCCCAGATTGCCCTTCTCTATGAACTTCTTTCCGTTGTCCCACACGCCCCCGGCGTTGGCCATGAAGATGGCCAGCAACACCCCGGTGGTTATGGCGCCGGCCAGAACTCCACCCAGGGTCTCCGCGCCCAGAGCGAAGTAGATCACCACGGGGATGAACACGGCCAGAAGCCCCGGAACCACCATCTCGCTCAGAGCGCCCCTGGTAGCAATATCAACGCATCTCTCCGTATCCGGTTCCGCCTTTCCTTCCATGAGCCCCTGTATGGTGTCGAACTGGTGGCGGACCTCGTCCACCATCTTCATGGCCGCCCTACCCACAGCCTTGAGGGTTATCGAGGAGAACAGGAAGGGCAGCAGGCCGCCGAAGAGGAGCCCGGCCACCACCTGGGGCTTTAGGAGATCAATGCCGGACAGGTCGGTGGAGGCCGCGTAGGCGCTGAATATGGCCAGGGCGGTCAGGGCGGCCGATCCGATGGCGAAACCCTTTCCCATTGCAGCGGTGGTGTTGCCCAGCGAGTCAAGCAGGTCGGTGCGCTCCCTCACCTCTGGAGGCAGCTTGGACATCTCCGCGATGCCCCCCGCGTTGTCGGCCACCGGGCCGTAGGCGTCCACCGACATGGTCATTCCCACGTTCATCAGCATTCCCAGGGCGGCGATGGCGATGCCGTAAAGGCTTCCGAAATGGTAGCTGAGCATGATGGAGGCGGATATCAGCAGTATGGGGAACATGGTGGACCGCATGCCCACCGATATTCCCTCTATGATGGTGGTGGCCGCCCCGGTCCTGGCGCTCTCGGCCACCTTCCTGACCGGCCTCCCGCTGGTGTAGTACTCGGTGGTAAGGCCTATGCC
>WJMA01000057.1 GCA_014728175.1 Candidatus Fermentibacterota bacterium
CCTTCGGAGTTCGAGCTTGCCGCCAGCTGCAATCCCTTCGATGAGATGGTAACCATCACAGCGGCTGCCGATCCGCTTCCCAGGCAGCTTGCCGTGTACGACCTGTCCGGCCGATTGATACGCAGCCTGGGCAACGGCAGGAACGAGGGAGTGTTCCTCTGGGACGGTTCTAACGCTTCAGGTGAGGAGGTTCCTCCGGGGACCTACCTGATCCGGGCGGCCTCCGAAGGCAGGCTGGCCTCGCTGAGGCTGGTGAAGCTGTAGCTCCTCCCCGGTTGACGAAGAGGCCTGCGAAGCTGATAATTGCTGCCACATCAAATAGAAGGGATGTGACGGTGCCTGACTAGAACAATCGCCATAGACGGAAGCGCCGGCTCGGGCAAGAGCACAACCGCCCGGATGGTTGCCCGGGAGCTGGGCTACACCTACCTGGACACCGGTGCGATGTATCGCGCATCGGCCCTACTCGCATCCCAAGAGAACATACCACTGAATGATGGAAGCACACTGGCCTCGCTGTTGGAGAGCCATTCCATGGCTATTCGTGACGGACGGGTGCTGCTCGACGGTGAGGACCTTACCGAGGCCATCAGGCGCCCCGGAGTGGCGGAGATGGCCAGCCTGGTGTCTGCCCGTCCGGAGGTCAGACGGGTGATGGTCGGTCTGCAGCGTGAGGTGGCCGGTGGGGGAGAGGTGGTTGCCGAGGGCCGGGACATGGGCACCGTGGTATTTCCGGATGCCGTATTGAAGGTCTACATGTACGCCGATGTGGCGGTTAGAGCTATGCGGAGGCTCACGCAGGGCGAGCACGAAGGCTCGGACCTGCGGCTGGTGGTCAGGTCGCTGCTGCGAAGGGACCGGCGGGACAGAACCCGCGCGGACAGCCCTCTAAGGGCCGCCCCCGATTCTTTATGGGTGGATACCTCCTCCATGACCGTACGGCGGCAGGTCGATGTGGTACTGGAGGAATATTCCCGGAGGGTTGTATCGTGAGCGTGCCTCCGATCGTACCCAGTATACAGTACCATGCCCGGAACCTGTTCCGGCTGGTATACGGGCTGAAGGGCATCGGGGTGGAGAGGATTCCCAGGAGGGGGCCGTTGATAATCGCCTCCAACCACGTCTCGGACTTCGACCCGCCCATGCTGGGCAGCCTGGTCCCCCGGGAGGTGCGGTTCATGGCCAAGTCCGAGCTTTTCGCGGGAGCTTTAGGAAGGTTCGTATTCTACAAGATAGGAGCGTTTCCGGTTCACCGGCGGTCGATCGATACGAAGGCTGTGAGAAGCGCGCTTGGTTTTCTGGGCGCCGGATACGCGGTGGTGGTGTTTCCCGAGGGCACCCGGGGAAGACCGGAAAGAATGCTTCCGGCCAAGCCCGGGGTGGGGCTTTTGGTTTTGAGAACCGGCGCGCCGGTTCTGCCCTGCTACGTACGAGGGACGAATACTCCTTTCAAGGCGATGTTGAGGATAAGGCCCATACGGGTGCGTTTCGGTGAGTTGATGGATCCGAATGCCCTCGCCTCGCTCGGGGACCCCCGGGAGATCGCCCGGGAGATCATGGCCGCCGTGGGGCGGATAGCCAAGTGGATGAGTGAAGAATAAAACAAGCAGACAACCTAGTGAGTACCGGCGGCGGTTCGGCCGGCGCCCGGCGAAACGATGGAGAAGGGAGCCGTAGTGGCTAAGAAGAAGCAGGAGCAACTCTGCGTAGGCATAACTCCCCAGGAGATAGAAGAGATAGAGGGGGAGGAGTACTCGAAGAAGGAACGGGAAGAGCTCCGGGAGCAGTACGAGACCACCCTGGAGGGCGCCCGGATCAGGCCCGGCAGCATAGTCTCGGGCAAGATCCTGGAGCACAACGGCAACGAGGTGATAGTAGACATAAACTACAAGAGCGAGGGCGTAATACCGGTCTCGGAGTTCCGCAAGGACGAGGAAGTGGAGAAGGGCCAGGACGTCGACGTGTACGTGGAGAGCCTCGAGGACGCCGACGGCCGGGTATCCGTCTCCAAGGAGAAAGCCCACTTCCACAAGGTCTGGAAGGACATAAAGGAGGCCTACGACACCGGCGCTGTGATCAAGGGCACGGTAACCAAGCGGATCAAGGGAGGCTTGGTGGCCAGGATAATGGGCGTGGACGCCTTCCTTCCCGGCTCGCAGGTGGCCCTCAGACAGGTCCCTAACCTGGAGAACTTCATAGGCAGGGAGCTGCAGTTCCGGGTAATCAAACTGAACAAGAGACGCCGGAACATCGTGGTGAGCCGCCGGCAGGTCCTGGAGGAGGCCAGGGCGGAGCAGAAGGAACAGCTGATAAAGGAGTTGGAGGAAGACCAGATAAGAAGTGGCATCGTAAAGAACATCACCGACTTCGGTGCCTTCGTGGATCTGGGAGGCATAGACGGTCTCCTTCATATAACCGACATGAGCTGGGGCCGGGTCAGGCACCCCTCCAACCTGGTGTCCATAGGGGAGGAGATAGAGGTCAAGATACTGAAGTTCGACCGGGAGAGAGAACGTATCTCTCTTGGCCTCAAGCAGCTTCAGCCCTTCCCCTGGGAAGGCGTTACCGAAAGGTACCCCGAGGGAGCGGTGGTACAGGGCAAGGTGGCCAGCATAACCGACTACGGCGCCTTCGTGGAGCTGGAGCCGGGGGTCGAGGGCCTGGTTCACATCAGCGAGATGTCCTGGACCAAGCACATCAGGCATCCCTCCAAGGTACTGAGCGTGGGCGACGTCATCGACTGCGCGGTGCTCAGGGTGAACGAGGAGGAGCGCAAGATATCCCTGGGTATGAAGCAGACCCAGGAGAACCCATGGGACACCCTGGAGGAGCGCTATCCGGTAGGCTCGATAGTCGAGGGCAAAGTAAGGAACCTCACCAATTTCGGAGCCTTCGTGGAGATCGAGGAAGGAATAGACGGCCTGGTTCACATCAGCGACATGAGCTGGACCAGGAGGGTAAGCCACCCCTCGGAGGTCCTCCAGAAGGGCGATATGGCCAAGGTGGTCGTTCTGAGCATAGACCGGGAGAACCACCGAATCTCCCTGGGCCTCAAGCAGACCCAGGAGAACCCATGGAACACCATGAAGGAGCGCTTCCCCGAGGGCACGGAGGTTACCGGGACCATAGTTCAGCTGCTGGAGAGGGGCGTGGTCGTGGACCTCGGTGAGGAGATCGAGGGATTCGTTCCCCTCAGCCAGCTGGGCTGGGAGGACCTGTCCGATCCCTCCAGCATCCTCAGGGAAGGCGACGAGCTTCCCCTGCGGGTGATCGAGGTGGTCCCCTCCAGTCGGAGGATAGTGCTGAGCGTACGTAGCTACTTCAACGGCAGACCGATGGAGGAGCTCACCGAGTTCCGGCAAAGGTTCGAGAACCGGCTGCGTGAGGAGCCGTTGGACGAGGCCGAGGAAGAAGAAGAAGAGGCGGAAGAGGAGCCGGAGCAAAAGGTAGAAGAGGAAGCGGTGGAGGAAAAGGAAGAAGAGCCAGAAGAAGAAGTCGAAGAAGAGCAAGAACAGGTAGACGAAGAAGAGGAACCCGAAGAGGAAGAGGAGGAGGAAGAAAAAGAAGAAGAAGAGGAAGAACAGGTAGACGAAGAAGAGGAACCCGAAGAGGAAGAGACGAAAGAAGAAGAGACGGAAGAAGAGGAGCCCGAGGAAGTTGAGAGCGAGGACCGGCCGGCCGAGGACGAACCGGAGGACGAAGAGAAGGAGTGAGCCGGGCCCGTCCGCTCTGCGGGTCTACGGGCACACCCTCGGCTGCAGGCTGAACTCGTACGAGACGGAGGCTCTGCTGAGTCGTTTCACCCATGACTGCGGGGCGGAGGTGGCATCGCGGCCGGAGGAGGCCGATGTGGTGTTGGTCAACACCTGCGCGGTAACCACACGCGCCCAGGCCCGGTCGCGGAAGTACGTCCGTTCCGCCGCCCGGCGTCTCGACGCTCTGGTGGTCGCGACCGGATGCGTGGCGGAGATATCACCTTCGGACTTCGAGGGGCGGAACGTGCTGGTGGTACCGAACCGCAGCAAGGAGAATCTGATAGGGGTCGTCGCGGAGGCCCTGGGGATGCATACCAGGGAGCCCGAACCCACCCGACCGGGGACCATATTCCCCGGCTCCGCACCGGTTCGGGGGCGCCGCTCGCGAGCCTTCCTCAAGATACAGGACGGCTGCGACAACCGTTGTAGCTACTGCGTGGTGCCCCTGGCCCGTGGACCCTCCCGCAGCCAGCCCCGGGAGGTGGTCATCGAGCAGGCCGCGGCCCTTCGGGACGATGGCGGCTACAGGGAGATCGTTCTGACCGGGGTGGACCTGACCAGCTATGGCCGGGACCTCTACGGAGACGGCTACGGTCTGCCCGAGCTGGCCCGGGACCTGCTTCGGCTGGGCGGCTTCCGGCTGAGGATAAGCTCGCTGGAGCCCATCGGTCTCAGGGAAGACACGGTAAAGAGGCTGGCCCTTCCAGGCGTTTGCCGGCACTTCCACCTTGCTCTGCAAAGCGGATCGGACCGTATACTGCGCAGAATGGGGAGGAGGTACACCGCGGCGGACGCCGAGCGCATCCTCCGCTGCTACACGGAGAGCTTCCCGGGTGTTTCGATTGGAATGGACGTCATAGTGGGCTTTCCCGGGGAGACGGAAGACGACTTCGGCCGTACGGTCGAGTTGGCCTGCAACCCCGCCGTGGGCTACCTGCACGTTTTTCCGTTCTCTGCCCGCCCCGGCACCGAGGCAGCCGAGCTGGTCGACCGGATGCTCCCCCCGTCGGTGATTACACACAGGGCGGCGATCATGAGATCCATCTCCGGTAAGGCCAGGATGAGGTTCCGAAACCGAATGATGGGTACCGACTCCCTGATACTGGTGGAGGACAGGGTCTACGAAGAGGCCTTGGTGGGCCTTACGGACAACTACATTCCACTGAAGGCTCCCCCCGGCAGCAGAGAGGGCCAGATCAGGCCGGTAAGGATAAACCGGGAGAACGTCTGCTGGGGCCTGCGATGAGCTCTCTCCTGGTGGCGGTTACCGGCAACAGCGGATGCGGCCAGTCCACCGTAGCCTCGGTGTTCGGATCCCTGGGCGCCGAGGTCTGCTCGCTGGACGCCGTGGGACACAGGCTCCTGTCCAGGAAGTACGTTGTAACAGACCTTGCCATGGAACTTTCCATGCCAGAGTTGCATGGACGCTGTAGTGAAGATATAAGGAAGCTACTCCGCGGGGAGGCTTTCAGCGAGCCCGGCATGATCGAGGCAATCAACCGGGTTCTGCACCCCCGGATGGCCAGGTGGTGCCGTATCGCCACCGCTGGCGTACGCCGCGGGCAGGGAGTGTTCGTCCTGGAAGGAGCTCTGGTGCTCGAAATGGGGCTTTCCGGCCTGTTCGACGTCATCGTAGTGGTACGGGACACTTTCCAGCGTTGCTCCCAAAGGCTCCAGGCCGTATACGATCTAGCTCCCGAAGTTCTCCGGGGCCGATGGGAAAACCAGCTGCCGATGGACGAGAAGGCCCGCCGGGCCGACTTCGTCCTGGACAATTCAGGCACTTTGGAAGATCTCGGGGAGAAGGCGGCGACGCTGTACAGAAGGCTCTCCGCTTTGTAGATATATCGTTCCCGAACGGAGGACCGATGGCTCACAAAACGCGAAAAAGGCTGACCAAGAGCGAGCTGAAGCACGACCCGATCGCCGACGCGCTGCTCAAGGGCTGGGAGTTCACCCAGAGGTACCTGAAGGAGATAATAGGCGCATTCGTTCTAATAATCCTGGTCATAGTGGTTGTACAGACCCTGTCCGGCCGCTCCGGCCAGCAGGACGCCAGGGCCCTGGCCCGCTATCTAACCGCCGATAGACTGTACGAGCAGGCCGTTCAGCTCTCGGTATCGGGAATGCACGAGCAGTCCATCCAGGCCCTGACCAATACCTACCGCCTGGCCGCCAGGGTCTACTCGGAGAATCCAGGTCGTATCTGGGGCAGGCGGGCGGCCATACTCCAGGCCAAGTGTGGGGTAATGCTGGGAAGGACAGAGGAAGCCATAGACGTTCTCAACCAGCTGATGGCCTCCAACCCTTCCGAGTTCGTCCGCAAATCGGCCCAGCTTCACCTGGCTATAGCTCTGGAGAACCGGGGAGACTCCGAGGACCTTCTCAACGCCATGGAGCTCTGCAGAAACCTGTTGAGCACCACCAACGACACCTCCGGGGTCGCCCACGAGGCGATGATGGCGATGGCGCGGATATGGTACCAGAAGGACCAGCCCGATTCCTCGCTCAAATGGCTGCAAAGATCGCTCGTCCTGCAGGAGGACACCACCGGATTCGAGCGTTACATGCTGGCCGAGCTGCGCTGGCAGCGCGAAGAGAATGTCCGATAAGAGATATTATGTAAAATTGCGTTTTCTTTTCTCTTTTCTCTTCAATTCCTACAGGTTAGCCGGCCTCCACCCTATCCGCCGGACTGGTCCCGTTCCAGGGCCTTGACAATAATCTTTCTAAGACCCTCGAAGCTGTACGGCTTGTGCAAGAAGCCGTCGACCCTGCCGCCGGAGAACCTGTGCATGACGTCCTGCTGCGTGTACCCGCTGGACAGGACCACCGGAACGTCGCGGCTCATCGTTCGGATGCGGGTGAAGGCTTCCACGCCGTCCATCTCCGGCATGGTAAGATCGAGTATGACCAGGTCGATGTTCTCGGGGTTGCCCTTGTAGAGCTCGACGGCCTGTTTCCCCTCGGCGGCGGTTATCACCGAGAACCCCAGCTTCTCAAGCATCGCCCGGCCCACGGACAGGACCGATTCCTCGTCGTCCACCAGGAGGATGGTCTTCCCGGGGCTGATTTCCTCGGTCTCCGGTATCTTCGCCAGCTGCTCGGGGATCATCTCGGTGGTGGGACTGAACAGGACCCTTACGGAGGTTCCCTTGCCCGGCCTGGAATCGACCTTGATGGTCCCCTTGTGGGCCCGGACTATTCCCAGGACGGCAGCCAGACCCAGGCCTCTGCCGGTGAACTTCGTGGTGTAGAATGGATCGAATATCTTCTCGGAGGTGCGGGAGTCCATACCGGAGCCGGTA
>WJMA01000058.1 GCA_014728175.1 Candidatus Fermentibacterota bacterium
ACGATGACTAGAAGCAGAAGGGCTATTTGTCTACCGTGGGGGGGGGTAAAATGCATCTCCGTCTCCTCTTTGGCAGCGACATGTTCCTGCGGCGTGGCGATGAAGACAGTCTGCATGGGCTGGCGGTGATTTGTCAATATCTGAGTCGAATGCGACACCGAGGTTTGCAGAAAGCCCCGGCCGAGTGGACTGGGGCTCTTTATGTTGGTAGTGGGGGCAGGATTCGCTTCGCAGAACCTCCGGTTTCTCTTCGACTCGCTTGCTCTCGCTCAGGACAAGCTCACCCGTTCGTCCTTCGATCGAAGGTTCTCATCCTCCATGGACAGCAAGAGCCCTGGCCCATTCGGACCAGGACTCTTCCTGTCTTGGTAGCGGGGGCAGGATTCGAACCTGCGACCTTTGGGTTATGAGCCCAACGAGCTACCGTACTGCTCCACCCCGCGACTGTAAGGGCAAGTATAGGCCAAGGCCGGAAGCTGTCAAGGGGACGGCGTTTACGGCTCCGGAACCGAGCCGGTCTCTATGGCGAAGGCGAAGTAGTACCAGAAGAAGTAGACCAGATCGCGATCGCTGAACGTGTCTATCAGCTCGGCATGCATGATCGAGTCTAGACGGGCTTGCAGCTCGGCGTCGCTGTCTCTTGCGCTGAAGATCATGTCCGCGACCCGATCGCAGTCCTCCTCCGACTCGATGCTGTCGAAGGCCGACCTGATGCTGTCGGGAAGAACGGACCTGAAGGTGTCCAACCTGCGCTGCCTGCTCTCGGTTCGGCTCTCGTAGCCACAGGCTGCGGAGACTAACAGAACGGCTAGTAGAAGCCTGGGGATCACAACGCCATGCCGAGGCCTATGCGATGCACCTCGCCCAGGTCGGCGAAAGGCTTGTATGCGTAGTCCAGACCCAGCCTGTTCCAATGCGTTCCCATGCCGAAGGACATTGCGTCCAGGAAGCTTCCGCCGGCGTCATTGGCCGAGTTCTTGCTCTGCAGGCTGGTTCCGGCCCTCAAGAAAAGCATGTCCATGGGAGCGTATTCCACACCGCCCGCGAGGTCGAAGTCTCCGTGAAGCGGGTAGGTAAGGTCTGCCGCCAGAAGCAGCTTGTCGCTCATGAGCTTTATGGAAGCGCCTCCGGTGATCTCGGTGGGCATGGGATCGTTCTCCTCGTAGAAGGCCTGGGTTTGTATGCCGGCGTTGCGCACGACCAGGGCGGTGGTCAGGCCGCCGATTCCGGGCGGGCGGTAGGTTGCTCCCAGATCTACCAGGAAGGCGTTGCCGCTATAGGTATCTATGCTGGAGTATACGAACTTGCCCGTGATTCCCGCCGACAGGTTCTGTCCGAACCTTCGGGCGTAGCTTCCGGCAAGAGCTATGCTGTTGGACGAGAATTCCTCGCCGGTTCCCATGGGATCGCTCATGGTTGTTCTCTCGAACGAACCTCCGTAGAAGTAGTTGGCGGAAAGCCCCATGGCCTCGTTCTCACCCGGATTGGCCCAGCCTATGAAGCCCGCCTGCATGTCCATGAGGTATCCGGTGTATGCGGTTACCACCCTGCCGTCAGGTACGGAAACCAGGTTGGAAGGGTTCCAGTATAGGGAAAACGGATCTTCTGTTACGGCGATGAAGGCTCCCCCCATGGCAGCGGATCTTGCCCCAACCGGAATTTGAAGAAAGGCGAATCCGGCGGTGTCGTCGGCGGATGCCGCAATAACCAGAGTGCCCATGAGAAGAATCGTAATTGCTCTTGTCATGCTCGTCCTCTCAATATCGAGAACAACCGTGCGATCAGGCTGTAAGATTAGCTCGACTCTACTCCCGGTCAACGGGGCGAAGCAACCACATCACCACCGCGCTGTCCGATCTTGCCCCGTGAGTCATGTCCAGTGCCTCCACGACGATCAATCTGGCTTCGAGAACCGTGCTCGGATCCAGCCTGAAGACCGGCATGTCGTCGGGTAGGGTATCCACCAGCTTACTCGTATCGTCCGTCATTGTTAGTCGGATATCCAGGGTTCGGTTCCCGCCCATGGCCATCAGAACGTAATCGTCGGCAGTGCTGAGTGGGGGTACGGCCAGGGTACAGGGCTGGAGAAGATCGAGCTGGAGGTAGCGAACCAGGAAGGCCTGGTAGCCCTGTGCGTACATGTGATTCAGCATTCGCATGACGTCCGAGCGCAGCGACATGTTGCTGCAGATCCCCGCCGGGGCCAGCAGCAAGACCAACAGAAAGGCAATTCTTCTCATGTCAGCTCTTCAACCCGGATCGAGCGTAGCTGGACACTATCTGCTTCTGGGCGGCCACGAACAGGAGAAGCAGGGGCATGGTGCAGAAGGTGGATGCGGCCATTAGGAGCTGGTAATTGGTGCTCTGCTCCTGGTTGAAGTAGGACAGGCCGACCTGGAGAACCCGGAGCTCCTCCGAGTGGGTCACCACCAGGGGCCACATGAAGCTGTTCCAGGAGCCTATCACGTTGAACAGTATAATCGTGGCAATTACGGATTTGGAGAGTGGTAGGGCTATTTTCCACAGGAAGCGAAGCCTGCTGCAGCCGTCCAGCACCGCCGCCTCGTACAGGGACCTGGGGATTGTGCGGAAATGCTGGCGTAAAAGAAAGATGCTGAATACGTTGGCAGTCCACGGTACGATGAGGGCCAGGTAGGTGTTGATCCAGCCCAGCTTGGACAGGATTACGTACGACGGAGCCAGGTAAACCGGTTGGGGCACCATCATGGTTGAAAGGAAGAGCAGAAAGAGGACGTCCCTGCCGGGATAACGCATGATGGCGAAGGAGTAGGCTGCCAGCGAAGAGGTTATCAGAACTCCCACCACCGTGAGAACGGTTACCAGGATGCTGTTGAGGAAGTAGCGACCGAAAGGTACGGCGGTCCAGGCCTCGACGTAGTTGCTCAATCCACCCTGCTCCAGAGAGGTACCCACCATCCACAGGAACGGCAGGAGCATTATCACTCCCCCGGTGAGAAGAGCGAGGTGCTTAAACGGGACAGATGCCAGGCTTCGGGCGGTCATGTCAGTAGTGCACCCTTCTTCCGGCCAGCCTGCGTTGCAGCAGGGTCAGTGACAGCAGAACCACGAACAGGAATACGGATATGGCGCTGGCGTAGCCTATTTCGAAGCGGTCGAATGCCTTACGGAATAGATAGAAAACTACGAGATTGGTGGTTCCCAGGGGGCCTCCTCCCGGAGGCGGGGTCATTACGTAGACCAGCGCGAACGACTGAAAGGATACGATGGTGGTCATGATGAGCACGTAGTAGGTGGTGGGAGAGAGAAGGGGAAGCGTTACGTGCCTGAAGGTGGACCAGGTACGGCCGCCGTCCAGCTTGGCCGCCTCGTAGTAGGTGTGGGGGATGTTCTCCAGGCCGGCCAGGAAAAGGACCGTGTTGTAGCCAATGCTCTTCCACACGCTGACCACCATCAGGGCCACCAGGGCCAGGCTGGGGCCGGAGATCACTCCCTCCAAGTTGATGCCCAGGGGCTGCAGAATCATGGCGAAAACCCCCCTGGGCTCCCTCAGCCATAGCAAAGGGTCGATCCCCAGGAAGCCCAGTACCCTGTTTATGGGACCTGCCTCGGGGTTGAAGAGCCATGTCCAGACCACCGAAACGGCCACCGCGGAGGTGACGACCGGAAGGAAGTAGATAGTCCTATAGAAGCTCTTGCCCATGAGCTTTCCCCGCAGAAGCATGGCCAGAAGTAAAGGGATGACCATGCTGGCCGGAACCACTCCCGCGACGAAGTAGACGGTGTTGGAAACGCTGTGCCAGAACCGGGCGTCGGAGAGCATTCGGGCGTAGTTGTTCAGTCCTACGAAGCCGTGAAGCCCGCCTATGTCGAAATCGGTTAGAGAGACCGCGAACGAGCCCACGATGGGAACGGTCCGGAAGCACAGAATAATGACGAATGCGGGCAGGATGTACAGATACGGTGAGAGCTTAGGGGATATCCGCAAAGATGTCTCCAGCCGGGATTGGTTCGATCCGGATGCCTAACCCGTCGGTCCGGATCAAGATACTTCCCTCTCTGTCCGTACGCAAGATCGTCGTCCCCAGACCGTTGTAAATACTTAACGCGCGAGAACTTGGATGGCCGAAAGGGTTGTCTCTTCCCACGGTGAGAATGCCCACCTGCGGTCTCAGGCGCCTCAGGTAGGGCATGAACAGCGAGGTCTCGCTTCCATGGTGGGGAACCTTCAAGAGATTGACCGGCTCTGCGGTGTCGAAGAGAGCCATCTCAGCTGCTTCCTCGATGTCTCCGGTCAGCAGAGCCGAGAAACGCCCGCAACTGACCAGGAGGACGACTCCCATGTCGTTGACGTTGATCAACCCCGCCGAGGGGCCCGCGGATAGTACCCTGGCCTCCACGTGGGGCGAAAGGCGGAAGGTCATGCCTTTCCTGGCCCTTACGTAATCGGCCTTTGAATCCAGTACGGCCTCCAGGAACCGCTCGTAGAGGGGGGAGGCGAAGTCCAGAGCCGGATCCAGCACCCTGCGAACGGGAAACCTCTGCATGACATCGTCCAGACCGCCCACATGGTCGGCGTGGGGATGGGTGAGAACCACCATGTCCAGGGTATCCACATCCGCCGTCAGGATGGCCGCCACTATAGGTGGGGCCACCGGCCCACCTTCATCGGGTCCTCCATCCACCAGCCATGTCTCGCCGTTGGTTGCCCGGATAAGAATGGCGTCTCCGTTGCCTACGTCGAGGAAAACCAGATCCAGGAGGGAAGGCCCCATCGAGTCGACCGCCAGCCAATGAGAGGTGTCGGACAGCATGCTGGAATCGGGCACCACGGTCGCCAGGCCGGAAAGGTTCTCCAGGAGGTCTTCGCTCACTCCGTCGACGGCGGCGACGTCACCCAGCTCGAGAAAGGGGCCGAAACGCTCCCGGAAGGTGACTATCCTCTCCGCGGTGATGGCCCCGATCCCTGGCAATTGCTCCAGCTGCCAGCTCCCCGCGGTGTTGATATCCAGGGGTGCCTGATCGAGCAGAGAGGCGAAAACGGCCACTATGAGCGGCTGTAGGACCAATCCTTGACAATCCTTCCGGTTATGGTCAGCGTTCTTACGTACGATATTTCATGCGAAGGGAGGTTCCAAAAATGCGGAACCTGCTTATTATCGTGGTTCTGATCGTGACCGGCATATCTCTGTCGGGCGATCTCAGACTCGAGGACAGCAATTACAGAACTCTTGCATACATACGGGATAACGGAAGAATAGAGAACGCCTCGTTCGAAACCCTGGGGTACGTCAGAGACGGTTGCACCAGGATCGAGGACGCTTCGTTCCATACCTTGGGCTATTTCGATGGAAAGATCATAGAGAACGAGAACTACGACGAGCTCTACAGCCTGGCTGACGATGGAAGGCTGACCGATGATCGTTTCCGTATGGTGGCCCGGATCACAAGCGATGGAACGGTGGAGGACGATCTGTTCAACGTTATCCTGTACACCGAGGGTACCGACTCCCACATGCAGAAGAAGATCGCCGCCTACCTGGTCTTCTTCAGCGACCAACTGCCCGAATAGTACCCAGCCCCGGCACGTCACGTGGGGATTGACATTCCACGGGCCCCTAACTAAACAAGTGTGTAGGTTTGGGGGTAGCGATGGAAGATCTTACCTCGCGTCAGAAGCAGGTATACAACTTCATAAGGAAGTACGTAGATAAGCACGGCTATCCGCCCACCATCCGCGAGATCCAGGAAGGCTTCGGCCTGAAAAGCACCAAGGGTGTCAAGGACCATATCGACAAGCTGGTAGAGAAGGGCTACCTACGCCGGCGAAACGGCTCGGCGAGGGCGCTGGAGCTGGTTATGCGGCGTTCGGGCAAACCGAACGTAACTCTGGTTCCGGTGGTGGGCCGAGTCGCCGCCGGGGTGCCACTGTTGGCAACCGAGAACATCGTGGGTCGAATACCGGTTAGCCGCGATGTGGCGAGAGGGGAGGGATACTTCTTCCTTCGGGTCCGGGGGGACAGCATGACCGGGGCTGCGATACTCGACAACGACCTGGTCCTGGTAAGGCCCCAGCCCTTCGTGGAGCAAGGCGAGATCGCAGTAGTCATGGTGGACGACGAGGCAACCATAAAAAGGTTCTACATGCGCAAGGGCCGGATAGAGCTGGTTGCCGAGAACGAAGACTTCCCCACCCTCGGCTTCGAGCCGGGGTCGGACCGCATAAGGGTCTTGGGCAGAGTGGTGGCGGTCTATAGGTCGCTCGATCAGGCTCTGTCCCCCGAGTAGCTTACTTGATCAGCGCCTTGAAAGCCCCTCCACCGTGGAATCCGGTGGCGCTGGCGTTGCCGTTGTTCTGGAAGTTCAGCACTCCTTCCAGCGTTCCGCCCTTCCGCACCGCTTCCACGTATCCGAACACGGGGCTGGCATACGCCGACACCGAGTCGCCGTCGCTGTAGACGGTCGCCGATACGTCGGTCTGGACGGGCTGACCGTGGGCCATCCTCTCCGGAAGGCGGAAGCGGAGGTGGCTCCGACCGGATTTCCGGGGGTCGGCGTTGGAGATATCGAATGGCTCGATGAAGGCAAACACGGAGTAGACGTCGACCTTCTCTATCCGATCCTCCACCGCGACGAACTCCGTGGGCACCAGAGTATCTTCGGCCAGGTGGAAGTTGAAGGTATCCGGAAGCGCGCAGGGAGGATAACTAGGCAGGTCCTCGTGATCGTACTCCGTGCTCGAGAAAACCATCACCATGCCGTTGCAGCTGGATTCGTACTCGGTGTCACCCTTGGTGAAACAAAATTCGAGCTCGTAATCTATCTCGTTTTCCAAAAACGGATTACCCGTTAGCCTAACCCTGCACGCAGGCAACGCTTCCCGGGTCGGGTAGGTCTTTATTCCCTGAGCTATCAGCTGCAGAGCATCAGGGATTACCCATCTACCGTTGTAGAAATCTCCGTCCGGCCCGGTGCCCACCATGAAAGACAAGGCCGGCTGTCCCGTAGCCTCGCCCACCGCGGAGGAAGGGATATCACGTTCGGCGTAGATATCTATCTTGAGAATTGCGGGCATCGGCACTCCCGCCCAGTGGACCGGGTTGGGACTGTTAAGGAGAGTGCCCCGGGCCCGCCCCAGAGGTAGGGCGATGCCATCCACCAGAAGGCTTCCTTCGGATTCGACGCTCACCTGGGCACCTTCCTCGCCGCAGCCGAGTAGCAACAGGAGCAGCAGCATCGCAACCGAAGCCGATCTCATTCTCTAGTCCTTTCGGGGAGCAGAAGACGATCTGACCGGAACAGGGCTCACCATCGTAAGGGTACTCGGAACCTATGGTACGATACGCTTCAGTCGGCCGTTCCTGCAAGAGCGCAGGATTGGGTTAGGGAAAGGGCCTCTCGGAGCTCCAATCCGCCGGTCCCTCGGAGAAGCGGCGATTGAGCCTGTCCAGGACCTTGCCCCACTCCTGGTCCAGATAATCGTAGAGGGCGTCCCATTTCTTGCCCCGGCCCAGACCGGCCTGGACCAGGTTGATCCAGACCCCACCGCTGGGATGGGGGCCCATCTTCAGGATTATCCTGGTCTTGTTCTTTCGCAGCTTGGGGAAGCTGGGCGGAGGTCTCCACTCGAAGCTGATCATCTGCTCGGGGAGGTAGGAGAGCAGTTTGCATCCTTCGGTTCCTTTTTCTCCTTCCGGAGCATCCGGGTCGAAAACCAGCTCGTAGGGGCCTCCTACGGCGATCCCGATCTGGCTGCCTGGCGTCAGAAAGCTCCTTACTCCCTTGTCGGTGGACCAGGCCTTCCATACCTCGCCAAGAGTGGCCGGGACAACGACATCCAATTCGAGTGTTCGATTTGCCACTTTGCTACCTCTCACAATCATATCTACTGCATAACCTTAAACAGCCAGGCTCCGTCCGCAACCGGTGGCTTGGGTGTTCGGGTTGCGGTTATAGTTGCAATCCAGTGAAAGGAGACGACAAGTCCATGAGTGACGTCGAGGAACGGCCTCCGAGCGAAGGAAGGGTACGTATGGTGGTAACCGACTTCGACGGCACCCTGTACCATGACGGCCGGATAGACGAGAAAGACATGCAGGCCCTGAAGAGAGCGGGAAACAACGGCATGGTCACCGCCCTGGCCACCGGCAGATCGCTTTTCTCGCTGCGACGCACGCTGGGTGGAAGGGAGCTTCCCCTGGATTTCCTCATCTTGTCTACCGGGATCGGTGTTGTTCACCAGCGCAGCGATAGGGCCATACGCAGTGCGGTGCTGCAGGAAAGAACGGCGAACGCGGCGGTCCGGGCCCTGATGAAAATGGACGTCGATTTCACCGTTCACAGGGAGTTTCCCGACAATCACCGATTCAGTTACTACCGGTCGACGACCAGGAGCACACCGGATTTGACTAGGCGGATAGAGCTTTACCAGGGTTTCTGCGAGCCTCTGAATGCGGATTCGGGTTTTAGCGGTCGGGCGGCACAACTGGTCGCGGTTTGCGGTGAGGAAGAGGGAGAATCCATCCTCTCACGGGTCACGGGCCGGTTGGCGAGGTCGCTGAGCATGGTAAGGACCACATCTCCGCTCGACGGACACTCCCTGTGGATAGAGATGCTTCCGATGGGGGTATCGAAGGGAAGCTGCGTGGAGTGGCTGGCGGGACATCTGGGAATAAAGCGGGAGCTGGTGGTTGCTCTGGGAAACGACTACAACGATTCGGACATGTTGAAGTGGGCCGGCAGGTCGTTCGTGGTGGACGGAGCTCCGGATACTCTCGCCGCTTCCTACGAGAACGTCCCGGCCGGGGGTGGGGTGGCCGAGGCCCTGGGGAAGCTGGAGCCTCGTTGAAGCTCTGGGCCCTGGGCGACCCTCACCTGTCCTTTTCGCAAGACAAGCCCATGGACGTGTTCGGGCCCCACTGGAAGAACCATCATCGGAAGCTACGGGAAAGTTGGACCGAGCTGGTCGGCGATCGGGACTGGGTCCTTGTTCCCGGCGATGTATCCTGGGCTATGAGGTTGGACGAGGCCCTACCGGATCTCCGCTGGATAGGGCGGCTCCCCGGACGCAAGGCAATGGTGAAGGGTAACCACGACTACTGGTGGAGCTCGCTGGCCAAGGTGAGGAACGCTTTGCCAAAAGGCATGCATGCGATTCAGAACGACGCGCTGGACACGGGCTGGTGGGTTCTGGCCGGAGCGAGGGGATGGTTGTGCCCGGGAAGCGAGGAGTACGATCCGGAGAGGGACCCGAAATACGTGGAGCGAGAGCTGGGTCGGTTGGAGCTTTCCCTGAGGGCGGCGGTCGCGATCTCCGGTGGGGAAAGGCCCGTGGCAACAATGATGCACTACCCGCCCGTGATCGGGGGTGAGGGTACTCCCTTCTCCGAGCTGTTGGCGAGTTACGGGGTAAGGCTCTGCGCGTACGGGCATCTCCATTCCTCGGAGAACTGGTCGCCGGACGTGGACATGGAATTGAACGGCGTGACCTACAGGCTGGTATCCGCCGATTACGTGGGCTTCAGGCCCAGGCTCCTGGCGTCGACCACCGGGTCCCCGAAGAGCTCCCCATGATACTCCAACTGGAGGACGTCTCACTAAGCTTCGGGGCGGACGAGGTTTTCTCCGGGGTCTCGCTTACAGTCGACCGGGGGGAGAAGACGGCCCTGCTGGGGTTGAACGGATCCGGCAAGTCCTCTCTGATGAAGATAATGGCGGACAAGCTGGAACCCAGCTCGGGGAGCGTGAATCGGACCGGCGGAAGCAGAGCGGCCTACCTTCCCCAGCAGGTGGAGGAATTCCCCGAAGGGCCCCTGCTGTGGACCGTTTGCCGAGAGTCCGGACCGGCCGTGGAGGTCAGGGAGCGGCTGGCGGAGATACACCGGCGGCTGGCAGAGGACGGCGTCGATCCCAGCCGTAAGGAAAGCCTGTTGAGGGAGCTGTCGCTTCTGCAGGACAAGGTGCTTTCTACCGATGCCTACCGGGTGGAGAACCGGGCCGCCAGGATTCTTTCGGGATTGGGATTCGCGGAGAAGGATTTCGACAAGGAACTGATGGACTTCTCCGGAGGTTGGAGGATGAGAGCCGTATTGGCCTCCCTGCTGCTCTCCCGGCCCGATCTGCTTCTTCTGGACGAGCCAACGAATCATCTGGATCTGGACGCCCGGCTGTGGCTGGAAGGATATCTGGCCGACCATGAGGACGCGCTGTGGGTGGTAGCCCACGATCCGGAGTTTCTGGACAGGATCTCCAACAAAGTATTGGAGCTGGAGCTGGGAAGCGTTTCCTCCTACGGGGGAAGCTACAGCTTCTACGAGAAAAAGAAGCGCGAGGAGCTCGAGGATCGGGAGAAGACGTATCGAATGCAGCAGCAACGGAAGAAAAAGCTGGAGGCCTACATAGCCAAGTGGAAGGCCAAACCCTCGATGCGGGGAATGGTGAACAGCCGCCGGAAGATGCTGGAGAAAATGGAGCTGGTGGACCGTTACAGGCGGCCCTCCCGAATGAAGTTGTCCTTCGGCGAGCCGCCCAGGAGCTCTTTGAGGGTTGTGGAGTTGCAGAACGCGGCGAAAAGCTACGATGCTCCCGTGCTGGAGGGTGTCGACCTGTTCGTGGAAAGGGAGCAGAGGATGGGCCTGGTGGGGCCAAACGGGACCGGTAAGTCAACGCTCGCCAGGATCCTTGCCGGGGTGGAGGAAGCGGATCGGGGGCGAACCGTTCGGGGGAAGAACGTACTCATCGGTTTCTATTGCCAGGACTCGGATCTGGAGCTGGACCCCGACCTGACGTTGCTGGAGCAGATCCGGGAGCTAAGGCCCGAAGCGGGCCAGGGGGAGATAAGGAATCTGCTCGCTCGCTTTCTTTTTACCGGCGAGGAGGTTTTCAAGCGGACCGGTGTGCTTTCCGGCGGAGAGCTCAGCCGGCTGGCGTTGGCCAGGGTCGTATCCTCTCCGGTTAACCTTCTGATACTGGACGAGCCCACGAACCATCTGGACATTTACGCCAGGGAGGCCCTGAAGCAGGCGCTGGAAGCCTACACGGGCACCTTGATCCTGGTAAGCCACGACGAGAAACTGCTGAGGGGGTCGGTGGACGAGATTTGGGAGATTCATGACCTGGCTCCCCGAAAGTACTCCGGTAGCCCGGCGGAGTACCTTAGAAAGAGAAGGGAGCAGATCGAGGAGCGCCTGAGGCCCCGCGGTTCCAGTTCGAGTGCGAAGGCGGTCGGACGGGGCAAGGCCCGAAAGAGGAAAAAGGCGGGTAAAAGCGGTGGTCGGGGGGGCTCCAGGGCCGACGTCATGCGGAGATTGAGGAGTGTGGAGGAAGAGCTCGTCCTTTGCGAGGCCAGGATGAAAGAATTGCAGGAGTTGTTGTCGGACCCCTCGATTCTGGCCGACGGACCACGGGTGTGCGAGCTGCAGAAGGAGCACAGCGCGATCTCTTCCAGGCTGGAGGAGCTGGGAGAGCTGTGGAGCTCCATGGTGGAGGAGCTGGAGGAGTGATTGGAAAGATCACCGTGGTTGCGAGTCGGTTTCCAGCCATTTATCTGTAATTGTGTTAACTGGGCCGGATTCTTCGAAGGCCGTAACTGGTTGCTGGAGGTCGAAAGATGGAGCACTTCAAGGATCAGGAAGGAACGTTCGTGTTCGAGGGGGGGCGTTCGGCCGATATGACCAATCGGATCCTGGTCATCGCGGGAATCGCCGGTGTAATTCTGGCGGCCGTGATGACCTACGTGATGTCACATCACATTCCCGAGAGGGAGACGGCGGAGCTGGGCGGGTTCATCCCTTACGTGCCGCTGCTTACCCTGCCCGCAATGATCATGGCACTCCTTGTAGTCCGGAAGTCGGTAAAGTCCTCCTCCAGAGTATCCGTGGACTACACCACCGGAAGGGTCGAGTTCCCGTCGGTCAGTTCCAGAGGAAGGCGCAAGACAACCGTAGGCAAGGACATGATTCGTAAAATAGTCATGACCAGGAAGCAGGGGTACGAGATGGGCAGGATGTCGTCGTCCATGCTGTGGATGGTGCGGATACTGACCACCGATGGGGAGCACGACGTATTCGCAACTGCCGACCAGGCAAAAGCTCGAGGATTTGCCGGCGAACTGGCTTCCCTGGTTTCCAGGCCCCTGATAGATCTGACCTCCGAAGAAGGATAGATGTGAGTGATAAGACCTGTGAGATAGCCTTCTTTTCCGGTACGGGTAACACCTCGCTTGCGGTGGCCGAGATAGCGAAGGTACTTTCTAATTCCGATCTGTCGGTATCGGTTCGGACCATAGAGAACTCGTCACCGGAGGATCTGGGCCGGTCGGACCTTCTGGGAATAGCCTTCCCGGTGGCCGCAGGGGCAACGTACCCATTCGTGCTGGACTTCCTGGAAGAGCTGCCTTCCTCCTCCGACGGAAAGGCCTTCCTGGCGGTTACCATGGGCTCGTCACCCGGAAACGTGGGCCTGCACGTACGGGAGTTGCTACGCGAAAAGGGCTATGCCCCCACCGGAATGGCCCAGATAATCATGCCCACCAACTTCCGCAGGCTGCGGTCCCCGAACATGAGGGACAGAGAGGTTTTACGGGAAGGTCTGGAATCGGCGAGAAGCTTTGCCAGGAATTACCTCGAGGGTGGCACCGACTGGAACCATGGAGACGTCGAGCCCGATTTCGCGGGCATGAGGGAAGACGCCGCTACCTTATGGAAGATACTCAGATCCAGGTACACGCTTTCCGTCAACGAGTCCCGATGCGATGGTTGCGAGCTTTGTGCCGAGGTTTGCCCGGTGGGAAACATAACCATGGAACAGGGTTTGCCCGTGTTCCACGACAACTGCCAGGTCTGCATGAGGTGTTTCTCCCTGTGTCCGCAGAAGGCAATCACCGTCGGAGGGGTGGAGTACGAGCAGTGGTCAACCTCCGAGGAGCCTTGGAGGATAGAGGGCTTCGATCCCGAGCAGGTCTAGCCGGAGCCGCCGAATCCAGTAAGCCTGGAAAGAATTCTGACCATCCGCAGCGGATCGGGTTGCGATATCCTTCTACCTTCAAGAAACGAGGCCCTGACTCCCGCGTTGTGCAGAAGGTCGGGCGGCGGTTTCGCAAGAATCATGGGTTCTAAGGCTTTGCGGGCCATGATCAGCGCCGAGTCTGCCCCGATTCCGGCCGCGCAGCCCAGGAAGGTTATCTCTATCGCTTGCGACCCCGAGGGCATTACGGAAACCTCCTCCAGCCAGTCTGCGTCCGGTAGCAGAAGCCAAGCCAGCATCCTCTCCAACAAGGTAGCGGCTACGGCCAACTCTCCGGAGCCGGCCAGAGTATCAACGAGGATTACCCTGACCGTAGAGGTCTCGGGAGGTGGAGGAACACGGGGAGAGGGTGGCCCGTACTCCGAGGGACCTTCAATAGTCAGGGGTGAACCAGGTGAAGGCGAGGGCATGGGCCATGCTTTCCAGGGGATCATCGGTTCGCCGTCTCCCCTACCCCGGAGCCAGAGCAAATGGTGTCGGTCGGAATTCAGGGGATGAATCTCTGCCATCAGGCTGTCCAGCGCCTTCAGGCATTGTCCCCAGGGAGATGAAAAGACGCTGTCGTAGCGATGATCGCCCCGATCGATGTCTGCCAGAGAGGCCGGGGTTCCGCTCACGCAGGTGGTCAGGTTAACCGGCACCAGTTCGCCGTCCGCCAAGGCCAGCTGGCTGGACAGGCCTCTCCATTCGGTGTTGGTGAGGTCGAAATCTTGGGGAGAGCGTATCCAGAGGAAAACATCGTTGCTCCAGGCGCCCTCGTGTATGAGGGTGTCGCTCTCTCCCGACAACCACTCACTGGACCTGAGTGGAAGGGCCGGGGGAACCGGACGCTCCCCATCTCCGGGAGTGAAGAGTAGTATCGCCGGATCGCAATCGTTGCCTTCCAATTGCAGCAACTCGGGCCATACGCCGCTGTCCGGTTCCAGGGCGGGATCGACAAGAGCCTCCGCCAGGGGGGCAAGGCTTTCGGCCGTACCGGCGGGGCAGACGATGAGGTAACCGCTCCAGGACGTCCTCTGAACAAGCATTCCCCGGCAAGCGTACGTCCACAGGAGCTCCCTGTGACCTTCGTCCAGACCGTCCCAGGGAACGTGGGGAAGCCGGCCCTCGCGCAGAAGAACCGTAACCAGGTCGTACCCATCCGATACCGGTGGGCAGTAGTAGGTCGAGGGTTGGCCTCCCGACAGGAGTAACGCGCACAACACAAGCCCACAGAACATCAGAAACTCCAAACCGAGCTCGGGACCGAGCGCCTCCCCCACTAAGCGCTGAGTATGGAAACAGGAGGAGCCAGCAGCAACCCTCTCTCCCAGAGGATGGAGGTTGTCTTGACCGGTTGGGGTGGATATGCAATACTGGACCCCCGATGCGGAGAGGTGGCCGAGTGGCTGAAGGCATCCGCCTGCTAAGCGGATGAGAGGTGCATAGCTTCTCCGAGGGTTCGAATCCCTCCCTCTCCGCCACCCCGGGGACGTTCCTAAACTTTTTGAACCATTCTCTGAAAAGCGGTCAGCAATAGGAGATGCTTGAACCTGATATATTTTGTATATCGATGCTGGAATAAAGGCTAGGTTCTTTTGCGTTTTTGAGAAATTCCCATGGAAGGAAGTGGCTGGAGATGAAGCTTGGTGGTACCTTGGTGGTGGTGCTGGCAATGGTCCTTTCGATAGGTTGCGGCAAAGAGATTACCGACTCGTCCGTGCCGTTGAAGGTGGGTCTGGAGGAGGAGTTCGAGATAGTCCTAAGCGCGGACCAGTCCACCGGCTACCACTGGGAGCTTCTCCAACTGCTGGACGAGAGCATGCTTCGCTACCTGGGCAAGGAGTACTCCGCGCATGGAAGGTCCCTGGCCAAACCCGGCCCCGACGGCTGCGAGATCTGGCGCTTCAAGACCGTGGGGGTGGGAGAAACCCAGATAATTTTCGGCTATCTGGTTCCTGACGGCGTCGAGTTCTCCGATATGGATTCGGTGAACGTTTACGAAGTCCAGATAACCCGCTGAGCCGATACCCTTCGCATGCCATGCCCGAATGTCAGGACGTGACACGCATCGAAAGGCGCAGATGCCCAAGAGCAAGATCAGGACTAGACTCGCCCCCTCGCCTACCGGCGTACCCCATGTAGGTACCGCCTACCAGGCGTTGTTCGGGTACGTTTGGGCCCGTAAGAACGACGGCAGTTTCATCCTCAGGATAGAAGACACCGATCGGGAAAGGTCCTCGAAAGCCTCGGAGAAAGCCATCATCCGGGCCCTCCGTTGGCTGGGTCTGCAATGGGACGAGGGCCCCGACGTGGGAGGGGAGTACGGACCGTACAGGCAGAGCGAGAGACTGGAGATATACAGCAAGCACGTGTCACAGCTTCTGAAGGAAGGAAAAGCATATCCCTGTTTCTGCTCCCGGGAGAGGCTGGCGGAGATGCGGAAGACCCGTCGCAGCGGAGCCGACACCGGTTACGACGGTCTGTGCAGGAGCATCCCGGCCTCCGAGGCCCAAAAGAGGATGGAATCGGGAGAAAGCCACACCGTCAGGCTGAAGTCCCCCCAGGACGGAGAGTGTGTGTTCACCGACTTGTTGCGGGGAGAGGTCCGCAAGGATTGGCGGTCGGTCGACGACCAGGTCCTGCTCAAGGCCGACGGCTATCCCACCTACCACCTGGCTGTGGTCGTGGACGATCATCTGATGCGGATCTCCCATATAATCCGCGGCGAGGAATGGCTGAACTCCGTTCCCAAGCACGTCCTTCTTTACCGGTACTTCGGATGGGAGATGCCCGTAATGTGCCACCTCCCGCTTCTACGCAACAAGGACAAGAGCAAGCTCTCCAAGAGGAAGAACCCCACCTCGATCGGCTTCTATCGTGACACGGGCTATCTTCCCCGGGCGCTTTTGAACTACCTGGCGATGATGGGCTGGAGCCATCCCGAAGGAGAGGAGAAATTCGATCTGGAAAACATGATAGACCTCTTCGAGCTGGAGAAGGTAACCCTAGGCGGCCCGGTCTTCGACGTGGACAAGCTTCGTTGGTTGAACGCCCGATACATACGCGAGGACCATACGCCAGAGGAGCTGGTAGACCTACTCCAGGGCTGGAGGTTGAACCGACAGACTCTGGTCAGGATCATGGAGATCTCGCAGGGAAGGCTTCAGACTCTCTCCGACTGGGGGCCGCTTACCTCCCTCTTCTTTGCCGACGACGTACGGCCCGACCCCGCGGACCTCAGAGCCTGCGGCCTGGAAGAAAGGGAACTCAGAGAGATGCTCCAGCTGCTGGTTTGGAAGCTGGAGAGCGTTCAGGATTTAGACATTGATACGATATCAATCGAGTTGAGGGAAATGGCCGACAAGCTGGGGTTGAAGCTGCGCAAGCTGACCGCGCCGCTTTACGTTGCGATAAGCGGCAAGACGTCGTCCACCCCCCTGTTCGACTCCATGGCCATACTCGGCCCGGACATCAGTCTGGTCCGGCTCAGACGGGCCCTGGAAGCGTTGGGAGGGACCTCAAAGAAGCAGAGGAAGGCCCTGGAGAAGCGCTATCGTGATCTTTTCGAAAAATCCGGCTAGCCGGCCTGAGCTCACCCGCCCGAAACCTTGACAGAAAGAGGAAGCGGGGCCGATATTGCTGCCCCGAAGATTCGGCGCTCCCATCGTCTAGCGGCCCAGGACGCCGGCCTCTCACGCCGGAAACCGGGGTTCGACTCCCCGTGGGAGCGCCATCTCCTTTAGCGGAACATCCTCTTTATACCGCCCCAGGTGGTCTGGGAAAGGCCTACCCAGTCGTCCGTGGATATCAGATAGTCGTTGGCAACGGGGCCCTGGATGATCCAGGGTTCCCACACGATTATGTCTTCCGAGTAGAAGCTGTGGCTATGCCCCGTCCAGTTGGGAGTGTTGTCGCCCAGGATCGACGGCCAGTTGCCCGAGGACATCTCGGTGTTTACGAAGATCCACATCTCTGCTTCGCAGTTGATGCCGTATTCGACGCTGCATAGCGTGTAGTGCTGGGCCATGACAGAGGTTTCTGCCAGCTCGGTCTCCGGGCCCGACACGCCGCCGTTGTATACCTCGCAGTAGAAGCTGGAAGTGTCCCATGGGTAATCTTCGTGGTGGTAGAACCACAACTTGCTGGAGTGGAGGTAAATCGCACTTTGAGTTCCGTAGAAGTCGGCCGAGTTGAACCACACCCCTCTGTAGTGACCGGTCCAGGTCACCCACCATGCAGTACCGTCGTCGTACTGCATGGAATCGGCCGGTCAACGGCAGGTGGGAAGCGGTTGTTCCAGCCTTACCTCGCCGGCGGTAGCCAGCAGTGGTAGAATCATCAGCATAGGCAGCATCTTCATGGGCATCACCATCTTCTATATAGCAGTGGGCTTAGAGGATCGTCAATGGACTTAGAGGATCGTCAATTGATATTCCGGCACGGCCCGAGTTTGGATTGGCCTGGCGCAGACCGGGTGGTAGTTGCATTCCCCAAATCCAGTGGCAATATACGTACGGCCGGAGGTTGAATAGTTTGTTTGATCATGCTGCCGTGCGTTGCTTTCACCTTAAGACCGTGCTTCTATGGGCCCTGTCCGTAACAGTTATGGCATCATCCGCGGTGGGGGAACCTGTCGTGCAGTGGGACTACACGGTCGGGTCGGCATACGACCAGAGCTACTCCTCCGTCTCCTGCACCGACGACGGAGGGGTGATTCTCGCCGGGACGGCGGGGACTCCAGACCCCGACGTAACCTCGGCCCTGATCTCCAAGATAGGCCCCCAGGGCAACCTTCAGTGGAGCGTATCGACCGTGTGGGGCCTATCCACCAGGGCGGAGGCGGTCCGTCAGGTTCACGGAGGCTATCTGGTATGTGGGTCCGCCGAACGTCCGGAGCAAGGCCTCGACGCTTTCGCCGCCCGGCTGGACATCCTGGGCCGGATGGAGTGGCACAGCTTCCTGGGCGGCTCTCTGGATGACGAGGTGTTCGATTTCGCAATGACCCCGGAGGGCGAGTACCTGCTCACTGGTTACACCGAGTCCATCGGGGCCGGAGGGAAAGACATCTGGCTGGTCAAGCTCGATGAGGCCGGACGAGAGATCTGGTCGAAGACCTACGGCGCCGCAGAGTCCGAGGTCGGTTACTCGGTCACCGTCGCCCCGGGCTCCGGTTACGCGGTCTGTGGCTCCAGCGCCGGGAACATGTTGCTCCTGCGCACGGATACGGAAGGATCCGGATTGTGGTCCAAGCTGTACGACAACGGGGGAAGCGAGGCCGGCAACTCCGTCGTGGGATGCGACGGAGGTTTTCTCATGGTGGGGTCGACCAGACGTCCGGACGAGTTCCAGATGGACGTGTTCGTGGTAAAGGCCGGAGCCGACGGCGAAGAGGACTGGCGCCTGGTCAAGGGCGGGGGCGATAACGATGGCGGGCGTGACTGCGTCTGTTTTCCCGACGGGAGGTTGGTGGTCCTGGCGAACACCATGTCGTACGGCAACGGAAGCAACGATATAATGTTGATATCACTGAGCGCCGAGGGCGAGGACCTCTGGGAGTGGACGTTGGGGGACGAGTACTGGAACAGCGCATCCGCCATAGCGAGGGACGGGAGAATGTCGATATTCATCGCCGGTAAAACATGGTCGGAGCCCGAGCAGAGCTTCGATGTCTGGGCTATTAGGGCCATTCCCGACTCCGCAGCGGTCGAAGGCGGAGTGGTACCGTGATCATGGTTCAAGCGCTTTTCACCGCCGCGGTTCTCGCTGCTTCTCCGGTCCGGGTCTGGACGGTTACCTTCGGCGGAATAAAGGCCGATGAGCTGGTCTGCGTGGCAGAGGACGACCTGGGCCGAGTCCTGGCCGGGGGCAGCACCGCCTCTTACAGCACGGGCGACCTCGACGGTTGGGTGGTATGTCTGGAGCCGGACGACGGTGAGGTGGTATGGGAAAGACCTTACGGAGGCACCGGTGAGGATGCGATCACGGACATCATCCCGGTTCGGGACGGTTCCTGCTACCTGATCGGCCACACCAGCTCGATGGGCAATGGCGAATCCGACCTGTGGGTCGTCAAGATAGACCGGGAAGGGAAAACCCTGTGGGAGCGAACCTACGGCGGCGAGTTCAAGGATGCCGCGTCGTCGGGCGCCCTGTTACCCGACAGCTCCCTGGTAGCGGCCGGCAACACGTGGTCGGAAGGCGCGGGTGGATCCGATGCCTGGCTGGTCAACATCGGCCCGGACGGAGAGGTTCAGTGGGCCCGCACTTTCGGGGGGAACAGGATGGAACGGGCCTTCGACGTTTCCTGCGTCGGGGAGCGGTTGATCTTCGTGGGAACCACCTACTCGGAGGGGGGCTGCGGAGAGGTACTGGTAGTATGGACCGACCTGCGGGGAATGGAGAAGCATCGATTGCTCTGGGGCCGCTCCGGATACGATATCGGGAAGTCGGTGGCCGTAAACGAGTCCGGCACCGCGCACGTTGTCTGCTGGTCGAAGAGCACCGATTGTGACGCAGTGCTGATCTCCGTCGACAGTACGGGAAGCCTGGTGCGGGAGCACCTGTTCCCCATGGGGTCCGATACCAGGCTGGAAGCAATAGCCGATATGGGTCAGGGGAGGCTGGTTATCGCCGGCTATACCGAAACCCGACAGGCCGCGGATACAGACGTCTTCGTATGGGGGATAAACCCCGACTGCTCCATCGGCTGGAGCAACGTGGCGGGGGCTGCCGGTAACGACGCATTTTACGACGTGGTTCTGTGCAGCGGCGACAGGCTGGTGGTGGTCGGGTCGACCACCGCTGCGGATCGTGCGGACACCAACGGCTGGGTGATTGCCCTAGGAGGCTTTTGATCCGAGCTCGCGGCAGTAAGGACTGGACGGAGGTCTTGGAACATTGACCGATCGAGATTTTCTTAAGTCGAACTGGGAAGAGCTTTCACGATCGACCACCCCCCAGCAGAAAGGTGACCCCCGTCCCCCCCTGCAGAGGAGTACCAGGGATCAACCGGTTATCGATCTGCCCGAGGTATCACCGGACGACTTCGAAGAGGTCTCTTTGTCCAAGGCGGTGGCGGCCAGGAGAAGCGTGCGCAGCTTCACGGAGGAACCTCTGTCTTTAGGGGAGCTCTCCTACCTACTATGGGCCACCCAGGGAGTGTCGCAGGTCGTGGGGGAGGATATGGCAACCATCCGGACCGTCCCCTCCGCCGGAGCCAGGCATCCCCTGGAGACTTACGTCGTGGTTCAAAACGTCCAGGATCTGGAGGGCGCCGTGTACCGCTACCTGCCACTCGAACACGGTCTAGCCCGGATTTCGGACCCTCCGCCCGCGGAAGCCGTCTCCAGAGCCTGTCTGGGTCAGGATTTCGTGGAGCGCTGCAGCGCCACCTTCGTCTGGACGGCCGTTCCCTACAGAACGGAGTGGCGTTACGGGCTGGCTTCTCCCAAGCTGATAGCCCTCGACGCGGGTCATGTTTGCCAGAATCTCTACCTGGCTTGCCAGGAGATAGGCGCCGGTACCTGCGCCATAGGGGCGTACGATCAGGAATCTGCGGACAGGCTGGTGGAGGTGGACGGCCGGGATGAGCTGGTGGTCTACCTGGCACCGGTGGGCAAGGTGGACCAGGGCTCGACCCGAACCCTGTAGAGGACCCTCTCGTAGGTTTCCCTGCTGGTGAAGGCGGTTCCGCCGGGGAAGCTCCAGGATTCCAGCGGCTCGAAGCGGATGCCGCTTCTGTCGCTGACTGAGCTAGCCAGACGGACCAGGTCGTGGGGATCCATGTAGTGGGTGACGCCCTCCCTTTTAAGCAATCTCAGTGACTCCACGATGTTCCGATCGAATCCGGGGAAGGCCTCCTCTCTCACCACCGGGGAGACCAGCCCGCCCAGATCCAGAAGCTCACGGTTGCCCAGGTAACCGAACACACCGATCTCGTGTACCGCAATCACCGAGCCTTCCGGGGTTTCCTGGCGCAGATAACGGGCGATGTCCCGGTAGACCCCCAGGTTGCGATCCATCTGGCGCATGTGCGGATAGAATATCGCTACCCCGGTTCCCAACCTCCAGACCATGCACAGAAGCCCCAGGGAGAAGATCCATGTGTTGCGGGGAAACCCCTTCAGCTTTCCGGTCAGCGCTATCGCGCAGGCAGTCATCCCCAAGGTAAGGGGAGGCCAGGCCGGCAGGAGGTAGCGGGAGACTATGGGGGCCCTTCCCGCCAGCAACAGAAGCAGCACGGCCGGCGGCAGCATGACCATGGGCATCCAGCCTTCGCGCCGGGCCTTTTTTAGCCTGGACGGGAGCGCAGGAACGACGAAGACCAGCGATACCAGTAGCAGCACCAGGTCCGACCCGGCCAGCATTCCGCCGGCCTTGAAGACACCGCCTAACAGGTAGGAGGAGAGGGGTTGGTGGGACATCTTCGCCAAGGCCCCCTCCGGCAATGCGGTGCCGAAGTAGAACAGAGCGAAAACGCTCCAGCAAGCGACCGGCAGCAAGAATCCCACCCCGGTCCCGGCCGCCGAACCCCGCCTGCGGCGCAGGAGATGGTCCAGGACCAGCACAGGCCCCAGAACGGCCAGCTCCGGACGCACCAGGTAGCCGAGCCCGCAGACTAGACCAACCAGCCATGGAGGCTTCCCGGTCGTGTGCATCAGAATCGCCAGAAGGACCACCGCGGAGGCGGCGGTGGCTTCCATTCCCGAGGCGCTCCAGCGTATCCACCACGGGTTGGCCGCCAGTAAAATAAAGCACAGGGGGCCGGCACGGGGATAGGTACGCAGGGACAGCACGTACAGAAGGACCAGGCTAACAGCGCCAAACAGAGAGGACAGTATACGGGCGGTCTGCAGCCCGCCCTCTCCCAGCAGCCGGGCGACGGCCAGCATAGAAACCCACAAGGGGCTGGTGCATGCGTAGACCGGCCCGGCCTCGGCGGTGAACGAAAGTCCGTTTCCCGTGGCGAGGTTCTTCGCGAACTGCAGATGGATGTAGGTGTCGTCTATAGCGTAACCGGAGCTCTGCCAAATCAGTACGAACCAGGCAGCCGCAGCGATCGCTGCGGCTACAATCCCTCTCGCCGACCTCCCCATTGGTGGCAAAAGCAGGATCTAGAGCAGCTTCTCCAGCTCCTCGACCATCCGTACCGCGCCGTTGTACACCTCGGCCGGTCCTCGAGCGAGCATGTAAGCCGGGGTGGTGACGATCCTGTTCTGCTCGTCCGTAACCGCGTCGTCTACGGGGCAGCTCCTGTGCCTGGCGCCCATCTGCTCGATCTTGGACGCGGTGGCGGCGTCGTTGCCTATAGTCACGGTCACCCCGGGAAACAGCCTGGCGGGGATGACCGGCGCTATGCACATGGCACCAATGGGTTTACCATTATTCTTGGCCTCTTCCAGAAGGTTCCTTACCTCGGGATCGACGGTGCAGTTCTCGCCCTTTATAGCGAAATCGCAGAGGTTGAGAGCGGCACCGAAGCCGCCCGGAAGCACCACCAGGTCGTAATCCTCGGCTTTAATGCTGTCCAGCGTCTTTATATCGCCTCTGGCGATCCTGGCTCCTTCCAGGAGCACCTTCCTGGTCTCGTCGAGCGACTCGTCGGTCAGGAAATTCTTGGTTACGGTCTGATCCTTGTCCGGAGCGACGAAAGTTATGTCGAATCCCTTGCTATCGAGTGCTATCAATGCAGATACGGCCTCGTGAATCTCCGTTCCATCCTTATGGCCGCAGCCGCTGAGAACGAATGCTACCCTTTTGCCCATACTTTCTTCCTTTCGCTTTAGTATCTGGTGTCAACCAGACCCACCTTCGAGGGCTCGTAGGCCACCGGGTAGGTCCATACCGCGTAGTCTTCTCCCACTATTCTGTAGACGTTCATTCTGGGTACATCGTCGGTCTTGATCGCGGTGAGGTCAATGCCCACCTCCACCGACCATCCTTCCGGGGAGGTGTTAACCGCCGCCGTGTAGCCCCGGTTCCAAACCGAGCGAGGTCCCGACTCCGGATAGAGGTACCCCGTCGTCCGGCCGTCCGGCCTCAGCCTTAGCCACTTGATCCCCCGGTTCGTGCACAGGTACAGGACCACCGACTCTTCCTCCCCGCGGGGGACGCCATCCATTTCGATTCCAACGGCCAGGGTGTCTCCGTCGACGGCGGCCCGCATGGACGTGGGAGGCAGGTCGGGAACCGAGCCTTCGGGCCCTATGAACCCGGTCTCGGCGGGGCCTGGATACTCCCGTTCCTCGATCCGCCCGTCCAGGGCAACGTCAGCCTCTGGGGCGATGACCCTTCTTATCAAGGGAAGGGTACGGCTGAACGAGAGCAGCTTGCCCCTGACGCCGTACTCCAGCTCGACGTGTATTCGCGGAAGGGGAAGAAGGGGGCCGTGGATCCCCTGGGCCAGATGCAGCTCGATTCCTGCTGGGGGCAGTCGGACCTCCAGGCTGCAGGGATCGAAGTACCAGTTGGCGGGATCTATCCGCAGATGCACCGTGACGGTGGTGTCCTCGATTCCATTCAGACGGATGACGGCCGACTCCAGCTCGGGCTCCAGCGGTCGTGGATGGAGCATCCTGGTCATGTACAGGTATGCGAGGAGCTCCTCGACCGCGGTGTTCAGATCCTCGGGGTATACATGGTGGGGATCTATCTCCGCGTAGGCGCAGCTGTCCGGCCACAAGGTAAGCCATCCGATCTGGTTGAAAGTGCCCAGGCTTATGGAAGGCTCGTCGATCCGTACCCCCGACGGCCCGGCCGAAACGTACAGGACCCCGTCGCGGCGGTGGTATGCGTACGTGTGTACGTGCCCCGCCACGACGGCGTCTACGACGGACCGCCCTACCAGCTGGTAGAAGACCCTAATCCGGCTGCTGTCCTGGTCGGCCATCAGCCACATGGGCTTGTGAGTTGCCAGGACCACCATCTCCTCGTCTTGCGCCTTCTCCAAAAGCTGTTCGAGATCGGTGAGAGCGCTGTCGGTGAGGGAATGCAGACGAGATGTGTCCCAGATCAGGAACCTTACACCTTCGTGATCGTGGGTACCTCTGGGTGGAGAGCCGGTACGACGCCTCCACAACTCCTCCGAGGGCGCATCCCATATATCGTGGTTGCCGGGGGTGAACACGAACGGATAGGATTCGGTCAACGGGGACAGCATTTCCAGCACGTTGTTCCATTCACGCCCGGCTTCGGAGGTGTCGCCGTATCCCTCTATAAAATCGCCCACCGAGAGCACTACGTCCGGGTGCATGAGGGATATGGCCCTTATGGAGGCCACGAACGCCGAATCGTCCGCGCCGCCGGTCCTGTCGCTCAGAACGGCTATGCGAACCGGAGTGGCCGCCAGGATCGAAAACAGAAGCAATCCGGTCATTTGAGCTCCCTTCCTTCGGGGAAGTCTAGCATAGCAAAACGGCCAACGGAAGTAACCCCGCGGGGGTTGGTGGCGGGCGGGTTTTACGCTTATCTATCGGTTCGAGGAAATACGGATGGGGGTTCTTTATGCTGCGTACGGGGCTGGTACTATTGCTGGTTCTGGGATCCGGGTGCTACTACGGTACCATGGAGGGGGCACACACTCTCGGCGAAGGACACATGGTCTTCAGCGGCAACCTGGTGTTGCCTGCGTATCTGAACGCCGAGGAAAGGGCCGAGGCCGAGGATACCCGCGAGGACTACCTGGGTGTTTATCCAACCTTCAGGTTCGCCACCGGGGCCACGGAGAACATCGATATAGGGATGTCCGCTTACGGCTACGGCATCGGGCCCCACCTGAAGATGTCCCTGTATCCCTCTCGGGAGGTCAACGCGATATCGGCCATACTGGACGTCAACTACGTGCTTCCCACCCAGGTGATATCCCCCCGGGGCTGCATCGCCGTAGGCAGAAGGTTCGGCAGGAGCCTCCAGTTCTACGGGGGATACGAGCTGGGCTACGGGCCCGATCTGGCCAACATCCCAGAGGACGAGGAGGGCAACGACGACTGGGACCAGATAGAGAACACCCTCTTCCACGGTGCGAAGATCGGTTGCATCTACGAGCTGAAGCCTCGGGGCGGAGAGACCTCCTACGGCGCGCTGGTGCCGGAGGGGATATGCTTCGAGTTCACCGCTCCGTTCGATCTGTCTCGCAGCATGATCGTCGCCGGCCTCGGGGTGATCTACTGACGTCTCGAACGGGGTAGTCCACTCCCTCTATTCGAAGCAAGGCCAATTTGAGCGAAATCCCGCCCTCCCCGGAGTATCCCCCTGGTCCGTTCTCTCCCACCACCCTGTGACAGGGGACCAACAGGGCCACCGGATTCCTGGAGCAGGCCCCGGCGACCGCTCTGGCCAGGTTACGCCCCCCCAGCGTCTCGGCCAGCTCCGAATAGGTCCTTACCTGGCCCCAGGGGATTCTGGTAAGGCCCGTCCAGACCGAACGGGAGAAAACCGGCTCGGAGGGCAAGTCCAGCCTTTGCCCGAACGAGATCCTGCGGCCCTGGAAGTACTCGTCCAGCTCCTCCCTGAGTGGCGACGGAGGAAGCGCCGCGAGGCCGGGAGAGACTTCCGATACGGGGCTTACGCTGCGAATCCCGCTTTCTCCTATTCGGATTTCCCAGCCGGAGACCTCGCTTCGGTAACGGAAGAGACCGATTGGGTTGCGATTGGACAACCATCTCCCCTTTTCGGTTGAATTCGGGTGGTGCCCGGGCGTTACGGAGCAGCCCTGAATTCAGTATCTTTCGTGCGGCACTGTACGTATCCTGGAAAACCGGGAGACCTGGAGCAAGGTCGGGAGGTGTGACTCGGTGGCCACCCTTTACGACATGCATGTCCACACCACCAGCTCGCCGGACTCCGATCTGGGGGGCGAAGAGCTGGTGGAGCTGGCCCTGGAAGACAATCTGGCGGGGGTGGGAGTCGTCGCCCACGTCGACGCCCATCCGGAGGACTACTGCAGCAACTCGTTCGAGCCGGAGGTCTACGATGCGGAGACCAACTCCACCAGAAGAACGGCCGAACGGGGGGGAATCCAGATTCTCAAGGGAGTCGAGTTGGGCGAACCCCACAGGTTCGGCGGGCAGTACGTAGAGTTGATGCGCGGCCGGAGCTACGATTTCGTCACCGGAGCGCTTCACTGGGTGGACGACAACCTGGTGCTGGAAGCCGACTGCTTCCGGAGCGGTGACCGCCTGGAGATAATCGAGGAGTACTACCGTCAGACCCTGGAGATCGTCGAGTGCTGCGACCTGGACGTGCTTGCACACCCCGGGATGTTCCGCAGAGGATTGGCCAGAGCCGGCCTGGGTCACGACCTGGACGAGACGGAGCTGTGGCCCGACCTGCTGGCGGAGGTACTGCAGGCGATGATCGACCGGGGTATCGCCATGGAGGTCAACACTTCCGGATTGCGCAAGAAGGAGGACCTGATATATCCCGGCGCGCCACTGCTCAAACTCTACAGGGAAATGGGCGGAAGCCTGGTCGTGCTGGGCTCTGACACCCACAGCGGCGAGAAAGCCTTCATCGGCCTGGAAAAAGGCCGGAAAATGCTGGAGGACTGCGGTTTCGAGTCTGCCAGCTATTACAGGGCCCGAGTGGCGGTTCCCTACCTGATCTGACGGTTCCCTACCGGACGGATAGTCTTTACCGTGGTTATCGATAATGCTACAATCCGCTTTGGCGTTCCACACCGGCGACAGTGAAACTTACCTGAAACCTGGACCAGAATGAAGGCTGACTGGACCGAGCTTCTCCAAAAGGATTTGGGCAGGCTATCGAGAGTGGCGGGCGTATCCATACCCGATTCCACCCCCGCCCTCCAGGAGGGTGAGCGCCGTAGGATTACCGTTCTTTTTCTGGATATGGAGGGTTTCACCTCTTTGTCGGAGCAGTTGGACCACGAGACCGTACACAGCCTGGTCAACGGCATCATGAGCTCCCTCGCCCGAATAGTCGAAGCGCATGGAGGATACGTCGACAAGTTCGAGGGGGACAGAATAATGGCCCTATTCGGGGCAAAGAGCGCCACCGAGGAGAACAGCATCAGGGCGGTATCGTGCGGCTTCCGTATGCAGGAGGCATTGGATGAGATAGCCGACCTGCTTTCGGCCCACGGATTGCAGATAGGCAGCAGGATCGGTATCGAGACAGGGACGGCGACCGTAGCCCCCGATCCAAAGGGCCATCTTACCGCAACGGGCAGGTGCGTTAACGTAGCATCCAGGTTGGAAGAGGCCGCTGAGCCTGATACCATCCTCACTACCGGAGCAGTCAAAAAGCAGTGTGGCAAGAGTTTCGAGTGGTCTGACCTGGGAACTCGCCGCCTGAAGGGTATCTCGGATCCCGTGCACGTTTTCAGCCCCTTGGCTCTGGGTAAGACCGTAACCGAACGCTGGGAGAGGTCGGCTCTGCTGGAGCGCTCGCCCCTGGTCGGCAGAGATCACGAGCTGGCTCTTCTCCGTGACTACGTGCGCCTAGAGGATGACGAGGTCGACGTGACGTGGCGGGGGGGCGCGGTACACCTGCTGGTTGTAGTCCACGGTCGGGCCGGAATGGGAAAATCGAGGTTGGTCCACGATTTCGTACAGCTCCTGCCTAATGAAAAAGATTCCCGAAATACCGTATTGACGGGTCATTCAGCCTCGTTCGCCCAGCCGCCATTCAGGCTGTGGATCGACCTGTTCAGACGGTATTTCGATATTGGCCCGGGTACGGAAGACCCGGCAGCCGGGTTCTGCAGGGGCATGAAGGAGTTGCTTGGAGTCGCCGGAAGCGATCAAGGCCGGGCGGCCCTCGGGTCCGCTCGACCGTTTCTTGCCGAGATGCTGTCGATACCCGATGAGCCCAAGCCCCCCAAGTCCATTCCCGAGGAGGCGAGGCACAAGGGTTTTCTGGTGGCCATCCGGGAATTCGTAAGAACGCTCTTATCCGGTCGGCGCCGAATCGTTCTGGTCCTGGAAGACCTGCACTGGATCGATCCTTCTTCCGCGGAGGCGTTGCGTTTCCTGCTGGAGAACTGCGATAGCGAAAGGCCGATGATCGTTCTGTGTACCGCCAGACCTCACGGTGAGGATGCCGGATGTCCTTTGCTGAGGATGCGATCCGACTACTTCCGCGCTTTGGAGATCGAGCTGGAACCTCTGGAAGCGGGCGATTGCGAGGAGTTGATCGCACACATGATGGGCCGCGGCGCTCTTTCCAACGCGAGGCTCCGCAACTTTCTGCTCAGCAGATCGCAGGGCAATCCCTTCTACCTGGAGGAGCTCATCATCCAACTGGTCGAATCGGGCCTTGCCGCCAGCTCGGACGATGGGTGGCAGCTCGCCGGCGATCCTGAAGCGGTGGTATTGCCTTCGTCGGTGGCCGGTTTGATCCAGGCCAGGGTGGACGGGTTGCCGAAGTCGATGAGACAAGGCCTTCAACGGGCATCGGTGCTGGGCATGAGCTTCTCCGAAGCCCTGTTCTCGGCAATGTCCGCCGGGCTGAGCCTGGAAGGCGACCAGACCGGAGTTCTGAAGGAACTGTGCACCAGAGGTTTTCTTGAGACCATAGGTGCGGGAGACGATCCCGGGTCGGCCTACCGGTTCTATCACAACCTGGTACGCAAGGCGGCCTACGAGACGCTTCTTCTGGGCAACAGGGCGGTGCTGCATAAAAGGGCTGCGTCAGCGCTGGAGGAGCTGACGTCTCACGACGAGGGTGAGAGATCGGCAGAGATATCGCGTCACTGGGAGTTGGCCGGAGTGCGGGAGAAGGCAGTCAGGTGGGGTATCAGGGCACTGGATCACGCCAGAAACAGCTACCAGCTTAAAAGCGTCCTGGAGTGGGCCGACAGGATCGAGGACTGGCTGGGGGGCCAGCCTCAGTCCAGAGAGGACCTGGACGATCTGCTCATGATCTGCGGTAAAAGGATAAAAGCCCTGCACTTCGCCGGCAGAAGGGACGAGGAGGAACGGGCGATCGGGCGCATGCTGGAGCTGTCCAGATCGAGAGAGGGATTTCTCAAATGGGAGGCAGTGGCGCTACGGTCCCTGGCCAAGCTGTACAGCATTACCGGTCGTACGGAGAAGAGCTTCGAGCTCTTCGACCGGGCGCTGCAGATAGCAACCAAGCTGGGCCATCCCGATTTGGAGGGAGACGTTCTCTCACAGATGGGCATCTTCTACATCTCCCAGGGAAGAAACGACCGGGCGTTGGAAATGCTCTCCGCGGCGCTGGAGAAGGCAGAGGAACATGACAACGAGCTCGTCGAGGCGCTGGTTCTGGGCAACCTGGGAATCCTGTACAGAATAATGGGCAGACTGGAGGAGGCTGCTGAGTGCCACGAACGGGCACTGGGCATATTCGATCGGGCATCGGACCGGCGCAACGTCGGCGTTTGCCTCTGCAGTCTGAGTCTGCTCCATTTCGTACAGGGCAAGAGGGTCGAAGCGATAGAGGAGATGAGGAAGGCCCTGGAAGTGGCCAAGGAGGTCGGGGATAGATGGTTCGAGGGCTCAACCATAGCCAACCTGGCCATTTTCCATAGGAGGACCGGGGATCTGCAAAAGGCCCTCGACTGCTATCGGGCCGCAGTCCGAATAACCGGCGAGGTGGGTGACCGCGCCAGGG
>WJMA01000059.1 GCA_014728175.1 Candidatus Fermentibacterota bacterium
ACGATGACTAGAAGCAGAAGGGCTATTTGTCTACCGTGGGGGGGGGTAAAATGCATCTCCGTCTCCTCTTTGGCAGCGACATGTTCCTGCGGCGTGGCGATGAAGACAGTCTGCATGGGCTGGCGGTGATTTGTCAATATCCGAATCGATTGCAAGACCACAACAGGGAAATCTCCGACCGGCCTGACCCGGGCTTCCTGGATATCTGGTAGCCGGAGCAAGCTTCCCTTCTAATCGTCTCGCTCGCTCAGGACGAGCTTACCGCCCTGATCCTCGATCAGAAGTTCTTAACCCGAAGTGTGTACAATGAAAAGCGGCCCTTGGAGGGCCGTTCTTGCATGTTGGCGACCCCAACGGGACTCGAACCCGTGTTGCCGGCGTGAAAGGCCGGTGTCCTAGACCGCTGGACGATGGGGTCGCCGAACGGTGCCGAAAGATGCCCCTCGGGGGCTTTTCCGTCAATGCCCGGAGCGCGTAATACGCTGGCATGGTTGATGGTGAGCCGCGGGGGAATCGAACCCCCGGCCCTCGGATTAAAAGTCCGATGCTCTACCTACTGAGCTAGCGGCTCATCGATTCCGGCTCGACAGGCGGTAAGATACGGAATAGCCCCCGGAACGCAATGCCGCCTTTCGGGGTTCATTCGTTCCGATCAGGGTGGTTTTCCCGTTGGCTGGCGGTTATTTTTTCGTCTCGTTGTATCCTTGCGTCCGTCTTTTGCCAAACCGTAAGGATGGCTTTAGCTTGATCCTCTCTTCCCTGTCCGTCCGTAGGCGAGTCACCTTCCTCATGGTCTTCGTCGGGCTTATCGGTGTGGGGCTTTTCGGCCTGAGCCAGCTCGGCGTGGACCTGTTTCCCAAGCTGGTCCTGCCCCAGATGATGGTGTTCAGCCAGTTGCAGGGCGCCGGCCCGGAGGAGATGGAGCTCCTGGTTACCGATTACCTGGAACAGGCCGCAGCCTCCACCAAGAACGTAAAGAATATAAGCTCCACCTCCTCGCCGGGTTTCAGTCTGGTGATGGCGGAGTTCAACTGGGGCACCGACATGAACCAGGCCGAGACAGACCTCCGCCGGATACTGGACCGCTACGGCAACTTCCTACCCGAGGATGCCAGCGAGCCCAACGTACTGCTGCTGGACGCCAGTCTTCAGCCGGTGATGTTCGCCACCTTCTCCAGCGGGGTGATGGATGGCTTCGATCTGAGGAACCTGATGGAGGACGAGATAGAGCCCCTGCTGAATAGGGTGGACGGGGTGGGGTCGGTATTCATACAGGGCGGCCTGAGAAGGCAGATCAGGGTTGAGGCAGATCCGGCCAGAATGGTCCAGAGAGGTATCTCGCTGGGCCAGATCGTCGGTGCCGTTGGATCCGTTCGGGAAGACGTCCCGGCCGGGGAGATCGAGTCCGGCGGTTTGAATGCCACCATCACCATAGGTACCGCTTTCAACAATGTGGAGGACATAAAGTCGCTGGTGGTGGGCTACGACGAGACGGGCCCCGTACTACTGAAGCACGTGGCCGAGGTGGTGGACGGGGTCGAGGAGAAGCGTCAGTACGTAAGGCTCAACGGCAACGAGTCCATAGTCGCGGTGATATTCCGGAGGTCCGACGCCAATACCGTCAACGTATGCAACGACCTGGCCGGGGTTATAGACAACATCAACAGGAGTTACGAGGGCGTGTTGGACGGGCACATAGTTTTCAACCAGGCGGACTTCATAAACCAGTCCATAGGCAACCTCTACAATACTGGATTGCAGGCCATAGTGGTTGCCTTCCTGGTTCTGCTGTTCTTCGTAAGGTCCTGGAAAAGCTCCGTAGTGGTTGCCGTATCGATGCCCATCTCCATCATCACCACCTTCGCAGTTATGTACTTCTTCGATGTGAACATCAACATCATCTCCCTGGCCGGGCTCGCCCTGGCGGTGGGCCTACTAGTGGATAACTCCATAGTTGTTCTGGAGAACATCGTACGGCACAGGGAGATGGGCGAAGAGATGGCGGATGCTTCGGTGGAGGGGGCCAACGAGGTGGGGATGGCGATTACGGCTTCCACCCTGACCACCCTGGCGGTGTTCGTGCCCATTCTTTTCGTCCCCGGCCTGGCCGGCCAGATATTCCGGGACATGTCGCTGACCATAAGCTTCAGCCTGGTAGTATCTCTGTTCGTCGCCCTGTCATTGATTCCTCTTCTGACCTCCAGAATAAGAAGGCTCAGCAGCAGGGGGGCCACGCAGAAGGGTGGATTGGCCAGACTGATAGGAAAGGGTCTGGAGAGGCTGGAGAGGCGGTACTCCGGCTGGGTGAGCTGGGCAGTTCACCATCGCAGGCTGGTGGTGTCGGTGGCCCTGGGAGTGCTGGCGGTCTCGATATTCCTGCTGGTCAAAGTCATTCCCACGGAGTTCTTCCCCGAGACTGACGATGCCTTCCTGTCGGTGGACCTGTCCAGATCCGTGGGAACGGAGCTGGCGGCAACAGACTCGACGGTGAGGCTCCTGGAGCGGGAAGTGGCCGAGATCATCGAGCCGGAGCACCTGGAGGAGCTGTACACCGATGTGGGTCCGGGAGAGGGATTCGGGGCCCTTTTCGGGGCCAGCGGCGCCAACGAGGGCGAGCTGCTGGTAACCCTGGTACCAAGGCAGGACAGGGACATCTCTTTGTCGGAGTACAAGGAGCGGTTGAGGACGAGGATGTCGGCAATACCCGACCTGGAGTACGAGTTCTCAGAGGGTGGTCCCATGATGGGTTCGGCGCCCATAGAGATAAGGGTGTTCGAGGACGACCTCGGCGAGCTCAAGGCCGTGTCGGATCTGGTTAACGAGGAATTGTCGAATATCCGCGGGGTTCGAGACGTTCAGTCGAGCATGGACATCCAGCGGCCGGAGTTCGAGTTCCATCCATACACGGCCGTGCTGGCCCTCAGGGGAGCCGGAAGGGGTGAGTTGGGGCACGAGGCGGCCGATGGCATAATGGGGGTCAAGGCCGGGTTTTTACGGCGGGAGGGCAAGGAGATCGATGTGGTGGTCAGGTATCCCGAGCGGTACAGATCAGCCTTCGAAGACGTGCTCTTCGTTCCCTACCGCAACTCCCCCCTTGCTTCCTGGGGAAATTTGGTCGCTGGGCTGGTTCCCCAGACCATCATCCGCAAGGACCAGGCCAGGGCGGCCCTGATCTCCTGCAGCAGCTCCGGAAGGGCTCTGGGCAGCGTGGCGTCCGACGTGGAAACGCTCATGGACACTCTGGACATCGGGGGCCGAAGGTACGAGATAGCCGGCCAGGTGAAGGATCAGCGGGAGACGTTCAAGTACGTGGGACTGGCGATACTCGCGGCGGCTATACTGGTATACATGGTCATGGCCAGCCAGTTCGAGTCCTACCTGGAACCTTTCATAATCATCTTCACCGTTCCCATGGCCTTCATCGGAGTGGCCTGGACCCTGCTGGTAACCGGGACAACCATGTCGGTCACCGCCCTTATCGGGATTCTGATGCTGGCCGGAATAGTAGTTAACAACGGGATAGTGCTGGTGGATTTTGCCAACCGCCTGCGCTCCACGAGGGGGCTGGACGTAATCGAGGCCGTGATACAGGCCGGTAGGGTGAGGTTGCGGCCCATACTGATGACCGCGTTTACTACAATACTGGCCATGCTTCCCCTGGCCCTGGGCGCGGGGGAGAGCGGAGAGACCTGGGCACCTATGGCCAGAACGGTCATGGGCGGCCTGCTGGTGGCCACCGTTCTTACCCTGATCGTCCTGCCTTGCCTTTACGTGGCGCTGGGCTGCCACAAGAAGTTCGGAGAACCGGGCTCCTGTGAGCTGCCAGAATAACTCTTCGGCCAACCGGGACGGCGGCTGGAACCTGGTTCGCCTTTCCACGGTAGACTCCACCAACGAGTACGTTAAAAGAAGGCGGGACATCCTGCCCGACCGAACCGTGGTGACCGCCCGCACCCAGACGGGGGGAAAGGGCAGGCAAGGCAAGGAGTGGCTTTCACCGCCGGGTGGCCTTTACGCCAGTCTGCTGTACGAACCCGCGCCACCGCCGGAGATCGCTTCCAGGGTATCGCTGTTGCTAGCCTGTCTTCTGTGCAGGATCGGTAAGCAGGAAGGATTGCCCATGTTGTACAAGTGGCCCAACGATCTGGTGGTCGAGGGGGGTAAGGTGGCGGGTATTCTCCCCGAGCTGAGTGGCCAACCCCAGCCTGGTCTGGTGGTAGGGCTTGGCGTAAACCTGTCCACAATGCCGAGGCTGGAGTCGAGCGAAGGCCTTCCACCGACCGCATGGAGCCGGCACGGCACAGCGCCTTCGGCCGATCGGTTGCTGGAGAGATTGCTGGCCATGTTGGACCGGGAATGGCTGAACAGATCGACCGATCCCCTGGCCGGAGTAAGGCGGGAGCTGGAGGAGCGCCTCTGGGCCAGGGGCGAAACTGTGGAGGTGCACGAGGGAAAGCGTTCATTCAAGGCGGTGCTGACCGGTCTGACCGACGAGGGACACTTGGTACTGAAAACCCCCGAGGGCGACCGGAGCATTGGATCGGGTACCATTCGCCCGGTTACGTCAGGCTGAAGAAAAGCACCGCCATTAGCGCGACTCAGGAAAACGAGCCATGGGAAGCGGGATCGATGAGCGTTTCCGAAAGCGAAAGAAATCTCTTCGTAGCGCCCTACTCCATAGACTCCTCGGATATCGAAGAGACAAGGGAGCAAATGGTTCCCAACAAGTACTTCATCCTCAGAAACGGCAGCAGCAGCGCGCTTGCCTTCTGCAATCCCGAGGAGGATACCCTGGAGCGGGTGCACAAGGCCCGGGCCTACGGAATATCTCCCCGCAACGCCGAGCAGACCTTCGCCCTGCACGCGCTGACCAGGGGAGGGATAGAGCTGGTCACTCTGACCGGGAAGGCGGGGACCGGTAAGACTCTGCTCGCGCTGGCCGCCGCGTTGGAGCAGAGAAACATGTACCGGCAGATCTACCTGGCTAGACCTGTGGTTCCCCTGGGGAACAAGGACCTGGGTTATCTGCCCGGAGACGTCAAATCCAAGCTCGATCCCTACATGCAGCCTTTGTGGGACAACTTGGGCGTTATCAGGAACAGATTCTCCCAGGACAGCAAGGAGTACTCCAGGATTAGTGACATGCTGGAGCAGGAGAAGTTGTTCATCGCTCCCCTGGCCTTCATAAGGGGCCGCAGCCTGGACAGGATATTCTTCATAGTCGACGAGGCCCAGAACCTGACCCCACACGAGGTAAGGACGATAATCACCCGGGCTGGGGAGGGAACAAAGATGGTGTTCACGGGTGACATACACCAGATCGACACCCCATACCTGGATAGTCAGTCCAACGGCCTGACCTTCCTGGTGGACAGGATGAAGGGACAGGAGATGTTCGCACACGTCGACCTGGTGAAGGGCGAGAGAAGCAGCCTGGCCAAGCTGGCCAGCAATATCCTCTGAGAACCGGTTTTTCCCGGCCCACTGGTTGCCGGGTTGGTCGCTGACTACCTTTTGGGGTGGAGGTCGGCCCTAAGACGCACACCTCGGTGCTTTCGCACCGGGAATGGGGGAATATGAGAGTCCTTGTGGTTTACTACTCCCTTTACGGCCACGTGTACCAGCTGGCCAAGGCTGCCGGGGAGGGAGCGAACGACATACCGGGAGTAGAGGCTGATCTGAGGAGAGTGCCGGAGACCCTGCCCGGGGATATGCTGGAGAGGATGGGAGCCCTGGAGGCCCAGAGCAACATGCAACACATCCCCATCTGCGACGTGGATGAGCTGGCCGAGGCGGATGCCATTCTGTTCGGCACCCCCACCAGGTTCGGAAACATGTGCGGCCAGATGAGGCAGTTCCTAGATGCGACCGGCGGGTTGTGGAAGGGAAAGGCGTTGGTGGGCAAAGTGGGAAGCGTTTTTACCAGCTCGGCTAACCAGCATGGGGGACAGGAGTCCACGATCCTCTCGTTCCACCTGACGCTGCTGCATCACGGAATGATCGTGGTCGGTCTTCCCTACGTGTTCAAGGGCCAGACCAAGACCGACTCGGTGGTGGGATGCTCCCCTTACGGAGCCTCTACGATCGCCGGGCCAGACGGTTCCAGGTGGCCAACGGAGGACGAGCTGGCCGGCGCCAGGTTCCAGGGACAATGGGTCGCCGACATAGCCCGGAAGCTTCAGGGCGAGTGAAACCAAACGAGCGGGAACCGACGGGGATGGAGACCGGCTGCACGATCGTAGTACCAGCCTACAACGAGGAAGAGTCGATCGGGAAGGTCCTGGATCAACTGGAATCGATGGCCACTTCCGATCCCCGATCATACCAGATACTGGTGGTGGACGACGGCTCGGAGGACGGAACCGCCGAAGTGGTTAGAAAGCACGACGTCGAGTTGCTGCGCCATTCATCCAACGTCGGTTACGGAGCCGCCCTGAAGACGGGTATCCGCAGAGCCGGACACGAGCGGATCGTAATAATCGACTCCGACTGCACCTATCCCGTCGACAGGATACCCGACTTGCTGAAGCGGTTGGAGAGTTCTGACATGACGGTGGGGGCCAGGACCGGAAGCAAGGTGCACGATCAGTGGATACGCAAGCCGGGCAAGTGGATCATCAGGCATCTTACCCAGTACGTGACCGGAGACAGGATACCGGACTTCAACTCCGGCCTGCGGGCGTTCAGGCGGGAGTTCGTAATGAGGTACCTCTCCATCCTTCCGGCCGGCTTCTCCTTCACCACCACCCTCACCGTGGCGGCTCTCTGCGACGGTTACCTTCTCGATTTCGTGCCCATCGACTACCATCCCAGAAGGGGCAAATCGAAGATATCCGCCTCCAGCTTCTTCACCTTCGTGGCCCTGGTAGCGAGGCTGTCGGTCTTCTTCCGTCCTCTTAGGGTCTTCGTTCCCATATCTCTGGGATGCCTGGGGCTGGGGGTAACCAAGCTTGTACTGGACCTGATATTCGCTTCCTCAAGGTACGGAGGTCTGTCCCTTGCCGATCTATTTACCAGACCGGTTATATCCATTTCGGCGCTTCTGTTCGTGCTCTCCTCCCTGCAGATAATACTGGTCGGAATGGTCGCCGAGGCGCTTGCCCGAACCCAGAACGGAGAAGGTGGATATTCTCTTCGCTCCGATACCAAAGATAAATCCGATCCCCGTAGCTAGTGCCGAGCCGGAACGGTCCGGCCGGACGGGGAGCTAGTCCCCCGTGTGCGGCTTTGCAGGGGTGCTCGATTTTGAGGGACGACCCCCGGATAAGAACGCTCTGGCCGAAATGAGGGACCTGCTACGTCACAGGGGCCCAGATGACAGTGGCCTCTGGGTATCCGGAGGGTGCGGCATGGCCCATACCCGCCTGAGCGTGATAGACCTGTCATCCGCCGGCAGGCAACCCATGGCCAACGAGGATGGCACTGTAGTAATCGCGTACAACGGGGAGGTGTACAACTATCGCGAGCTGCGCGACCGCTTCGCCCTCGACCGCAAGGGGCATAGTTTTCGCTCCCGTACCGATACCGAGGTCGCACTCCATCTTTACGAAGAGCTGGGCGAGGAATTCCTCCGGTATCTGAACGGGATGTTCGCCTTGGCCCTGTGGGACGGACGGCGACGCAGGCTCCTGCTGGCCAGGGACCCTTTCGGGGTCAAGCCGCTGTTCCTGTGGCGGGATGGAAACCGATTGCTTTTCTCCTCGGAGATAAAGGCGTTCATGGCCGATCCATCGTTCGAGCCCCGGCCATCGGCCGAGGCCCTGTACCACTACCTATCGCTGGATTACGTGCCCGGAGCTCTCACCGCCTTCGAGGGAGTGACCGAAGTGCGCCCGGGCACCGCCGTAGTGGTGGAAGCCGACGGATCGGGGGAGAGGAGCTGGAGTTTCTTCGGGATCGACGGGGAAGTACGGGACATGACCGAGGAGGAAGCCGTCGAACGATCCTTGGAGCTGGTGGATCGATCGGTGAGAAGACAACTGGTCAGCGACGTGCCCGTAGGGGTGATGCTCTCCGGGGGAATGGACTCCAGCACCCTGGTGGCCTTAATGGCAGAGGCCCGTGGCGGCGGGGACTTCCACACCTTCTCCATAGGATTCCGTAAGGCCAGCTACGACGAGTCGGGGTATGCCGCAATGATTGGGGAACGCTTCGGGACCACCCATCACCGGGTAATGGTAACGCCCGAGGAAGTAGCCGATCTGCTTCCGGGTTACCTGGCCTACGTAGACGAGCCTTATGCCGATGGCTCGGCGATACCCACCTACATGCTGGCCCGGCTGGCCCGGGAGTACGTCACCGTGTTACTCTCGGGGGAGGGTGGGGACGAGGTGTTCGCCGGGTACGACACCCATGCCGCCTACAAGGTGCGCCGGATGTACCGCCGCATTCCAGGCCCTCTCCGAAGCCTTACCCGGGCGGTGGTCGATATGCTTCCCGTCTCCTACAGCAAGCTGAGTTTTGACTTCAAGGCCAAGCGCTTCGTGAGGGGGGCCGAGCTGGACGTACCCTCCTCGCACTTCTACTGGAGGGTGGTGCTGGACGAACAGGCCAAGAACGAGGTTCTTCGAGACGGTGGATGGGAGAAGTATCCCCCCACGGCCGACCTCTTCGAGCGGAGGTTCTCCCGTTCTTTCTTACGCGACGATCTGAATAGGCTTTTAGAGCTGGACATGTCCTTCCACCTTCCCGACGACCTGATGGTGAAGAACGACCGGATGACCATGGCTCACTCCCTGGAAGCCAGGGTACCCTTCACCGACCCCGAGCTGGTACGGTTCCTGTTCACGGTTCCCGTCTGCAGAAAGATGCCGGGTCTGCGCAAGAAGAACCTGCTGAGGAAGGCCATGAGGAACCGGCTGCCCGCTCCGGTGGTGAAGAAAAAGAAGGTGGGCCTGGAGATGCCCTACTCCTCCTGGTTACGCAAGGAGCTGAGGGACCTGGCCGGGGACGCCCTCTCGCCGTCCAGGATCCGGGACATCACAGCGCTCGACCCCCAAGGGGTCCAGGAGCTGTGGAACAGCCACCAGAGGGGGAATGCGGACCATGGACGTGCTCTGTGGGGCATTCTCAACTACGTCATGTGGTACGACCTCTACATCCGGGATCGATCGTTCCGTTCCTACCTGCGCCGCTCGGGAGATTCAACCGAATGAGCACCGGACCAGTCGTGGCGGTGGCCGGGGGCGGTCCCTGCGGGTTGGCTCTGGCCTGGAGCCTGCTTCGGGCCGGCCGGGCCGGGTCGGTGATTGTTCTGGAGAGAAAGGAAGCTCCGGGGGGGATTACCGCCAGCTTCAGCGCCGAGGGACTGGTATTCGATCATGGAAGCCACAGATTGCATGCCCGGGCGGGGGAGGAAGTTCTGGGCCTGGCCCGCAATCTGCTGGGAGACGATCTGCTTCGCAGGCCCAGAAACGGAAGAATCCACATGGAAGGCAAGCTGGTACGCTTTCCCCCCAGGCCTCTGGAGCTGCTGGTCCGCCTGCCCCCCTCGTTCGTACTGTCTTTCCTGGGGGATTTGGTCGCATCGCCTTTTGGGAGAGAAAGCGGGGAAGACGATTTCCGGGCCGCCATGCTCGACCGCTGCGGCAGAGCTCTCAGCGAAAGCTTTTACTTCCCCTACGCCAGAAAGCTCTGGGGCCTGCCGCCCTCGGAGCTTTCAGCCGAGCAGGCCAAGCGCCGGGTGTCGTCGGGCAATCCCCTGGCGGCTCTGGGCAGGACCATCCGTAATCTACTGCCCGGGGCCTCGGGAAAAGTTTTCTACTATCCCAGGAGAGGATTCGGCCAGCTGGCCCGGGCGTTTTCTGATCGGATAGGAAGCATGGGGGGAAGGGTACTGACCGGCACCACGCTTTCGGCGGTTCGACTTACCGATGAGGGTTTGAGGCTGGAGATGAATGACGGCTCATCCGGCCACAGCATCTCCGCGGACATGCTTTTCTCGACCATACCGCTTCCCGATCTGGTTGAGATGGTTTTCCCCCAGGCTCCGGGGGAAGTGGCGGATTCGGCGCGCAGGCTGGTCTACAGGGCCATGGTCTTTCTCTACGTGGTGCTCGGACAGGACGGCTACTCCCCGTACGACGCCCACTACTTTCCCCAGAGCGACCTGTGCTTCTCCCGGATGTCCGAGCCCCGGAACTACAGCGGAGCAGACGAACCGAAAGGGAAGACCGGATTATGCTTCGAGGTGCCTTGCGACCACGGGGGCCGGATATGGAAGATGGGATCGGACGAGCTGGGAGAGAAGGTTATGGACGACCTGGGAAGAACACCCCTTCCCCTACCCCGCCCGGCCAGCGTTTTCACCAGACGGAAGAAGGCCATCTATCCGGTATACGAGAAGGGTTTCCGCAAGTATCTGAACCTGGTGGAGAGCTACGTAAACGGTTTGCCGGGCGTGGTCACCCTGGGAAGGCAGGGCCTCTTTGCCCACGACAACACCCACCACGCGATAACCATGGGCCTGAGAGCGGCCGAGTGCCTGCTTCCGGGAGGCAAGTGGGACCGGGGCGGTTGGGAGAACCTGAGGGATTCGTTCCGCTCGCACGTGGTGGAGGATTGACCGAAGATCATGTTCGATATCGACCTGGGCCTGCTGCTGACAGTGAACCGGGGGCTGGGTAGTTCTCTACTCACGGTGGTGATGAGATTCCTCACCAACGTAGACAATTGGATACCGTTTCTTTCGGTCCTGGTCGTTCTGCTCTTGCTCTGGGGAAGGGCCGTCCCCCGTCTACTGCCGGTGAACCGGCGGAGGGCGATCCTTATGGGAACCAACTCCCGGGTGGTGTTGATCAGCCTGGTCCTGGCCGTCGGGGCCTCCGACTTACTGGCCAACCGAATCAAGTACGCCGTTAGGCGCAGCCGACCATGCAAGGATCCCCGAACCTCGCAGCTGGTGGAACAAAGGTGGCACGTTCATGCCAACAAATCCTTTCCCTCGTCGCATGCATCCAACTCAGCGGCAATGGCTACCGTCATCGCCCTGTTCTATCCGTCCCTTGGTGGTGCGGCCTACCTCCTTGCGTTTCTGGTTGGATTGAGCAGGATATACCTGGGGGTTCACTACCCCTCCGACGTGATGGTGGGATGGTTTTTGGGCATAACCATAGGGGGAGCGAGCTGGATGGGATTCAAGAAGTTCGCTTTGCCTGTTGAACTTCTTAGCTACACCAGAAAGTTCAGGTATCGCAAGGCAAGCGGCAAGATGCTCTCGCCGGGCAGGGCGTGGGAGCCCTGGGAGATTCGCACCCTGGACGGCTTCGACCTGACGGCCTGGTTCCGTCGATGCGGCGACGATCTGGTAGTACTGGTGCACGGCCTGAACGGCAAGGCCGAATCCATGTCCTCTCCCGCAGAGCTGTTCAACCGCAGGGGTTTCTCCACCTTGATAGTCCCTCTCAGGGGACACGAGGGCCATCCGGGCAGGAGAACCACCGGAGGTCCGGCCGAGGCCTACGATCTCATCGCCGCTCTGGAGAAAGCGCGGGACAAGGGCTTCTCACCCCATAAGATCGTTCTCTACGGCTCCTCCATGGGCGCGGGTGTCTGCCTGAAGGCGGCCGGATTGCTGTCAATGGACAGATTGCAGGGCATAATCGCTCACGGAGCCAGCGTATCATTCTTCGGCTCCGTGCGCAGGAAGCTGGGGAAGCTGAAGGGGCTGCTGCTACAGGCGTTGATCCCTCGGTCGGCCAGAGAGGGGCTGAAGCACTATCGGCCGGAGGACTACGCCGGCTTTTTGGAGCCGGAAACCGCGCTGGTGCTTATGCATGGCAGCCGCGACATAACCACCCCGCCGGTATACGGAGAGGCTTTGATGAAGAAGGTCGAGAAGAGCCTGCTTCTCGTTCTGGGCGGTGCGCACCATCCCTCCTGGTTGCAGCGGAACGTGGGCGGCTGGCAGTTCGAGAAGGCACTTGACGAGGCCCTTAGGTTCGTAACCGAGGGGACTGGCAGGGAACGGATTTTCATTGACGAGCAGGGGGAGCTTCGCAATCTTCCCGCTTCCGGTTGAATCTCGAAGGAGTGATATGAAGGATTTCGAAGAGGCTGCCGAGTTGGCGAGCGCTTTTTCCAGAGTACTGCGAGAGATAAGCACCCGCTTCTCGGACGCCGAACATCTACCGGTAAGTAACGACAGCGATTTTCGAAGCTACCAGAACCTGATCGCCAGGCTGATCCTCATCCAGCGGGACCTGGACGACCTGATAGATATGGCTGTAACGCTGGAAGACACTTCCGACGAGACCCCTCTGCAGATAATGGACTTCTCCCGGGAATGGGAGGGCTTCGACTAGGAAGCCCAGCGCCTCTTGACCCAGAAGATGAGAAGCGCTCCAAAGAGCAGTATCAGCCCGGTGAACATCATGGCCGCCATCAGCCGCTCCGAGTTGGTCACGGATACGCCCCTACCGTCGGAAGCTACGGGAAGCTTCTTCCAATAGAGTTTTCCCTCCCGCCATTCTATTACCGATGGGCCCAACTTGCGGCAGATCCGCCCGTCGCCCGCCCGCCAGGTCCATTCGGACCTCGGGAACACCACCGTGTATCGGTTGGAGCTTTCATCACCGACGTCCAACATCCGCTCACCGGGGTCCACCTCCAGGTCGGTGCATGATTCGAGGAACCGGGCCAGGCTCTCCGGATGGGCGATGGATGGATCTACGTCCGGGTGGGCGGTGCCGACCCACAACTCGATCCTTTCCTCCGTCGTGCCGCTTCTGCAGAGCGAATCTAAAAAGGCCTCCGGCGACACGGTGGCTGCTGCGCCAAGAAGAACGATCAAGAGCATTCGACTCTCCGATTCCCGCTTCGATAGCTGTTCTGTCTCTCTTTTCGGCCCTCGTCAAGTTAGATCGTGCAGAACGTCTCTGTATGCTCCCAGAACGGTGTTCTCCTCGGCGGGAAGTCTGAGGATCCTCACATCGAGCCCCAGTGTGGGAATGGCCGACCATAGTCCACTGGCCAGAAGCAACGGCTGGTGGGGCATCCGGGACTTCAGGGCGGGAAGCAGCACCAGCTCTCCGGGAAGAAGCCTGGCCGCGACCGCGGCCGAGGTCGGTTGCATACGGGCAAGCTCCCCCAGGCTGGACGTGACTTTGAAATCGGCCTTGGCCCGGCTCAGGATGCTCCTGGAAAGCTCTCCGAAGGTCTCGTCCTTCGAGTAGAGAAGAAGGTTGTTTCCTTCCTGCTGCTGCAGAGCCTGGGGTAGGGCGATGGTGATCCCGGCCGAGTCGGCGTCCAGCGAAAGCCAACCGCCGAATCCCCTCAGCAGCTTTGACAGTAGGGAGAGAATTCGCCGGTGCGACTGGAGCAGCATCGGGTATCCGGTGAAGCTCATGGACAGATAGGACCCCGGAAGAATGGGTCCGCCGTCCAGCGCAAGGTCGGTCTGCGGCCCAACCTTAAGCACGTCCATGGACAGCCATCTCTCCGGGCACACCTCCCTCATGCGTCCCATCACGTGCTCCAAGAGCTTGGATGCGGTACCGGAAGTAAGCCAGGATGGAGACCGCTCCGCCGCGGCGGGAGAGAGATCGAAGTCCAGCCCGATAGCCTCCGCCGCGGACGAAAGGGCCGAAGCAAGTGAGGAGGGGCCCTCGCTCCGGGTCCGGATACCACCCTGCATAAGGGGAAGGGCCAGGCTGTCCACCGTTACTCCCGAGTCCAGGACGAAGTGCAGCAGGGAGCCCTCATCGGGAAGGGGAACGATCCTGCTAAGGCATCTTCTCCCGTACAGCTCGAACTCGACCGGGTCCTTCATCGAGACTCCTTCCAGGGACCGTCTGAGCTGAAGCTCTACCCTCTCCGACCCCAGCTTCTCCACCAACCTGACTGCGCGTTGTCCCACTGCACGCTTGGCCGGCACCCCGGTCATCTCTTCCATCCAACCGTTCCAACTTCTCACGTAACCATCGGTGTCGTAAAGAGCGGCACCCGATGGGATGTTCCTCAGTATCACGGTCGGCGCCTCGGGCTTCCAGGCATGCACCCAGAGGATCAGGTGGCCCTCTCCGCTGGAGGAGATCAGCTCGATGTACCCCTGGTCGGAGTGGTAGGTCATGGTACCCGGTAGCTGCCTCTCCTCGGATTCGGTCAGAAGCGGGCAGCCCCGACAGGGACTGGACCGGCCGTAGAACTCGTAGCAATGCTCGAGATCGATTTCCGCGCCTTGCCAGGACACGCTGAATCCCTCCACCAGAACCGCCGGTAAGCTGGTAACGTCGAAGGGCGGCTGGTCTTCGCTGCGCCGCGGCTCGGCCGGAGGGCGGGCGCAGAACCTCTCCAGCATCCTGCCGAAAGATTCCAGTAGGCTGTGGTCAGCACTTTTGGCGGACTTGAAGGTGGCCCTGAGGCTGTAGCCGTCCCGGAGCATTACGGTCGCCACGGCGTTCGAATCGCCCCCCTTTCCGGAATCTACGTCTTCCATCGGCGCAGACCCCCATGTGGCCAACGGCCCCTTGGAGGTATCGGGAGGAAGAAGGCTGATCATGCAGGTGCCCGCGACCTCCGCTATGTAGGGCAGGATCCGGTCGAGTTGGGCGTAATCCGTGATGGAATGTTTGGTCAGCTTTTCCTCGATTCTTTCCAGCAGCTGCCTTCGCTGCTCGTACCTGGTCTGCTTCCTGGATATGTCCAGGGCCTCCAGTCTGGCTCCCAGGTAGGGAAGAAGGACCGAAGCCGACCGCTGTAGGCTCTCCGCGTTGCCGGCACAGGGAGCCAGGAGAGCGAACCTCCTGCCTAGGCCGAACGGATATATGAGCAACTGCTCGTCCGGTACGTCCAGATGGTGGTCCGAGGGGTCCAGGTCCAGCCATAGAGGTCTATCGCCTCGGCAGGATTGCCCGATTCCCATATCCTCCAGGTCCTCTTCCCGGATACCTAGATCGGAGTCGCACAAAATCTCCAGTCTGTCCTCGCCAAACAGGGTAAGCAGCATTCCACCGCTCAGCCCAAGGGCTTCCAGCAGGTAGTCGAAATGATCGCAAAGCTCCTCCGGGACCCTCTCCCACCGGGACAGAGTGGTGGAAATCTTCTGCAGGGGATAGGCGGGCAGCGTTGCGAATATCAGGTCGCGGCCTCCGTCGGGTGTGGGTACGCTCTGACAGAGCAGCTCCAGGTTCCTTCCCCTGCGGTCCACTATGGATCTGGTCGTGGTGCCCGAGCTGGCGCTCCTGGCGAGCTCGTGTAGCAGGTCGCTCTCCAGAAGCTCCCATGGCGTGTAGCCCGTCAACGACACGAAACCCGGAGAGACGGCGGGCATATCGAGGTCGTCGTGGAGACGGACCACCGGAACCCAGGGGTTGGCAAAAAGCTTGCTTCCTGGTTCGAAGTAGTACACCAGGAGGTTGGCGCTGTCCTTAATGGTTCTGACCGCCGCGGGTATTTCCGCCTCGGGGGTTCGAAGGAGGTTGGGCCTGAAATGCTGCTCGGGGGGCCAGCTGTCGAACAGCGAGGAAGCCTCCGAACCTTCCAGGCCCCGGGGCGGAGATTCCCCCGTGGCTTCCACGGACGCCACCCGACCTTCGGAAAGCATCATCTTCAAGAGGACTGCGCCGGTCTTCAAGGTACCTCCCTGGCTTGCCGCTGAAGATAACTCAGGTCGGACGGCCCCAAAAGTGCTCACCGATGACCGGCTCGAAGCAGGGTTTAGCCGGTAGGCATTGACACGGCGGCGCATGATGTTAGATATACCTGGCCCTGAGCATGAAGGAACGGAAGGCGGAACGTGGAACTTTGTTTCTCCTTTCGTTGTTTTTCTGCTGTAAGGCATGGTGCTGAGAAGTTTTCGGACATGACTGGAAAGGCGCCGATACGGCCATATTCCTGCGTTGTCCGGGAACGAATTAGCACGCTCTTACCTTGACACATTGGGGTGGTTTGCCTAGTGTTGAGGCCGCGCCGTTAAGGCGCCTGATCTTTGAAATACAGGGAAGGTGAGCTCCGCTTGTCCAGGCCTGTGGCGATACGCTCCGGCAGGGCCCTTGCCCTGCACGTTCAAGCGTACCCGAGGCGGCGGGAATCTGCACCCGCCCACCGGGTCGGCGTATCGCTGAAGTCTATTGCAGGAAAACTCTTTATGGAGAGTTTGATCCTGGCTCAGGACGAACGCTGGCGGCGTGGATAAGGCATGCAAGTCGAACGAGAACGGGCAACTAATCTAATTAGTAGCCCTAGTAAAGTGGCGAACGGGTGAGTAACGCGTGGATAACATGCCCTCAGGTGGGGGATAACACAGGGAAACTTGTGCTAATACCGCATACGTCGTAGTGACCATGTCACTTCGATAAAAGGTAGGGATCCCTTCGGGGACCTAGCGCCAGAGGATTGGTCCGCGTCCCATTAGCTAGTTGGTGGGGTATAGGCCCACCAAGGCGACGATGGGTAGCCGGCCTGAGAGGGTGACCGGCCACACTGGGATTGAGATACGGCCCAGACTCCTTCGGGAGGCAGCAGTCGAGAATCTTCGCGATTTGGCGCAAGCCAGAGCGAGTGACGCCGCGTGTGGGAAGAAGGCCTTATGGGTTGTAAACCACTGTCAGGAGGGAAGAATAGCGGGTGGTCCAATAGGCCATGCGTGTGACGTTACCTCCAGAGGAAGCTCCGGCTAACTCCGTGCCAGCAGCCGCGGTAATACGGGGGGAGCAAGCGTTGTCCGGAATCATTGGGCGTGAAGGGCATGTAGGCGGCCGGGTCAGTCGAATGTGAAATACCACGGCTCAACTGTGGAACTGCGTTCGAAACTGCCCGGCTTGAGTACGGGAGAGGTATGCGGAATTCCTGGTGTAGCGGTGGAATGCGTAGATATCAGGAAGAACACCGGTGGCGAAGGCGGCATACTGGCCCGATACTGACGCTGAGGTGCGAAAGCGTGGGGAGCAAACGGGATTAGATACCCCGGTAGTCCACGCCGTAAACGATGTCTACTAGGTTGTGGGAGTTCTGACACTCTCGCAGCCGAAGCAAAAGTGTTTAGTAGACCGCCTGGGGAGTACGGTCGCAAGGCTAAAACTCAAAGGAATTGACGGGGGCTCACACAAGCGGTGGAGCATGTGGTTTAATTCGATGCAACGCGAAGAACCTTACCTGGGCTTGACATCCAGAGGGCAGGTGTAGAG
>WJMA01000060.1 GCA_014728175.1 Candidatus Fermentibacterota bacterium
GCGGCGCCCCTCCAAAGAAGTTGCTCTCTACATTCCTCCACCCATCGGACCGGCTCCTCCGCCTGCTCCGGGGCCGCCGCCGGATCCCATCATCTGCAGGAACATCGCGGCGTCCATGGTCTGAACCGCTTCTCCGGGAAGCTTGTCCTCGACACCGTCGAAGCCGAAGCCCCGGACCTCGAGGACGTGTTCCTCCCCGCTCTGGGTATCGGTGAACTTGGCGTGGGCCAAGGGGATCACCGGAAGCTCGTCGGAGATGACCACCTCGACGCCACCGTCGGGATGGATCATCGTGAACTCGTAGCCGCTTACGCTCGTGCCCTGAACATCGACCTCGGTGGGATCCCAGCCGAAATCGATTCTGTCCAGCTCGGCCATTATCTCGTCGATATCGGCCTCACCCTCGACCATTCCGCTCTGGAAACCCTGCTCGAAGGACTGACTGAAGGCCGGGTCTTCCATCATCTCCTCCAGCGCATCCGGCACGCCGCTGAGATCCAGGGCCAGTATCTGGCCGCCGCCCTGATCGACCCTGATCATCTTGAAGGCGCCTATGAACTCCAGGGCGTTCTCCATGTTCTCCTCGCTGGTGAACATGGCGGACACGTCGCCCGCCTCACCCATGTTGTCCCTGATGTACTGGGCCGGGTCCTCCAGGAAGGTCTCCGCGACCATGCTGTAGGAATCGAAAGCTTCCGAGAGCACGGCCGGGTCCACCAGCATCTGAGCCGCGGACTCGCCCCAATCGATCTGTATCCACAGGCACTCGGTTCCCTCGAAAGTCTCGGACGAGAGAACGCCGAAGGTAGCCTCCTGGGGCTCATCGTCAACACCGTAGGTTATCCACTGCCCGACCTCGAGCTCGGGAGCATCCAAACCTATCCCACCGCCGCCGCCGGAGAGCTCGCCCCCGCTGGGACCTCCCTCACCGGACTCGGTTACCTCGCCGCCAGCCCCCTGCTCGGGCTGCTCGCCGCAGCCGAATAGGAAGAGCCCGAGGACCAATACCAGAACAAGATAAAGCCTTGACATACGTCTACCCTTCTCTCTCGGTTTGCATAAGACGCAACCGGTCGGTTGCGAAGATCAGCCAAAGATATGACGTCGGGACCGGCCCGGGTCAAACCCTACGATGCCTCTACATCAATGAGGAACTCGGTTCTGTAGCCGGCCCTTTCTATTTTCTCCCTCCCCCCCAGGAACTCCAGGTTGATTACGTAGGCCACCGCGGCGACGCCGCATTCTTCCCTCTCCACCAGGTTTGCCGTCGCCAGAACCGAACCGCCGGTGGCCACCAGGTCATCCACGATTAATGCGTTTCCGCTGTTGGAGAGAGAGCCACTATGCATCTCGATGGTGTTGCTTCCGTACTCCAACTCGTAGTCCTGGCTTATGGTGTCTGCAGGAAGTTTTCCAGGTTTTCTCACCAGTATCAGCGGCAGATTCTCCCGGGCCGCCAGCACCGCCCCGAACAGGAAACCCCGGGACTCTATGCACACCACCGAGTCGTAATCGACGTCGGAGAGCCTCCGCTGGAGATGGGTTAAGGAGTCCCCCAGGGCGCCCGGGTGGACCAGCATGGTGGTTATATCTTTGAAAACGACGCCCTTCTGGGGAAAGTCCGGAACGTCCCGAATCAGCTCGCTCAGTTCTCCAACCTCAAGCATTCTCGCCTCCGTAGCTGCTCTTTACAAAATCGATGGCCTCCTCCGGAGAAGACACCGGATGCACGCCTCTTATGCTCTTCCAGCCGCCTATGGAGCAAACCCGCCTGCCGGCGTCCAGGGCGAAGGCTATCTCCGACAGGGTGCCGTACCTGCCTCCGATGGCCACCACCGCCCTGCCGGCCAGGGCGACTATTCTGTTCCGCATGGAGCCCATCCCGGTGGGCACCGCCACGTCCAACCACCTGTTGCCCGAGGAAGAATCGGATCCGGGAAGTATTCCTATGGTCAGCCCGCCCGCCTTCTTGGCACCCTCGCAGGCGGCCTCCATCACTCCGCCCATACCTCCGCAAAGCAGATCGAAACCGTTCTCGGCCAGAAGATGTCCCAGCCGAAACGCTGTCTTCCGCTCCTCCTCGGAGGCCACGGCGGTTCCAATCACGATAACCAGTCTTCCCACGGTTCTTCCTCTATGGGTTGAAGGCGGTACAGCGGATTGGTCGGGGCGAGAGGATTTGAACCTCCGACCTCCTAGTCCCGAACCAGGCGCGCTAACCGGACTGCGCTACGCCCCGACGGACTGCAAATGTAAGCAGAACTCCCCCGACCTGCAACTCTCCGGGGTGTTTTTTGAAAAATGTCCCGGAGTTAGCGGGCCATCAGGAAGGAGAGGCCGGCCAGGGTACCGGTCATGATCAAGGTTACCAGGGCCCCGGCTATGGCCACCCCCAGGAAGATGGCCGGGATTGCCATCCGCTTGGGGATGGCGAACAGGAAGGAGGCCAGGCTTCCGGTCCAGGCTCCGGTAACGGGTAATGGAATGGCCACGAACAGGGTAAGGCCCAGGGCCTCGTAGCGCTCTATCTTCTCCCTGGTCCTCCTTCTGGTGCGCTCGAAGAGCCAGTCGAGGAAAGTGTCCATAGGGCCCCACCTGCGTAAAAAGCGGCTGACCGGATCCAAAAACCACAGGATGAAGGGAACCGGGACCAGGTTACCCAGAAGGGCCAGCAGGTAGATCTTCCACCAGGGCCAGCTCCAGGAGGAGCCCATGACGGTGTAAGCGAACGGTATGCTGCCCCGCAGCTCCGTAAGCGGAAGAGCGGAAAGCACCAGCATCTGGATCTCCCCGGGAATGCCCGAAAGAAACCTGGCTATGGTCTCAGCCATCCCACCCAGCGCTTCCCACCAGGGGAACGAAACTGCATGAGAACCCTCCGTCCTCCCTTTCCAGGCGGTCCTGCTTCCGGAGCCAGACGGCGAAGGCCTGACGTTCCCGACCCCCGACCGGGGCCGCTATCCGGCCTCCTTCCACCAGTAGTTGAACGGTTTCTCGGGGAAGGTCGGGCAGGGCGGCACTGTACAGGACGGCGTCGTAGGGGGCCTGGGGCATCCACCCCATCCCACCGTCGCCGAACCTGACCTGAACGTTGTGCATGGACAGCTTCTGCAGGACGTTGCGGGAAAAGTGAACCAACGAGAGATGTCTCTCGATTCCGTAGGCCCTTCCGCACACGGACGAAGCGACGGCCAGAAGATAGCCGCTGCCGGAGCCTACCTCCAGGAGGCTTCCCCCGTCGGGAATCTTCAAGGCCGACAGGCAAAGCAGAACCGTAGAGGGCTGGCTGAGGGTTTGTCCCTTCCCTATGGGAAGGCTGCAGTCCGAGTAGGCCCTGTGCCACAGCCCGCGCTCCACGAAACGGTGCCGGGGCACCGCTTCCATGGCGGACAGAATGCGGGGATCGGCACCGGGATATCTCTCGGTAAGGCGCTCGACCATCTCCAGCCTGGGCTTGGCGTAGTCGGTCATCCCCGCTCCCGTATGTTAACTGCCCGTCCACCAAACCCGTGGGGGCCACGGGCCCTTTCCATCAGGCCTGCATGGAATCGGTGGGTATTGGAAAATGGTCGGGGCGACTGGATTCGAACCAGCGACCACTTGAACCCCATTCAAGTGCGCTACCGGACTGCGCCACGCCCCGACCCGAGCCGTATAACTAGCCAGAGCCCCCATTTTCGTCAAGCGAGGAGTCGTCCTCCATGGGATCCCGCTCCAGCAGGGTCATCATATCCCTTATCTCGTCGCAGATCTCCTCCAGCTCCGCGACCGCTTCGTCCGGATAATCCAGACCCAGCTCCAACTGGCCGTCCTTATCCGTCATCTCCTCCAGCTTCTTGCGGGCCCCGTCTACGGTGAACTTTTCCTCGTACAGAAGTTTTTTGATCACCTTTACAAGCTTGACGTCTTGGGGACGATAGACCCTGTTGCCCGCCTTGTTCTTCGACGGCCTGAGCATGGGGAAAGCCGTCTCCCAGTAGCGAAGAACGTGAGGCTTGAGATCGGTACGCTGGCAAACCTCGCTTATCGAGTAGTAGAGCTTGCTCTTGGTGGCGTTCACGAAGGTCAGCCCTTCTTCCCCAGGATGAGCTTCTTGAGCTTGCCGAGAAGCGAGCCCCCGCTTTCCAACTCGTTGACCCTCTCCAGGCCCTTCTGGGCCTTCTCGTTGTTCTCGTCCCAGGAAAGGGCCTCCAGGTAGGCCTGCCTGGCCCTATCCAGCTGCTTGCCCTTCGTATACATCCTGCCCAAAAGAACGTGGTTCTCTGCGTTGAAGTATTCCACCTCGCAGGCAACCTTCAGATGATCGACGGCCTCATGGTACCTGAATTTCCCCTCGGCGGCCAGGGCCAGAGCGCGTCTGAGAACGGGTTGCCTGGGATAATCAGTGAGGAGCTTCTGCAGCACCTCGGTTGCCTGCCAGAAGTCGCCCTTCTTCCGCAGATGCCGGGCAATCTTTATCGCCTTCTTGCACCTGTCGTCGAGCTTCTGGGTGAGGCCGCCCTTGGTGGTGGCCTTCTTGAACATGGTGCCGGCAGATGCGCCCCCGTCCTCCGCACTCGCCAAGCCCAAGGCCTTGTCATGCTCCTTGCGATCCTCCTTGGAGGTGAGGACCTGGTAGGCCTGGTTGATCAGCATGAAACGGTTCTGGGCGTCCTCACCGCCGTCCGCAACGTCCGGATGGAGCTTGCGGGCCAGCTCGAAGTAGGCCGCCTCTATCTCCTCCGGCGTGGCGTCGGTGGGGACACCCAGTACCTTGTAGAAGTTATGCTTCGGTCCGGATTCAGTCTCGGGCATGGGCCTCCAGTATGTCGTCTACTTCAGTACCGTGAAGCGCCTCTCGACGGCATCACCGCCGTTTTCCACCCTCAACATGTACACACCGGAAGACAGATCTTCCGGAACGCTCCAGTTTACCGCCTGGACGCCGGCGTCCGCAACCCGACCCAGATCGAGGTTGGCCACCTTGCGGCCGCAAAGGTCGAATATCGTGGCCTCTACGTTAGTGCCCACCTGGGCTCTTACGTCGAAACTCATTGCGGTACTCACGGGATTCGGAGCGATAGCGCCAACGAATAGCATAGGCCTGGCTTCGAAGCTCGGGGGAGTCTCCACGCCCACGTACTCCAGGGCGTTCATGGCTATGATGATGTTCATCCACCGGCAGTCCTCGCAGAACTCCTCGATCAAGGTGGTGTCGTTCTGACCTCCCCAGAAGCCGTTGTCGGCCACCTCGGGAGTCATGGCGAGAATGCTGGGGCTTCCCAGCGTATCGGAGTAGCTGTAGTCGCACTGCTCCCCGTTGACCGGATAGAGAACCTGGCCCGCCCTTCCGTACTCGTAGCCGTTGTACATGGTCATGTGGGCAGCCCAGCTCTCGAAGGTGCTCTGGTCGGGAGTGGGCTGATTCACATAGCCCCAAGGATAAAGGAGATAACCACCGTAAGTGTGGTAATGAAGTGCGGCGATAGGGGCCACGTCGTTCATGAAATCCCTCTGCTCCTGCGTCTCCACCTCAGAAGCGGGAGATGTCCCTCTGTACGTCTCGTCGTAAGGGTCGGGGCTGGAACCCTGGTCGTCGTAGCCCCACTTGTGCTCCCAATTGCGGTTGAGGTCGATCCCGTCGCCGTTGGTCCAGTTCATGTTCTTCCGCTGGTTGCCGCCCCCGGGCATGTTGTACTCGTAGCCGTCGGGATTGGCTATCGGCACGAAATAGACCTCGGCGTTGTCCAGTATAAAGGTTGCCCTGGTGTCGCTGTTGTAGTTATCGGCAAGCCAGGTTGCGAAATCTATGAGGACCGAGTTACCTCCGGGCTCCCGGGCGTGTATCAGGGAGCTGTAGTAGAGGGCCGGCTTGTCGGGGGGGCCCGAGCCGCTGGTCATCTTGATCATGTAGATGTCTCTGCCCTCGTAGGACTGGCCTATGGTCATGGGAGTATCGGCCAGGTCCGAATGGTCCTCCGCCAGGGTGCACCAGAAGGTCCAGTTCTCCCCCGGGCTGTAGTAGTAGCCGGCGTCGCGCGAGTTCTCCGGCAGGAGCTCTGCGAACTCCCGTGGCAGAACCTTTACGTCGTCGGAGTACCTGGTGAGCATTGTGGCCTCCGACTCGTCGGAGATCATAACGTCCACCCAGTGCTCGATGAGGTTTCCGGCGGCTACCTTGTATCCCTCTGCCTGGAGGGTCAGTGCGCCCTCATAGTCCATTCCGCGCAGGCGTACCAGCCTTCCCGCTCCCGCAGAGGCCACCAATAGTACGGTAAGAGCGACAGAAAGGTATCGATACATAACTCTCCCCTAACATTACATTGACTTACGGCGAACCTCTCAGTAGGATTCGCCTCCAATTGGCTAACAAGCGTCTAAAGACGCCTTGGGCTCCATTTGTTCATTCTAACTATTGCAGAATAGAACGTAACGTCAACATCGAAGGGAGCGTACTTGCCCAAGAGCAGACAGGCGCTGAAGCGGCAAAAGACCGACCGGATGAAACGGCAGAAGAACCGCAGCGAGCTCACCCGGCTTCGCACCGCGATAAAGGCCGTGGAAGAGGCCAAGGATGACGAGGAGAGGCAGAAGGCCTACCGCCACGCCCAGAGCCTGCTGGACAAGGCGGGCAGGAAGCGCCTGATCCATCCCCGCAAGGCCAGAAGGCTTAAGAAACGTTTGAGTAGGGCGGAGTAACGCCCTCAGCAACCCTCGGAGTGGATACGGCTTCTTCCGTCCGGCAGGTCCATGACCGCGAAGCCCAGCTCCTCCAGACGGTCCCGCATGGCATCAGCCTCATCGTACAGGCCCTTTTTCCTGAGGGTGCCCCTGAGCTCGGCCAGCAGCTCCAGAAGCTCGCCGCCTCCGGCAGCCGGCGCCGCCTCGTGACGTAGATCTATTCCCAGAACGTCGCCCCCCAGCTCTTCTAGATACTCGGATAAAGCTTTCGCGTCGGCCGGCGTGTGCTCTTGGTCCAGCACCGAGTTGGCCTCTTTGACCAGGTCGAACAGCGCCGCCAGGGCCATCGGGGTGTTAAGATCGTCATCCATGGCTTCGTGGAAGGCTTCTTTGGTCTGGTCCAGAAGGCTTCGGACCTTTTCGGAGACCTCCCCGTCCTCGCCTTCCTCCGACGACAGCCTGGAGGTAAGGGAGTAGATCCGTTGTTGCGCGCTGCGGGCGGAATCCAGAGCCTCGTCGGAGAAGTCCAACGGCTTGCGGTAATGGCTGCGGAGGATGTACAGTCTCACCACGGGAGCGGGAAAGCGCTGGAACAGGTCCTTCAGGGTGATGTAGTTTCCCAGGCTCTTGCCCATCTTGCGGCCATCGACGGTCACCATGTTGTTGTGAAGCCAGTACCGTACGAAGGGCTTGCCGGTGGCCGCCTCGCTCTGGGCGATCTCGCAGTCGTGGTGGGGGAAGATGTTCTCCAGCCCGCCTCCGTGTATGTCCAGGGTATCGCCTATGTAGCGCATGGACATAACCGAGCACTCCAGATGCCAGCCCGGATAGCCCTCTCCCCACGGGGAGCGCCACCGAAGGATGTGATCCTTCTCGGCCCTCTTCCACAGGGCGAAGTCACGCGGGTCGCGCTTGTCGTCGGCCACGCCCACCCGAACCCCGCAGACCTGCTCGTCCAACTTCCGGCCGGAGAGCTTGCCGTAATCTGGGAAGGTGTCCACCGAGAAGTATACGTTCCCTTCGGCCAGATACGCGTGATCCTTCTCCAGGAGCTTCTCCACCAGCTGTATCTGCTCGGGTATGTGGCCCGAGGCCCGGGGCGATATGTCCGGCCGCAGGACGTTGAGGGCATCCATGTCCCGGAAGTAGGAGCGGGTGTACTTCTCGGTGAGCTCCATGGGCTCCAGCTTCTCCAGCCGGGCCTGCTTGAGCACCTTGTCCTCGCCCTGGTCGGCATCGTCCGTCAGATGCCCGACGTCGGTAATGTTCTGAACGTACCTCACCCTGTAGTCCTTATAGCGCAGGTACCGATTGAGTACGTCGAAGCTGACGTAGCTCTTGGCATGGCCCAGATGGCTGTCGCCGTAGACGGTGGGACCGCAGACATACATTCCCACGAGGGGGGGGCTCAGGGGCTCGAACTCCTTCTTCTCCCGACTAAGGCTGTCGTGCAGCTTCAGCATGTCACTCCATATCCCAGTAGTCTATTCCCATCGCGTCCCGGACCAGCTCCATGGTGCGCTCGCCCTCCTCGACCGCTCTTCGGTTACCCTCCACCAGTATATCGTCTATCGAGCCGGCCTTCTCGAGCTCCCTTCGCTTTTGCCTAATCGGCTCCAGAAGCTCGTTGAGCCTTTTCGCCAGGTTCTTCTTGCAGGCCACGCACCCTATGGTCCCCCGGCGACACATCTCCTTTATGTTCTCGATCTCGTCTTCGCTGAAGGCGGCGTGGTAGTTGAAAATGGTGCAGACCTCCGGATGCCCCGGGTCGTCCTTGTGGATCCGGGCCGGGTCGGTGACCGCCTGGCTCACCTTCTCCTCCACCACATCGGGAGGGTCGGAGAGGTATATGCAGTTGCCCAGCGACTTGGACATCTTGGCGTTGCCGTCCAACCCCATCAACCTGGACACCCTGCTCACCATCGGCTCCGGCTCGGGGAAGACCTCGTCGTACAGCTCATTGAACCGCCTGGCCACGAACCTGGTCATCTCTATGTGCGGCAGCTGGTCCTCGCCCACCGGTACCAGGTCCGCCCTGCAGAACAGGATGTCGGCGGCCTGGCTGACCGGATATCCCAGAAAGCCGTAGGTCATGTTGTCCTCGAAGCCGTACTGCTTGGCCTCGGACTTGATGGTGGGATTGTGCCGCAGCCTGTTGACGGTGGTGAACATGGAGAACAGCACGGTAAGCTCCGCTATCTGGGGAACCATGCTCTGCACGAATATGCTCATCCGCTCCGGATCGAGGCCGGACGCGATGTTGTCCAGGGCCACATCCCTGACGTCCACCTGCAGCTTCTCGGGGCGGTCGAAGTTGGTGCTCAGGGCCTGGATGTCGGCGATTATGATAAAGGTGTCGTACTCGTCCTGCAGGGATACCCTGTTCTGAAGAGATCCCGCGTAGTGTCCCAAATGGAGAGGGCCCGTGGGCCGGTCTCCGGTCAGTATTCTCTTTCTGGCCATCAGCCGGTCTCCGATCCCTTTCTCACCACCGGTGAGTCGCTCTCCCTGAATCCTCTCAGATCTATCTCACCCACGTAGTTGTCCAGTATCCTGTACACGTCCCCAACCAGGGGGTTCAGCCGGGGGCAAACCTCTCTGTAGCCGTCGAGGTAACGCATGGTCCGGGGAAGGCTCTCCAGGTACCGTTCGCGGCCGTACGCCCTGTACTGGAACGCGAACGTGCCGGCAGCTTTGAGGTTGCGCTGGCATGCAGCAGCCGCGATACGGAACATGTTGGAGTCTCCTCTGTTTTGGATGAACTTCCGAGCGTACTCCTTCCACTGCTCGCCGCAATCGACGTAGCTATCCCTTATCAGGCTCACCGCATCGTACTCCGGAGGGCCAAAGCGTGCGTCTTGCCAGTCCAGCATCACCAGCCTGTCGTACTTGCACATGAGGTTGGCGCTGTGGAAGTCGCGATGGTTGAAAGCTTGTGGGCCGTCATCCAGCATGCCGCAAAGGTCTCTCATCCTGGATTGCAGCTCACCCAACTCGTCCTCGGGTACCTCCAGCAGCCTAAAGAACAGGTGCTCCAGGGTATGCTCCAGCTCGGCCATGAAAAAGCTTCTGGTGAAGTACCGCCTGCCGGCGACCGAGCTGGCGCAGCTGTCGTGTTCCAGCTCCTCCTGCATCCTTTCCAGAAGCTTCAGACCGTCTAACAGAGCCCCTCGGTATTGCTCCTCGGAGAGATCCAGCATCCTGGTGCTTCCCAGGTCCTCCTGCAGGGCCCAGCCCTTTTCCGGCAACGTCTCGTAGATCTTGGGAACAGGCATACCACGGGATTCCAGCAGGTCGTGAATGTCCAGCCATGGCCAGACGGGGATCTTTCCACTGTCCATGGCCACGTAGGAGCCGTCATCGGAGCTTACCCTGTAGAACAAACGCCCCGATGCGTCGCTGGAAAGACGCTCGATCCCGCAACCGTCCCCGACCAGGCTTTCGAGCCAGCTTCTGAAACCTTCTGAAAGTTCCCTTATCATGGACCTCTCCTGCACGACCAGAGAAGAATCTCGTTCTCCAGCTTTCCCTCCTCCAAAACCGACCCTTCCAGCATCACCGCATCCCGGACCAGGCATCCGGGCATTACCCTGCACCGGTTGCCGATGTTGTATCGACCCTCCAGAACGGCGTTTTCGGCTACGAATGCACCCGGATGCAGAAAGCTTCCTCCCTCCAGAACGTTCGTTACGATCATACTCATACGGCCCATGTCGAGCCACCGGGAATCGCTGTAGAAGCTCTCCAGGCGCAATCCCTCGTCCAGTGCCGCCGGAAGCAGGTCGGAGAAGAGCCCGATGCATTGCCTTCGCCGGGCTATATCCAGAACCATGCTCTCTACGATCGAGTAGCCGAGGTAGTGAGCCTGTTCGCAACAGGTCGTCGTCCCATCCTGGTCCGGACGAATGCGGCCGTCCGATCGAACCCGGAGGCCCCCGTACTCCCCGCTTGGGGGGAAGGGCCCCACCAAAACGGTCCAGTGTGCCCCCCGGTTGCGGTGGTGGTCCAGCATCTGAACCAGCGGCGGAGTGGTTACCATATCGGTGTTGGCAACCAACCAGGTGCCTCCCCGGGAGGTCGGGGCCAGCCTTCCCATGGTGGTTGCCGCGCCCAATGGCCTTTCTTCGAACATCATCTCGGCGGAACGGTCGGTGGACAATCCCGAGAGAACCAAGTCGGGACACCGGGAAGCGTTTGCCACCAGCCTTCGGGGATGGAGTTGCGACGTATGGGACCACACGTTCGAGAGCACGGTTCCGCTTCCGAAGGGAAGCAGGGCCTTGGGCCTACATATCGAAAAAGGCTCTGCCCTGGTGCCGAAACCGGCCGTCAGGAGCAGAGCCCCTTCTACGGGTGGATCCCCGTTCACCTCAACCGTATATCTCTTCTCTGTTGCAGTCGCAGATCTTCACCCTGCGCCTTTGAGGCCTGTAGCAGCCGTCCTCGTTGTACAGGGCCGCGTGGAATACGGCCGGAACTACCTCCTTGCCGCAGACCGGGCACTTTTCCTTGTGTATCCGCCTCGCCTCGTGGGCGAGCTTTGCAACGAACGTTCTTTCCTTCTTCTTGGGCATTCTTTCCTCCCTGGATCACGTGCGGTGATCCAAGTCTTGATGCGGTTTTTCTTTTGATCGGCCGTATTTATAACCGCAGCCAACGATTGCTGCAACCCGTTTTGCACAATACAGCGAACGTATCGACGAGTCACGGGCCGTCAGCCCAGCAACAGGACTAGCCGGTCCCCTCGAGTTAGCTCCGTGGTACGCGCTGCACTGTCACCGGACAGGGCTAACTCCATAAGTCCTTGACTGCCTTGCAGAAGCAGCAGGTCTTCAGTCTCCAATCCGTAGGTCTCCACTCGTCGAACTGTTTTTCGGCCTCCGTTGGGAAGCCTTACTGCCCGGATGCGAAGGCCCTTCACGTCTTCCGACTCCAGCCAGAGAACCACGTTTCCGAATCCGTCTACGTGGGCCACCGACGCCTCCACGGTTTCTTCGGAGCGTCGAGGCATCGACCTCTCCAGCCTTACCAACTCGGTGAGAGGTATCTCCCTAAGTCGATCGAACCACTCGGGCTCTATGGCCAGCCTGGCAGCGGAAGGAGCGAACAGGTCCCTGCCATGAAAGGTGCTCGAGCTACTCTTCTCCGCCGAAGGAAGCTCCGCCGCCCCATCCAGGCTAACCCATCCGAACAGGCCGTTGTCCGGGCCCACCATCAGCCTGCCGCCGCACCTACAGCAGATTGCCCTTCTATCGGTACCCACCCCCGGATCCACTACGGCGAGCAGAACCGACCTGGGGGGAAGATGGGGCAGACATCTGCTCACATGGAAGGCGGCCTCCTCCACCTCGCCGGAGCATATCCGATGGGTCAGATCGATCATTCGGCTGGACCCGCCGGTGGCCTCGACCAGGACGCTCTTCATCTGGCCCACGTAGGTATCGCTGTCGCCGAAGTCGGACAAGAGAAAAATGGGCAGGCTCATCTGTGCTTTACGACCACCAGCGTCTGGTCGTCCCTCCTGGTGGAATCCTCCTCCAAGCTTCCTATCCGGTCCATAATACGGGCGGTTATCTGGCCGGCGGAGAGGTCACGGCAGGAGGTGACGATGCTGCTAAGGCCCTCGATACCCAGCTCCTCCCCCTTATCGTCCATTACTTCTGTGATCCCGTCGGTGTACAATACCAGCACGTCCCCCGGCCTCATGTAGACCTTGTGATCCTCGTACTCCGCGCTGCTTCTGAATCCCAGCAGTAGACCACCCTCGGTAAGACGTTTGACGCTCCCGTCCGGCCTGACCAGAAGAGGCGGGTTGTGCCCGGCGTTGACGTAGCTGTACTCGCCGTTGGAGACGTTGAGAACGCTGTAGAACAACCCGGCCAGGTTCTCGCCCTCGCCCACCGTGCAGAGCGACTCGTTGACCAGCCTTACTATCTCGCGGATTGAGCTTTCCTTCCAGACCCATGCCGAGAGATTCCCTTTCAGGGCGGCCATGGTCAGGGCGGCCGGTATGCCCTTGCCGGCCACGTCCCCCACTACCAGAACCAGCTTGCCCTCGTCCGGCTCGAAGAAGTCGTAGTAATCCCCACCCACCTCCCTGGCCGGTCTGTACACTACGTCCACCTCGTAGGGGTCCGGGTTGGGCGGGACCTCGGGAAGCAGCTCGGTCTGTATCTGCCTGGCCGTATTCAGCTCGTCGGCTATGGTGATGCCCGTCGACATTCGGTCCAGGAAGAGGTCGGGCAGCCTCTCCCGTATCGACTCGGATGACAGCAGGGTGGGACAGTCGGTTACCAGTCTCACCGCGTCCAGGCGAATCCTCTTGTCCGAATCGTTTAAAAGCTGCGCTATCCCGGCGGCCATAGATTCGTCGCATAACTCTTCATGCTCGGACAATCCCTTTATGACCGATCGCCTTACGTCCGGAGATGGATCGGATACCGCCTTCGATATCAGCTTCTTCTTCATCGCTTCCTCCAGACGAACGGAATCCATGGCCCCCTGGAGAGTCTTCACCCGCACGAACGCGTCCTCGTCTTCCAGAAGCCTGCCCCGAACCAAAAGCGAATCCCGGTCGCACTCCCGGCAGAGCTCGCCCAGAGCCTCGCCGGCGGCGGCCCTCACCGACCTTTCGCCGTCCGCCGCCAGTCCCTCCAGAATGCGCATGCACAACCGACTGTTGCATCCTAGTCTCAAGACGGCTCTTGCCAATGCGATTCGCACTATCTCCGAGCCGTCCTCACCCAGCCTTTGCAGCAATGAAACTCCGGCCTCGCGGTCCAGATTGTCCAGGTTCCACAAAATGAACCACGGAATTCTTGCCCGTTCCTCCGGGGCTCCGGACTCTATTATCTCACCGCAGGCCCCCAGGCTTATCTCCGCGAGGTCCTCCTTGCCCTTGGCCAGCATCTGGCTCAGCGCCTCCCGCCCACCGTAGGCTTCGGATACAAGCAGCTTCCTTACCAGAAGCTCGCGCCCTTCTTTCTCCAGGGCGCTGAAGTAACGGAACACCAGGTTGGAAAGGTCGGCATTCCCCGCGGACTCGTTCATGGCGATATACCAGAACTTCTCCCGCTCTTCGTCGCTCAGCCAACTGTAATTCATTAGCAGGCACAACGCGGCGGCGCGGACGTCGCCCTCCTCCAGATTCGTCAGAAGAGCCTTTCTTACGCTGGGGGCAAAGTATCGCAGCCTGCCTCCGACCTGCATGCTGAACTGGGCCTTGTACTGAGGCTCCAGCCTTTCCAACAGAAGCCAGAGGAGATCTGTGAACTCCTCATTGAATTCCTCGGGCAGCCTGTTTAGAAGACCGTTGGCCAGACGCATCAGCAGCTGGCTATCGCCTTCGATCAGAGCCTCGTTGATCAACTCCGTCTCCCGATCGGTAACCGCGGGGAACCGGCTTCCCACGAAATCCAGTACCAGGGTTCTCACCTGCGGATCGTCGTCCTCCAAAAGTCGCAAGTAGAGTCGATCCTGAACGTCACGCTTGCTCCAGGAGTAGATTCCGTTCATCAGGCTAGATCTTACTTCCGGATCGTCCTCCAGCAGGTCGTCCACCATTTTCCCGTACTCGGGATCGGACACCACCCAGGGCCTAACCAGTTCGAACGCCAGGGCCCTCCTGGCCTCCTTGCTGTCCGAGACCAGCAACCTCCGGCACAAAGCCCTGACCGGACGCTCCGAGTAGTACTTCTTGCTGAGAAGCACCATAAGCACCACCGTATTGCTGGCGAAGCTGTCCTCCTTCGAGACTCGCTGTAGCAGGCTGGTCCGGTTCTCCTGCGATAGGGAATGGTAGAAGTTGCAGAGGTTGTAGCCGGCCCGTCTCACTCTGGGGCTGCCGCTCCCAAGCAGGGTGTCGGCCAGTACGTGTGCGGATGGGTCCCTGCGCAAGAGCAGATCGTTTAGGAGGTCATCCAGGGCGTTCATTCTCATGGTGTCACCGGCCGCCAAGTGGCTCTCGCCCCTCAGCCCAAACCTCCGGAAAGGGCTCTCTCCCCTTCTGGCAAAGGTGGCTTCGTAAAGCTGCTCCTTCTCCTCCTCGTCCGGCAGTCTGTCCTCGTAGAAGAGAAGGAGCCGGTCCCAGTAATCGAACAGCACGCCCTTGAAAAGAGCTTCCGGGACCACCGGCTCGAACAGGACCAGCAACAACAGTTCGGCCCGATCGATCTCGTTCATTGACGAATATCTCTCCAGCGCCCTTCTGCCCTCCTCCAATCGCCACTGCCTGGTTCCGGAAGGACGTGGCAGCCGGACGTGCCCGTCGCCGTAGGAATCGAACACTTCGACCATTTCCGGCATGGAGGAGGCCAGTATGCATCTCCTCCTGGACTCGGTCGCCCGGATTATCAGGGAAACGAAGAGTTCGAGTATGTGCATGGACAAGTACTCCAACTCCCGGCGAAAGATGTCCAGGTCGACGAATGCGATGCAGTCCTCCGCCCCGGTCAGTATACGCTCGATGTCCCGGCCGTTGACGTCCGGCGATATTACCTCGACGGGCTTTAGGCCTTCGGTGTGAGAATCGAGCATCAGAAGCCTGGCCATGGTGGTCTTGCCCGAACCCAGCTCCCCGCTGATACAAACGAATCCTCTCTTGGAAAGAACGGACCCCGCTGCGATCTTCGACCGCTCGTCCACCGTAGAGGGATCGATATCTCCATAGCTGTTCAGGAGCTCGTCGCCGGAGGGGAACCCGAAGCTCTCCCTCCTGACCGTGCTTATCCACTGTTGAACATCGTTGGCCAGGCGTCGACGGGCTTCGACCACGGAACCGAACTCGAAGCAGAGGTTCCACTGCCTGAGTTTGGAGAAGATGGGACCACCGTGGCTGCACGAACCTCTGCTAAGAGCGCATATGGGAAAACCATCCCTGAAGGATTTGAAGAAGAACTCGCGGAGGGTGGCGGACGGCGGACCATTAAGAACCAGAAGCACGGCGTCGGGCTCATCGGAGGTAGAGTCCACCAGCACCAGATCCTCCGCCCATTGGTCGGGCGGAGCCAGAGAGCCGACATCGGCCCTAAGCAGGGCCTCGAAGCCCTCCTCCAGACCTCGAGTCTCACAAGCCAGAAGCAGCCTGAAACGAGTCAATTTGGCCTAGGGCGGGCTTAGACCAGGGGCCAGACCAGTTTGGCCCTGGTCTTGCCGTTTGGGTCCAGGTCGAACTCGACCCATCGGGCGAGGTTTCGTGCGATGAGAACCCCTCTACCCCGGCTGGAGAAAAGCTTCTCTCCCTCCCCCGGCTCGTAGCCGGGCTCCTTCTCGGGCTGCCAGGTCCCGGTATCCACTATCTGGAAATCTATCCTGCCGGGCTGCCTACTTATGGTGATGGTCACGTGCTTGTCCGGGTCCATGTCGTTTCCGTGTTCCATGGCGTTCTTGACCAGCTCCAAAACGGCGATGGAAAGAGAGGTCGTCTCATCGCCCCGCACGCCGAACGACGCACCGATCTTCTCCACGAAGACCTGGACGGCCTCCAGAAAGGATTCGCTGCTGGGGATCCTTAGCTCGACCGCTTCCAAGATCAGTCTATTCTTCGAAGCTCTGTAGAGCCTCTTCCTCGTCGGTGTAGGTGTCGAAAACCGTTATCAGCTTGGTTATGATGAAGAGCTCATGTATCTTCTTGGTCGCGTTTAGGATCTTCATCTCGCCATCGGCTCTGCTCAGGGTGGTGTGCCCGGAGACTATCACCCCCAGGCCGGAGCTGTCCATCCAGGTAACACCCCCCAGATCGAGCAACACCTTGAGGCGATCGTGGTTGACGGCGTTCTGGAAGGTCTCCTTGAGCTCTACCAGCTCTGGTCCCCCGATGACCTTCCCGGACAGACGTATCTTGAGAACATCGCCCTTCATCTCTTCGTGAATCTTCAAGTCAGACCTCCCCTAATTTTTTGCTACTGGGCAAGGATACCTCCGTAGACTCTCCGCTGTAAAGTCCGACGCGACGGCCAGGATCCATCGCTGGAACTCAGGCGCAGACCACGTAATCCTGCCAGTTACGGTAGCCCATAGAGTTCAGCCAGCTACATATCTCCTCCCGGGCTCCAGGGGCCCTGGAAGCCACCAGTACCGGAAGGCCCCGGAGTGCTTTTAGCCCCCGGGGAAGACTATGAGAGCTCCGCGCATGGTGCTTCCGAATCTGCCCTCCGCGACGTCGACGAAAGCTCTGATCGAAATCCCTTCCCGCCTCAGGCACTGGGAGAGCCTTCTCCCGGTCTGACCGCTGCCCCACATCACCACCTCGTCATCGACAATCGGAGGAACGTAACGGATATATATAGCTTTGAGCTGGTAAAACGACGACACCGAGTATCTGGAATCGGTCCGGGAGAGCCTGTCCGGCCTTTCCCTCCATCTAAGGAGCATCCGGGGGCATTTGACGAATCGTATTCCCATCTTCCACAGCCGGAGCCAGAGCTCGTAGTCCTCCGGCACGTCCAGGCTCCGGTACCCCCCACCCCCCGGAGCGAAGCAGGCGGAACCTGTTATTCTCTGCCTCCCGGCCCTGGGCAAGCTCGGTGGAGCCGTCGTCCGACCGGTCGTTCACCATAACCACCTCGAAGTCGTCCCTGGTCTGCTCGGCTAGCGACTGCAAGGCCTCCTCCATACGGGCGGCCTCGTTGCGAAAGGGCATGAGCACTGACAGAGAGGGATGGGTCAATCGATGAGTTCCTCCATCGTCGATCGAAGTTCCTGGGGACTACGTGCCGGCCGGCCGCAGGCCGGTCCGTAGCACGCCTGGGCGTACGGATAGCCGGTATCCGGCAGGTGGAGGGAATCCATTCGTCGCTTCTGCAGGGGATCTGAGGGATCGAAAACACTGACTCTTTCCCTTCCCGCCAGCTCCACCGCGGTAGACAGCAGGGCCGAATAGGCGGAATCCGACGGGCTTCCCACCACGTTCACGTGCATCTCCGAAGGGGAAGCGGTGCCGGTGTCCGCCGGGACCTCCGCACCGGCGATCATTCTCCGGAAGAACTCCCCGGTGCGGGCCCCCGCCGCTCTGCTCAACTCGGATCCTTCCGGGTCAAAAAGAAGGGTCACCGGCAACACCCGGGGAAGATCCCAGTCCGCTCTCAAATCCGCGCTCTCCTCGGCGGACAGCCAAACTATGGGCATGGAGAGCCCCGAAGACGAATGGTAGGACCGCACCTCCTCCAGCGAGGGGTCGTCGATACAGACGGCCACGGCCAGAAGGTCTTCCGACTTTTCCCTGTACACATCGTCTATCTCCGGCAACTCGCGCATGCAGGAAGGGCACCAGGTCGCCCAGAGGTTGACCAGCAGCAGGTCGTACGATGAGGAATCGATCAGGCTGTCCAGAGACCGCCGTCCGGCAAGGAAGGGCCCCGGTCCGGCCCCATGCCGCCTGCTCGGCTCTTTCCACTCTAAAACGGTCAGGATCACTGGAATCAGAGGAAGCAGCACCAGGAGCACCCACAGCTTCTCCACCACTCTCCTAGCCATGCTTCTCCCCATCACCACCAGGCTTGGCCATGGAATGGCTTATCGCATCCACCGGACAGGCCCTGATGCACTCGCCGCACCTGATGCAGGAGGCGGAATCGGGATGCTTGTATATGGCCAGGTCCACCGGACAGACCTCGGTACAGCGGTCACATTCGATGCAGCTGGAATCCACCCTCATCCGAAACAGGGAAACCTTTCCGGCGGCTCCCCATATGGCCCCCAACGGGCAAAGCACCCGGCAGAAGGGCCTCTTCGATACCACCGCCCACACCAAGACCAAGACCAGAATAGCGCTCTTCCAGCCGAACAGGAATCCCAGATCCAGGGTCTCTCCACCGTCGTGGAGGGCCAGGGGCCATCCGGCGGCAAGGGTTCCCTCGGGGCAGACCACCTTGCAGAACCAGGGATTCCCCGCCGAAGCCGGTGAAGGCTTCAGAAACAGAGGTAGAAGCAGAACGAAAAGAAGCGCCACCACTATCCTGCCGTGCCTCCACGCTCTGGGAACACTCAGCTTGGGCGAAGGGATCCGGTACAGGAGCTCCTGCAGCAGGCCGAACGGGCAGACGTAGGCACAGGCTACGCTTCCGGCCAGGAAACCGGGCAGGAGAATGAAGCCCAGAACGCCGAGAACGGTCAGCGCCTGCGGAGATCCCGAGGAGATGCCGGCCAGAAAGCCCGGCGATGATATCACGCTCTGAAGCGAGCCCAGGGGGCAGGCCAGAACGCTGGAGGGACAGGAGTAGCAATGGAGCCCTGGAACGCAGAAGAGCTTGGATGTGCCTGTGAAGAGCCTACCCGTTATCAGGCCGGATAGGTGGAGATTCATCGCGGCCAGAGAGAAGAACTGAACGGTCTTTCGGAATGCGTGCCGCCTGCGAACCGAGCGCGGCATCAGCCCACGCCAATGCATTCGAGACAGACCGTGGCTGCTTTCCTGTAGATGACCCATGGATCGCCAAGGAGGTATCCGAGCGCGAAAAGACCCAGAGCAACCAGGGCCAGGATCGCACCCAAAGCGTACCGATCACGCACTACGGCTCACCCATCGGGAAAGGTCTTGGAGGCGGCGATCGGATTCGAACCGATGCATGGTGGATTTGCAATCCACTGCCTTACCACTTGGCTACGCCGCCTCCGTCAACGGTGGACAATAATAGGCCAAGACCATGGTCGTATCAAGGTTGGGCAACTTCGGATAGAACGGAGCACATTGACCTAGAAGCGGGCGGTTCTCCGAAATAGTTCAAAAGGTTTAGGAACGTCCCCACATTTGGAGCGGGAAACGGGACTCGAACCCGCGACAGCTACCTTGGCAAGGTAGAGCTCTACCAACTGAGCTATTCCCGCTCCGTCCGTGGGCGGGGCTATACTAAAGCCCCCGTTGTTATGTCAAGCCTGCCTATTCCGATCTCCTTACCACCCAGGCGTCACCGAATCCCAGGCTCCTAACAGTGTCCAGATGCTCCTCCGCGGACCGCTGGTCCTCGAACGAGCCGACTCTGACCTTCCACCAGGAAGAAACGTGATCGACGAAAACGTCCATCTCCAGATCCGCCGACACTGCCTCGGCCAATCCCAGCGCGGTCTCGCGGTCCGATAGAGCGGAGATCTGTATGGAGTAGGGTCCGGCGGTCTCCGCGATTCGAACGGTATCGCTTTCCTCTACCTCGAGGGTATCCACTACTCCCGGAACCTCCAGAGAGATAACCTCCCCGAAGCCCTCGAACGGATCGCCGGAGTAGTCGGGCCTGTCGGCGTAGGGATCGGGCGGGGTATGCTCCGGTTGCTCGTAGGTGGTCACCGTAGGCTCGCCGCAGGCCAGGAGCAGCAAAGCGCTCGACAGAATCAGTTTACGCATCTCTCTTCTCCTCCACCCTCACGAACAGGTCCAACAGTGGAAGCATCAGCTCGTGATGACCGGTCAGCTGGATCGGATGACCTCCCAGCGCCTCGGTCGGTCTTCTAACCACGTTGTTCTCCGGTCTGTAATGCTGGATCATGTCCAGGTTGGCGGCGGTGATGTCCGAGGCGTCCGAGCCCAGGTTCCTGGCAGTGGTAAGAGCCTTGAGGAAGACCTCGGGCATTACAACGGCCGATCCCACGTTGACCACCACGCCATTCTTCAGATCGGTCACCCTTCGTACCATAAGATCGAAATCATGCTCGGCCGCCGCCCCCAGATCACTCCAACTGAGGGAAGGGTAGGGGTGGACGATGTCTCCTCCCAGACAGTGGTGAACGCTGACCGGACGACCGAGTTCCATCGCGCATGCCAGAGGGCTCTCATCGGGGAAGGCCCCCTCGTCCAGGACCAGCCTTCCCAGGGCCTCTCCCAGAGATACGTTGCTTTTCGCGGCTTTCTCCACGGCTTTCGAGAACAGCTCGCAGGTTCGTCTACGCATACCGAACGAGCCGTCAGCAATCCCGGATTCGACATCCTCGGACGTCGTACCCAGGAAGGCCAACTCCAGGTCGTGTATAGTCCCGGCCCCGTTGGTGGCCAGGCTGCTCAGAACGCCCCTCCTTATCCAGTCACACAGCAGCGGGCCCAGACCGCATTTGATCACGTGGCCACCGTACATCAGGAGGCGGGTCGCGCTGCGGCGCCTGGCATCTACCAGCGCACGGGCGAGCGCCCTCATCCGCTCGACCGCCAGGAGTGGGGGCAGGGAGCCCAAGAATCCGGCCATGTCCGTCGAGAGGTCCCACGAACCCACGAGATCGCCCCGCCCGACCTTGTCCGACTCCGGCCCGGATTCCCGGAGCCTCAGATTTCTTCTGTCCATCTCTCTATCGGTCAATATACTGCCCCCCCGAGCGACGGTGCGATCATTCTCCCATGTACGGGTACCTGAAGTCGGTCACCGGATTCAGGTTCTCCTTCACGGTTCTGGCGCTGACCCATCTGAGCAGGTTTATGTGGGAGCCGGCCTTGTCGTTGGTTCCCGAGCCCCGGCTACCGCCGAAGGGCTGCTGTCCGACCACCGCACCGGTCGGCTTGTCGTTTACGTAGAAGTTGCCGGCCGAGTGGCGCAGGATTCTGTAAGCCATCTGTACGGCGGCTCTGTCCCGGGCGAAGATGCTTCCGGTCAGGCCGTAGATCGATGTCCGGTCACACAGGTGCAGAATGTCCTCGTACTGGCCGTCGGGGTAGACGTAAACCGTGAGAACCGGCCCGAATATCTCCTCCCTCATCAGTCTGTGACCGGGATCGTCCGAGCGCACCAGCGTGGGCTCGACGAAGTAGCCCTCGCTCTTGTCGTATCCTCCGCCTGTCAGTATCTCCGCGTCGTCTGATTCCTTGGCCAGCTCTACGTACGAGGTGACGGACTCGAAGGCCGCCTCGTCTATCAGCGCACCCATGAACATCCCCAGGTCGGAGATGTCGCCCATGCGAAGGGTCTTGATATCCTCGACCATCGACTCGCTGACCTCGGGCCACAGGCTCTCGGGGACGTAGGCCCTGGAAGCCGCCGAGCATTTCTGCCCCTGGTACTCGTAGGCCCCTCTGACCAGGTTGGCAACCACCGTCTTGGGATCTGCGGAGGGATGGACGAATGCGAAGTCCTTGCCACCGGTTTCTCCCACTATGCGGGGATAGCTCTTGTAATCGGCTATGTTCTCGCCCACGGTCTTCCACATACGTCGGAAGACTGCGGTGGAACCTGTGAAATGAACGCCGGCCAGTTCCTCCTGGCCCATGATCGGATCACCCAGGGCGCTTCCCCTGCCGGGCAGGAAGTTGATCACGCCGTCCGGAAGCCCTGCCTCCTTGAACAGCTCCATCAGGAAGTACGCCGGGTAGACCGCGGAGGATGCGGGCTTCCACAGCACCGTGTTGCCCATCAGCGCCGCGCTGGTGGGCAAGTTGCCGGCTATGGAGGTGAAGTTGAACGGGGTCACGGCGAACACGAAGCCTTCCAGTGGCCTGTATTCCAGATAGTTCCATACGCCGCGCGCCGATGCGGGTTGCTCGCCGTAGATCTGGGTCATGTAGAACGGATTGAACCTGTAGAAATCTATCAACTCACATGCGGAGTCTATCTCCGCCTGATGTATGGTCTTGGACTGACACAGCATGGTCGCCGCATTGAGCGTCATTCTGTACTTGCCGGCCAGGAGATCGGCCATCCTGCCGAATATCGAGGCCCTGGCCTGCCAGTGCATCTCCGACCATTCGCGCCATGCCTTCTGGGACGCCTCCACCGCCTGATCGACCTGCTCGGGCCCGGCCTTGTGGTAGCGTCCGAGAATAGTTCCGTGGTCGTGCGGACATCTGCACTCCGCCAGGTCGCCGGTTCGGACCTCCTTGCCTCCGATTATCGTGGGTATCTCGATCTGGTCGTCCTTGAGCTCCTCCAATCGGGATGCGATCCGTTCCCTCTCCGGGCTGCCCGGAGCGTAGGACATCACGGGTTCGTTCTCCGGTCTTTCCAGCCTTACTATCGAATTATGCATCTGCGGGACCTTTCGTCTTTTCGGGTCGCTCGTATCGATCGCTCGGTTGAGCCAGCCTTTCTACGCCAGCATGCGCAAGCCACAATATCCACAGAAAGCGCGATTCGTCAAAGCTGCCGGCGCACGAAACGGACTTCGGCCCCCCGGGAATCACCACCGCTTCACTTCGAAGCGGTGATCGTCACAAGGCCCTTTGCCGGTCCGAGTAGGCTGTCGACGTACTTTTCCGGCCTGCTACCAACGAACCGTATAACCGTCTGTTATTTCCAAGGGCGGCTTCTGCCGATCTTCCGCACCCTGCCCAGCAGATCCAGGGCGACCCTCGCTTTTAGGACCGCTGCAATCACGAGGTAGACGATAGATGAGGAAACCAACCAGACCAGCATCGAACCGAGGCGATGCCAGAAGGGATCGGTTAGCCTGCTGGGAACCAGCTCGGTTAGGGCAAAGACCGAAGCAATCATCCCTCCGGCCGCGGCGAGTAGCTTCAACTGCTCTTTGGCGATCCGAGCCCCATTGATGGATCCCATCTTCTTTCTAAGGAAGTACACAACGAGTATGCTTTTTCCGGTAGAAGAGAGGGTGGTGGCCAGGGCCAGACCGCCGATGCCCAGGGGTCCTATCAGTATGAAGTTCAGAAGCACGTTTACGATCAGCGCCCATACGCTGGTAAGAACCGGGGTCACGGTATCCTTCAAGGCGAAAAAGGCTCTTCTGGCAATCCCTCCGAATCCGAATTGGGCAAGCCAGGGAGCGTAGAAGGCCAGGGCATACCCCACCAGTCTAGAGTTAGAGGCGGTGAAGCTCCCCCGCTGGAAGAGCAGGGCCACCAGGGGACTCGCCAGAAGGGTCAGGATGACCGCGGCGGGGAACATCGCGAACGACGTCCATCCCATGGTATCGGCCATATCGCTTTTCAACAGACCGATCTCTTTTTTCGCCACCCTCTTGGAGAAACGGACGCCTATGATCTTCTGGAGGGGTACTAAGAAAACCAACAGGGCGATCTCCTTGATTCGATCGGCGTAGGTGAGAGCGGTCACCGAGTTCTCGCCGAGGAAAGAGGCCAATATCTTGTCGGTAATGGGACCGAGCAAGCTGAAAACGGTTCCCCCCACGACGGGGAAGGTCATCCTCATCAGGGCTCGTAAGTCGACGCCCCTGGGATCGACGACCAACCGGTAGCTGAACCCGGTCTTCATTACCAGGAAGGCCAGCACCAGGAAGGACACCACCACCGAGACCATGCTGGAGAGAGGAAGAGCCAGGATTCCCAGGAATTCCTGACCGACGACCAACGTGACCAGGGCGACCGTTAATTCCAGGACTCCGATGAACGCCTGCAATCCGAATCGCTGCTGGTACGTCAGGTAACCCAAAAGGAAGCCATTGATCTGAAAGAGGAAGATCATCGGCAGCATGATCAGGACCATTACGGTGGCCAGCTCCAAGGCCTGGTCATCCAGGCCGGGGCCAACCATGGAGACGACGTCGTGCCCCAGCAGCACCAGCAGACCCGCCAGCAGGAATCCCGATACTCCCGCCCAGAAAAGCAGGCGGTTTACCAGCTTTTTCCCCTCCTCCAGACCCTTTCGCTCGATCACATCGGCCAGAATAGGAACGAAGCCTGGCTCGAAGGAGTTGGTGACCACCCTTCGTATAAGGAAGGGAACGATCAGGGCTATGGAATACGCGTCCGTCTTCCAAGAAAGACCGAAGTAACTCGCAATGAGCATCTGCCTGAGGTAGCTGAGAATGGTTACCACTAGTCTTCCGGAAGAAAGGAAGGAGAGGCCTGGGCCACCCTTCTTCGCGGTATAGATCCAGCTCAGCGAGTTGCGAAAGCCCTTCAAAGCTTCCTATCTCCCGCCTTTCCGGTGATCTCGGAGGATTCGTACCTGACCTCGAGCAGGGTAAGACCCTTGGCCGGAAGTGCGGGCCCGGCAAGGCTCCTGTCGCCGGATTGCAGGATCCTGGCCATGTCCTCCGGTTCCAGCCTGCCCCTGCCCACCTGCATAAGGGTACCCGCCCATATCCGCACCATGCCCCGAAGGAACCTGTTAGCGGAAATGACCAGGGTCCAACCCCCGGAGTACTCATCCATCCACGCGCCCGTGACCTCCACGGTCCAGTCCTGGTTGGAGCTTCCCTCCTTGGCCATGCCCCGCCAGTCCGCCATTCCCAGGCTTAGTTTCGCCGCCTCCCTCATGGCAGGGCTTACCAGGGAATCCTCCATGGTGCACGCGTATCGGTACTGGAGGGGGCTCTTCGCCTTTAGCATGCGGTAAACGTAGGTTCTGGATATGGCCGAGAACCGGGCGTGAAAATTCGTGGGGGCGATCTCGATGGAATGGACCGAGACGTCCTGGGGAAGGACCTCGTCCAGTCCCTCGACTATTCTCCTGCGTTCCCGGGGCGACACATCGACATGGGCGACCTGCCCCAGCGCATGGACCCCCCGATCAGTTCTTCCAGAGCCGTGCAGCCGGGGGCGCCTTCCCAAAAGCCTGGCCATGGCCGACTCTATCTCTCCCTGAACCGTTCTACCCTCGGCCTGGACCTGCCATCCGTAGAAGTCGGTTCCGTCGTAGCTGACCTTCATCCTTAGCCTGAGCTTCTCGCTCATACCTGCACTATTCCCACCAGGAGAAGACACCAGGCCAGAATTGCCGTGGACTTGGGGAAAACGCCTACCGGATCCGCGGAGGGGTCGGGCTCATCCAGGGCACCCAAGGAAAGAGAGCCCAGGGCCTTCCGAATCGATTCCGCCATGCCCAGTCCCTCCCTACGCCCGGAAAGGTAGGTCTTCCTCGCCCTACCGATCCAGATTCCGGTCAGCTTGAGCACTGCCGCCAGCAATCCGAAGAGCCCGGAGGCGAGGGGTAGTCTTCTCGACGCCCTGCGCAGCAGGGGCACCATTCTCTCCGTTCCGGTCTCCGCCGCCAGGTAACTCCCGCTGCACAGAGCGGCGATCCACCTGGTGGCCTGGAGGGACAGCGATTCGTTTCCCCGGGCCAGACCAAGCACCATCAACGCGGCCGGAGCCAGCATCATGAGTAGGGTCCGTCCGATCCAGGAGCCGCCCAATCTGACCGAGCCGCTGAAGGCGAAGATCAGGTAGACGAAAAGTAGCTGGGGTACGACCATAAACGCCGCGGCCGATCCTCCGACCGTACCGGCCAGTAGAAGAAGGGCCGTGGCGGAATCATTCATTCATGTCCTCCAGCAGCCTTTTCTCGACCAGTCTGAACTCCAACGGGGGGGCGGAATGGAACTCCATGCTCTCCTCGGTAACCGGATGGATGAACCCCAGGGTCTCGGCGTGCAGCATCTGATGACGGGCCAGTCTCAGCACGTCGGAAACCAGGGCCCGGTTGCGGGCGGTGGAAGGGATGCCGGTGGGTCGATGTCCGCCGTACCTCCAGTCGGCTATAAGCGGACAGTCGCTGTGAGCCATGTGTACCCTTATCTGATGGGTGCGGCCGGTCTCCAGCCTGCAGGCGATCTTACTGGCCAGGCGGTATTTCTCCAGGATTCTGTAGTTGGTGACGGCCCTCTTCCCGCCGCCCACCACACCCATGCGCTTGCGATGGTACGGATCCCTTCCGATGGGCTGGTCCACCCTCCCGTCGGCAGGGTGGGGATGTCCCCAGACCAGGGCCAGGTATCTCCTCTTGACCGTTCTCCGGGCCAGTTGAAAAGAGAGCTCTCTGTGGGTGGAGTCGTCCTTTGCCACCATCATCAGGCCGGTGGTATCCTTGTCCAACCTGTGAACTATGCCCGGCCTGATCTCCCCCCCTATTCCCGAGAGCTTCTCGCAATGTGCGAGCAGGGCGTTCACCAGCGTCTCCGATCGGTGGGTGCCGGAGGGATGAACCACCAGTCCGGCGGGTTTGTTCAGAACGACCAGGTACTCGTCCTCGTAGGAGATGTCCAAATCCATCTCCAGGGGGGCCAGATCGACCGGCCGGGGATCGGGTACCTCCAGACGGACCTCCTGCCCGCTCTTCACCCTGAACGCGGGCTTGCTGACCCTGGACGACTCCACGGTCACGTGCCCGTTGCTGATGAGCGCACTGAGATAGCTGCGGCTGTGGGAGACAGCCTCCTGCATAACCAGGAAGCTGTCCAGCCTCATTCCCTCGCTCTCGTCGTCTACGTCGAAGAGGTACTCTTCCAATCTACCTCGTGCGCTTGATCAGGTGGAAGCCGAAAGGGGTCTCTATTATGGAGGACATATCTCCCGGTTCCAGAGCAAAGGCGGCGTCCTCGAACTCGGGGACCATCGCCCCCCTGCCGAAGCTGCCCAGGTTTCCTCCGGAGGCCCCGGAGGGGCAGTCGGAGTACTGTATGGCCGCTTCCTCGAAGGTCAGGCTGTCGTTGCGTATCGAGGCCTCTATCCGTTGCAGCAGCTCCGACGCCTCGGATCTGGAGCGGGTGGCGGTGGATCTCTCGGCTCCATCGTAGGCAACCAAGATATGGCTGGCGGTAACCGTGGCCGGTACGTCGGAGGTCGTAGACTGGGTCGTTTCCCCGGTGGGGGTGGTCTCCACCGTCTGGGCGGGTTCCTCGGCGGGCTCGTCCCCACCGCAGGACAAAGCGATGAAAGCAATAAGTATTACGAAGTAGCGTAGGGGCTTGTACATCTGGTTCTCCTCTCCAGCTGGATTCGGGTACCCAACGTTCTTGTCGAGTAGAACTACAGCCTGGCCCGAGTTTGGTCAACTGCAGCCGGGTACGCTTGACATCGAACCTCCACCGGCTAACCATTGAAAGTTGGATAGAGCACTTGCCAATCCGTCGTGTACCTCCGTACGGATGCAACGAGAGGAGGCCCTGCCGTGGACAGGGACAAGATTTTTTCCTCCCGGGCGAGAGGAATGAAGAGATCCGTCATCCGGGAGCTTCTGAAGCTCACCGCAAACCCCGAGGTGATCTCTTTCGCAGGTGGCCTGCCGGCCGCGGAGACCTTCCCGGTGAAGGAAGTCCGCAGCGCTGCGAAGGTGGTGTTGAAAGAGGAGCCTGACACCGCCCTGCAATACTGCCCCACAGAGGGCGACTCCAGGCTTCGCAAAGACCTTGCCGAGCTGATGAGCAAGGACGGTATAGACGCGCATTGGGAGCAGGTTTTGATCACCACCGCCTCCCAACAAGGTCTCGATCTGATGGCCAAGGTCTTCCTGGATCCCGGAGATACCTGTGTGGTTGGGCTGCCCACGTACCTGGGCGCGCTGCAGGCCTTCAGGAACTACGAGGCCAAGTCCATCGGGGTCGAGCTAGATCATCACGGGATGATCCCCGAGAAGCTCCGAGCCACCCTGGATCGCCTGGAGGGGGAGGGAAGAAGGCCCAAGTTCATATACCTGGTCCCCGACTTCCACAATCCCGCCGGGGTAACCATTCCCCGCAGCAGGCGGGAGAAGATCATCGAGATGGCCCAGGAGCGGGATTACCTGATAATCGAGGATACCCCTTATCGCCAGCTTAGGTACACGGGCGAGCACGAGCCAACCTTCCAGAGCCTGGCCCCGGACCGTGTACTGTCGTTGTACACGTTCTCCAAGATCCTCCTTCCCGGTTTCAGGCTGGGTTGGTCCTACGGGCCTGAATGGGTGATATCCAAGATGGTCATGGCCAAGCAGGCGGTGGATCTCTGCACCCCGGCCTTCAACCAGGCAATCACCCACAGAATTCTTGCCTCGGGCGCCCTGGAGAAAGGCATAAGGAAAAACATCAAGCTCTACGGAGGCCGAGGCGAGCTCATGCTGCAGCGGCTGGACGAAGAGCTGGGAGACCTGGAGGGCGTGGATTGGACCAAGCCGGAGGGAGGTCTCTTCCTTTGGCTCACTCTGCCCGAAGGTATGAGCACGGACGACCTCTTCCAGAAGGCCATCGACGAGAAGGTGGCCTACGTTCCGGGCAGCGCCTTCTACCCGGAGGGAGAGAACGACCGCAGTATGAGGTTGAACTTCAGCTACGCCAACGACGAGCAGATAACGGAGGGCGTTAAGAGGCTGGGAAACCTGGTCAAGAAGATGATGCCCTGAGAGACTCGCGCTCGGTACCAGACCGAAGGAGGCACCGCCGGCGGTGCCTCCTTTTTCCATTTAGTATCTGGCCGGCGCCCACCTCCAGCTTCTCCATCCGGTAATCTATGGATATCACCGCGCCCGTTGGGCTTTGTAATTCAACTAATACAAGGTTGTATATTGACATTTCTTAATAATTCTTTATAGTTCTTTTAGAATAATGGAGGTTGGATATGGATATTGGTGATGTCAGGTGCCCGGAATGCAGGGAGCCGTTGAACCCCGAGACCTGCAAGTGTGGTAAATGCGGCACCAGGATAACCGGCGAGTTCACCCTCTCCCCCCTGGCCAAGCTCTGCACAACCGACCAGGCTCTGGTTATCGCCTTTCTGAGGAGCTTCGGGTCCATAAAGAAGCTTCAGGAAGCACTGGGAGTAAGCTATCCCACGGCACGCTCCAGGATAGAGCGGATCGTGTTGAGGCTGGACGAGTTCATGCAGGGTCCCTCCAAGAGAAACGAGATACTGGAGCAACTCGACAATGGGACCATAAGCTTCGACGAAGCAGTGGAGAGACTGTAGGCATGCCCGCTTTTCTGCTCATTCTCAGAAAGGGTCGTCTGGTCATCCCTCTGCCCTATTTCCTGCTGTGGGGGCTGCTGCTTCCCCTCCTCCCGCTTTTGATATTGGCGGGCATGCTGGGAAAAGCGTTCTCCGAGCGCATCGAGTTCAGGATGATTACCAGAAGCGACCTCCTGTTAAGGCTACTGGTGTGCGTTCACGGACTGAAGGTAAGGGTGGGCGAAGGCCGCAGGCAGCTGTGTATGAGCTTCTTGTGAAAAGCCCCATTCGAAGGGAGCAAAAAATGGAAGAGTCGAGAAAGAAGATCCTGGAGATGCTGGCGGAGGGCAAGGTTACCGTCGAAGAGGCCGCCGTCCTTTTGGAGAAGGTCGCATCCGGAGACGACACCCCCTCGGCGGAGCCTCCGTCCCCTCCCGAGCCTCCGGAACCCGGTGGGAAGAAGAAGCCCCGCTATCTGAGGGTTCTGGTGGAATCCGCCGATGGCGACAATGTTAACGTGAGGGTCCCGTTGAGCCTCATTAAGACTGGCATCAAGCTGAAGGCGTTAATACCGGCCGGAGCCGCCGACGCGGTAAGCGAGAAGGGCTTCGATCTGTCCCGGCTGACCGAGCTGGACGAGGATGAGCTGGTCCGCGCCCTGTCGGAGATAGAGGTGGACGTGGACAGCGCAAACGGTGATACCGTCAGGATATTCACGGAGTAACGCTCCGGCCGATCGATCGGAGTAGATGGATGAAGCTGGTCCTCGTTGGCCTGCCTGGTTGTGGAAGAACCACTCTGCTCAAGGCCCTGGCCGGTGACCCGGACCTGGATCCGGCAAAGCCGCTTACGGTCAAAGTGCCCGACCCCAGGCTGGATCGACTGGCGGAGCTTGCGGAGGTACGGAGAAAGGTAGCTACCTCCATGGTCTTCGTGGACGTCCCCTCGCCCGCTTTTGAACCAAAACACATGACCCGGATGCAGGACGCTTCCGCCATAGTCCTGGTCCTGGACAACTATGCCCGGGGCAACCTGGAGAGAGACTTCCTGTCGGCCGAGGGGGAACTGTGTCTGTCCGATTTATCCACGGTGGAGAACAGATCGAACAGGCTTATAAAGGAGGGTCGTAAGGGATGTCGGGAGCTGGAGCTGCTGGACCGGCTGCGGGACCACCTGGAGAAAGGGCTCCCGCTGCGCACGATGGACCTGACTCCTTCCGAGCTCTCCATGCTCCGCGGATACTCGTTCCTGAGCCAAAAGCCCATCCTGGTGGTAATCAACAGGGCGGACCGGCCCGTGGCCGACGAGGGCGCGCTGATCGAGGTTGCCGACCGGCACCAAGCCTCGACGACAGCGGTGAACGCCGCCTTCGAGCTGGAGCTCTCCGAGCTTCCAGAGGAAGAGCATCAGGCGTTTCTCGGCTCCATGGGCTACCAGGGGTCGAGCCTCTCACGGCTGATAAGGCAGGCGTACGTATCGCTGGACCTGGTCACCTTCTTCACCATGAACCCCGAAGAGGTAAGGGCGTGGCCCCTGCCCAGGAACGCCACCGCCCTGGAGGCGGCCGGCAAGGTGCATTCCGACATGGCCAGGGGTTTCGTAAGGGCCGAGGTTGTAGGCTTCGAGAGGTTCGCGGATTGCCCGGACATGCCGGAGTTGCGGTCGCGGGGAGAGCTGCGTGTAGAGGGAAAGGACTACGTCATCCGGGACGGTGACATCATCCAGGTAAGGTTCAGTGTCTGACTACCGGGCTTCCCACCGCCGACCGATCACGTTGGCGCCACTCGTGGCCCGCCTGGCTTATCTCGGCCGCTGCCAGGAATATGACGCACAACCAGTAGACCCATAGAAATGTTGCCATTATTCCGGCCAGGGACCCGTAGACGACTCCCCAATGAGGACGGGAGACCACCCAGGTGTACAACTCGGTTCCCAGAGCGCCCAGCATCCAGGTCAGGGCGGTGGCTGACAGGGCCTGCCTGACGCTGACCTTCCGGTTCGGGACCGCCCAGTAGAGAAGAAAAAGCAGAAGCACGGTGAATGACATGGCCAGAAGGTCCGCGCTGCCCTTTCCCAGTATGCCCCCCAGCACCGGCCAGCCGGCGACCAGACGGCCCACCGCGGAGTCTGCCACCAGGTTGGCCAGGGTGGTGAACACGAACGCCAGAACGAAGCACAGGGTGACCAGGATGGAAAGCAACAGATCGAACATCTTGCCCCCGAAGGCGCCCCTGGGCCTGCTGGGCTGGAATATTCCGTGGAACGCCGTTCGGATATTCCCGAAGAGCCTGCTCACCAGAAGCATAAGAAGCAGAGCTCCCGCCACACCGGTCAGGCCCGACAGCCCATCCTCCAACAGCATGTTCTCCAGGTCCTGTCTCGCGGCCTGAGGAAGGAAGGGGTTGGCCTCGTCCAGCCAGCTCTCCAGACCCGCCCGCAGCTCCGAGCTGCTTTGGAGAGCCATCCCCCCCACGCTTACGATCAACAGGCACAGGGGAAGGGCGGTGACCAGGACGTTGAAAGCCAGAGACGAGGCGGAGAAGAATACCCTGTCCTTCCGCCATCGATGGTAGACACGGACGACTACGAAACGCAGCGCGGACCAGAACTTTTCCGGCCAGGTTCGGAAGGCCCACTTGCCGCCGGGGCGACCCACTATTCTACGGTTACGCTCTTGGCCAGATTGCGGGGTTTGTCCACGTCACATCCCCTGGCCACGGCCACGTGGTACGACAGAAGCTGCAGGGGAACGACCGTTAGAAGAGGCAGGAGGACGTCGGTGGTCTGGGGAACGTGAATCACCCAGTCCGAGAGGGCCGCTATCTCTTCGTCTCCAGCGGTGGCAATGGACAGTACCCGTCCCTGTCTGGCCTGGACCTCGGAGATGTTGGAGAGCACCTTCTCGTAGGCGGCGTCGCGTACCGCGATCACCGCCACCGGCATCATCTCGTCTATCAGGGCGATGGGGCCGTGCTTCATCTCGGCCGCCGGATATCCCTCGGCATGTATGTAGGATATCTCCTTCAGCTTCAGCGCACCCTCCAGGGCGACCGGGAAGTTCATGCCCCTGCCCAGGTAGAGGAAGTTACGGGCGTACGTGAACTCCCTGGCGATCTTGGCTATCCGGTCGGAGGTGCCCAGTATCCGCTCCACCTTCTCGGGTATGTTGAGAATCTCTCGGGCCAGCCTGGCCCCCTGTTCGCGGTCGATAACTCCTCGGGAGCGACCGAAGGCCAGAGATATGAGAGTTAGTACCATCACCTGGGAGGTAAAGGCCTTGGTCGAGGCCACCCCTATCTCCGGGCCCGCATGTATGTACACTCCGGCGTCGGTCTCCCGGGCTATGCTGGACCCTACCACATTCACTATGCCGAATGTCCTGCATCCCTTATCCTTGGCGAGTCTCAACGCCGCAAGGGAATCGGCGGTCTCCCCGCTCTGGCTGATAACGAACACCACCGTACCCGGGCCCACCACCGGATCGCGGTACCGGAACTCGGAGGCGTACTCCACGCTCACCGGTATCCTGGACTGGCTCTCTATCAGGTACTTCCCTATGAGGCCGGCATGCCAGGAGGTTCCGCACGCGGTTATTATGATTCTGTCGATGCTCCTCATGTCGGCTTCCGTAAGACCCAATCCACCCAGATGGGCGGTTCCACGAGAGATGTCTATCCTGCCCCTGAAAGCGTTGCGCAGCGACTCCGGCTGGCTGAATATCTCCTTGAGCATGAAGTGGTCGTAACCGTTCTTCTCTATCTCCGCCAGGTCCCAATCCACCCTCTGCACCCGGTCTCTGAGCAGGGCGGTCCGGCCATTGTTGGAGGAGATCCCGTGCAGGCTTACCTCGACCACCTCGCCCTCGTCCAGGTAGATAACGTCCCTGGTATGGGATACTATGGCCGCCACGTCGCTGGCCACTATGTACTCGGACTCTCCAACCCCCACCACCAGGGGGCTTCCGTACCTCGCTGCCACCATAGCATCAGGCTCGTCCGCGGAAATAACCGCTATTCCATAAGCTCCCATTACTTTGGAAAGAGCATCACGCACCGCGTTGAACAGGTTCTTGCCCTTTGCCGCCTCCAGGCCTATCAGCTTGGCGACTATCTCCGAGTCGGTATCGGAGTAGAACTCCACCCCCTCCCCCTCCAGCTGCCGCCTCAGCTCCTTGTAATTCTCTATTATCCCGTTGTGCACCAAGGCTATCCTACCCGACTGGTCCACATGAGGGTGGGCATTGGCCTTCGACGGCTCTCCATGGGTGGCCCAGCGGGTGTGGGCGATGCCCGAGGTTACGTCTTCCCCGCCCTCCGGAAGTTCGGAGGACAGCTCGTCCACCCTCCCCTTACACTTGGTTAGCAGCAGTCCATCCTCGCCCTGCAGGGCGTATCCCGCCGAGTCGTACCCCCTGTACTCGAGCCTTTTAAGGCCGGTGATAAGCACATCGAGGGCGCAACGTCGCCCCACGTAACCCACGATCCCACACATCAGTCGTACACAACCTTTCGAAACTTATTGTACCGCTCTTCGGCAACCTGTCGATCCCGGTCCTCGCAGATGAACCTGACCACCGGCTCGGTACCCGAGGGCCTCACGTGGATCCATCCCCGGTCGCGCCGGAACCACAGTCCATCCCTGGTATCGTCGGCAGCGCCGAAGGCCTCCTCCAACCTGGGAGCCAGATTCTCGAAGGGCTTCTCCAGAGGCAGTTTCCTCTTCAACATGGAATACCCGGTCAGCGTTCCCGTCCATCCAGAGAGGTCAAGCTCGGGGCTCAGTCTCAAAAAGGAGACCACGTAGGCCATGGCCACGCCGCTGTCTCGTCCGGGATGACAACGGAGGTCTATGACCCCGCCGTTTCCCTCTCCCCCTATCTCGGCTCCCCTGGCTTCCATCTCCTCCACCACGTTGACCTCGCCCACCGGGCTCCTGTAGACCGGGCAGCCGAACCTGCCGGCGACGTCCTCCACGACCATCGATGTGGACAGGTTTACCACCACCGGGCCCGGTCTGTGGGCCAGAACCAGCTGCAGCGCCAGGGCTACGGTCAGATCCTCTCCTATGGGCCTTCCCTGCTCGTCCACCAGGGCCAGCCGGTCACCGTCCGGGTCGAAGGCCAGCCCCAGATCTGCTCCCTCCGACACCACTGCCTTACACAGATCGGCAAGGTTCTCTCCCACCGGCTCCGGTCCCCTGGGAAAGGTCCCGTCGGCCCCCATCCGGGAGTTGATAAGGCCGTAGCCGACCTCCAGGCGCTCCATTATTCCCACCGCCAGCTCGGTGGCGGCTCCTCCCACCGGGTCCATGACCACTTTCAGCTTCCTGCCGTCCCTTTCGACCGAGGGAAGGTTAACGACGGTTTCCACGTGTCTTTCCACCGAGCCGCCCAGGATGACGGCAGCAGGCGCGGGGTGGGCCGCCCCCGGCGAGGCTCTCTCCCGAAGTATCTCCATCAATGCTTTCCTGGCATCGGCTCTGAGGAACACCCCGTCGGTTCCTATTAGCTTGAGCGCGTTCCACTCGGAGGGATTGTGACTGGCGGTTACGGCAACGCCTCCCGCCACCCCTTCTCTCATCGCTTCCAGCTGGACCGTGGGAGTGGGCACCACCCCCAAAGAGAGAGGGGTGCAACCCGAAGAGGTCAACCCGGCCAGGACGGCTTCCTCCACCACGGGGCCGCTCGACCTGGTGTCTCTGCCCACCACCACGGCGCCGGAACCAACCAGGTTTCCAAAAGCGGCGGCGTACCGAAGGGCGTCTGATTCGGTGAACGATTTCCCGAAAACTCCCCTTATCCCCGAACCGCTTACGATGGGTTTGGTCATAGTATCCCCTGGTAGGACCGTGGAGCCGGCGAACGGACTCGAACCGTTGACCTGCGCATTACGAATGCGCTGCTCTGCCAGCTGAGCTACGCCGGCCCCAATCGGGCCAGGATTCTACGTAGGATAGCCATGCGCGTCAACGTTCTCCGGCCCCGATTAAAAGCTTAGCACCGATCGGTCGGCGCCCACCATGGACACCACCAGAGACAACCCGAAGCGACCGTAGCTCAGGTCGGTGCTCTCGGCCGGATATACCACACTCTCACTTCCGTCGATAGTTGCCCGATCGGTCTTTACCCCCATGAACGTCCTGCGGTAGTCCAACCGTCCGGAGAGGGGGCCCCATAGATCCACGGAGGTGCCGACGGCCAGCCCGAATCCGGCACTGCTGCCGTCGGCCTCCACATACCTTCCGAAATCGTCGGTTCCCGAGTAGCTCCCGTCGGCGTAGACGACGCCCGGGCCGGCGTAGATACCTACC
>WJMA01000061.1 GCA_014728175.1 Candidatus Fermentibacterota bacterium
GATCTCTCTGGGCGAGCTGGAGAAGCGCTTTGGCCGCTGAGACGGCGGTTCCCGTTCTGGTGGGTCCCACCGCCTCGGGGAAGACGGAGGCGGTTATCGCTCTGGCCCGGGCGTCCGAGGGAATAGAGGTGGTAAGCGCCGACTCCCGGCAGATCTACCGGGGAATGGACATCGGTACCGCCAAGCCCACCCCCGAACAGAGGAGGCTCGTTCCCCACCATCTGCTGGACGTGGTAAAGCCCGATCAGACCTACTCCGCCGGTGCTTTCGTCTCGAAGGCGGAAAAAGCGGTGGAGGAGATTCGAGCCAGGGGAGGCATCCCGGTGGTGGTGGGAGGCTCGGCCCTCTACGTAAGGGCCCTGCTGGGAGGCCTGGACGATCTGCCGGAACGCCGGGAAGAGCTCAGGAAAGCACTTTCGGATCTGCAGCGAAGAAAAACGGGTGTCCTGAGAAGGTTTCTGCAGCGCCTGGATCCGGTCAGGGCCGGGGAGATAGCCGAGAACGACACGGTAAGGCTGACCAGATCGCTGGAGATAATCCTATGCTCGGGGTATCCGGCCTCCGAACAGATGACGGGAGGGGTGGATCGGGCCTCGGATTACGTCCTGGTGGGCATCAGAATTCCCCGGAAAACACTTCGCCGAAGAATAGAGCGCAGAACGGAGAGTATGATCGAAGAGGGATTCTTGGATGAGGTAAATAATCTTCTCAAGAAGGGTTACGATAGTGATTCGATACTCGGTCGAACCATCGGTTACGCGGAGTGCGTCGAGTTTCTGAAAGATGGGGTATCGCTGGAGCGAACGAAGGAACGCATAAGCAGTCGAACATGGCAATACGCTAGAAGGCAGATCGGCATGTTCGACAGGATGCCGGGCATTTCCTGGTGGGACGGCGGCAGCATTCACGATCTCAGGGAGATGCTCTTTTCCCGGAGGGCGGAGAGATGACTCACGAGAATCCATTGGAACATATGCCTTTGGAAGAGGTCAGGCTGGAGGACATGGAATACCTGAGGCCGGCTGGGGAATGGCGGCCGAAGGGCCAGCCGGCCGAGCCGCAGCCTCCGCCCATCCTCCTTCAGCAGGAGAAGGGCTACCGGGTTCTGGCCAGGCACAGGACGGTATGGAGCGCGGAGGTCGAAGGACGTAATGCGCTGAAATGCTTTGTAGTACGGAACAAGGTCCACGTGGGTCTGGCCCATGAGAGCATATCCAACTGCGTCGAGGAGGCGATGCTCTTCGAGGGGCTGCTCTCCATGGATCTGGTTCCCAACAGAAGCAGGTTGGCGGACATGCTGGGATACTCCAGGGCCCGGATAACCCAGATACTGAATCTGCTCAAGTTGCCCGAAGAGGTTCAGACCAGTCTTTTGCTGACGGACGACGTAAGCGAGTTCCAACTTAGGCCGCTGGTGAAGATGGACGATGAGGCCAAACAGCTGGAGATGTTCGAGAAGCTGGTGGAGGGAAAACTCTCCGGCCGGGAGATAGCCAGCGAGGCGGAGGCGGAATCCGTGGAGGTGTCCACGCCACCCGACGATTTCGACCTTCCCGAAGAAGAGACCGAGACCGGTGAGGAAGAGGCGCGGGTTCCGGAAGGAGCGCCCCTTTCCCCGGAGGCTCTGGCCGCCCGGGTACACAATATGGTCAGACGCATGGGCACCCTCAGGGATACCGGATGGCAGGAAAAGGCTCTGAGGATGGGTGCGGGGGAGGATGATCTGATGTTCCTGGTGGCGGTCTCGGAGCTCAGAAAGGGCATGTACCGAAACACCAGAAAGGCCCTGACGGACTTCCTGGCCCTCAATCCCGAGCACGCTCCCGCCTACTACTACATGGGGCGGTGTTGCAATCTGATGGGTGAGTTGGAAGAGGCCGAGAGCTACCTCAGAAACGCAGTCGAGCTGGTGCCGGCATATCCGGATTACCTCAGCGAGCTGGCCATAGTGCTGGAGAAGATGTCCCGCTCCTCGGAGGCCGCCGAGCATTACCGCAAAGCCGGCGAGATACGAAAGCTGCGTACCCTGGGAAAGCGGGAAGAAGGCTGATGACCAGGGCCCTGGCGCTTCTATGCCTGATTCCGGTGGGCTGCGCCAAGGTCGTCCCGCCCAAAGGGGGTCCGGAGGACCGGGACCCTCCGCGGCTGGTGGAGGTGATGCCTCCCTCCGGAGGAGGGTACGGAGAGCTCCGGGAGGTGCGCGTAGTCTGGTCCGAGAGGCTGGAGCCGGCATCGGTATCCTGCGCGGTGTACCCGCCTTCGGACGTAGAGGTGAAAGTCGACGGGGAGACGGTGGAGGTTCGCCTTCCGCAGCCTCCGGATTCGGGTACCACGGTGCTACACTTTCCCCGGGGCCTCTCGGATCGCCGCGGCAACAACCTCGCCGAGGCCCTGGACCTGGCCTATACGGCCTCAGACTCCCTGGCCGGGGGACGCATGGTTCTCAGCCTTTCCCGCCAGGCCGGGGGAAGGGTGGGGGATAGGACCCTGGTGGACCTTTACGACTCCGAAGACCTGGAGCGCGGCGACACCCTTCTGATTCGAAGGACCGAGGCCGACACATCCGGCGTGGCCCGCCTCCGCTGGCTTCCGGGCGGTAGCTACCTCCTGCGCTGCTACGAGGACCGGGATCGAAGTTACTCCTGGCAGTCGGACGTAGAGGCAGGCACCGAGATCAGCGTCGCCCTGCCCTCGGGGGACTCTCTTTACCTGGAGCCCACCCTGGTGGTGGTGGATACCGTAGGCCCGTCACTGATCGACGCCGAAGCCCTGGACGCCCACCATGTATCGGTCACCATGAGCGAGGAGGTTTCGTTCGAGAGCATGAGGGAGGCTGAGATAGAGCTCTTCGATTCCACCGGGACCCGGGTAGCCGTCCACGGTCTCTGGGCCCTTCCGTCCAGACAGACCTACGGGATCGAGCTGGTTACCGGACGCATGTCTTCCGGGGACATGCTGTTGAGGATGAGAGGATTCAGTGACCTGGTGGGCAACGTCGGGGCCAGCGACTCCCTGAGCTTCGAAGCGGTGGACTCTCTTCCCTCGGACACCCTGAGGATAACCAGCGTCTATCCCGAGCCCGGCGGAAGGGAGATCCCACCCGACGGGCCCTTCTACCTGAACTGCAGCGACTGGGTCCACCGGGACAGCCTGCGGAGAAAGCTGTCCCTGATCCACGTGGCGGCCGACTCGATGGTGGCCATGTCCGTAACTCCCCTCAACAGCAAAAGCTTCCGTATGGTCCCGCAGCGCACGCTGGTGGGCCATCAGCAGTACAAGATCAGGCTTCGGGAAGGCCTCCTGTCGGCCTGGGGTGATACCCTGGAGAGCTACTCCTGGTCCTTCGTTCCCGCATGGTCGGACCAGCCGGGATGGATCGAGGGAATTCTGGACGGCACCTCCCGGGAGGTGATTCTGCAGCTATCGCCCTCGGGAGCGGAGGGCGAGGAGGAACAGGAAATCGTCTACCACCCGGTTCAGCCGGGGAGATACCGGGTGCAGGTGGAGAACCCCGGCGGCTACACCGTAGCCGGATTCGTGGACCTGGACGAAGACGGCTCCTGGGACGCGGGAAGCGAGCCTTACGGGTCCTACCCGGGGATGGTGAACGTCTACCCGGGCACGGAGACCACGGGGGTCGACATCACCGTGATCCCGTAAGGGGAGTCGCCCTGTAGGGAAGAGGGTCGTGCAGGGAGGATCTGCCCCAGCCGCAAGCCATCAGGCTGTTCCAGGATAGAAGCTTACCGACCGTGTACCTGCTCATGTCGATCCTGCCCACCCGCAGGCAGGCGTTCCTGGAGCCCAGCAGGCGGTCCAGCGATGGAACCTCACCGTTAACCAGGAATCCAAGCTCCACCGAAGATCTTCCCCCGTAGGAGAGGCCGGAGAGCCTGGCCTCGGCCTCGGTGCCCCTGGGAAGGATTCCCCCGGGGTAGGCAACGGTTCTCACCTCGCAAGTCCTAAGCCCCAGATTGCGGTGGAACCTGACCAGGGCCAGCGAGATGGCGTCTTCCCAAAGCTCGGGGGCCAGCTTTGCGAAGCTGCTGTGCCTGTAGGTATGGTTCCCGATCTCGTAGCCCATGTCCAGAAGCAAATTGAGCTTTTCCTCCACCATACCGCTCTGACCGAAGGGAACCTTGTCCCAGGACACGAAGAACGTAGCGCCCCTGCCGAAGTCCGGATGCTCCGAGCAGAAAGACTCCAGCAAACCCAGCACGCAGTCCGGGTCCAGGGCGTAACCGCCGTCGGCCGTCTCCAGGAACCTCAAATGCTCCGGCCAGCCATCGTCGAAGTGCAGCATCAGGGGACGCTTTCCCCGCGGCACCTGAATCAAACCGTTCTCCAGGTCATCGAGGGCAACCAGGTAGAAGCCGGCCCTGTACAGCTCCTCCAGGTCGCTCCGAAGGCGCCATTTGGAGATTCCGAAGAGCCGGGGCCGGTCGGACAAGTGGTGGTAACAGAGAACGGGTACGCCGCTGGGTCGCTCGTCCCGATCGACCCGGTCTACGGTTTCCAGCGGGGTGACCCTGCAGGGGCCGGGCTCGACCGAGAGAAGAATCGCAAGAAGCGGAAGAATCATCGGTCCAGCGGGACCACGGTGAATCGATCCACGGCGGCGTATGTGTAGGCGTCGACGAATACTCCCACCTGCCCCAGGGGAGGTACTGTGGTCCGGACCACCTGAATCAGCTGGCCGTTTACGGTCAGGTCTACGTAATTACCGTGTACCTCGGCGGTAAGCTCCACCCCGGGAAGGGTGTACGGAAGAAGCCTGCTGTCGTTGAAGGGCTCCAGGCCCATCACGGGATACCAGACGCCGTCCCTGCACTGCTGGACGGTGTACTGGCCCCTGGAATTGACCCCCAGGAGCAGGAAGGTCCTTTTGCTCTCGGCCCTCAGAACCAGACCGACCACCGCATGCATCGGAGCGTCGATCAGATCGAACTCCGCTTCCACCACCCCGTCGGCCACTAGACCGGCCGTGGAGAATATCACCACCGGCTCTTCCAGGTCGGAGTTGTCCACGTGCAGCGCGCCGTTGTAGGCCTCGTATTCCAGGTTGTCCCCGAAGGGCCGGGACAGTACGTTATCGAAGGTGCAGTTAACCAGGGTGTCCGTCTGCTTTACCTCTATGACCTCCGCCTCCGCGGCGGTAGAGTCTACGGGAGGATGTTGGGGTTGGTAAGTGCCCGATATGGGTCCCACGAAGAACCCTCCAGTTTGCTTCTCGCCGCAGGCGGCCATCGCCAGGATGGAAAGCAGGACCACTATCTTCTGGGCTTTAATCGTCACATCCACCTCTGTCGGACAGGGATAACGCTTCCGGGTCGGTATGAGAACGGAAACTAAGCTGCTACTGCTGTTCTGTCCAGCCTTCGTTTGCTCCTGCGAAGAGCCTGGAGAGACCAGCCGGGCCCGTCCGTCCGTCTCAGAGGAGCGAAGCACGGCGACGGTCTCCCCGCGGGAAGCACCGCCGTTCGAGCTCATCCCGCTGCGGCCCCGGTCCGTGGCCGTGCGCTGGAACCGGACAGCTCCGGCCAGAATAGCTTCCATAAGGGCCTCGACAGGGCTTTCCTTCCGGTCCGGCGACACCCTGGCGCTGGCCACGGACACGGTGGCCGCCCTGGAGCTGCAGAGAGTATCCATGGAAATCGACCTACTGAGGTTCGAGCTGCAACTGGGAGACTCTACTGCGGCCGACAGGCTGGACAGCCTGGAGAACCTTCTAAGAACCGGGCTACAGCCCTCTCCGGTCTTCTCCGGCTTCCCCGGAGAGGTGGTGGACGTCAAGGTGTCCGAAGGGGGGCGCGTAGCACCGGGTGACACCATTCTCACCGCCCATCCGGCCTCCGCCGGTCTGGTATCGGTAGAGTCTCCATCGGGGATCTCGATAGCCATATGGCCCCCGGAGCTGATGGGGGGCAGACTGGTTGAGGAGAAGAACGGTACGGCGGTATATTCCGGGCTGGGCCTGGAAGGAAGTCAACGCCTGCCCGGATCTTGGATGGTACCCAGAAGGGCCCTGTGGGAGGACGGGCTGGATACGTTTCTCATGGTGGGCCGGGATACGGTTCCCGCCACCAGACTGGGTTCCTCGAACGGGTCGGTGCTGGTGATCGCGAATCTCTCCGGCGACGAGTCCCTTGCAACCTGGGGCTCCACGGAAACGGAAGGAACCATGGAGTGACCAACGGAATCCTTTCCAGAATAGAATTCGAGACAGGTTACGATTTCCCGGCCCTGGACGATAAGGTCCTCAGGGTCTTTTCCGAGTGGCGAGAACAGGGTCTGCTCGGCTTTCTCGACCTGCCCGGCGACCAGGGCCTCCTGCAGCAATCCCTTAGGGCCGCTTCCGACTGCCGCCGGGCCGCGGGCAGGATGGTGGTCCTGGGAATAGGCGGCTCCTCCCTGGGACTCAGGGCGACCAGAGCCGCCCTCGGAGAGGTCTCCCGGAGCAGCGTCGTTCTTGCCGACTGCCCCGACGCCAGACGGTTCGAGGTCCTGAAGGATACTCTGGACCCCCAGGACACGCTGGTTACTGTGGTCACCAAGTCCGGGGGCACGGCGGAGACTATCGCCGGATTCCTGGAGATGTATCGCTGGCTGCCTCCGGACCTTCGCGACCGGAGAATCGTGGCGGTGACCGACCCGGAGAAGGGGGACCTCAGAAGGCTGGCCGAGGACCGGGGATGGCTGGCCCTTCCCGTACCCCCCTCCGTGGGGGGGAGGTACAGCGTCATGAGCCCGGTGGGCGTTTTTCCCGCCGCGTACGACGGCCTGGACGTGGAGGGCCTGCTGCAGGGGGGAGCGGACGTGGTGGCCGACTTCGACCGAAATGGTCCCGACAGCCTTCCGGCTGCCATGGCGGCCGCCCTGCTGCAGGTGTTCGACACCCATCCCGTCCTGGTGTTCTTCGCCTACTCGGAGTACCTGTACCGAACCGGGCAGTGGTTCGCGCAGCTGTGGGCGGAAAGCCTGGGAAAGAGGATCGATCTCGACGGTAAGGTGGTGGAGGTCGGACAAACGCCGCTTCCCTGCAGGGGTCCGGCCGACCAGCACTCCTTCGGGCAGCTGTTCATGGAAGGGCCCCCGGACAAGGCCTTTCTGATCACCACGGTGGCGGAAACCGCGACCCCTCTGCCCGGCGGCTTCGAGGATTACCCCTCGATAGCCTACCTGGAGGACAGCTCGCTGCATGAGCTACGGGCCGCCGAGGCCGACGCCACGACCGAGGCCCTCAGGGAGAGGGGGCTTCCGGTCTGCCGCCTCGATATCTCCGAGCTGGACGCCCGGGCCCTGGGACAGCTGATGATGTCCCTGCAGATCGCTACCGTTCTCTGCGGGCTGGCTCTCAACGTGAATCCCCTGAACCAGCCCGGGGTGGAGCGGGGCAAGGTCCTCACCTACCGAGCCCTGGGTAGATCCGGCTACTAGTGAGCCTTGCCGCGTTGGTTCTGTCGCTTCATTCGGTTTTCTCGGTATCCGGTCATCCCTCCGATCTCCTCGAAACATGGCCGACGCTCACCTGGTCCACGGCTCCGCCCTGGACGGAAACCAGGATCCTCTTCGACGGCGGGCCTCTGTTCCTCTGCGAATCCGATCTGCTCCCACCCTGGGCTTCCTGGCGGGCCGTCGAGCTGCTGGATCCCCTGGAGGGCGGCGCATGGAGCAACTGTGGATGGTCGGTGAACTTCGTTTCGCCCGAGGTCCCGGACAGCAGCTACAGCACGGGGGTGGGTCTGCTGGAGAACACCAGGTACCGCAACCGCTACTCGGGCTACCTGAGGCGGCCACTCCCGGCCGAACTAATGCTGGACGTGTCCGCGGGGCGCAAGGATACCCTGAGCAGCCAGAGGCTGCGGCTGGGTTGGCGAAGCCTGGGGATGACCTCTCAGTTCTGGCAGGGCGACGTGGACGCCTACACCGTGCATTGCGGCCTTACCCGGCCGGACTTTTGGTTGCGCGCGGGTTTCGTCCATAGAGGGCCGGGGGGGCGCCAGTACGAGATCCTGGGCCAGGTTCCACTGCTTTCCGGCCCGGTTTCCCTGGAGACGGCGGGAGGGGCGGCCTACGTGGACTCGGTGGCCTACGGGGAGGCCCACGCCGTCGCGGAGTGGGGCCCGGGAGAGCTGTCCCTGGTCTGCAGGGCGGATGGACGGATATTCGACGAGGAAACTCTCTACGGGGGAGCCGCCGGTGCTCGCTGGACCCGGGGAATACTCTCCCTGGGGGGAGGATTATGGTCGCCGCCGGGGGAGAGGGAGGGATTGCTGTTGACAGCGGCCGTGGGCCCGGCCCGACTGTCCACTGTTATCAGAGAGGAGCTTTCGGAGATCACTCTGGCCGCCTACCGATCCACCCGGTCGCTTACCCTGGGCCTGAGGGCCCGCGGCTGGGACGATACCCTGGGCGTCTCCGCCCTGCTTCTTCCCTCCATCGCTTACGGCAACGCCAGGATATATGCGGGGGGAAGGATGGAGGCCCACCTCGACCAGAGCTCGGAATGGAGCACCGAAGGCGACATTCTGGCCGTCTTCAGCTTGGGAGGCTTCGATTTCGTAGGAGCGGTGGAGGACGTTCAGAACGATTATCAGAGGCGATACACCTACGGCATCGTTTGGAAGTTCGTGGACCGGCCGCCGGAACCGCAGGAACGGGAGGGAGGTTGATCATAGACGATCGAAAGAGAGTGGCCGTGATGGCCTCCGGAAGAGGCAGCAACTTCGAGGCTCTGTGCAGGGGCGACACCGGTACGGGGAAGGTGGTTCTCCTTCTTTCGGACCGGAAGGACGCCCGGGTACTGGAGAGAGCGGCGGAGCTGGGGGTCGGATCGGCGGTTATCGATCCCGGATCCTACAGGACCCGGATGGGCATATCCGAGGAAGAGCGGTGCGCCCGCACTCTAGAGGAGGAGGGTATAGACCTGGTCTGCCTGGCGGGCTTCATGAGAATGCTGAAAGGCCCTCTTCTGGAGGCTTACGACGGGAGGATAATGAACATCCATCCGGCCCTGCTTCCGGCCTTTCCCGGCCTGGAGGCCCAAAGGCAGGCGTTTGAGTACGGCGTGAAGTACTCCGGGTGCACCGTCCATTACGTGGACGCGGGAATGGACACCGGGCCCATAATCCTGCAAGAGGTGGTGGAAGTGCTGGACGAGGATACCGTGAGCTCTCTCTCCGCCAGGATACTGGAGAGGGAGCACGTCATCTACCCCCGGGCGGTGAATCTGCATTGCGCCGGCCGACTGCGGGTGGATGGCAGAAAGGTAAGGCTTCTGCCCCAGGGTTCTTGACATCGATCCGGCAAGGCTCTAATACGGTGCCAGGCCGGCAAAAACTCTTGGAAGGCGAGGACGATGGTAATCTGGTTCCTGGTCTGGAGCATGCTGTTCTGTACCGCCGACGACCCGCATCCGGCTCCCCCGGCCTTTGGATTAGCGGTGGACGGCGTGCCTCTGCCTGCCAACCGGGTCTGCTTCGTGGTCATGCCCGGCGACTCGGTGACCCTTCGGGCCGTTCCCGATACCTCCGGGAGGTCCGACTCCCTGGAATGGTCGGTTTCCGCCGGGAATCCCCGGCGTGGCTTCGGAGAGCTCATGGGCTGGAGAGCGCCCCGGGGGCACGGTATATTCGATCTCAGGTTAACCGACGGGCGGCGGTTGGAGGAGTACTCCATAGTAGTACCCGTGGAAAGCTGCAGATGGAGGACCACCACCCTGAACTCCTTCCCGGTGGGCAGCTACGGCGACGGCAGCACCAGGGAACACAATCCGGACTTCTTCATCGAGCTCCGGTCGGAGGACCTGGAGCGCAGGCTGACCACCCACCTGACAATGGGGCATTTCCTCTGCCACACCGAGGGAAGCTTTCCACAGTACATGGTGCTGCAGATGTCTTTGCTGGACAAACTGGAAGCGGTACTGGCCGAGGTCCAGAGCGAGTACCCCGAGCCTCTGTGCATAGTCAGCATAAGCGGTTTCAGGACTCCCAGCTACAACGCGAGGATAGGCAACAGGACCAGCTTCAGCCAGCATCTGTACGGAGGCGCTGCAGACGTGTGGTTCGACGGCTATCCTCCGAACGACCTCATAGAGGACCTGGACCGGAACAAGAGGGTGGATGTGTCCGACGGTGAGCTGGTGGTGGACGCCGCCCGCAAGGTCGAGGCCAGGGGGGAGGCTGCGGTGGGAGGCGCCTCCGCGTACCGCTGGACCAACACCCACGGCCCGTTCGTCCATATAGACGTCCGGGGCAGCAGAGCAACCTGGCAGACCCGGCGCAACCTAATTCCCGATCCGGTGATCTAGAGGCATGAACAGCAACCATGCCCGAAAGGCCGTGATAGCCCTTGTCAGCAGCCTTGCGGTCTCCCTTCTGGCCAGCCTGGTGATAATCCATCAGATGAACGTAAGGTACGTTCGTACGGCCCAGAGGCACGAGAGGCAGATGGAGAACCTCATGCTTGCGGTCAGGCAGCGGGACACCCTGGCCACAATGAATCAGGCCCTGCAGCAGAGGGAGGACTCGCTGCCCTTGCTCAGGAGAGCGCTTCAGTCGCTCCAGCTACAGCTCAGGGAACGGGAGTTCCCGGGCACCTACCCCGGCTACTACCTGATCGTGGATACCCAGGACAGCCGCTTCCAACTCAGGTACGGAGACCTGCTGGTAAGAACCGGCTATTGTGGCACGGGCAAGGGATGGACCGAGAGCGACAGCGGTTTGGTGTGGGACTTCAGCACCCCCAGGGGCCTGCGGGAGATAGAGAGGAAGGGAACCAATCCCTACTGGTACAGACCGGACTGGTACTGGCTGGAACAGGGACTCCGCCCTCCGGAGCCCGAAGAGGTGGTGATGCTGCCAGAGTCCCTCACCTACGAGGAGGAGATAGCTTTCTACCATGACTCCCTGACCGCGAGCGAGCGACGCTACGTAAAGAAGGTTCCTGGAGTTCTGGGAAGCTACAAGATCGATCTGGGCGATGGAATTCTGCTTCACTACGGGGTGGGCAGGGGCAGGAACGTCAGCCACGGATGCATCAGAGTAAGTGGGAGAGACCTCGAGGTCCTGTATCGGACCCTACCCGTCGGGGCTCCGGTACTCGTTTACTGACCGGGAAGGGGCTTTTCCTTGAACGTAGCGAACGAGGTGGAAGAGTTCCGGGCGGGCGCGGCCGTCCACTCCAAAACTCGATCGGAGCGTGCGGGCACAGAGGTGGCCGTGGTGGCCGGCTTCATAGCTTCGGCCCTGGTGGTGATGTGGCTTCTCAGCCGACCCGAGGCACCCTCGGGCAAGGGTTCGTCCCTACCCGGTCCCATACGCCTGGCCGAGGTTTCCTCGGTTTTGGCCACCATAGACACCTCCCGAACGGATACCCTTCCCGGACGGTGGCCTCAGGGCAGGGGAAGGCCCCGGGGCAACGCGATGTGGGGTTTCGACGTCATCACCCCCTTCGACACCCTCTGGACCATTGATACCGGCTTCGAGTTCTTCTCCGCCCCCGCCCTGGTGGACGAGGTGCTCTATCTGGGCTGCAACGACGGGCGGTTCAGGGCCGTCAACGCCTCTACCGGCGCCACCATCTGGTCGCGACCGGTCACCTGTGGGTTGTGCGGGGAGGCCGCCGTATGTTCCACCGCGGTGTACTTCGGCGGACAGGACGGTTACGTGTACGCCCTCGACAGGCGGTCGGGCAGGCAGTTGTGGCGCTCCGGGCTGGGATACCATGTTTTTTCCGACGTCGCGTTGTTGGACACCCTGGTCCTGGCGGGCAACTCCCAGGGCAGCGTCGCCGCCCTGAACGTGGCCAACGGTTATCCGGTGTGGAGCGACTCTCCGGGAGGAGTTGTTCTGGGCCCCGCCTTCGAGGATTCCGTTATAGTTTTCACCACCGAGTCGGGCCGGGTAAGAGCCTACTCGCCGGACGGTACGATCTTGTGGAGCAAAAGTTTCTCCTCCCAGGCCTCGCCGCCCTCCATCTCCGAGGAAAAAGTATTCGTGGGATTCTCAAACGGCGTGGTTAGGTGCCTGGGTGCCGGTTCGGGCAACATTCTATGGCAGCTGGACCTGGTACAATCGCAGGCAAGATCCGTTCTCTCCCGGCCGGTGGTGAGAGACACCTTGGTTCTGGTCGGGTCCTGCTCCAACTTCATTCATTGCCTGCATGCCGAGTCCGGCTCTCTGCTATGGGAACAGAGCTTCGAGAACTGGGTCCAGGTTCCGCCGGTCGTCGGCCCTTCCATCGCCTACGTTTCCTCCGACGACCAGAGGCTGCACCTGCTGGACCTGAGGACGGGGGAGAAGCTGGACTCGCTGGAGATGGGCGGCTACTCCGGCACCGCGCCCCTTCTGGCCAACGGAACGCTATATCTGGGAAATACCTCGGGGCAGTTCTTCGCCCTGGTCGGAACGGTCCCTCCCCCGCCACCGGAAACCGAAGGAGAAGCCGCGGACAGCACGGTCACCGAGGAGAGCACCATTGATCCCTGAAGGCGCGAAGCCCTCCGGTTACGCGGGGTTGGTGGGCCCCTCCAACGCAGGCAGGTCCAGCCTGCTCAACTCCATGACCGGCAAAACCATCTCTCCGGTCAACGCCAAACCCGGCACCACCAGGGTGCCCCTTACCGGCCTATGCCTGGGACCGGGCTTCCAGATCTGCCTGGTAGACGCTCCGCCCATAGAAAGGACTCCCCAGCTGGAGATGTACGAATGGCTGGATCTGGTTTGCCTGGTGCTGGATGCGCGAAGGTTGGAGGAGCAGCTGGACATGCCCGGAGTCAAGAAGATCTGCTCCAGCCAGGAGAGACCCCTGGCCCTGGCTCTCACCTTTCTGGATTACTTTCCCAAAAGGCTGCACGGAGCGTTCATGAACCAGGCCACGGTGCGGGCCGACTTCGCGGCCGTCTTCGGCGTGTGTCCCCCCACCGGCAAGGGCGTGGACAGGCTGAGGAGTTGGATCATAGACCGGATGCCCCGCAGGGAGGCGTTGTTTCCCGACCGGTGCAGCTCGCTCCACTCGGAGAGATTCCTGGTCAGCGAGCAGATAAGAACCCAGTTGTACAACTTCCTGCCCTGGCAGATAGCAGACCATACGGCGGTCCAGGTGCAGGAGTTCTCCTTCCGGGACGGCAAGACCTACGTAAGGGCCAACCTGCACGTGGCCAAGCATTCCAGCAAAGGCATCGTAATAGGCCGGAAGGGTCTGACCCTGAAGTCGGTGGCCGAGGAGGCCGGCGAGCAGGCGGAGCGGATGCTGGGCCGGAAAGTCCGCCTGGACCTGTGGGTAAAGGTGCGGGAAGGCTGGCCCCAGACCCCCGAAGACCTTCTGGAGTTCGGTTATGTCTGCTGAGACCTGCCGGATAAGGTTCGAGCTGTTCGAGGGGCCCCTGGATCTGCTGCTGTACCTCATACGCAGGGAGGAGCTGGACATATACGACGTACCCCTGACCAGGGTGGTCGACCAGTATCTGGAGTACGTAAGGAGGGCGGAGGAGCTGAATCTGGACATAGCCAGCGAGTACCTGGTGATGGCCGCCACCCTTACCAGCCTGAAGAGCCGGGCCCTGCTTCCCCGCAGGATCGGCGCGGAAGAGGAGGAGGACCCCAGGGACGTCCTGCTCCGGCAGTTGGTGCTGTACCGGGCATTCAAGGATATATCCACCGAGCTCAAGAAGTTCGAGGACGTCTGGCGGGACTCGTTCGCACCCCCGGGAGAGAGGGATCGATGGTCCACCAGGTCGGC
>WJMA01000062.1 GCA_014728175.1 Candidatus Fermentibacterota bacterium
CCCGCCCCCGACCCCTGACGTGTTCATTCGCTTCCTCCGGTACCAAGGGCGGTACATCAAGGATTGTACCCTCGATATGCGGAGGTTTCAACCCCCCGACGGAAATCAATACGTGACCGCGTCCGTTTCCTCGCCCGATCCAGACAGGCTCTCCAGCCTCAGCATCACCTGGGAGGGAATGCAAACGGCGGCCTCGCCGGGCTCTTCGAGCCAACCCGCTTTAACGCAATCCTTATTGGGGCAGGGAGAGGAAGCTATCCTGGCCCGGGAGTCTTGGAGCTCTACGAGTAAGCCTCCCAGACGCCCATCGACCCAAAAGGTGGTCTCGGCAGGCAGGACCAGCGTATCCTCATCGCCTTGGCAATTGACTATGGCCACCACGTTGCCGCTTTGGTCGGCAAGGCCCCACTTGGCGTAGAAGGCCGCGGCCATAACCATCAGCACCAGAACTGCGTCCAGGGGACGAAACCAGGGAAGGTCAGCCTTTTCCGACATCGGTCACCAGGGGAACCGGCTCCCCGCAGGAGGTACACCTGCCTTCATCGGAAACGCCGGATACCCTGACCCGGTAACCGGACCTGTTGACCAGAACTTGCCCGCAGGAGCTGCAGAGGGTATCGGCTTGCTCGAAGTGCACGTTCCCCAGGTATACGTACTCCAAGACCTCGGAAAACACCTCTTTGGCCTGGCGGAGCTTCTCTACCGGAGTCGACGGCCTTTGTAACCGATAGCTGGGGAAGTACCGCGAGATGTGTAGAACGGTCTTGGGGCCTGCGTTCTCGGCCAGCCAGGAGGCGGTGCTCTTCCACTCCTCCGGGTCGTCGTTCTCGCCGGGTATTACCAAAAAGGTGAGCTCGAGATGGCAGTCCGATTCGCCGATGCGGGCTATGTTGTCGAACACCGGGTCCCTGTACCCGCTGCATCTCTCCTTGTAAAAGCGCTCCGTCCAGGCCTTGAGATCGACGTTCCAGGCGTCGGTGATCTCCAGGTAGCGCTCCAGGGGCCGAGGATTCACGTAACCGTTGGATACCATGACCACCGACCCTCCCCGTTCCCTGACCAGGGGAGCCACGTCCGCTATGTACTCGAACCAGATGGTGGGCTCGGTGTAGGTAAAGGCGACGCCGCGACTTCCCTCCCTGAAGGCCAGATCGGCCAGATCTTCGGGAGATACGTACCTGGTCGGGGTATCGTCGGTCTGGGAAATGGTCCAATTCTGGCAGAAATCGCATCGCAGGTTGCATCCTGCCGGGCCCGTGGAGAGTATCTGCGAGCCGGGCAGAAAATGGTACAGGGGCTTCTTCTCTATGGGGTCTATGGACAACGAAACGCATCGCCCGTACCCGGGCAGGCCCGGCTCGCCTTCCACCAGACCCCTAACCCGGCACAGGCCCAGAGGTGATCTATCGTTCCAGACGCAGTGCTGCGGACAAAGTTTGCACTGCCAGCCGGTATCCTCCCGCTCTACCCATTCCACTTCTCTTTCCATGTGCTGCTTCTCCACTCGTGTGTTTCGCCGGTCTCGTCTTCGAGTACAATCAGGATAGCCCAGCAGGCCCCCTCGGGCAACCCCTGCGCGGCCTCTACGCCCCCCACCGCCAGGGCCGTGGCAAGTGCGTCGGCGTCCACGCATCTGTCGCACAGAACGGTTGCCGAGGCCACCCCGGTCTCCGGCCAACCCGTTCTGGGGTCGATGAGATGGCAGTAGGTTACCCCCTTCTCCCGGAATCTGCATTCGTAATCGCCGGAGGTAGCGATCGAGCCCCGTGAGATTCTGAGAACCCTCGAGACTCCCTGCCCCCGGGGATCCCTTATTCCCACCTTCCAGACCCTCTCGCAGGAGTCGACCGAGCCGCACCTCACCTCACCTCCAATCTCAACCAGAGCCGCAGTAGCTCCCAACTCGATGGCTCTCTCGTAGGTCAGGTCCACGGCATATCCCTTGGCGATGGCCCCGAAGTCCACCTTCGTGCCGTTGGATAGGATGACCGAATCGCCGGCCCATGATACGTTCGACCATCCGGTATGGGCGCGGAGCACCGAGTCCAACCGGAAGGAATCGGGTACGGACGGCTCGCCGGGAAATCCCCACAATTCGACCACGGCCCCTATGGATGGGTCGAAAAGCCCTCCTGTTATCTCCCGCAGGCTGTCCGACGCGATCAGGATCCTCCGCAGGTGACGCCTGTCGTTCAGATGCAGCCTGCCTTCGCTGTTCAGCCGCCGTATCGGGCTCTCGGCGAACAGACTGAGCTCCTGCTCAATGTCGCTCAGCAGCCTTTGCAGCGAGTCCACCAGCAAAGGCCCTTCGTCTGGAGGTATCTGTACCACGACGGTGGCGAACGTTCCCAGGGCGGGAAACGTTCTTCTGATCTCCGATGATTGGGGGGCCTCTGCGCACAGGAACACCCTGATAAGAACAGCGCACAGAAGCGACAGGGCAAGGGCCGCGGCTACCGTGGCCGGGCCGAGCCTTTCGTCAGCCTTGTCGGCCGTCAGTAGTACCCCTCGTCGCCCTTCAGAACCTTCTGCTCATCCGTGTGGTATCTGCACAGGTCCGAATCCGGCAGAGCCGGTCTGCCGCAGATCCGGCACTTGCGCGTGGGGCCTTTACTGCTCTTGGCTTTTCCGGGCCTGGTTTTGGGAGACAGGAAGCATAGAAGATAGAAGAAGAAACCGGCACCGGCGGCTATGACACCGGGCTTGCCCAACACCCAGAACTGGGTATTCGGCCCGAAGAAGAACGCCACGCACCAAGCCAGAATTCCCAACGACATGAGCACGTAGGAGAAAGACTTCACTGAAAAGTACCCTTCCCGATTGTGAGTTCGGCTCCGATGGGAGCGTCGCCGCCCATTATAACAGGTCCGTAAAGCTTACTAAATGGTTAACCCCAATAACGGCGGCACCGGCCTCGGTCTCGTCGCTCACCATCAGGGCTACTCCAGCCGCTTCGGCCAGGAGGTTGAGCCAACCCAGACCCCGGCCCGAGGAGAGTTGACCCCACCCCGGAAGGAGCAGGGACTTCCAAGCCTGTGCAGAACCGCTCCGGTCTCTGTATACGGTGATCGTATCCACCAGGGTTTCCACCGCAAGGGCTCCGACCGGCTCCACGGTCACCGGGAAGCCGTAGGTCCCCACCTCCATCTTCGAGATCTCGCTCTTCCTCCAGAATTCGAGCAGACCCATACGATTCCCGACCACGCTGTCCATCATGGAGATCGGAGAACGAATCGAGATCCAGGTCATGTCGTCCGCCGAGAGCAAATCCAGAGAGATATGACTGATCCCGGTCATGGAGAACCTCTGAATATTGTCCGCCAGGACCTCCATTATCCTGCGGACCGTTCCCAGGGGCACCGCGAGGCTGTAGCGCAGGGAGCCGCTGAACAGCACGTCCGTCCGGTTCGCGCTGTCGGCGAACAGCAGGTGGTCGTCGGCAAGCATGTACAGCCCAGCCCTGGCGGCGATCTGAAGCTGCTTGTCCCCCACGGACGGTTGGTCCGGAACTATCTCTATGCGCAGTACGCTAACGTGGGGCTCGCCCCCCACCAGATCCTGTACCACGGCGAACTCGAAGGGAGTCTGGGCGATTGCGGCCGAAACCAGACCGATAACTACAATAACTACGCCAACCTTCATGTTTCCTCCAGACCGAATACTCTACGCCAGTTGGAGCAGGAGGCCTTCGTTATTTCCCCGTCGCTCCAGCCTCTTTGGGACATCTCCTCGAATATCGCGGGCCAGCTGGTGCAATCGACCACTCCCGCAGGTGGGTTGCCCATGCCGTCGAAGTCACTTCCGAAGCCCACATGATCGACCCCGACCAGGTCCGCCACGTGGCTGGCATGATCCACGATGTGGGAGGAAGTAGCGTTCTCCGCCAGGAACCTGGGAACGAACGTCACTCCCACTACGCCATCCATGGAAGCAATCTCCCTTATGTCCTGGTCCGGCAGGTTCCGAGGCACGTCTCGGAGCCTTCTGCAGTTGCAGTGGGTGGCTACCAAGGGTACGTCCATCCGGAGCAGATCTCTTCGGGAGCGGTCGCAAAGGTGGGACACATCGATGATCACCCCGGAGTCCCGCAGCCGGCGAACCAGAGCTCGGCCTTCGTCCGTGAGGCCGGCATCGGAATGGACGCCTCCGGCCAGGCTGTTCGGTACGTTCCAGGTCAGGCAGGCCACCCTGAGATCCCGGGGGAAACCTTCCGGATACAGCTCGATCAGCGGCTGGCAACCCTCGGCCATCAGGTGAAGTCTCAGCGAGGACCTCTCTATAAGCTCCTCGTAGATACCGAAGGCCTTCTTCCAAGAGGCCGTTGGATCGCGCTCCGCCTCGGCGCATACCGCCAGCACCAAGTCTTCCACGCCCCCCTTCAGGGCCCGGGGCTCGTCGAGCTGGGTGCTGCTTCCGCTCAGAAATTCCGGGGGACCGGATATCCTCAGAAGGGTGTCCACGTGGGAGTCGAATACGGGAAAACGGCTCATCTCACCACTTCGGTGGTATCCCCGTCGCCGGAGAACATTACGGCAAAGGTTTCACCGATGTCCTCCGCTTTCAGCATCAGAAACACCACCAGAACAAGAAGGATAACGTATACGATTATTCTTCCGCCTCCCCGGGGCTGGGGATGGCGGTCCTTCCAGTGATCGATGAGGCTCATTTGAAGAGTCTGTCTACCTCGAACGTCTTCGCGTAGGCCCCAAAAACAGGGAAGTAGAGCGTATCCCTGTACTCCATGTACATGGTGTCGCCCCTCAGCCTGGGGCCACTGGTATTCAGACCCAGGTCCGTCTCCTGCAGATGATCGCTCCAGAGCTCCTGGAACTTGATCATCTTGAGATCCGGAGTACGATAGCTCTCAAGCCTTATCTGGTCGTACACGTCTCCTATCTCGGCCTCCAGCGACGCCGGTGTGAGTATGAAGAAATCGATGCACTTCCAGGCGAGAACCACCAGAACCAGAATACAGGCCCCGGTAACGAGGCAACCCATTGTAATAGCTCCAACTCTTTTCATCATAACTCCCGAGTCTTCCGTTTAGGCGACCGTTTCCGCCCGGTACCGGTTACCAACCTGAAAGACACTTTCGGACTATCTCCTCGGAGGTAACCTCCAGAAGCCTTTCCTTGGCCTGATCGAAGCTTTCGGTGTCGGGATCGTAGACTATCCATTCCCTTACTGACTCGCCATCCAACAGTTTCTTCTCCTCGACCAGGTCATCGAAGGTAATGTTCACCTGCATCGTCAGCTTGTACTCCTCGACCACCTCGGCGGCGGAATAGGAGTACGCGGTTCTGGAAAAGCTACTCACGTTGCCACTTATCCGCGAATCGGGTTGGGTGCCGGTAACAGCGAGCCTACCGTCTTTTACCAGCATCTCGGTCACCCTGGCGGTCAGCTCCGTGTCCAGACCGTACTCGGTGGCAGCGCTCCTGAAGTCTTGGACCTCGACGGAGCGAATATGTCCTGGGAGATTGCCCGTCAAGCTGTAGGTGCAGGATAAGGCCAGTAGCAGGATCGCGCCAGCCGCCAAAGTTATTGCATAGCTTTGTGTTAGGCTTTTGGCCATGCTCACCACGATTCTCTTCCATAGGATCGACCGGGAGGTCCTACGCCGTCTCAGCTGCCCGAATGGCCGAAGCCGCCCTCGCCCCTGTCGGTACCTGGAAGCTCGGCTACCTCGACCAGGTCGCAAAAAGCCACCGGCGCCAGGACGGCTTGAGCTATCCTGTCACCCCGCTTCACCCGGCAGGCCTGGTCGCCCAGGTTGACCAGCAGGACCTGAACCTCGCCCCTGTAATCGGAATCTACCGTTCCGGGCGAGTTGAGTATGGACAGACCGTGGCTGAGGCCCAGACCGCTCCTGGGCCTAATCTGCCACTCGTACCCCTCCGGAATGGCCACGCATATTCCCGTGGGCACCAGGGCCCGCTCACCAGGAAGAATCTCCGCGGGGCCGTTCAGCGCCGCCAGTAGATCCATTCCGCTCGATCCTTCGGTGGCGTAGGCGGGCAGCGGAAGGCCCCTGCCGTGTTCGAGAACCCTGACCGATACCCTCACGGACAGAGGTGCCTGGGATGCACGGGTTCGCGCTCAGTCATTCTTCTCAAGGTCTTCCTGTCCGACGTCTCGCATGGTCAGGTCGATCTTTCCGTCGTCCCGTACCTTACGAACCTTGACCCTTACCCGGTCTCCCCGGTCGAAAACGTCTCCGGGGTGCTTGATCCGTCTCTCGCTTATCTGGCTGACGTGCAGCAGGCCGTCTATGCCGGGAATGATCTCCACGAAGGCTCCGAAGTTCATGATGTTGACCACGGTACCCTCGTAGATCTCCCCTTCCTTTACGTTGCCTATGCTCTGGTCGATCATCTGCTTGGTCTTTTCCGCAGCAGCCGCATCGGTGGTCATTATCAACACCGTACCGTCATCGTCTATGTCGATGTCGGCACCCGTCTCCTCCGTGATTGCTCTGATGTTCTTGCCCCCCGGACCTATGAGCATACCTATCTTATCCCTGTCGATGGTTATCGAGTCTATCCTGGGAGCGTAGGGGCTGAGCTCGGCCCGAGGCTCACTTATTGCCCGGTTCATTATTTCCAATACGCTCAAGCGGTCCCGCCTGGCCAGATCCAGGGCTTCCCTCAGTACCTCACGGGAGATTCCCTCCACCTTCAGATCCATCTGGATGGCCGTTACGCCGCTCTTCGAGCCGGCGACCTTCAGATCCATGTCACCCAGGTGGTCCTCCACCCCGGCGATGTCCGAAAGTATCACGTGCCGTGATCCATCGGTAACCAGACCTATCGCGATACCCGCAATGGCCGTGCTCGTGGGAACTCCCGCATCCATCAGACACAGCGAGCCGCCGCACACTGTAGCCTGGGAGGAAGAGCCGTTGGACTCCAGGATATCGGAAACCACCCGGACGGTGTAGTTGAAGTCCTCGGGCATCACCGGCCTCAGAGCGCTCTCCGCAAGGTAACCGTGACCTATCTCTCTCCTTCCCGGACCCCGGGCGCGTCTCACCTCACCCACGCTGAAAGAGGGGAAGTTGTAATGGAGAATGAAGCATTTGTGGTACTCCCCGAGTAGGGCGTCGATCCTCTGCTCATCCCTGGATCCCCCCAGGGTGGCCGCTACCAGAGCCTGGGTCTCGCCCCGGGTGAAGAGCGCGGAACCGTGTGTTCGGGGCAGCACACCGACCTCGCACGTGACTTCTCTTATCTGTTCCGGCTTGCGCCCGTCTGGCCTCTGGGTATCCTTCAGAAGCTTTTCCCTGACGTACTCCTTCTCCGCTTTCGACGCGGCCTCCGATACCTCGCCGGACCAGTCCTCCTCCTCATCGGGTTGCACGTCGTATTGGTCATGCAACTCTACCACAGCGCGTTCCTTTGCGCTGCTAAGAGCCTCGCTCATCGCGTTCTTGTCGGCGCTTCCGTAGACCCGATCCAGCTCCTCGGCCACCAGCCCTGCCACCGAGTCGAGAAGGCCGTCCCGCGGGGTCGGTGACTCGAAGGGACGCTTCTCCTTGCCGGCCATATTGACCAGCTCCATCTGCATGGAGTTGATCTTGGAGGCATCGCTGACGGCCAGCTCCACCGCCTCCAGAACCACGTCCTCCGGTACCTCCGAGCAGAAACCCTCCATCATGACCACTTCTCCGCCCTTTACGGAGACCACCAAATCCATATCGCTTCTCTCCAGATCCGACGACTTGGGATTGACAATCAACTCGCCGTCCACCCTGCCGATCTTCACCGGAGAAACCGGACCGTCCCAGGGAATGTCGGAGATCATGAGGGAGGCCGAAGCCCCGACCATGGCCAACAGCGCCGGATCATTCTCTCCATCGGAGCTGAGAGCCAGGCAGTATACCTGGGTCTCGAACATGTAGCCTTCGGGAAACAGGGGTCGGAGCGGCCTATCTATGAGCCTGGCGGTCAGCACCTCTTTCTCCTGGGGTCTGCCCTCCCGCTTGAAAAAGCCGCCCGGGATCTTCCCCGCGGCGTAGGTTCGCTCTCTGTACTCTATGGTCAGGGGGAAGAACGGCAGGTCCTTGGGCTCTCTCTCCGAGGTTGAGGCAACCAGGACCGCGGAATCCCCGTACCTTACGAGTGCCGCGCCGTCGGCCTGCTTGGCCATTCTACCGGTCTCTATCGTCAGCCGTCTTCCGGCTATCGTTTCTTCCAGCTTGCTTATCATCTTCTCATCCGCTCTTTCTTCTTTCATCCGCTCCGGGCTGCCGCCTCGTTGCCGCAGACCCGACCGGAATGCTCCAGGCATCCGGTATTGTTACTATCTTACCTTCTTATGCCCAGTTCCTTGATCAATTCTCTGTAGCGCTTTACGTCCTTATCTCTCAGGTAGTCCAGAAGTCTTCTTCTTTGGCCCACCAGCTTCAAGAGCCCCCTCCGGCTGTCGTGATCATTCGGAGAGCGTTTACTATGAGCGGTAAGCTCGCTTATCCTCTCGGTTAACAGGGCTATCTGTACCTCGGTCCTTCCCGTATCCTTTTCGTTCGAGCCGAACTGGGAAACCAGCTCAGCCATCCTATCGCTATCGATCGTCATTCCTCGGCTACCTCCATTACTTTCCGTACATCCGTCTTTATGAGCGCAGCCAGATGCTCATCGTCAAGGCCACGCTCAGGTTCTCTTAAAAACTCGACAAACTCCACTTCCACGACTGTACCGTAGGGGAAACTGCGCCCGTGGGGAGAGTGGGCTTCCACCAGGCCTTTTCGGGTCCGGGGAACGAACACGGCCATGGGTGAACGGCCCAACAGGCCGGCGTAGCTTCCCGCCGGGGGCAGCAACTTGCAACCGGGCACTCGTACGTTCATGGTGGGAAAGCCCAGTCGCTTTCCTACTCCCCTTCCCCTGGAGACCGGACCCAGGGCCGAGTACCGTCTACCCAGAAGCCTGGCCGCCTTCTCCAGATCTCCCGCATCGATCAGATCTCGTATCCTCTCGCTCTTGACATCCTTATCTCCGAGCATAACAGGCCCAACTATAACAACTTCTATGTCTCTATGACGACACCAGGACTGGAGCGTATCCACTCCACCCTCCCTGCGGCGCCCGAAATGGTAGTCGTATCCCACTACGATTCTGCGCACGGCGCCGTCTCCGGTGAGCTCGGAGAGGAAATCCCCGGAATCCCTTTCCTGGACCTCCTCATCGAAGCAAAGTACCTCTATGGAGCCGACTTCCAGCTCTCCCAGCCTGTTCGCCCTTTCCTGGGGCGTGGTAAGCCTGCGATGCCATTCCGGATAACCGAAGTACTGACGGGGCACCGGCTCGAAGCAAACCACGGTTGCCTCGGGGTCCCTTCGGAGAGCCTCCCGCACCACCTCGGCATGTCCGAGGTGTATACCGTCGAAGCTTCCCATTACCAGCGTTTTGCCCGTCATAGGGGCCTTAGCACACATATGGGCTTCACCGTAGTGCCGTCTCCCCGGCCTATGGCCAGCAACCTGTCGGCCTTGTCCAGAAGACTAACGAAGCCCTGAGCCTTACCGGGCAGGGCCCTGCCGTGCCTGGCGCTGACCGCGTTTATGCCTCCCAAACTCATGTTGGGGTATCCACGCATGGCTTCGGCCATGGGTCTCAGCGCCGACGGATCGTCGACCGCAGAGGAGCATTCCTCCACCCGGAACCGACCCACGGACAACCTTCTAATCGACTCGGCGCAACCTCCCGTTTTCAGGGTGTCGCCGATGTCCCTGGCCAGAGCTCTCACGTAGGTCCCCTTGGATACCCTTACCTCCACCACCGCTCTGCCGAGCGAGTAATCGACCAGAGTCCATTCGGTTGCGGTGACCTCCTTGGTGGGCATATCCAGGGGCTCTCCCTTTCTCGCGGCCTTGAAGGCTCTTCTGCCTTCGATACGGACCGCGGAGAACCTTGGTATACGCTGCTGAAAGGTTCCCGTGAAATCAGCGAGCGCTTCCTCGACCTGGTCCGCGGTTACATGCTCCGCGGAGGTTCGAGAAAGTACCCGGCCGGAGGAGTCGCACGTATCCGTGGTCACCCCCAGCCGAACGGTGAACCTGTACGTCTTGTCGTGAACCGCCACGAACCGGCTGAGACGGGTAGCCTTTCCCAAAAGCGCTATAAGCACTCCGGTCGCATCGGGATCGAGAGTGCCCGCATGCCCCCTCTTACCGTAACCCCAGGCCTCGGCGACCAGATCGGCCGCTTCCCGCGAGGTTACTCCCTCCCTCTTGTCGAGAAGGTAAACGGCGCCATCGGGATGATCCAGGCCGGTAGAGGTCAATCCTCGTTCAGCTCTCTGATCAGGCGGAGAACCCTATTGCCGTCTTCGATGGAGGTGTCATGTACGAACGACAGGGCGGGAACGGTTTTCAACCGGATCCTATCGGCCAGCAGGCTGCGTATGTAGCCGTGGGAGGAATCCACTGCCTCCATGGTCTCGGCGCGTTCCTCGTCAGTGCCCATGGTGGAGAAGAAAATGGTGGCATGGGAGCAGTCGGAGGAGAGCTTGACCCGGGTGACGGTAACGAATCCGAGACGGGGATCCGATATCTCCCTCTCCAGAATGGAGGCTATCTCCCTGTGTATTATCTCCCTGATTCGGGCGATCCTTCTGTGGTCCATATACGTATCCGTTAGAGTTCCCTGGAGATCTCCACGATCTTGTAGCACTCGATTATGTCACCCACCTTCAGGTCCTGGAAACCTTCCAGGCCGATGCCGCACTCGAAGCCCGCGCTTATCTCCTTTCGGTCCTCCTGGAAGTGCTTGAGGGAAGCTATTCTGCCGTTCCATACCTCAACGCCGTCGCGGACCAGCCTGGCCATGGCGTTCCTGCTTACGGTCCCTCCTACCACGTAGCAGCCGGCAATGTTGCCCACGTTGGGAACCTTGAATATCTCCCGCACTTCCGCCGAGCCCAGGAACTCCTCCTTTTCCACCGGTTTGAGAAGGCCGGAGAGAGCCTTCTTTATAGTTTCCTCCACGTCGTAGATGACGTTGAACGTGTTGATCTCCACTCCCATGGAGTTGGCCTTCTCTCTGGCCCTTATGTCGGGCCTGACCCTGAATCCTATTATCACCGCGTCGGAGGCCGCCGCCAGCATCACGTCCCCTTCGGTAACTCCGCCCACGCCGCTGTGCACTATCTCCACAGATACCTCGTCGGAGCCCATCTTGGTCAGCGTGTCGACTATGGCCTCTGCCGACCCCTGGACATCGGCCTTGACTATCAGATTAAGAACACCCTCGCCTTCCTCGGAAGCTTTCCAGAAATCTTCCAGGGTGACGTGCCTTCTCGTCTGTAGGTCACGTTCCCTCTCCACGACCTGCCTTCTACGGCTGACCTCCTTGGCCTCCTGCTCGCTGTCTACGGCCGTGAAAGAATCGCCGGCCTCCGGCACTCCGGAAGCACCCAGTATCTGCACGGGGAAGCTGGGCTTAACCGAGGCAAGCTGGTTGTCGTTCTCGTCGTACATCGCCCTTATCCTGCCCCGATACTGCCCGGCTACGAAGTAATCGCCTTCGTGCAGAGTACCGTCTTGGATCAGAACGTTTACCACGCTACCTCGGCGTGAATCGATCTTCCCCTCCAGAACCGTTCCCATGGCCGGACGGTCGGGGTAGGCGGTGAGCTCCAGCAACTCGGCCTGCAGGAGGATCTTCTCCAGAAGATCGTCAACTCCCTCGCCGGTAATGGCGGAAACCTCGGCACAGAGAACCTCTCCACCCCATTCTTCCACCAGGATCTGCCGTCCGGCCAGGTCCTGCTTTATCCGATCCGGATTGGCCGTCGAGAGGTCCATCTTGGATATGGTGACCAGTATGGGAACCCCGGCGGCCCGGGCGTGGTCTATGGCTTCCTCGGTCTGGGGCATCACCCGGCTGTCGGCAGCAATCACCAGAACCACGATATCGGTTACCTGGGCCCCTCTGGTCCTCATTGCGGTGAATGCCTCGTGGCCGGGGGTGTCGATGAACGTAATCCTGTCGCCCTCGTCTCCTACCTCGGCAACGTACGCGCCAATGTGCTGGGTTATCCCTCCGGACTCGCTGGCGATGACGTTGGTGGACCTTATGCGATCCAGAAGGGCCGTTTTCCCATGGTCGACATGCCCCATTACGGTCACCACCGGAGGCCGGGTAACCTTTCTCTCGCTCTTCTCCTTGCGTTTTTGCTCCAGCTCCTCGGCCCCGTACTCGCTTACTTTTTCCACCTCGTAGCCGAACTCGGCACCGAGAAGGGTGAGGGTATCTATATCCAGCCGCTGGTTGGCAGTCGCCATGACACCCAGCTCCAGGCACTTGGAGATCACCTTGTTAAGATTCACTCCCATCATGTCGGCCAGCTCGGAGGGGCTGGTAAACTCGGTTATCTTGAGTACGTCCTCCTCGGCGGTCGTAACCTGTTTCTCGTGCCTTTCCTGCTTCTCCTCCTTGTACTTGCGCCGCCTTTTCTTCCTGGTTCTCGACTTGCTGCTGTCTATCTTGGCCAGCGTATCCTTTACGATCTTCTCGGCCTCGGCCGTACTGGGAACGCTCTTCTTCTTTTTCTTTCTGCGCCTGCGCTTCTTGCTCCGCGCGGCTCGACTTCTCGCCTTCTGCTTCTCCCTCTCGAAACGCTCCCTTACCTGGTCCGCCTGCTCGGAGGTGAGGGTGCTCATGTGGCTCTTCACCGTTATCTGCATTCCCGCCAGTACCTTGAGCAGGGCTTCGCTGGAGAGGTTAAGCTCTCGCGCCAACTCGTAAACTCTCTTTTTCTCGCCCTCTCCCTGAGCCACGTCGATCACCTACCTTCGTTTTCTGATTCCTCCGGCTGATCTTCTTGAGACAAACTGGCTTCCACGGCGCTCCTCCTGGCTTCTACCAGCTTCTCTGCTTCTTCTCTCACCTTCTTCTGAAGCACGGGCCCTATTCCCTTTACCTCCAGAAGCTCCTCCTCGGAGGACTCCGCAATGCTGTTGGCAGATCCCAGGCCGGCCAACCTCAGCCGCTCACCCAGCTTTTCGCTGACCGAGCTCATCTCCGAGAGGTCGACCATCAGCATCTTCTCGCGCTGTTTCCGTTCCTCCCATGAGGTCTGGGTGACCACGTCAACCCTGGCCCCCACCAGTCTTCCGGCGAGCCTTACGTTATGACCGTGCTTTCCTATGGCCAGGGACAGCTCGTCGTCGGGGACCACAGCTATCATGTACAGGGGCTCCTGGCCCTCTTCCGGCTCCTCTATTCTCTCGGTCTCAACATGCATCACCGTTGCCGGCAACAGGGCGTGTGAGACCAGTACGGTCTTATCCAGAGTCCAGGGAAGCACGTCTATTCTCTCCCCGTTGAGCTCTCTCATCACCGACTGGACCCTGGTTCCCCTCATTCCCACGAAAGTTCCTACCGCGTCCACCCTGAAATCGTTGCTGGCTACCGCGATCTTGGTCCGTACCCCGGCCTCCCTGGCGATGCCCCTTATCTCGACCACTCCCTCCTCGATCTCGGGTGCCTCTCTTTCGAATAACCTCTGCACCAGAAGAGGAGTGGCTCTGGATAGAATCAGCTGGGGCTCGTTGGACTCGGGAGGTTTCACCTCTACAAGTACGGGGGTGATGGGATCGCCCTGGTCGTACCTCTCTCCCCTGGCTCTCTCCTCGACGGGAACTACTCCCTCTATGCTGCCGGCTACCTGGACCAGCACCCTGCTTCTGTAAACCTGCTGTACGACGCACCTGGGTATTATCTGACCCACTCTCTCCGAGTACTCCTCGTAGACCTGCTCCCTTTCCGCACCCTTCACCAAGGACAGGAACTCCCGACGGAACATGTTGACCGCACCGCGGCTGAACTCGTCGATGCGGATGGGCTGGGGAACCTTGCTTCCCAGCTCGGCGTCCGGGTCTATCTTTTTGGCAGCCCTCTTGCTTATCTGCAGGTGCCCCTCCCCCGGAGTTACCTTGTTCACCACTTCCTTCAGCGCCTGTATGACTATGTCACCGGTCTTCTCGTTCCAGGTGACCCTCACTTCCTGCGGGCTCCCGTATTCCTTCTCGGTAGCCTTCAACAGGCCATGATGAAGGCTTTCCAACAGTATCTCCCTGTTGACCCGCTTCTCGCGGACCAGCCTGGCCAGAGCATCTATTCTCTCGAAATTCGGCACTTTTCAGCTCCCTGATTCTCAGACGCCTAGAGCACCTCTACGGCGTTCTTGACCATGTTCACATGGACGATCCTGCCGTCGGGAAAGGACAGGCAGGAACCGTCGTAGTCCGTAAGCTCCGCCTCGAACTGCTCGTCGTTTTTCATCCGTACTCTCAACGTCCGACCCACCGATCGACGCCAATCGACGTCGGTGCTTAGCTCTCGTCCCACGCCGGGAGAGCTGACCTCCAGAATGTAAGGCTCCTCCAGTATCAGGTCGGAGTCCAGTCGTTCGGAGATCTCTCTCGAAAGATCCGCGCACTCGTCTACCGTAATCCTTCCGGGACGGTCGACCAGGACCCTTACGATACGTCGCCTTCCGGCCCTCGCCGTGTTGACCTCCACCAGCAGAAAACCCGCCTGGTCAATCACGCTGGCCACGGCTTTCCTCACCGGTTCGAGATCCATACAACACCTCCGCCCCGTCGGGGCAGATCTCATCCAGATTGCCATATAAAACAAAAGCGGGGCACGCCCCACCTGTCAACACGGGACAATCGATTAACGTGCACAGAATTCTATTGTCTGCCGGGCCGGATGACAAGTGCTCCGGAAGGGGCGGTCGCAGGTTTTAGTTTACCTCCGGAAGGCCTCGGAGGTCTACATGTGATCGGGTAGGGTTATGGCCATTTCCTCGCCGTCTATCAGCGCCGATCTCACACTTTGCAGGAACGGGGAGAAGGCGCTTTCCTCCCGGTAATAGAGGTCCTCCTGCATTCGCTCCAGGGATCTCTGTACTTCGTACGAGGCTTGCTCGCCCCCCGCCAGCTCGGTCAGGGCTTGCCTGGATTCCTGCATACGATCCACGAGCAGCTCCACGGCCGATGACGCTTCGGGAGGCATTCCCCAGCACAGGGAGGAGAGAAACAGGTAGTACAGCTCCACCCTGAGAAGCTGAACGTTAGCATCTTCGGAATACTCCCGCGCATAGCTCTCCACGGTGGACACGGCAAACTCCAGCATGCTTCCCTCCAGCCAAGGCAGCCGTCCGTTATCCGCCAACGCGTAGGTGGGGCCTCCGATTTCGATCCTGCTCTGGCGCAACGACCTGACCAGACTGTCGGGAACGCTGGGGCTGAAATCCCCTACGGCCATCGAGACCAGTGATGCGAGCCTCCGGTCCATGTCCAGGAGAGATGTTACGGCGGTAAGGTATCCCGTATGCCATTCGCCTTGGAATGCCTGGGAACGCGCACCCGATATTATTACCCGCAAATGGTTTAGGTTGCCCGGCCAATGCCCAATATGGGAGTAACCGTCGTAGTAAGCGAAATTGTTGTATTGCAAGAGAGTCCGGAGGCCCTCCAGCTCGCCCCTGCGAGTTCTGATAACTCCCGTGACGTACTGAAGGGTAACCGGATTGTGCTCCACTCTGGATGCCAGCTCCCGAGCGTCATCCAGCAGGCCTAGGGTATCACCTTGGTGCAGGCGTTCCACCAGCTCCGCCGACTGGAGGGTTACGTCCGCGTACAGATGCAGCGAGGAGTCGGACAGCAGCGGCCGGTTGGGGAGGACATCGGCGGCGTAGTCGGAAAGAATCTCGACCACCTCGTCCGCATTCTCCCGGCCGCGGTACAGGGTGAAGATGAAATGGTTTGCGATTGCCCGTCTTACGGCCGGGCCTTTGTGCAGGCGGCCGCTCTCGATACTACGCTTGTAGTGATTCAGATAGCCCAGCCACAGAATTATGCGGGCGTCGGAGAAATCCATTATCGGCCCGAACATGAGCATTTGCTTGTGGTACTCCCGTGCTCGGTGACCGTACAGCTCGTAAGCCCTCAATAGGGCGTCCACGGACTTGTCCAGCCTGCCGAGTCTGGTATAGGCCAGGGCGATGTTGTTATGGACCTCCGCATAATCCGGAGCCCTGGCTCTAAGTGAATCGTAGCAGGCCAAAGCCAGGACGGTGAGGCTGTCCGACAGCCTTTCGTTATCGGATTCCGCGCCTACCCTTTCCAGGAAGGTCTTGATTATCTCGCTGGACGGCTTGGCGGTTATGGCCCTGGTTATGTAAGCGCTGCCCAGGGCGTACCATCCGCCCAGGTTGTCAGAATCGACCTGCACGCACATCCTGCAGTTCTTTATGGCGCTGTCGGCCGCGCCCACCGCGTTCTGCCAATGATACAGCGCCTCCCGAACATGCTCTCGGTTGCCCGTCTCCAGCGCCCGCGAGGCCGCGACCTCCGCGTTGCTCATCTCGGGCTTGGTGTGTACCAGATGTACGTCCTTTCCCCTGAATAGAAGTCTTCCCGAACGCATGCCGGCCAGGTAATGTGGAATCGTCAACACCGCCAGAACGGCCACCGGAACGATTGCGGCGATCCCCATGCCCCTGGGTATCGGCCTCGACGAGCGTTCATCGTTTACCAGAATAAGGCCTACGAGCAAGGCCGTCAGGAACTGGGTTGGAGGCCACCTGAGGGCCACCGATACCGTCCCCTCCAGCAGTATGCCAGCCAGTGCGGCCAGCAGCCCGATCCTGCAGATGGACCAATCGGTCTTCCTCCTGACGGTTCGCCATACCATCAATGCCGCTGCCAGCCATAGCAGGGCCCCTACCATCCCGGTGTCGCTCAGGATCTCCAGGTACTCGCAATGAGCGTGAAGAGTATTGTGACTGACGCCGAGTAGATGATAGGAGGGGTTTCTGTACCTGGGAAAGACGATCTGGAACGAGCCCGGACCCCAACCGGTGAGGGGCTTGTCCGCGAACATCCCAACGGTACCCGACCAAATGAGCTTCCTTACCCTGAGCGTGCCCTGGTCGCTGGTATCGAGCTCGGCCAGGCGGTTGCGCATCAGGTAGACTCCCAAACCCATAACGCAGATCGCTACGAGTAGGACGGGTACCAGTGATTTGGCCGAGAACTTCTTTCTGAACAGCCCCCACAGCAGGACTGCGAGCCCCCCGAACAGCCCAATAAGGCTACCCCTGGTTCCGCTGGCCACGATCGCCACCACGGCCAGAAGACAAAGCACCACCATTAGAACGGCCTTCAGCGCAGTTCTGATCTTCCTGCCCAGAAGAAAACCCAGGCCCAGGGGAACGCTTGCCGCGGCGAAGCTGCCCAGAAGGTTGGGGTTTCCCAGGGATCCGGAAACCCGACCGCTCTTGGCCAGAGCCTCATCCCAGGGCATCAGGCTTACGCCCCGCCATTGCAAAAGGGAGTAAACGAAGAGCAGCAGGCAAGAGCCCAGTATCACCCAGACCACGCGGTCCCTGTCTTTCTCGGTAAGCATGATGGAAACGCATAGGGCGAGAGCACCCAGGGCGATAAGAGAGAAGATGGCTCCGGGGCCGTTCACGGACTGCGCTCCCAGAAAATGGGTCAGTACGCTCCAGCCTGCGATGGCCAGGCCAATCATCCCTATGGGGAGAAGCGTTTTGACCGGTATCCCGGATATCTTTCCCCCCAGAATCCCGCCCGCCAGGATCAGCAGGCACAGCAGGGATCCCGTTACGGCGGCGAACTCCTTCACCAGTATGCTGGAGCGGCTGTTGGGCTCCACAACGAATACCACAACCAGCAGGATGATTGATAGCAGAGCGATCAAGACCTTGCGTTCCATTGGATCCCTTCGCTGAGCGACGCGGCGCTTCAACCGCTTCGGCTCTTCTCGCCCTTCCGTATGAAGAAGGTAACCAGCCACACGACTCCCAGGGCGTGCACGAATATCAAGGCCGCCTGGTAAGGAGCCAGTGTCGGCAGAAGCAGAGCCAGAACGCCCAGAAGAAAAGCCATTACGTAGAGGAGCACCACGGCTTCCCTATGGGTAAGGCCTATTCTCATAAGTCTGTGCGCCAGGTGGTTCCGGTCCGCCTTCATCAGCGGGGCGCCCTTCGCCTTCCTGTATACAACCACCAGCAGCGTATCCACTATGGGCACGGCCAGTACGAGGACCGGGGTAAGCACGGCCAGCTCCCTTATCGACCCAGCAGGGGTATACACCCCGAGGACCGCTATCAAGCCCAGCATGAAACCCAGAAGGTTGCTGCCGCAATCACCCATGAACACCGACGCGGGGTTGTAGTTGTAGACCAGAAAGCCCAACGACGCGCCTCCTACGGCGGCCGCTATAAAGCCCACGGCGAAGTTTCCGTTAAGCATGTTTACCATTGTGAAGAACAAAGCGGCGATGGCGGCGGTGCCCGCAGCCAGACCGTCGGCATGATCCAGGAGATTGAAGGAATTGGTTATCCCCACCAGCCAGAATACGGTGACCGGAACCGCCAGCCAAGCCAGGCCTCCCCCGTGCAGGAACAACCTCAGCTGGGCTCCCTTTATCACGAAGTATATGCCTACTAACAGAGCGGATACCGTGTGCAGAACCAGCTTCCATCTGGGCTTGATATCCATCAGGTCGTCCACCAGGCCGGTAAGCATCATCAAAAACCCCCCGGCAAGCACCATCACCCCCAGCGACTGCCAGTTCAGGGGAGTATCCGCTATACGGCCCTCGGATATGTTCGGCCACAGCAGCAGGCCGGTGACTATCGCAGCCGAGAAGGCCACGAAAATGGCCACTCCGCCCAGCAAGGGCGTCTCCAGGCGGTGTTTCTTTCTATCGCCCGGAACGTCTACCAGGTCCACCCTGAGGGAGAGCATTCTCATCAAGGGAGTCAGTAGGATCGAGAACAGCAGCGATATCAGAAACGCCGAGGCGACGATGATCATACAGCGACCCTCCGTCCGTCGGGGTCGAACAGGTGAGCTCTGGCAATATCCACGTCGAATCGTACCTTCTCTCCCAGCTTGGTTTCCGTAGTCGGCCCGCAACGCATGACAAGCTGCTCGTCGCCCACGCTCAGATACACGATCTTCTCGTTGCCCAGGGTCTCCACAACCTCGATCCCCCCCGTCAAGCTTCCGTCCGACCTCAGGTTAAGATCCTCGGGTCTGACTCCGAACGTATAGCCTTCTCCCTCCCTCGCCGTCCACCTCGAAGGCAACCTGTCACCCGTGGATAGGACTATCTCCGAGCCCCGGAGGGCGACATCCAGCAGGTTCATGGCCGGGCTGCCTATGAATCCGGCCACGAACCGATTGCACGGCTTTTCGTAAAGCTCCGAGGGGATAGCTACCTGTTGGATGCGTCCTTCTCTGAGGACCACAATTCTGTCCCCCATGGTCATGGCTTCCGCCTGATCGTGGGTAACGTATATCATTGTAGCGCCCAAACGGTTATGTAACCTTATGAGCTCACTGCGCATCTGGACCCTCAGCTTGGCATCCAGGTTAGACAACGGTTCGTCGAAGAGGAAAACCTGCGGATGTCTTACTATCGCCCTGCCTACGGCCACCCGTTGCCGCTGCCCTCCCGAAAGCTCCTTGGGCCTGCGTTCGAGATAGCCCTCCATGTCCAGTATCTCGGCGGCCTCCCTTACGTACTCTCCTATATCATCCTTGGGTGCCTTCCGCATTTTAAGGGAGAAGGCCATGTTGTCGTACACCGTCATGTGTGGGTAAAGGGCGTAGTTCTGGAAGACCATGGCTATGTCCCTCTCCTGGGGACTCGTCTCCGTTACGTCCCGGCCGTCTATCAGCATCTTCCCCTCGGTGGGCTCTTCCAATCCGGCAAGGAGCCGCAGGATGGTGGATTTCCCGCACCCGCTGGGTCCGACCAGTACCAGGAACTCTCCGTCTCTCACCGTAAGGTCGAAGTCCTCCAGAGCCAGGACCTCGCTCCCGTAGACCTTTCGAATACCTTCGAACGTTACCGAAGCCAAGCCAGATCAACCTCTCCGCGTCTACTCGACCACCAAAAGGGATACCACCCAGTCCCCGAAGCGCGCTCTCTCGGGATTCATCGGGTCCGCGACCAGCTCTACCCCGTCGACCAGGAATCCGTACCTGTACCTTCCGCGGGGTAGCTCCACTTGCAGGATCCAGTTACCGTCGCCCACCGGCTCCATCCTACCGACCTCGGGATTGACCGTACCACCGGCATCCACCAACCCTCCCCAGTGGTTCCAATCGCCGATCACCTGTACCTTGCAGGCTCCGGGACACCAGAAGCTGAAGCCCTCCGGAGAGGGCGGCCTTTCCGCCGGCGTCAACATCGTACACCCGAGCATCAAAAGCAGAGCGAAGAACGTGAGCCGACGCACTATCTGAGCACTCCTTTCAGTCCGATCCGGAGCCGCACATCATCTCCGTCCCAGCCGACCTCCATCATCCCGTAGATCGAGCGCACGGAAGCTATCACGGTCAATCGGCCCCTGGGGTCCAGATCGTCCGATGGGCTGCCGGATAGCTCCAGCCGGGCGTGAACGTCCCTTCGAGGGGAGTATCCGGCCCGACCACCAACCCTCCAGTCATCCTCCATGATCTCCACCCAGCCCCCGGCCTGCTGCATCCTGCGTTGGAAGATTGCTGAGATCTTGCCGCTGCAGTCCTCCCATTCGGCCAGGTCGAGGCTGCCCTCCAGCAGCATCGAGGCCTCGGTAATGGTGGACAGCCCCACCGAGAAGCTGTCCGCCTTGTCCGTTCTCCATTCCCTGCTTCCGTAAAGCCACCCCGAGAGAAGCCTTTCGGTGCTCCTTACCATCAGCTTGCCTCCAGCCTGCCTTTGGCCGGGCCGCAGGGCGCCGCTCTCCAGACTCAGGCTGTCTCCTGCCATCGCGATCAGGGGTACCAGCTCCACGCTTACCCGATGGTTGCGGCGCAGCCGCAGGCTCCTGATCTCACCGATCACACCCCAGGAGGATCCTCTATCCGGATCGCCGACAACGATCAGGTGGGGGCTGGCGACGGGCAGATCGGTCCAGGCCTTGAGTACATCCAGCCTGTCCGACGCGTCTCCGGGGCCCTCCGTTCTGTAGCTCTCCAGCGCAAAACTCCCGAATCCCAACCAAGGCGCTCTTACGTTGGTAACCCTCAGGCTGTCTTCCTCCGCCTCCGAAGCCACCAGGTAGCTGGCTTTGAACCCGAGAAGCCCGCCGGCGGCAAGTCTGGCTCCGACCAGGGAGTCGACCTCGGTACGGTACCAGTCCACCACGGGCACGGACATACCCCACGAGAACGGTTGATGATCGGCCAGGAAAACGCCGCCTCCCATCCAGGGGGTTCCAGGCCAGGAGAGATCCAACCGGGCACGGCGGAGGAAGGCGGAGCTGGCGGAGTCCCTTCTGAAGGCCGGAACCGCCAGAAAATCTACGGTCTTGGGCATCGAGGCGAGCAGCGAGCACTCCAGGTCGACCGAGGAGCTGTCCAGATGCGGCGAGCCGCCCACCATGGTCAAACCGGCCTCGGCCGAAAGCAGCGGCACGGCATCGAAGCTCCAGCCTTCCGCAGAGTCGGGCTCCGCGGCGATCAAAGCCAATAGAAGGGATAGACCTACCAGGTCCATTCGCCCGTTCTGTAACCCACTGAGATCATATGACCTGCCTTCTGCTCCGTAAGACGGATACCGTAATCTACGTTGACCCTGGATATCGAGAGTCTCGCACCGGCGGACCAAGAGTCCCAGTCGCTGCCCGTTCTCACCGATACCCCCGGACCCAGGCGAAGGTCCGCTCCCACCGCAACCTCGCCTTCTCTCCCGGAGAGATGCCCTCTGAGGTTGCGGTTGAACACGTAACTGAACGCGTAATTGAATTCCACCTCGCTGGAGGGACCGAATCCCGGATCACCGCTGCCGGCCAAACCCGATCCCTCTACCCCTATCCCGGCACAGAAAGTGGGAAACATCGCTATCTGAAGGTTTCCGGCGGCTTCCAATCCCGTGAAGCTGAGATCTTCTTCCTGGATGTGCCTTAACCCGGCCCTTACCCCCAGCGATACACTGGGACCGAAGAACCCCTCGAGGAAGGCCACAGGGTCACCTGTCAGCACCCGGGCCGCGCATAGCGTGGCCAACGTGGTGTCGGCAGTGTCAGCCATCCTACCGCGATAAACGCCTCCCCCGGTGAATATCCCACCCAGAGGGCCTCCGGCGAAGGCTCCCACGGAGAGATCCGTGCTTCCGCCCTCCTCCACCCACTCCTCATGTCCCCAGCCGATGAGGCCCAGCTCCCAGCTTTCCAGACGTACCAGACCGGCGGGAGCGCTGATGCAGGCGGGTCCGGAAGCCGAGTAGGCTGTCGGCTCTACCGAAAGACCGTAAGACTCGGCGTCAAAAGCACCGGGGGCACACAGGATGACCAGCGCCAGCAGAGGGGTCATTCCGCTTCCGACGGGATCGGATACCGGGAGAGACGAGGTGGACAAGCAAGCATTCGGTGATCCTCCTCAAAGGCGCTGCATTATCTCTTCGGGGCTCAAGTGACCGACCCTTCCTCCGGTTACGGTGACGGTAAGGTTGGACTCGATGTCGTCCTCCAGACCCTCGATAAGGCGCTTGGCGGCCGTCTTCGCGTTCTCCGCCGAGGTCTCTGGGAGTATTATGAGCAGCGCCCCGTAAGAGACCCTGCACAGGTGATCGGACAACCGCATGTTTATAAGCAGATCGAGCACCGTTCTATGGGGAATCTCCGTATCCTCGCCGGCCGGAGCCATCAGTATGAAGCTCAGAGGGGTGTCGTAACGCTTGGACCAGGCCAGCATGCTTCTGATCAAATGTCTGGCGGTCACGGCGTCGCCCAGACGGTAAACGCTGTTGGCCAGCAGGCTCTCGGCTCTGAAACGCATCTCCTTGCGCGAGGTGGGCCTGAAGACCACTTCCGATACCCCGGCCTGCCAGGCGAGTTGCCCCTCCTCTCGGGAACCGACAACTCCTATCAGAGGAAGAAACGGGGTTTGCCAAAGGGCCATGGTCCGGGTGGCGCTCTCCACGCTTTCGATGCCGTCGGCGACTATTATCGATGGCATCTCTTCCCCGCCCGACGGCAGCCCGGCCTGCGCCTTCTCCCCTCCGGCGCCCTGCAGCATGTCCACCAGTCGTCTGGTCTCGTCTTCATCGGTGCCCAGAACACGAATCATGACCGGTACGCCCCTCTTCCGATACCGACCTCAGGCTCCACACCAACCTCCCATGAATAACCCTTGAGAGCCCCGTTGAAAAGAGAAACGAAGAGAAGCGGGACGTTCATAAAGAAATTGGTTCTTCTCCGGAAAAGTGAGTTGATGTAGTAGCTGGTAGATAAGTGACATCGGTACATCCAATCTGTATCTAATTCAAAAGCCGTGAGTTAGATCACAGAGAGGAGCACCGATGTCGTTGTTGAGTATAGCGAAGTACTTTCCCTGGAGTCGAGTGGTGGTTACGGGTCAGAAGTTGGAGGCTTCATCCGTGGTCACAGCGATGCGCCCGGATCGGCGTTACAGAATTGTTTGCAGTCGCTGTGGTGGTAATGTGACGAGGACGAGTTCGCACCACGGTAGGAGGGTCAGGGATTTGGATCTGGGCGGTTGTCGGTCCGCGATAGAGCTCACCTACTGCTAGGCATACTGCCGGGATCGTGGATGTGTAGTGGTGGAGGATCCTGGAGTGGTAGTTCCCCGGAGGCGGGTAACCCGGCGGTATGCGATATACATCCATGAGTGATGCAGGATGATGACTGTATCAGACGTATCCCGTCACCTGGGTTTGGACTGGAAGACGGTGAAGGAGATCGATAAGGCCTTCCTTGAATAGGAGTACGGTAAGACGGACTATTCCAATCTTCGTCTGCTTGCGGTGGATGAGATATCGAACCTTCGGCGCCACAACCACATGACGGTGGTGTTGGACTACGACAGCGGGCGTGTGGTATGGATGGGTCTGGGGCGTCGCACCGAGACGCTTGAGGCCTTTTTCGCTGGCATGACGCAGTCTCAGCGAGAGTCTATCGAAGCTGAGGATCAAGTTTTCTTTAGTTTCTTTGTAAACGTCCCGCAATATCTCAAGTAGATAACTTTAATTGCTTTATGAACGCCCCGTAGTTAATAGGCACCCCTGCCTTTGAATATGGTCAGAACGGTTCTAATCAGTATGACGAAGTCCAGCATCAGCGACTGGTTTCGGATGTAGTAAAAGTCGTACTCGATATTCTCGTGCAGCGGCAGGTCCTTCCTGCCCATCACCTGCCACAGGCCGGTCATGCCGGGCTTGGCGTCCAGGCGGTGCATCTGCCATCGCGCGTAACTCTTCACTATGAACGTCATCTCCGGCCTGGGCCCCACCAGGCTCATGCTGCCGCTCAAGACGTTGAACAGCTGGGGCAACTCGTCCAGGCTGGTCTTGCGCAGGATCCTGCCGATGAACGTGACCCGGGGGTCGCCCTTCTCCAAAGGCGCCACCTCGTACTCGTCCGCCTCCGGTTTCATGGTGCGGAACTTATAGAGCGTGAACTCTTTGCCTTTAAGGCCGACTCTCTTCTGCTTGAATATGGGGCTGCCCTTGGTCGTCAGCAGCAGGATGAGGTAGATCACCACCAGCAGGGGCAGTAGAAGCAGTATCAGAAAGGCCGAGCAGAGCAGGTCCATCGTTCTCTTGAGGAACCGTTGAAAGAGCGAGGGTCTTCCGTATCCGATCTCGATTATCGGAATCCTGGAGAGATCGTCCAGATCGGTCTTGCCGGTGGCGATCTCGAAGAGGTCGCTCACCAATCTGAAGTGTACGTCCTTCTTCCTCACGGTGGATATGATCCCCAGCATCTTCGACCTCTCCAGCTCCGGTGAGGCGAAGAAGACCTCGTCGGCGTCGTGGCTCTCCACCAGCCGGTGAACGTCGGCCAGGGTTCCGATGACCGGGGCGCCCTCGAACTCCTCCAACTCATCGTCCGGCCGCAGGGTAAGCACTCCGGCTATCTCCGGGGCCGGTTCCGGTAGCTGTCTGATCTTCCTTATCACCCGGCGGGCCACATCACCCGTCCCCACCACCAGAATCCTGGGAGCTATGCGAATGGGCGCTATGAGCTGGGCCAGCTTCTTCGCCCCCGCCCTGGCCATGACGGTCAAGGGCAGGGAGATGATTATGAACATCAGCATCATCAGCCGGGAGTAGTCCTTCTTGACCAGGTAGCTCGCAGCCATCAGGGAGACGCCCAGGATCAGTAGGGCCTTGATTATCCGCTGCATTCTCCTGACGCTTCCCCCGTACCGACGAGGTCGATACAGACCGTTTACGCCGAAGCATACCAGCCACAAAATCACTATCACCGGAAGCGTCGGCAGGTACACCGATAGATCGTGGTGGAAGTAATGAAGCAGGTCCCTCAGAATGGTGTTCCTCAGCCAGAACGTTACTAAAAGGGCCACCGGGGCGGCTATCACGTCGGCAAAGACCAGGAGAACCGCCAGTACCCTGTCGGCTCTTCTTGCCGGAGCTAGCAAGATTTCCTCCAGAAACGAACGAGTCCCATCGTCATCCCGGCCAACAGGGCCGCCCCCCGACAGAGTGCGAACGCCGGGACCATCGGCGCCACGGCCGTATCGACTGCCAGCGTCACCCGCACCAGAGGCAGAGTGGTTATCACGAATGCCGCCAGCCACATCAGTGATAGATAGGGCATCATCGCCGAGGAGACCAGTACCGGCAGCAGCAGAGATATCAACACCAGCTGCACCTTGAGCATCGCCGGAGTGTACGAATCCGAGGCCGCCTTTCCCGGGAAACTCCGCACCACTTTCATCCTCCACTTCCCCCGAGACAGTTTCATCCTGAGATATGCGATCCAGGTAGGCTGGTGGCGATGCGCCACCCGCGCCGGCCGATGGAAGACCAGCCTGTATCCCGCAGTCTTCAGTCGGTAGGAGAGATCCACGTCCTCGTGATCCGGAAGGGGAAAGGACTCGTCGAACCCTCCCACCGATTCCAGGGCCTCCCGGGTGAAGCATGCCGAGTAGGTGTCGACCAGATCTACATCTTCGCTCCGGGAAAGCAGCCTATACCGCTCCTCGAACTCCACCTGGGCCAGCCGCTGGATCGTTCTCCGGCCTCCGCGGCTGTAACTTCCCTTGACTCCTCCCACTCCGGTCCGCATGGCCCTAAGCATCTCTTCAGCCCACGAAGGCTCCGGAACGCAGTCGGCGTCGGTGAACATGACGTAGGGCAGCTCGGATGCCCTCCATCCCCTGTTTCTGGCCGCGGCCGGCCCAGAACCGGGCCCCGTGAGTACCAGGTCGACCAACCGCCTCACGCCCTCCGGGGGCTCCCCACGTCCGTCTATGGAAACCACTATCCGCAGCTTTCCTCTGATCGTTTGGGCATTCAGCGCCTCCACGCAGTCCCGAAGGTTGGGATCGTCGGGCAACGAAGGCACCACCACGGCCGCTACTTGCTCCGACATCGTCAGCCCCTGTCCGTAAGCAAGTGCTTCCAGAACGTTCCCAGGGCCTTGAGAATGGTGTGGCGCTCGTCACGGTCGCTGATCACCCGCCACAGCTTGGACGCCAGGTATGAAGGGCGGAGGTAGAACCTCCTCCGGGCGTAGTTGCAGAACTCGACCAGCTCTCGACCGGAGAGAGACTCCGTTCTGACAACGCAGTTGTGGGTCCCGTCCTCTCCTAGCCATTCCCGCCAGGAGTCGGCGGTTATCCGGCCGGTTCCCAGGGCCTCCCTGTAAGCCTGGGTCCCCGGGTAGACCATCAGAGGGTAGAACTGGGCAGTGTCCGGATCCAGGCGCAGAGCGAAATCCAGGGTTCGCTGCATGGTCTCCTTGGTCTCTCCCGGCAGACCAACCAGGAAGCAGCCGTGCACCAATACCCCCGCCTTCCTGGCGTCCTCGGCGAACCGGAGCATGGTGGCGATATCTATTCCCTTGCGCATGGCATTCAAAAGCTGGTCTTCACCGCTCTCGTAACCGACGCACACCGTTCTCAGGCCGGCCTTCCGGCACAGCGTCAGAGTCTCGAGGTCCACGTCGGCCCGCATGTTGGCGGTCCATGACAAGTTCACTCCCGAAGAGATGACCTCCCGGGCCAGGCTCCTCAGCCGCTCTCGGTCGACCGAGATGGTATCGTCCTCGAAGAACACCGCCCTGACCCGGGGAAGGTTCTCTTCCACCCACAGCATCTCCTCCACAACGTTCCTCACCGAGCGCTGACGGAGCTTTTTTCCATGCAGGGTCTGGGGAAACACGCAGAAAGTGCAGCCGTGCGGACATCCCCTGCCGCCCATTATCATCACCTGAGGATACAGGGCGTTGGGATTGCTGTAGTCGTTAATCCGTAGATGCCTCTTGTAGACCTTGCTTACGAAGGGCAGGGAGTCCAGGTCCTCCAGGAGGGGGGCCTCTCCGGTGGAAACAGTCTCCAAACCTTCCCTCAGGCAGAGACCGGGGACCTCCGTCAGGTCAGCTTCCCTTTCGATCGATTCGGCCGCCAAAAGCAAAGGCTTCTCGTACTCCCCCACCACCACTCCGGTGAAGTCGTTTCCCAACCCCACTGTACGCTCCGGGAGCGCCGAGGGATGGGTTCCCACCAGCAGGACGTTCTCCACCACTTCCGACAGCCGGTCGGCCAGCTCTACATCCGATTCTATGGATGGAGTAGAGGTCTCCAGAACCGCCATCTCCGGAGAGAAGCCTTCCACCCTCTCGATAACCTCCGGCTCGGACAGCCCGGCCGCAGGGGCGTCCAGGAACAGAACGTCGTGACCGGCCTGCTCCAGGGCTCCGACCGCGTACGATATCCAAATGGGATAGTACAGAGTTCCGCTGCGGGTCACGGCCGGGCTTCTTTGTCCCCGGCTGTAGTGGGGCAAAAACGGCGGGTTAAGAACCGCTATTCTCATCCAGCTCTTCCTTAAGCGCTGACCAGACCTGGTCCACGGATATCCTTTCCATGCAATCGCCTCTCCGGCGGGAGCATCCGGGGAACACGGAGTTGGAGTAGCAGGGCGCGCATTCCGCATCGGTACCGACCGCGACGATGGCCCGTGGATCGTAGAGGCTGTCGGGGTTGGTGGGACCGAAGAGCAACACCGGTCTTACCCCCACCGCCACGGCCAGATGGGCCGTACCGGTGTCTACGCCCAGAAAGCCCCGGCACCTGGATATCACCGCGGCCGTTCGACCCCAATCGGTGGTACCGGTCAGATCCAACGGATCGCAGCTGCTCCTATTGGACACCGAAGCCGATATCCCCACATCTCCCCTACCTCCCAGCAGGACCACGCTGAAGCCGGTCTCGAAGAGACGGTCCACCAACGCCGCGAATCTTTCCGGCGGCCAGCGTTTCTGGGGCACGGTATCCCGCGGGTTGCAGGCTCCTCCCGGAGCCACCGCCACCCAGGGGCGCCCGGATGGCAGACGTTTGGCGGCGAAGGATTCCTCCTCGGCCCTCAGAGGGAAGATAGGGCGGTATTGGGAAGGATCGACCCCGGCTATATCGGCGTACGTCCTACCGGCGAACGCCCAAGGATCGAATCCCACGCATCGCTCCCACTCCCCCAGAGGCTCGCTGCCTCCACTGCGCATGACCGATCCGGTCAGGAATCTGACCCATCTCCTGGTAAAACCGGATTCTGCAAACACGACAGACCTCTCCACCGCCCGCAGATCCTTCCGCTTGCCCAGCGACCACAACCCAAGCCTCAGAAGCCCTGCTGGGCCCCGGAATGGAAAGGGAGCCACCAGTACCCTCTCCAGGCCCGGCAAACGCTCCCATACCGCCGCGGCGGAGGGACCGCACAGGGCCCACCACCGTCCGCCCCGCCGAACCAGCTCCGTGGCCGCCGGGGTGGCCAGAAGGGAGTCACCGAAGGCATGGGTCTTTACCAACAGGCCTATCCCGCTCAAGGATCGCCTCCGGCCCATGGATAAGTGACAAGCGCGGATCGGTAAGCGAGAGGTATCAGCCCGACTGCTTCTCTATCCAATTCCCGAACCATTCGGACATCATCAGCTCGAGTTCCCTGGGCTGCGAGTCGCTCCATACCGGCTCGGTGGAGGGATGCATTACCAGCTCCACTTCGCCCGGGGGCAACTTGCCCTCGAAGCCCCTCAGGTAATCGCGGTCGACGCTTCCGCTGCGACCGAAACCGAGTATGCAGCTGGTGGTCCTCATTCCCAGCTCGGAAGCTTTGGCCGAGAACGATTTGGCGTATCTGTTCAGCACGAAGCCGGTCGGTCTGCGCAGTCTGTCGGGTATGTGGGCGGCCCTGATGTTCCTAATGCCGTACTGGGTGGCCAATTCCAGGATTACCTCCTGCAGCGCGGGCATGTGATGGAGATGCCTGTGACTGTCCAGGCGGGTGACCATTACACCGTTGGAGAGGAGCCTCTCTATCTGCAAGCTCCATTCCTTCTTGGCGTCTTCGGTATACTTTCCTCCCACCAGAAGCCAAGCGGCCAGGGAATCGGGGAAGGTCGCCTCACTGAGGAAAGGGGACTCGATGCAGTTGAGATGGGCGGATACGGTCTTGTCGGAAGCGGCGATTATTCGGAATGCATGTTCGGACTCGCTCCCGCTGGCCATTACGCTGAGGCAGTCCACCGTTCCCGCCTTGATGCACTGCTCCACCGCGTCGTTGATCGGTTTGGCCCGACCCACGTCATCGATCGTAACCAGAATACGGCGGTCCCTCATTCTACACTCTCCCGGCCTTTGGGTGTTCTACGGCCCCTCCTCGACCCCAAGCATACAACCACACGTCCGGTGCGCCCAACCCGAATCCGGGGGCCATCATTCGCGACATTCCCATTTGGCCTGTCGCAGGACCACCGGTCTTTCCTTCCTCTCTCCCAGCAGGGTAATCCGGAAGCGGTAATCCAGCCAATGGTAGTCCCGATTCCTGGCCGGATCGGTCAGAGCCAGGCCCATTAGGTACTCCCCGGGCTCGGCGATCTGCAGGTCTATGCTCAGAGTAGCCTTAAGCCTGTCATCCACCTTCAGAAGCGGCCGGTTGAGCTCCAGGTTGTTCGTGCCCAGCACAGTTTGACCATCCGGCCGATGTAGCGAGAAACCGAAGACGATCCCGTCCGTAGTTCCCCGAAGACTGCTTACGATGTCCGCGTCCACCACTATGGGCTGCCCCGGTCGGAACCTTCTGCTGGGGACGCCGCTCTCGTTCCGTACCTCCACGGACTCGAAACGTACTTCCCTGGTACCCCATTCGCTCCTGTCGACGGTTCCGGTGGAAGCCGGGCGGCTGGTCTGCGAAACGTAGGAGCCGATAACCTCGTCCGGACCTCCATCCATTACCACCCTACCGTCATTAAGCCAGATCACCCTCTCGCACAGCCTGGAGACGGCTTCCATGTCGTGGGAGACGAAGATTATGGTCCTGCCGGTACCCTGGAAGCCCATTATCCGGTCGTAGCACTTCTGTTGGAAGGACGCGTCACCCACCGCCAGAACCTCATCGATGAGAAGGACGTCCGGGTCCACCGATGTAGCCAGGCTGAACCCCAGCCTCATGAACATCCCCGACGAGAAGTATTTCACGGGAATATCCATGAACCTCTCCAGCTCGGAGAACTCGGCTATGGATGGAAGCAGCTCCCTCATCCGCTGCCGGTCCAGACCCAGGAGAGCCCCGTTGAGAAACACGTTCTCCGCCCCGGTAAGCTCGGGATGGAAACCCACCCCCAGATCGAGAAGCGAAGCCTTCCTTCCCACCGACTCCACCACTCCCGAGGTGGGACGGTAAATGCCCGCCAGCAACTTGAGGGTAGTAGACTTTCCGGCCCCGTTGGGCCCCACGATGCCCACCGACTGCCCGGGCTGCACCCTGAACGTCACGTCGTCCAGCGCCCTGAACAGCTCCACCCTGGTTCTACGGTTGAACAGGTTGAGAAAGGTCTCCATCAGGCTGACCGTACGGTCGTGGTAGAGCCTGTAATCGAGGCTCACGCCCTCGAAGCTCACCGTTCCCCTGGCCGGCACGTTCATAACTCCTTGACCACGGCTGGCTCGGCCCTTCTGAACACCGCTATGCCCAGGAAGAACAGAACCACGCTCCATACGATCAGGGAGGCCCAGCACCATGGCTCGGGCCAAGCTCCCTGGTGCAGAATGCTGTGGAATATCTCCATTAGCCCCGAGAGAGGATTCAGCCTGAGCACGGACTCCAAGCCCTCAGGCACTATTCCCCGGCCCAGCGGATATATGACCGGGGATGCGTAGAACCAGGCCAGCAGAAGCACGTCCATCAGCTGCGACACGTCCCGGTAGTAGATGTTCCAGACCGACAGCATCATGCATATCCCAGAAGTCATAAGGATGAACATCAGCATGGCCACGGGCAGGACCAGGAGGGAGAACCCGGGGGTATGGCCGAAGGCTATAAGGGCCGTCTCCAACACGATCAGGGAGAGGAGTAGATTGACCGCGTTCGCCGCCACGTTGGCCATGGGAAGGGATACCCGGGGGAAGTACACGCTGCGTATCAGCCGGTGATTGTCCAGAAGGCTCTTGGTGGATGCCGAAAGGGACCCCGAGAAGAAGTTCCAGGGCAGGAGGCCGGTAAGCAGAAAGAGCGAGAAGTGCCTTATCTCTCCCCCGAACCTAATTATCTGGGTGAAAACTATGGTGTACACCACCATGCTGAACAACGGCTTGAGCAGGAACCAAAAGAAGCCCAGAACGGACCTCTTGTAACGCACCTTCAGCTCCTTGCTTACCAGGCTCTGCATCAAAAGCAGCAGCCTGGACAACCTTCGCAGCATCAGCTATCAGCCCCGGATTCCAGCTTGTGTTCCTCCCGTTTCAGCAGGCGGACTATATTGCTCCTGTGCCTTGCCACCACCACCGCAGCCACCACGCAACATACTACCCTGACCGGCACCATCCCCGGCCCCGTCTGCAGTAGGAATACTGAGGGAACCAGGGCCAGGGCGGCAAGTACCGAGGACAGCGACACTATTCGAAAGACGGCCAGAGTCACCGCGAAAACCCCCAGAGCGGTCAGTACCGGAACCGGGGTCAGAACCACCAGCGAGCCCAGGGCGGTAGCTACTCCCTTGCCCCCCCGGAAGCCCAGCCAGGGAGTGAATACGTGCCCCGCCACCGACAGGACCGCGCTGATCGACTCCACCAGCACCGTAGAACCCAATAAGCCCGCCAGAAGGACGGCGCCGGCACCCTTGGAGATGTCCAGAAAAAGTCCGGCAAGGCCCAACGGTATCCCGCATTCCCGCAGTAGGTTGGTCGCTCCCACGTTGCCCGAGCCGACCTTCCGCAGATCGCTGCCCGCCCACCGGCCTAGTATCCAGGAGAAAGGGATAGAACCCAGAACGAAGGCAATCAGCAGGGCCGCGGCAGTGCTCATCAATGCTTCCTCTTGCGGTACAATATCTTCAATGGAACTCCAGAAAGGTCCAGGGCTTCCGTCAGGCAGTTCCTGAGGTAGCGTCTGTAGCTCTCGGGGGCATCATCCGGACGATTGGCGAATATAAGCACCTTGGGGGGCCTGGTTCCCACCTGGGTGGCGTAGAAAAATTTGACCTGCCTGCCCCCCGGAGACGGCGGCTGGTTCCTCTCCACGGCTTCCTGCAGCACCCGGTTCAGCATCGGGGTAGGCAGCTTGGCCGCCCTCCTCTCCGCCACCCTCCAGGCGGTGGAAAGGATATCCTCCACTCCCTCCCCGGTCAGCGCGGAATGGAAAAGCACGGGGATCCATCTGGCGGGGCTGAACCGCTGCTCGATCGCCCGCCTCCACAGCTCACGGTCCAGGCCCAGATCGATCTTGTTGACCCCGAAAACCACACCTTTGCCTATATCCCAAGCCTTGCCCGCGATTCGCAGGTCCTGGTGGGTAGGATACTCGGAGGCATCCAGCATGACATGGACCACGTCGGAAACGCTCATCGACCGCCAGGCCCTTACCGTGCTGTAGTACTCCACGTCGGCCATCTTTCTGGATTTCCTGCGTAGACCAGCGGTATCCACAATCCTTATGTTGTGCCCTTCCCACCGGATCAGCATGTCCGTGGAGTCCCTGGTGGTTCCGGCCTCCGGCCGAACCAGGCTCCTCTCGTGCTTGCATAACATGTTCACTATTGAGCTCTTACCCACGTTGGGCCTTCCCACCACGGCCAGAAGCATCTGCTCGAACTCCGCCTCGCCGCTGGGGGGAAGAACCTCGACCAGGGCGTCCAGGAAATCTCCCAGACCTCTGCCATGCGTGGCGCTAACCGGCCATGGATCTCCCAGGCCCAGCTCGTAGAAGTCTCCCACCAGGCCTTCCCGTTTCTCGTTGTCGACCTTGTTTACTGCCAGCAGGACGGGAAGACCAGATTTGCGGGCCACTTCGGCGGCACTGAGGTCGAAGGGGTGAACACCGGCTGTCACGTCCACCAGCAGGATGAGTACGTCCGACTCGTCTATCGCCAGCCTTACCTGGTTCTCTATGGCCTCCTGCAGGGGATCTTCGCTTCCTGGAGCCAGACCTCCAGTGTCTATGACGAAGAAGTCACGGTCCCGCCAGGATGCCGTTGCCACGTTTCTGTCGCGGGTAACGCCGGGCTGGCTGTCTACAATGGCATTCCTTCGGCCAACCAAACGATTGAAGAAGGCCGATTTACCGACGTTAACACGCCCCACGACGGCCACCGTAGGCAAGAGCAAGGTATCACCCCCAACCTGATTAGGAACTGCATTATACGCAGGTTCGGGGGACGGGAACAGGCGGCGAAAGCAGTCGAGCTTAACCGAACAAAGCGTGTAGCGTGTATTTGACGCCTTACAAGAGGTATTTATTCAACCCATTGGAAGTAAATCAGCTACGGTTACCATTCTCTTCGGGCTGGTCTCTGATTCCCCTATCCCATGGGTCCCTATTCCTTCCGAACCTTGCCCCGCCCCTTCTTCCATGTCCCCTTCCCCTTCCCGGGCCTCCGGGCCTTCTGGGGGGCATAGAAGCGTTCGCCACCGCGCTGGAGGGGTCCACCGGCTCGGAGGAAACGATACGGATGCCCGCGTTGTGGAGCATCCAGGCCAGGGGGCGTGATACCCTACCGCAAACCAGGGCCTCCACCTTTCTGTCGATCAGCATAGGCACCAGCAGCGACTTGAAGGGCATCTCACGCAGGTCGACCCTTTCCAGCTCGTCGTAGGACCCGTTTCCGGGCTGTAGCTCGTATATGACCATCTCCTCAGCGAAGTCGAGTACGGGGGCCACTTGCCCCGAGCAGACGGAGACCGCGACTCTCACTGCTTCTTCCCCCTCCGGGGAACGTCGAGCCCCAGCCGTTTTATCTTTCTGTAGAGGGTTGATTTATGTATACCCAACTCTCTGGCGGCGGCCGTCTTGTTCCAGTCGTTCCTTCTTAGAACGCTCATTATGTAGGACGCCTCCAGCTCTCTCAGACCGCCGGTGCCACCAGCGGTAGGTAAACCAGTGGTGAGCTTCCTGGGAAGGTGCTCCGTCGATATCCTGTCGCGCTTGCATAGTACGAAGGCTCTCTCTACAAGATTCTCCAGCTCCCTCACGTTTCCCGGGAAATCGTAGGACATAAGCGCGGCCAGGGCATCGTCCGTCACCCCCTGCACGCTTCTGTTCTCCCTACTGTTGAACTTGGATACGAAATGCTCCACCAACAGGGGAAGGTCTTCCATCCGCTCCCGTAGCGGGGGCAGATGTATGTTTATCACGTTTATCCTGTAGTACAGGTCGGATCTGAACTCGCCCTTCTCCATCATGGCCTCGATATCCCGGTTGGTAGCGGCCAGAACGCGGGTGTCGGTTTGCTGCTCCCCCGTGGATCCCAGGGCCTGGTACACGCCGTCCTGAAGCACCCGAAGCAGCTTGGCCTGGATTGCCGGCGATACCTCGGCTATCTCGTCGAGGAAGATAGTCCCCCCGTCGGCCATGGCGAACCTCCCCGGCTTGTCCCGGTCCGCTCCGGTGAAGGCCCCCCGCACGTAGCCGAACAGCTCCGACTCCAGAAGGGTGTCCGGAATCGCCGCACAGTTGACGGTGACGAACGGTCCTTCGCTGCGCTTGCTTAGTTGGTAAATTGCTCTGGCCACCAGCTCTTTGCCGGTTCCGCTCTCCCCGCTGATGAGTACGGTGCTGTTACTGCGGGCAACCAGGGGAAGCAGCTCGAAGATCCCCAGCATGACCCGGTTTGTACTTATCAGGCCTCCCAGGGACCTCGCCCTGGTCGCAGGCCTTTCCATGCTGGCGAGGTCGCGAAAAACCTCCACCGCGTACTCTCCATCCTTACCCGCATCGTCGACCCATCCCGCCGCTATGCTGAGGAGCTTTCTGTTGCCCATGGCGTCGACAGCCTCCGCGTGGCGGGTTCTTACAACGTTTCCGGTTCTTCTGGCCTCGTCCAGAAGGCAGTCCTCCGTACACCTCTCCGAGCCCAGCACGGTATCGCAACGGCTGCCCGCGGCGTTCTCTCTATTCACTCCGGTAATCCGCTCGGCCGCCGAGTTCATGAAGACTATCTCCCGCCGCTCGTTCAGCACCAGCACGCCCTCCTCCAGTAGATCGAGGGTTTTCCTCAGCACGGTCACATCTGGCTTTGGCATCAGTGCCTCTATCTCTCTTCAGGCATTCTCTTGCGATCCACAACGTGCAGCATCGCCAAAAGGCAGGCCCACAGGGCCGAGAAGCGGTAACCTATTATGGGAGGACCGGTTATGGAGGCCGTAAACAGGACGACCAGAGAGCAGAAGATGCCCAGACACAAGGATGCATCCTCCGGGCCGGGGCAAACCAGGAACAGCTTCGCGGCTTTCCACAGCGCCAGAACGTACAGCGACCCCAGCGCGGCCACCCCCAAAAGACCCAGGTTCAGCAATGCTTGAAAGAACGAGCCATCTACCCATCCCAGGGTTCGTTGCCCACCCGCACTCGGCCGGTAGCAGGAGTAGGTCTCACCCAGACCGTGCCCCACCACCAAGGCGGTTCCCTCCGCCTTCTCCAGCACCGCCCCCCACGCGATAAACCTGGCTAGAATCGCCGAATCCAGAAGGTAGGATCCGGTCTCGGCCCCCGCTCGGGATGCCACCTGCTCCGTGGTAAGGACCCCCGCCAGGGAAAGCACGCCCAGGCCCACCAGCACGATTAGCACCAGAGAGAGTGTGGGACGAATTCTGGGCAAGCCTCCCTTCCTTCTGGCCAGACCAAGAATCAGCGCCATTAGACCGGCCAGGGCAATACCCAGCCACAACGCTCTGCTCTGGGAGATAACTATCCCGGCCAACATCAGGGCCCCTCCCCCCAGGGCAATCAGCCAGTACGTGGTCCTTCTCCGGGTCCACAGCGTGGATACCAACAACATCAGTATCACCGCCATGGCGTTGGGTTGCCGCAGTGCAATCCTCAATCCCGTTGAGCGGTAGTAGAGACCGAGCCCCTCGCCGGCAACTCCCCTCAGGAGGAAGACCAGGCCCGAGACGGCTCCCGCCAGGAAGAGGACGTACAGGAATGCTTTCCTTCTCTCTGCGCTCGCCAGAACCTCGACGGCCGGAAAGAATACCACGTATCCGCCCAGGGTGAACAGGAACCAGGTTGCGGTTCGCGGATCCCCGTCCGTCGCAATACCATGGAAGAAACCCCCGACCGTTAGCAACAGAAGGGCCGTGATCAGGCCGCCTAAGTAACCGATGGAGCCATATCTCTTCCCCGGCTCTCTGGTGGCCGCCCAGGCAAAAACAACCCAGGCCATCAGCATCATGTCCGCCCGCAAGAGGAACGGTCCCACCCAGAACCCAGCCTCGTATAGCTCGGTCGCGGAGAACACCACCTGCAGCGACAGAGCCAGCAACAGCGTGCGGAAGGGAGACCCTGCGACGACTACCAATGCGCAGACGGATAGAATCAGGGCAACCGCCAGGACGGCCTCCTGCACCAGCATACCTAGCAGAAGAACCAGTCCGGCTACGGTCAGGGCATAACCGTAGGAGCGCGTCAGCGGCCCCTCCGCAGGCGACAGCGGGAGGACCCTCGACCTTCCCTCCCCCGAAGGCGTTGGAAGGTCACTCATATTCTCAGGAAGACGCCGCCAGGTCGGCCACCCGCTCGGACGATGCCTCCGCCACCCATTTCAGCAGCTCGGTATCCCCGTCGCCGAACGCGCCGGGCGTTTCGGAATCCACGTCCAACTCGCCCACCAGAGCCCCCTCGTGCTCCACCGGCACCACGATCTCCGCTCTCACGTCGGGGCTGCATGAGAGGTAGTTGCTTTCCGTAGTTACATCATCGATGACCAGGGTATCGCAGCTCTGGGCGGCCCTACCGCATACTCCCTTTCCGAACGGAATATGAATGTGCTCCGTAGGCTTTCCGGAGTAGGGTCCCAGTACCAGATGGTCGGGGCTCTGTTCGGAAACCAGGTAGTACCCGACCCAGTCGCAGCTTTCGGAGTTCTGTCGCAGGTAATCGCACATCATCTGAAGAAGCTCCTCGCTGGTGAGATCCTTGCGAACCAGGATGCTCTCCAGACCACCTTTGAGAACTTGCCTGCGCAGCTTTTTCCTCAAGTTCGATCTTCCTTTCCGGATGCACATGTCCAACCGTTGGCCAACGTCCATAATGATTAGTGGAAATGGAGCGTAACGCAACATGGCCCATCCGGCTCTACCGTGCATCGACCGATAACACCAGAAGCGTCATGTCGTCGCGCTGGGGATCACCGCCCCTGAAGGAGTCTACAAGCTCGAATATGCGCTCTGCCAGCTCCGTTGCGCCCAGCTCGATATGGTTCCTCACCACCCCCCTCAGCCTGTCCCTTCCAAATTCCTGCTCCCCATCTTCCTCGACGGTCTCGGTTATCCCATCGGTATACAAGACCAGTTTCGAACCCGGGCTCAGGACGATCCCACCGGTACGGTAAGCCACGTCCCTCATCACGCCTATTACCAGGCCGCCATTCTTCAACTCGAGGTATTCGCCGCCGGGCTCAACCAGTATCGGGGGATTGTGCCCGGCGTTGCAGTAACTCATGCGTCTGCTTTTCGGATCCAGAAACGCCAAGAAGCAGGTGACGAACTTGTCCGCGGGCATTCGACTCTCCAAATGCCGGTTCAGCCTGGCAACCAGCTCGTCTATTTCAGTACCCTCGGCCAGGAGGGTGGACAGGGTTGCCTGCAGTGCGGACATCAACAGAGCGCCTCCGGCACCTTTACCGGCTACGTCCGCAACCGTTATCGCGTACCTGCCGTCGGAGAGGGGAATCACGTCGTAGTAATCTCCCCCCACCTGATTGCTGGAGACGCTGGCCGCGTACATATCGAAACCTTCAATCTCCGGCAGCTCGCTGGGCAGAAGGCTTTGTTGGATTCTACGGGCCAGGTTGAGCTCCTCCCTGTACCTCTCCCTCTCTATGCTGGCCTCCACCAGACGGGCGTTCTCCAGCGCGGCGGTCACCTGGCGGCAAAAGCTGGCGAAAAGCGCCCTCTGCTCCTCCATGAAGCTGAATTTCTTTCTGGAGGCTCCCATGAGAATGCCCATGCTCTCACCGCCGGTTGACAGACGACCGGCCATCAGGGAGCCGATCTGGTCCACCCCTTCGGTGGCAGGTAGACCTATCTCACTTCGGGAAAGATTGTTGAGCAGCACCACTCCGTCTTCACCCTTCAGAGAATCGTCGAGCCTCCCTACCCATTCCGATTCAGGTGCCGACCTACCTCCGGCCGACCCCCACCTCTCGAAGCCGTCTTTGGCCAGATAGAGCCAGCTACGCTCGGCCCCCGTAAGCTGGCGGCACAGCTCGGTGGCCCTGGAAGCGATGAGCTTTTCGTCGAAAGTTGAGTACACCACCTTCGAGAGACTCTGCAGGCTCCTAAGCTCCTTCAGTTTGGCGTCGAGCAACTTGGCGGTCGGAAGATGCAAAAGAATGGCCAGCAGGGACATGCCCGAATAGATCAGCATGACGGTCGCCACCGAGCCTGCCAGGGCTCCCATGGAGGCCGAGCAGACGGTAAGCTGCCCACCTTGGTACATCTGCTGAACGCCCAGACTCAGAAACACCCCCCCGACAGAGCCGACCGCAGCCAGGTACTTGCCGCCCCGACTCAGGTAATGGATCCATTTGTTGCGGAAGCCGTTCACCACTCCCCACAGCACGACCAGAATGTAGGGAACGCTGATGGCCATCTGGTGGACGGAGTCAGCCAGGTCGAAGGTGACGATCTGGTTGTATCTCTCCAGCCCGAGAGCCACGTAGGCCACGTGGATGAAAACCAGAACGATCAGGGTATGGTACATCCTCAGAGTGCCCCGCCTGCGTTCGGTTAGAACGAGTCCCCTCATGTTCGCCACCAGAAGAACGGAGATGGCGGCCGCCAGAATCGTAAGCAGTATCCCGGGAAGGCTTTCGGTGGTTCTTACTCTTATCGCCGGATGGTACACCCGCCGATCCATGCCCAGGCTGCTGGCCCTGGAAACCGACTCCAGAAACGTCCCCGCAACCGCTCCGGAGGATTCGGCTATCCCTCCCAGAGTGCGGACCAAAGGGTTGGAGGATCGGTCGAGACCGGCTTCCCGCACCGATCTGCTGGTGTAACCACGCACCATCTCGTAAACCGTGCCCGAGTCGGCCAGCACCGAGCCGACCTCACCGTTAGAGGATGCTTGTTGGCTGGGGGGGCGCAGCACCAGCCGCAGAAGCATCGAATCGGCGAACAACGCTCCCAGTAGAAGCAGAATCAGCAGGAGCCTTCTCACCAGGGTCAGGGTAGCGAACAGGCGGCGAACTGCGACGTAGAGAAGGGCCATGGCGACCAGGTAAACAACGTCCGACCCGACGAATCCCTCGCCGAGTATCGAGCCGATCAAGATCAGAAAGGCCGCTGCAACTGCGGTTATCGGCTTGAGCAATCTAGCACGACTCCCGGGCTTTTCGTTTTCGAACCTGCAGGCCCTACGTATCCCTATCCGAGTCTTTACAGAAAGCCTTGACTCGGTCGGGCAACTCGTCCGCCTTCACCTCTTCCTGGGAGCTACTCTCCATATCCTTAAGCCCCACCGTTCCGGAAGCCGCCTCGTCCGGGCCTACCACCGCGGTCAATGGAACGCCGCGCTTGCCGGCCAGCTTGAACTGCCGGGACAGGTTGCGCCCGCTCATGTCCATCTCCACGCTGACGCCGGCCGATCGCAGCTTTTCGGCCAGACGGAGAGCATAGCCTCTTTGCTGGTCGGACATCACGGTCATGAAGAGCGTGGTGGGAGAGGATTCTTTAACCCCTTGCGGAATAAGATCGTAGCTTTCCAGAAACAGACGAAGGGTAAGCATTCCCAGGCCGAAGCCCACCCCGGAGATCCTCTTGCCTCCGAACAATCCCACCAGATCGTCGTACCTGCCCCCTCCACAAAGGGCCCTTCTGTTTCTTCCGCCCGTGTCGGCCACCTCGAACACTACCCCCGTGTAGTAGTCCAGGCCTCTGACCACCGAGGCGTCGAAGACCGCGGGCGCCACCCCCACCTCTTCCAAAAGCCGGTTGAGCTCGACGATCTCCTCGTAGGCTTCGGTATCACCCACCGCGTCTTCCAGCCAGGGATCCTCGACGTCCCGACATCTGGCAAACCTTAGAAGCGCCCTGGACCGATCATCGTCGCCCACCTCCTCGACCACGTACTCCTCCCATTCCTCGGCGGGCATCTTCTCCCTGCGATCCACCAGATGGAAGGCCCCCAGCATCTCGTCCTCGGAGAAGCCGGAGGCTACCAGCGCGGCCGCAGCCAGCCTTCTGCTGGAGTAGGCTATCTCGTAGATATCATCACCGACGCCCAGGCCTTCCATCGACCGCCTGAGCAGCAGAAACATCTCCAGCTCGGCCTGCAGGGAATCACAGCCCAGGATGTCGCAGTTGAACTGCCTGAACTCCCTGGCCCTGCCCCGCTGGGGGCGCTCGTACCGGTAGCACAGGGGGAACGACATCCACTTGACCGGCCACAACAGCTCGCCGGCCGAGGCCACCATTCGAGCCAGGGATGGGGTCAGCTCGGGTCTCAGAATCAGCTCCCGCCCGGACTTGTCCTGGAAGTGATAGCTCTGTTCAACCGCCAGCTCGTTGCCCGATTTGGCCAGAAACAGGTCCAGCGGCTCGATCACCGGCGCGTCGAACTCCTCGAAGCCGTAAGCCTCACCCGCGCTGTGAAGGGCGTCGAGTACGTACCGGTCCACCCGCATGTCTTCGGGGTAAAGCTGTCGCATGCCCTGGAGAGGCTTTTTCCTCAGGTCCATAGATCACTCCTGGAGGGGGATAAGGGCTGGTCGGGGCTCAGCTGACCTCCACCCTGTCCTTGCCCTTTTGCTTGGCGCTGAACAGCAGCGAGTGGGCCCGTTCCACTACCGTGTCGGGATCCTCACCCGGCCTGGCGGCGGTGGCTCCCGCCGAGATCTTAACCTTGATCGGCTGGTCCTCGTAGACGGTGGAAGAAGCCTCCACGATCTTCTTAATCCTTTCGGTAACCTTGCCGATCTGATCCTTCTCGATGTTCTGAAGTACGATCAGAAACTCTTCGCCGCCCCACCTGGAAACCGCATCGAAGGGCCTGACCGTTCCCATCAGGGACCTGGCTACCGTCCGGAGAACCCGGTCACCTGCGTCGTGACCGAAACTGTCGTTCACCTTTCTGAAGGAGTCGATGTCCATGAAGACCACACCGTACTTCCTTCCGTACCTTTCCTTCTCCGCCGCCCGTTGCTTCAGAATCTCCTCGACGTACCTGCGGTTACCAACGCCGGTAAGGGTGTCGACCAGGGCGACCTCCTGCAGGTCCCGCAGTCGCTCTCGCAAAGCGTGCAGAGCGAGGTCTTCCCTGAAGAACTCGATCACGCCGCATACCCGGTCATCCTTGAACAGGGGAACGGATATAACCGCGACGGGCACCCGGTGGCCGTTCCGGTGGCGAAGGTACATCTTGGATCGTCCAACCTGGCCCGTGCTCATGGCTTCCTCCGCCGGGCAGTTGGACTCGCAAAGGCTGTTTCCCTCGCTGTCCAGATGCATGAGCAGGTTGTTCGAGCATACCGTTCCCACCGTCTCCGAGGATTTGTGTCCCGTTATTCGTTCGGCAGACTCGTTCCAGTACATGACCTTTCGGTCGCGATCGAGAACGTACGCTCCCTCGAAGAGGTTGTCGAGCAACTGCTTATCGTACGGCAAACCGGTAATGGCCTCTTCATTCATAATGAGCACCTCTTCGCCCGAATTCCTTGTCAGCCATCCAAGCCTGGGTGAGACTCACGATAATCCCGGCAGTAATAATGTCAAGAATCCCGTAGAATGGAAATCCCGAGCTTGAGGATTCCTCCCCACCCGTCTAGGTTAGGCCTGTGGAATTCTGTCGCCATTACCTGAGGAGGAGACCCGATGAAGGTTAGGGAAATCTGGTTCCCGTCGCTGGTGGCGCTGATGCTTCTGCTGGGCGGCTGCGGCGAGGACGACCCGTTCGGCCCGGGCGACTGGCACAGCGCCCAAAGTTCCGGAATAGCCCTGGAATGGAAGGTCGACGGCGACGATCTGGCAGTAAGGCTGACCGCCCCGTCCACCGGCTGGATAGCCGTGGGCTTCGACCCCGAGTCCGGAATGAGAAACGCCAATATCATAATAGGTTACGTCGATGACGATGGTCACCATCTGCGGGATGACTTCGGTACGTCCCAGAGCTCTCACATGTCCGACCTCAGCCTCGGAGGCTTCGACGATGTAACCCACGAGGATGGCTACGAGGAAGGCGACGAGACCCAGATAGAGTTCGTGATTCCCCTGGACTCCGAAGACATCTACGACAAGCCCCTGTCGGAGGGGCTAACCTACACCGTGCTTTTGGCCTACGGAGAGGACGGAGCAGACGACTTCGAGTCCCAGCACGAGCTATGTACCAGCATGGAGATAGAGATATAGGTGAAAGGAGCCCCATGGAAAGAGACTTCCAGGAGATCGATCCCAGAAAGCTTGATGACAACGTCTTCGAGCTCATTGCCGACCAGTGGATGCTGGTTACGGCCGGCGAGACGGACGGTTACAACACCATGACCGCCAGTTGGGGCGCCATGGGTGAGCTCTGGAGCAGGAAGATATGCGTGGCCTTCGTGCGCCCCCAGCGGTACACGTACGGATTCATGAACCGCATGGAACGCTTCACCCTCTCCTTCTTCGACGAGGGCCATAGGGACAAGTTGGAATTCTGCGGAACCCATTCGGGAAGAGACGTGGACAAGGCGGCCCGAACCGGACTGATGCCCTTCCCCCCCACCGACGACACCGTCGCCTTCCGCCAGGCCAGGCTGATCATGGTCTGCAAGAAGATCTACACCCACGACCTCGATCCGGACAACTTCCTGGAGCCGGACATAGAGGACTGCTACCCGGAGAAGGGCTACCACCGCATGTACGTCGGGCGGTTGGAGCGGGCACTACGGGCCATCGACTGATCTCTGCATAAACGACGAGGGGGAGGGCGGCCGCCCTCCCCCTCTCCCGGTATTTCCGAACCTTACCTCAGGACCATCACCGAGCGGGTATCGGTGAAGGCGGGAGCGGACACCCTGACGTGATAAACACCTGCGGGCACTCTGGCCCCGCTGGCGTCGGTCAGATCCCATGCCAGGCTGTGGTTTCCGCTCTGCAGCTCGCCCTGGTGGATGGTGGCGACCTTGCGGCCGGTCAGGTCGAAGACCTCCACCCTGGCATCGCCAGTCGATTCCAGGCCGAACCTGAGCACGGCCGCCTGGTAGGCCGGGTTGGGAGCGATCGAGTAGACCGCGCTACGTGGTATCGGTGACTGGAAGTCCTCCGTACCTACGCCGGTAACATCGATCGTCCCCTGGTCGGTGATGAAGTTCCTGGCCCAAACGGCGATATCCAAGGTACCGATCGTCTCGGGCTCCACGAAAATATCGATCTCGCCAGACGCATCGGTGTAGTCGATCTCGTAGACCTCTCCGGTCTGCCAGTTACCCTTTTGCAGGCATACCCTGGCATTCTCCACCGGCGCGCGGCCATCGTCCACCGTCACGTGGACCCAGGTGCTACCGGTTATGGACGCGGGATGGGTTACCTGGAGATCGCCGGCCTCCTCGGTCCACATGGGCAGCTCGGGATCACCGAACAGGTTGTACTCCTTCATGCACCAGTCCATGTACGTGCTGCAGGGGGGCACGAAGAAGTCCATGCTGGTGCCGTGACAGATACCGAGGTTGTAGAGGTCGTTCTCCCAGTGATCCTCGTAGAACCTTATACACAGCCTCTCGCTGGGGCCCTTGCAGGCTCCGGCGAAGTTGCCGAATCCGTAACGGCTGTTGAAGCAGCCGAAGCCGGCTCCCTCCGGGGAAGCGATCCAGGCGTCGCCGCAGCACTCGTAGCCGTCCAGCTGCCCGATGTTGCAGGCTATGGACTGCCACAGGGCCGGCAGGTTGCCCGAAGAGATGTTGGTCTGGGCCATTATGTGGTCCACCGTGTAGTTGCTTCCGTAGGAGGTGTACATGTAGGTCTGGCTGCCGTGGCTGGCATGGAACACGTGGTGGGGCCCGGCATCGATCATCTCTCTGGTGAGGTCGGAGTTGTTGGTTCCTCCGGACTCGTAGAGCTTTTCCTCTTCCCACTGGGCGTTGGGCACGAACGTGGAGATTGACTCCGCGTCGGCGCTGCCGGGAATGTATGGCGAGCTCCACAGGATTCCCGTGGTGTAGCCCATCCGCAGCTCTATGGGCGAGGTCTCGAAGTAATCGTAGGACTGGACCTGCTCGTAGATGAGAACCTTGTCCACGAACAGCTCGGCCTCGGAGACCGAGTTGACGCTGGCTCTTCCCACCCAGAGATCGGGATGGTAGTCGACCTGGTCCCAGCCGGCCGGCTGGGGATACTCGTAGGGATAGGGCACCTCACCGTAGACCTGATCGCAGTTGGCGTCCCACAGGTCCACGCCCGGGGAGGTGTCGTTGATGTCCGCGTAGTAAAGGTCTCCGGGAGCTTCCTCGGTGTACGATGAGCTTCCCACCAGCATGACGTCCCGACACTCGACCTTGTCGTCGTCGCCGTATATGAGCACGTAGTCGGCACCCTCATCACGGCAGTCGGTCAGGAACGCGCGCATGTCCTGCTGGAGGTCGACACAGGAATACTCGCCGTCCACCCAGGTGGTCGTGTACACGTTTGCCGGTATGCCCTTGGCCGTCTTCCAGTCGGCCAGCTCCTGGGCCTGGGTCTCGTACTCGTCTGCGGTGATTATGACGTACCGGCCGTAGGCCAGCTCGCGCTCCGACACCAATGTGGCGCCGGAAGGGCTTACGTCCTGCGGGTTGACGACCAGCCTTCTGGCGATTTCCATCGCCTTTTCCTCGCTGGACGCCGCCCTGCGGCTGACCAGACGCACCGAAGGGTCCTCCTCGTAGGTAACCCTTACGGTCATATCGGAAAGAACCTGCAGGGTCCTGCTGGCCGGGTTCCACCGTACCGGGAAGACGTTCATGTAGGCCATTGGTATCCCCCAGTAGACGCTGGAGCTGTGCAGAGCCGCCATGGATCTGGGGAAGTAAGTGCTCCGGTCGTAGATCTCCGGATTAGGGAGGGCCTGAACGTAATCCATCTCCACCGAGAGAGGGACGGGCTCGTTGGCCGGAAGGATATCGTAGCAACCGTGCATGTCTTCGTAACGGGCCTCCACCACCTCGACACCGGTAGCCTTGCAACCGGTGGGAAGGGCCACCCTGACCGGCATGACCGGCAGGTAGGGCGAGCCTTCCTTCACGATGTTGGGCAGATTGCCGACGGTTACTACGGTGTAGATCCCATCCTCGGTGAGCTCTACATCGGACCGATCGAAGGGTACGGTAACCGTCAGCTCGCCCGCCGCAGCCGCAACGACGCAGACCAGCACGAGCATAGCTGTCAAGCGCATCTCACACTTCCTCTCATGAGAGTATTTCAGTAAGCGAGGTAAATCAAGTAGACGACTAATAAGCCATTCATACAAAAACTTACTACAAAATTACATGCACAATCCAACGACCAAAGGCAAGATTCACCCGAGGGACGTTCCTAGCTTTCTGGGCTTTTTCGGGGTTTTTGAGTTTTTTGAAAACGTTCCGCAGTCGGGTTTGCCCGCGGGGGGAAAGGTTTGTATCCTTTAGCGCGTAGGCAGCTATCGCGGTTTTGGACGATTGAGATCGGGGATGATAATCTGGGAGGGGGCACGGCATGGATGCCGAGCTGGAGAAGATAGCCCTTCAGGGAAGCTGGACGGACCGGGACTCCGACACCTTATCCGACGAGGCCAAGGAAGACACCATCGGCGACAGGCGGAAGTACATATTCTACTGCCCGTACTGCGACCAGGAGTTCGTCACCGATAAGCGTTACCGGGTCACCGGAAACGTGATCAGCGAATCCGTGAAGACCGGATGCTTCTGGAAGATGCAGGAACTCATCTGGGAGACCTTCTACCGGATTCCTCTCATCGGCCATTACCTCGGAGAGCGGGCCGAGCGCAAGGTGGACGAGAGGGAGGACCGCATGGAGGACAAGAAAGACCGCAAGACCCTCCTCGAGGCTTTCGAAGAGGTCAAGGGCAACTTCGTCCAGTGCTCGAAGTGCGGCCGGTACACCTGCGAGTCCTGCATGCAGGAAGCTGTCTGTGGCTTCTGCCGAGACGGCTTCTCCCCCGAGGAATAGCTCCTTTAACGTCTAGTCAGTCGAAGCCGGAACCTTTTCGCCTTCCACCATCTTCATCTGGAATGGCTTGCTGGCCTCGCCGAAGTAAAGCGTCTGGTGGGGGAACGGTATCTCTATGCCCCGCTCGTCGAAGGCCTTCTTTATCCGGCGCAGGAACTGACGACCCACCTCCCATTGCTTTACCGGCTTGGTCTTCATTCGGGCCTTTATCACCACCGCGGAGTTAGCGAACTTGTCCACCCCGAAGATCTCCAGGTCTTCCAGTATCATCCTGCCGTAGTAGTCGTCGGCCCGCATTTCGGCCCCCACCTCCTCCATGATCCTGACCACCTCGTCGGTGTCCTCCTTGTAGGCGACCCCTATCTCGAACATGTATGCCGACCAGTCGTGGGTCATGTTGCTGAGGCTGTTTATGCTGCCGTTGGGGAACACGTGCACCACTCCGGCCAGGTCGCGCAGCACTATGGTCCTGAAGTTGACCTGTTCCACCAACCCGCCTGTACCGTTGATGATCGCCACGTCACCAACCCGGACCTGGTTCTCCAGTAGAAGGAACAGCCCGGATATGACGTCCTTGACCAGATTCTGGGCACCGAAGCCTACCGCCAGACCGATGATGCCCGCGCTGGCCAGGATCGGGCCGATATCCACGCCTATCTCCCCCAGCAGTATCAGGGAGACGATGCCCCAGAAAGCGACGGAGACCGCCTGACGAATCAGCTTCATGATTGTCTCTACCCTCTTGGTCGCCTCGGAAGGGGCCTCTCCATCCGTCTGGTGCCTCTTTTCCAGCCTGCGCTGCAACCCATTAAGCAACCTCCGCAGACCCATCCTGCTAATCCAGGCCAGTACCAGGATGAAAACGATCCTCAACAGGCCAAGCAGCTTCTCCTGCCACATTATTTCCCCCAAGAATTCTTCAAGAGAACCCATTCCTTCCATCCTCTCTGCTTGGAGTTCCAGATATGAAGTCGCCCGGTCCTATATTGGCAAAAAAGTCTCAGGAATGCTCTTTCGTAGCGTACGCGGCAATCGCTCTGCAATGGATATCGGTCGTATCCAGAAACGGAACGCCCTTGTACGGCCCCCGAAGGATCATAGGCAACTCCGTGCATCCCAGAATGAGGCCGTCGATGTCGCTTTTCTCGATCATCCTCGATACGATTTCAAGCAACCCCGTCCGCGTACCATCGACTACCTCTCCGTGGCGCAACTCGGTCATCAAGGCGTTGTCTACGTAATCCCGATCTTTCTCGTTCGGCACGATCACGGTGATACCGAGGTCGGAAGCGGCCTCTTCGTAGAATCCCCCATGGTGAACCTCGTACCCATCAGACCGACCTTCCTTACACCCATCCGGTCCGCTTTCCGCAAGGTTTGCTGCACTATGCTGATCATTGGAAGCGGGGATTGCTTTTCGATCTCGACAAAATACACGTGCGGCGTGTTTGCGCTGATGGCGGCGAAGTCGGCACCCGCCCTCTCCAGGCGACGCACCATGCCCAGGAACCACTCCACCGCCGAGGAAGAGTCGGAATCCCTGAGAAAGTCGAACAAAATGCTTATGTCCGCACTGTATATTACCATCTCAGGATTAGATAGCTCATCGAAGCAATTAGGCTTGCAGTAGCGGATAATTCTGTCGTAGTACAGCTTAGTGGCCTCGGGGCCCAGTCCACCGATCAGACCGATCCTTTTCAATGCTCGCTATCTTTCTCGGGCTTTACGAGATCCAGCTCCCAGTACACTACATCCGGCAGAGGATTGTCGTAGTACGGCTCCACCCGCTGAAAACCCATCGACTCGTACAGACCCATAGCCTCCCTCAACGAAGATAACGTATCGAGTCGCATCCTGCTGTATCCCATCCTACGGGCCCTTCGGATTATCGACTCCGATAGCGCTCTGCCCAGGCCCATCCCCCTGTACTCGGGCCTTACGTACAGCCTCTTCATCTCGCAAATGCCCTCACCCAGGCTCTTGAGGGCCACACAACCCGCTGCTCTACCTTTTGGGTACGCAATGAGGATGGCTCCCCCGGGCGGTCCGTACTCCCCCGGCAGGTTCCTCACCTCCCGGTCGAAATCTTGAAAAGAGAGGTCCAGCCCCAGGTAGCTCTCGTACTCCAGGAACAGGAGCCTTGCGTCCTCCAAACGCTCGGAGGTGTCGGCAGCAAATATCCGAGTTCCTGATGAGTCCCGATCCTCTGTGGCCATCAGATGAGAGCGGAAAGGGAAAGCCCGGTCCATACTCCTTCGAAGTTGATTACGTTGAATCTGCAGGAGAGATCGAAGAGCAGAGGGTTTACTCCGAAGCATTTGCCCAACTGGACGTACATGCCACCAAAGGAACCCTCCCAGTACGACTCAAGGCCCTCTCCCAAATCCTTGCGGGCCTCTACGTGGTACAGGGCGGGACCGCCGGAGAAGCTAAGGCCTATGGCATCCTTCCTGATGCCCGCGGTAAGGGCAACCAGGGAATAATCGTACCCCTGGGAGGAATCCGGATCGATCTGCAGCGGCGACAGCTGGAAATCGCCTTCCAGGTCGAAGACGGGTAATTGATAAACGCCCCGGATCCCCAGAAGGAAGCTTACCCGCCAGGGATCGTCGTCCTCCTGTATCGGAACAAGTGCGCCCAGAGTAGGGCCTACATCGAACCCCTCCAACACCGCCAGAAGCACTAAGACACAACTCATCATGATGGCAATAACCTCCGGTTTTGCGATCAATCCGATCCGCATACGCTACCGGCTCAATATGCTCCGATGACCGTGAACCGCAAGCGCCGGCTACGGCCCTTCCTGGTACTCCTCCAGGCTCAACCCTCCCGTGGTGAACGGACGGGCGTAGACCAGCCAAAGCGGGGCCCCGGACAGGCTCTGCCAGTCGGGGATCCACAGATAACCGGATTCCAGGCCCACACTCTCCGAGAGATTCCGGGATCTCTCGTTTGCAGCACCTCGGGGACGGGGGAATGATAAACTGGATATAAACAGTAGATCGAGCCGCCCAGGCGGTCATTATGTTGTAGGCGATACTCCCTTGCACTAGATTATCGCTATTGGGGTTCTTATCTATCGTTTCTAGAGATTGGATAAGAAACTCGCGTTGATTGACCAACTAGCCGGAAATTAATAATGAACGAAGACATCGAGCAACTCAAAGCCCGGATAGAACAGGAGTCTGAGCCCTGTAACCGCGTCGAGCTCATCGCCATGCTGGCCTGGACAACCAAGTATTCCGATCCCGGCCGAGCCGTCGAGCTGGGCGAGCAGGCCCTCGAGCTAGCCCAGGAGCACGGTTGTCGAGACGGTGTGGGTATGGCCTACCTGGCCGCGGCTATGGGAAACCTCCACCAGAGCCACTTCGAGACCTCCGAGAAGTTGGCTAGATCCGCCCTTGACATCTACGAGAAGCAGGAAAAACAGGAGGGTTTGAGGAGCGCTCACAACGTTATAGGCTCGGTCTATCTGAGATGGGGAAAGCATGCCGATGCCTTATCTCATTTTCTGGCCTCTCTCAGGATTGACGAGCAGCTGGGCGAAGGTGCCGACCCGGGTATAACCAGCAACCTGGGACAGGTCTACATGCATCTCGGCGATTATGAGAACGCGCTCGATTACTTTCTGAGAGCAAAGTCGCAGTCGGACGGCATGACCGGTCCCGCCGACCTGAAGGCAGTCGTTTTCATAAACCTGGGTAGCGTTTACAAGGCCTTGGACGATCCCAGAACCTCACTGGACTTCTTCTCACAGGGACTGGAGATATGCGAGGCGAACGACATGCTTCAGGCCACAGCCTCCACCTACTCGGAGATGGGACACGCCGAGGGCATGCTTGGCCGGTTCGAAGACGCGCGGGAAAGCCTTCTGCATTCCTTAGAGATGTTCGAGCAGATGGGCGACGCAAAGGGAGCGGCGGACACCCTGGTAAGGCTGGGCGACCTGGAGATGAAGGCCGGGGCCGTCGATAAGGCTCTTACTTACTACCAGGAGAGCATAGATACCTACGCCCAACTCGAGGATCTGCACGGAACGATAGAGGCCATGTTGGGCAAAGCCACCGGCCTGATACGCGGCAATCCCAAGGGCGCCCTGAAGATTCTGCAGAGCATCAGGGAACAAGCATCGGGGCACAGGTCTCTGTCACAGCTTCACCGCCTTCATAAGCTCCTCTCCGAAGCCAACGAGAAGGTCGGTAATGCCGAGGAGGCTCTGGCGAGCTACAAGGAACAGCACAGGCTGGAGCTGGAGATACGCTCAGAGCGCACGCAGAAGAGGCTCCAGAGCCTCAAGATGTCCAACGAGGTCGACAGGGCGCACAAGGAAGCGGAGATCTACAGGCTCCAAACCCAGGAGCTCTCCCGCAGCAAGGAAGAGCTGGAGGAGCTGGTGAGAAAGAGGACCCAGGAGCTGGAATCGGAGATAAGGATCAGGCAGCTCTCCGAGGACTTCCGACGACAGCTGGAGATGGAGTTCGGGCGGGACCAGAGGCTGGCCAGCCTGGGCGAGCTGGCCGGCGGCATAGCGCACGACTTCAACAATGTTCTTACCGTAATAAGCGGAAACGCCGAGATGGCCAGGCTGGAGACAGATCCGGATTCGATTCACGAACGCATAGACGCCCTTCTCAAGGCCACTGCAAACGGAGCTGCCCTAACCGGGCAACTTTTGGCCTTCAGTAGGCATAGACCGATAAAGAGGGAACCCGTAGACATAGGCAAGGTGGTCCGGGAAACCACGACCATGCTCAAGAGGACCATGGGGCGTCGGGTGACAGTAAACCTTGAGCTTCCCGAGGAGTCGCTCTACGTTCTGGGTGACCGTCAGCAGCTTCAGCAGGTTCTGATGAATCTGGTGCTCAACGCCAGGGATGCAGTCGAAGAAGGCGGTACGATCACCATCTTTACGTCCCGTCCGGCCCTGGATCGGATAAAGGTGCCGGCGAACAGATCCGCTGCGGAATACGGCTACGTGATACTGGCGGTCTCCGATGACGGGATGGGAATCCCCCGGGAGATACAGGACAGAATCTTCGATCCTCTGTTCACTACAAAGGAATCCGGTCAGGGAACGGGACTGGGATTATCGGTTGTGCACGGGATCGTAACCCAGCTGGACGGCTGGATAGATATCGAGAGCGAGGTTGGACACGGAACCACTTTCAGGGCCTACCTTCCCCAAGCCGCGGTCCGACCGTCCGGAGCAGAAGTGGAGGACGAAGCCACCGCGAAGGGCTCCACGGGCCACGGGGAAAAGATCCTGCTTGTGGAGGACAACCAGGACGTTCTCGATTTCGTGGCCGCGGTACTGCAGACCAGAGGATACCGGGTGATCAAGGCTCTGACGAAAAAACAGGCCCTGAATCTCTACGAACAAGAGAGCGGTGAGATAGACCTGTTGTTCATAGACGTGATGCTCCCCGACGGCTCGGGCATCGATCTGGCCCGGGAGCTGACTTCAGAGAAGCCGGAGACTCCGGTAATCCTCGGCAGCGGTTTCACACCCTCCAAGGACGCCTGGGATTACGTGGAGTCCAACGCGGTTCCCTTCCTGGAGAAACCCTACAGCGTAGCCAGCTTGTTCGACGCGGTATCCAACTCACTGCGCGGGGCTGAGCAGCTCTGACAGGGCTATTCGGCCGACTTAATGCCGGCCCAGGTAAGGCCGTCGAAGGACAACGCCCATATCTCTATTTCCGTGCTGGTTACAAACTCGTGCTTGGTTGTGAAGTTGTCCTCGCCGTCGGCCCCCCGAGCCAGCAGCACCGTGTAGGTGTTTCCCGGGACCAGCTGCTTGTCGTACTGGTCTCCAGAATCCAGGGGAATGGTGAAACGAACCTCCGTCTCCCCACCGCTCTCCGAGCCTCCGTCGAGAAGAACATCATGAGTTCCGCCCAAGGACGTGTCGGCATCGTGCGAGAAAGTCTGATAGCCGTAGTCGTCCCTGATCTCGGTGCTTTCCGTGGTTACGTACCCGATAATCATGTTTGCACCGAGCATCATGGACTCGGGATCGAAACCAACGGCTACCCAGCCGGTGGTGGGGCCGGTGAGCTCCACGGCAAGCGAGTCCCCGGGTTGAGTGGTCCATCTAAGCGTAAAACCCTCAATCTCGAGCCCTTGCCATCCTTGGCCTAATGCGCTGCAGGGTAAAAGACAAAACAGAAATATCAACAGGTAGAGCTTCTTCATAAAAACACCTCGAATTTTCGGATTGTAATTCACGACCCCGACACTAGGAACATATCGGTTTGGGTTTGGCAATCCAATACCGCTCTCATGCGAAAGCACCATCCCCGAATCTTCTGCGGAGGTCTGATCAGAATGAGAACATCCTGCGAATCGAGAAGCCGAGGAAAAGCCCATCGTGGGCCGTTCCGCTGAGCTGATCCGCCATTCCGATGCCTTGGCTGTTGCTAAGAGCGACGATGAACTGATGCCCCCACGTAGTCGCTCTTATACCGAACGAGAACGCATCCTCCGCGAGAATATCACTCGGAGTGCCTTCTTCCTCACGATCCAACACCGGGAAGAACTCCCCCGTCACGCTCAACTTATCCACAAGCTCAACGTCCAGACCGATGCCGGGGCCGCCCCTGTCGGAGTATCCGTCGTAGCAGTAACCAACAATGGGCACCAGCCTATTCCAGAACGGACCCGAGGTAAGGGTAATCAGGCCCACAAAATCACCCTCACGTCCCTTAACCGGGTCGATTTCCAACGACTTGAATCCCAGATATGCGTAGGTCTCCATCCCCCGGAACGGAAGGGTCTGAGACCAACCGATCCCTCCCAAGTAACGGCTTCCGGACCTTACGTGGCCCAACCTAACGTCCAACCGGCGCCAGGGAAATAAACGTAGATCAACTCCCACGTTCGCACCAACATCCATGCCGAAGAAATCTTCGAAAGGATCCTCACCGAAGGCCTCCCCGTAGAACCTGTGGTCAACCCGCAGCTCCAGGCTCCCCGTCTCCACCTCCGTGTAGGGCACTCTCAGGTTAAGCATCCCCCTCTCGAAGCACGTAGCTACGGCCGGAAAGACCAAAAGAATCAGCATTATTCGCATTACGTTGCCCATGGCCGAGTCAAATTTCCAGGGAGACGGATTCTGCGTAGACATGCCCGGAGCTGAAGTCGTCTGCACCGTTAGACCCGTAGGCGAATATCACCGCGTAGGTCGTTCCCTCGACCAGGGCTTTATCGTAATCGTCGCCCGAATCCATCGGTATGCGAAACTCTATCTGCGTCTGGATTGGATCGCTGCCTTCCGAACCCTTCACCAACACGATATCATGGGTGCCGCCCAGGGTGGTGTCCGCGTCGTGTGAGGTCTGCCCGGTTCCGAAATCATCCCTGATCGATGTGGAGCCAGCAGAGACGTAGCCGATTATCAGGTTGGCTTCGCTCATGAAGGATGTGGGATCGAAGCCCACCGCGACCCAGCCCGAGGTCGGAGCGGTTATCCTTGAGTTCAATTCGGCCAGGGAATCATCGACCATCCACTCGAAGGTGACGTCGTCTACGGAATACTGATTCCAGCCCTCCTCGTTCTCGGAGGGCCCAGTCGAATCGCCACAGCCGGCTAGCACAATACCAGCCGCTGCGATAAGGACCGTCACTCTCGAAACCAATAGCCTGCTCATGATATCCATCCTTCCCATCTTCCCTTCGGGGGAGCTAAAGCTCGATCTCGACCTTGACCACCCAAACGTGGTACTCGTCGAAATCGTCCGAACCGTCCTCCCCGTACGCCAAAAGCACCTCGTGGAGGCTCCCGGGTACCAGTTCGGTATCGTATTCGTCCCCCGATGACAGCAGCTTGGTGAAGGAGATGGTGGTTCTGCCATCCTCTTCAGATCCGGTAACGTCGATCAAATCACTGGTTCCACCCAGCTCGGTATCGGCCCGGTGAGACGTGTGGCCGGTTCCATAATCGTCCCTCAGGAATACCTCCCCGCCAGAAAAGTAGCCTATCATAAGGTCCGCATCCTTCATGGCTGCCGTTGGGTCGAATCCGATAGCCACCCATCCAGTGGTAGGAGCGGCCATGGTGACCCTGAGACTGTCACCCCTTGGATAAAGTGATAGCTCGAAACCATCCATGGTAATATCATGGTTTTCAACTACTTCCGGCTCGCTTTCCGGCTCCGATCCCTCTGCGGGGCGTCCCGAAGCCGCTCCTCCGCAACTCCCAAATGCCGCCATTAGACCCAGCAGTAGCAGGATCAACGAAATTCTTGCCATCGTAACCTCCGTTTCAACGATAATATCATATGATTCTACTCTAGTTAAGGCGGACTTTGGCCACCTCTTCGCTCAAACTCATCGGTCCTATATCGAGAGGTGGATTATATTCGCCTTCGTATGCGCTTGCTCGAACTGCAACCGGAGGAATCTTCCATGGTCTTACTCGTGATCCTGGCTTTGCCCTTGGCAACATCCTCGGCCCCCGCCCAAACAACCTACATGGAACCCGACTCAGGGCTGGTAAAGATAGTGGATGCTCAGCTCGCTCCCTGGATCAGTATCTCGCCCGACTGCAGATACTGGGCCCTTAGAACGCCATTACGCCATCCCTCCATAGCCGAGCTGGCCCGGGAAGAGCTGAAGCTGGCCGGGTTGCGCTTCAGCCCTGCGACCTACGCACCCACCAGAAGAACCAGGTACATTGGCATTGAGCTTATGGAATACCCCGGTCTCGAGGTTCACAGCGTATCCGGACTGCCGGATAACCTTCGAAGCCTGAGCTTTCGCTGGTCTGCGGACGGCGCGAAGCTGGCCATGACGAACGAGACCTCCGAGGGAGTCGAGTTGTGGGTCCTAGATGCCGAGAAGGCGGAGTCAAGAAGGATTCTGGGGCCACACGTCAGCCTCGCGGCTTACGAGATGCCCCTGTGGCTTCCCGATGGCTCGGGTCTCGTTTGCTGCACCGTACCGGAGGAACGAAGCGGCCCTCCGGGTGAAGATCCGGTACCCGCCGGACCGGTGATCCGGGAGACCTTCGGTGAGGAGGCGCCGGTAAGAACCTTACAGGACCTGTTGGAGGACCCACACGACAAGGACCTATTCGAGTATTACCTAACCTCGCAATTGTCCATCGTGCGCCTGGACGGGACTGTTGAGCGCATCGGCCGACCGGGGATGATCTGGGCTTATCTCCCATCGCCCAACGGCGAGTACCTCCTGGTCGAGCGGCTCCACAGGCCCTTCTCCTACTCCGTCAACGCCTGGAGGTTCCCCACCACCATCGAGGTGTGGGACATGGAAGGCAACGTGGTCCTCGAGCTGGCCGACCTTCCCCTGAGAGAGGAGATACCGATAGCCCGGGGCAGTACCTACAAGGGACCCAGAAGCGTTGATTGGCGGAGCAACACCGATGCGACCCTGTGCTGGGTGGAGGCGCTGGACGAAGGCGATGCAGGTTCGGAGGCCGAGCTGCGCGACCGGGTGTTCTCTCTACAGGCTCCGTTCGACTCCGAGCCCCGCCAGCTCATGGACCTGGAGTACAGGTTCGGGGGCATAGACTGGGGGAACGATTCACTCGCATTGGTCTCCGAATGGTGGTGGGTAAATAGAAGGTACAGGACCTGGCGGATAAGGCCCGGCCGGGATCGATGCCGACCGGAGCTGGTTCTGGACTACGTGTGGGAGGACAGGTACAACCATCCCGGCAATCCTCTGCGGAAGCGCAACGACCGCGGTCATCTGGTCCTGGTAGTCTCTGCGGACGGTGGATCGATCTACCTTCAGGGTAGAGGTGCATCGCCCGAAGGGAATAGGCCCTTCCTGGACCGTCTCGATCTGGCCACCCTGCAAAAAGAGCGGCTCTTCCGATCCCGGCCCCCATTCTACGAGCAACCGATCAGACTCGTCGACGACAGTTATACCGAGCTCCTGTTGCGGCGGGAGTCCCCCGAGCAATACCCGAACTACTACGTCAGGAATCTGGAAAATGATACGGAGAGCCAGGTTACCTTCTTCGAAAATCCATTCACTCAACTCCAAGGCATGCACAAAGAGCTTCTCACGTACGCTCGAGGAGACGGCATCGAGCTATCCGCCATGCTCTACCTTCCCCCCGGTTACGATCCCGGCGAAGGCCCTCTTCCTCTGATAATGTGGGCCTATCCCCAGGAATACAGGTCCTCCGCCGCCGCCAGCCAGGTGAGCGGGTCGCCCTACGAGTTCGATTACCTCGACTGGTGGTCCCCGCTGATCTGGCTTACCCGCGGTTATGCCGTTCTCGAAAACCCGGCCATGCCCATAGTCGGCGAAGGCGACCGAAAGCCCAACGACGATTTCGTGCCCCAGCTGGTGATGAGTGCCAGAGCGGCCGTAGACAAGGTGGTCGATATGGGCGTAGCCGACCCCGATAGGATAGTTATCAGCGGGCATTCGTACGGTGCGTTCATGACCGCCAACCTGCTGGCGCACTCCGACCTGTTCTGCGCAGGTATTGCCAGGACCGGTGCGTACAACCGGACCCTCACCCCATTTGGCTTCCAGAGCGAGGACAGGTCGCTGTGGGAGGCGACAGACGTCTATGTGGAAATGTCTCCCTTCATGAACGCAGACTCCATAGAGGAGCCCATTCTATTGATCCATGGGGAGGAAGACCGCAACTCCGGTACCTTTCCCATGCAGAGCGAACGGATGTACGAAGCGCTGAAAGGGCTGGGCGGCACCGCCAGGCTGGTTATGCTTCCGCTGGAGGGCCATTGGTACGAGGCCAGGGAGTCGGTTCTGCACGTGGTCTGGGAGACCCAGCAATGGCTGGACGAGTACGCATCCCAGGGACGTTTCTAGCTTTTTTAGCTCTTTTGGCTTTTCTTCAAACCCACTTCCGTATGAAAGTCTTGAGTTTCATATAGTAAAGGCAGATTAGGAGTTAGCGAGGTGCTTTAACTTCTTTAGGAACGTCCCGGAGTTACGCTAGATGTAGGCCATGTCTTTGAACCACTTTGCTTTATGATCTCCAACCTCCACGGGATCCGGTATGGCTACGGGAACCGTGGCCCAGTACGTCCGCACATTCTCAACCTGGGTTCTGTCGGGAGCTAGCCTGCTATCCTCGTCCTCAAATCCCTGGGACAGATCGTACCCCCACGCTGAGTCAGCATCAGCATCCCACAGGACTTTGGCATCACCGAAACGAACCGCCGCTCTCTGCTTCAAGCCCGTGTTTACACCACTGGAGGGAACACCTTCGTGCCCGACGCCGTCAGTAGGAAGAAGAGAGACGCCCTGAACGTAATCAGGAACAGAACCCTCAGTCAGGTGCATTAGGGTAGGAAGGATATCGTACTGGCCCACTACGTCATCAACCACTGAATCCTCGGGAATCCCGGGACCGCTCATGATGAGGGGAACGTGGATGGTTTCTTGGAAGAACTGCCGGCCATGGAACATCATTCCGTGATCAAGGAATTCTTCGCCGTGATCGGCCACCACCACGATTATGGTGTTCTCATCCAACCCTCTCTGCCTTAAACCCGCAAACAGCCTGCCCAACTCGCGATCACAGTAGCGAATCTCCATGTCGTAGCAGCTCATCATATCGTGCATCTCGCGCACCGTGATCCGGCCGTTCGCGTTCCGTCTTCGGATCGAAGAGGCCGATACGTTGGCCAGATCCTGCGGACCATCAGGTGCCGTATACGGCCAGTGGGGATCGAAGAAATGGGCAACGATGAAGAAGGGTTGCTCTATATCGCCGTCTACCCACTCGAAGATTCTATCTACGACCACCTCGGCATCGACCGTCTCCCTGCATCCCTCCACGTCGTAGCTTTGACAACCCCGGGTAAAACCGTACTCCACGTCCATGACCGGAGCGTTGAATATGCCGAAGGTAGCGTAATCCATCTCCGAGAAGAGATCGGGTAGGGTACTCAGCTCTCTTCCTATTCCGTACAAATGTTCCCCCCTGGTACCGGCCAAATGGGCCCTCTCTGTGACGCCAGTAAAAATCGAGGTCATGGAGGGAAGGGTCCAGGAGCTCTGTGCCTGGCAGCAGCTCCATCTTACGCCCTCCGAAGCAAGGCTATCCAGATGATCGGTTATCTTCCCATCGTATCCATAACAATGAAGATGGTCCGCTCTGAGGGTATCGATGAGAACTAGGAGTACGTTCGGTCTTTTGCCGTCGCTCGAGCAGCCGACGAGCAACGCGGTCAGAAAAAGAATAGAACATCTGAGCACGCGGTGATTAGAACCAACGATGTAATGGGTGATCATGTCCTACCTAAAAATTCCCTCATCAAGTGGATGATTCAGGTCACAACCTTGGCTCACCTTGCCGCTCGGTCAACCATCCCTCAGGGACGTTCCTGGCCTTTTTAGTTTTTTTGGCTTTTCTTCAAACCCACTTCCGTATGGAAACCTTGAGTTTCATATAGTAAAGGCAGATTAGGAGTTAGCGAGGTACTTTAACTTTGAGAACGTCGCGGAGTTAGAAGTAGTACGATGTGGTGACGTAGTAGACGTCCGCGTATGAGCCCAGGTCTTCGCTATCGGAGCCGAAGCTGAGCTGTGAGCCCACCCCCAGGAAGACGTTCTGGGCAATGCTGTAGTCGACGGAGAGCATACCGTAGGCGGACGGTTCCTCCAGATTGACGAACCCGCTGGGAGTTACGGTCAGCAGAGGGGAAGCCTGCCAGCTCAGACCGTGGATCAAGTATTGGCTTCCGTTCAGGTAGACGTTCGGCCCCTGCCCTAGCTCGCGTGCTCTGTGAGACGAGTAGTGGTACTCGATCTGGCCGTAGAGGTCTGCAGCCAGCCTGTAGTCGGCTCCCAGGCTTGCCCTTAGCATGGTCTCCCCCGCCCGTCGTGACATCCCCCCGAGGAAGGTGCACGTTCCGTCGAACCAGACGCTGGCTCCTCCCGCCGCCCTCGACGCGTTGCAGCCCAATACGATGTCCCGCCTGTGGACGCCCACTATCAGGTCGATGTCCGATCGGGCTACGTAGTTGTGCAGTCGGGCGTAGATCGCGCTGCTGTCGGGAGCTGCGTGGTACCCCGAGACTACTCCCAAATCCAGTTCCGAGAAGAGCCCGAGCGGTACCCTTGCTCTCAGCGCATCGACTCCCTGTCTGTTCTCGCTCTCCAGCTGGTTGAACGGGTAGGGTGCAAGGAAATCGCTCGGAGACACGAAGTGGGCGGTACCCCATGAGACGGCCTGTCTACCTGCGATGACATCGGCAAACGAGAGCCTCAGTGTGGCGTTGAGTCTGTCGATGTTGGACAGAACGGCGAAACTCGTGGCGCTGTCGACATGCTCCGGGTGAAGGTAGAGGTCTGGGTCGGAGACCCGCAGCCCAGTTCTCCCCGAGTCACCCCAGAGTCTTCCGTCGCGAACGGTAGGCAAGAGGACGTACGCCCCCTCCAGCCGCAGGGTTCTCGAAATCCTGATACCGGATTCAAGGCGCAGAATACCTTGCCACGAGCCCGCCTCGCACAGGCTATCGTTTGGAAGGAGAGTATATAGGGCGTAGCTCTTCCAGTGTCCGGCCAACCCTACCGGCGCGGCAAGGGCCGGAGCGAAGCAGAGCAGAAGAGCTAGTGCGCTAAGCCTTCCTCTCATCCTCCGCTATCCTGCCATCCCTGAGGATCACCACTCTGGTCGCACGCTCCATCACTATCTCGTCGTGGGTGGAGAAGAGGAACGTCATTCCAGTGCTGCGGTTCAGCTCGCGCATCATATCCAGCAGCTCCCCGGACGTCTCGGAGTCCAGATTGGCGGTGGGCTCGTCGGCCATAACCAACGATGGTTTCGCGGCCATGGCCCTGGCGATGGCCACTCGCTGCTGTTGGCCTCCGGAAAGCTTTGAGGGAAGGGTATCGATGTAGTCTTCCAGGCCAACATCCTCCAACATTTCCTCCACCCTTTTCCGACGCTCCTCCGCGGACACCCCCTGAAGGAGCATCACGTACTCAACGTTCTCCGCAGTGGTTAGTACAGGAATCAGGTTGTAGGCCTGAAATATGAACCCGATCTTATCCCGCCTGAAATCGGAGAGCTCCCTTCCGGACATCCTGCCGATGGATTTGTCCTCCAGAAAAGCCTGGCCCTTTGAAGGAGTATCCAGGCCCGCCATCATGTTAAGGAGCGTGGTCTTGCCGGAACCCGAAGGTCCCACCAGAGCGGTGAACTCCCCCCCGTGTATCTCCAGGTCCACTCCCCTGACCGCATGGACCGGGACGCCGTCGTCATCGTAAGTCTTGTGCAGGTTCTCGGTCTTGATTACAGCTTGCATTCCCATCCGCCTCTCAGAGGCTCTTGCGCATCGCATCCGCCGGTTTCAGCCTGGCGGCATGAACCGCAGGATATACGCCGACTATCAAGGTCACGAAGAACACGATTATGGGGTACTTGATGAACTGGTTCGCGGTACTGATCGTGTAGATGGGTTCGCGGAAGGTCACTCCCGCCGTTTCGATGCCCGTGTAATCGATGCCGATCTCGGCGAACAGAAGGTTCAGACCCAGGCCCAGAACGGAGCCCAGCACGATGCTCAGCAATCCCAACCAGGCAGCCTCCATCAGCATCAGCTTGGCGACGTCCGTCGCTCTGGTCCCTATCGCCTTGAGTACCCCGAACTCGAACATCCGCTCGTATATGGACATGAACAGGGTGTTGATTATGCCGAAGATCACGATACCGAATAGAACAACCCCCACGATCAGGGTGGACAAATCGCTCATCTCGAACATCACCTGCAGCTGAGGCAGCAGCTCCACCCACGATTCCACGACGTTGCCCGATTCCGCCAGATGGGCTATTTCTTCCTCCGGCGCGCTTCTCCAATGCTCGGCACCCCGGTAGTCGACCGCTATCTCGTGCACCCCCGACAGGCCCAGCATGGACTGGGCCTTTTCCAAAGAGACGAACGCCGTGGTCTTGTCGAACTCGGCCGAGCCGAATCTGTAAAGCCCCCCTACCCTGAGCATTTCCTGGTAGAGGTCGCCGGTACCGGCCATCGAGATGGTCACCACCACCCGGTCTCCCAGCTCTACGTCCAGCTGATCGGCAAGATCGACGCCTATTACCAGATGAGACTCCCCACCCACGTAAGAGCCTTCGACCATCGCTTCGTCCAGCATGGAAACCGAGCGCTCCCTGGATGGATCTATGCCGTACAGAGCAACCATCGACATGTCGGCCGCCGAGCTCAGCATCCCTTGGGCTACTACCCTTCTGGTGTAGTTCTTCACCCTCGGGTCTGAGGCCAGCGAGGAAAGAACCGAATCCGGCCGCTCGATGGTAAGCTCTGCCGACATGCTCCTGGAGAAATTCTGGTTATGTATCTGCAGGTCTCCCATCCAGGATGAGGTGGCGGACCTGACCAGCCCGTCGCTCATGCCGATGATCACCGCGTCGGTGAAAATCAGCGAGGCCAGGCCTATGCCTATGGCGATACCCGCTATAAGCGTACGTCTCTTGTTCCTAAGCAGGTTCCGCCAGGCCACCTTGAGGAACCTCAGATACATCCCGTCCCTCCTCTAGTAGGTGCGCATCGCTTCTGCGGGTCTGGTCCGGGCCGCCTTAAGTGCGGGTACCAGGCAGACCAGCATGGCGGTGAGCAAGACGGTCAGGGTGGGCAGGTACAGGCTACGGGGGGTAAAGGCAGCACGCATCTCCTGAAAGGACATGCCTCCGTAAGTAACCTCTTGAGATAGGCTTATGCCAGTTTCCGAAAGGATGTGTATGCCCAGCAGACCCAAGGGTACACCTACCGCTACGGCGACTACGGAAAGTATGAGGGTCTCGATGACCACCATGGAGACTATCCCGGAGGGACGGGTACCCAGGGCCCTGAGGACACCGTACTCCCTGCGCCTCTCCAGAACGGACATTAGAACGGTATTAAGTACGCCCACCGCTACCACGATCATTATTACCAGAAGCATAACCCACATGCCGGCCATGTCTGCCTTCATCGCCCTGTAGAAGTCCTGTGCGAACACTTTCCAGGTTACCACCTCTACATCTCCTCGTTCCACGGCCTCTGCTATCCCGGCCGCGATACCGTCCAGTCCCTGCATGGTCTCCGTCATGACGGCTATCTCGTGCGCGCTTCCCTGTAATACCAGTAACTCCTGTGCATCGCTTATGTGCAGGTACATGTTTGCCCGGTCCGACATCATGTCACCGGTCTCTATCAGGCCTACTACCACGTACCCTTCGTTGGCTATGGAGCCGTCCGCCCCTTGCGATAGAACCGCTACGGTATCTCCGATGCCTGCCTGCAGTCTCTCGGCCAGGCCCTCTCCCAAGACAGCTTCCCGTCTCGGTACGCCGCTCAGTGTCTCTCCTTCCACCAGCTGCTTGGATAGGGCGGTGGCCTCTTCCTCCAGAGCAGGATCGATACCCACCAGTTTTCCGGCTGCACTCTGGTCCCGTACCGATAGAAGACCTCCGGAGTAGATTCTGGGAGCCCAGGCTCTTACCCGGTCCAGGTCATCGATAGTACTCCCGAGTTGTTCGTAGTTAGAGATTTTGTCGTACAGTGAGGGGTCTTCCCTGTAGCCTTTGTGGTGCAGCTGGATCTGTCCGGTTCTGGTGTCGGTAAAGAGCCTTATGATGTCATTGTAGGTTCCGTCCGCCCATCCGATGGAAAGCGCGCAAAGAAAGAAGCCGCCGGTCATGGTGAGAATCGTAAGCAGGGACCGTCTTCTCTGACGAAGCACGTTCCTAAAGGACAGCTTGAGCAGCATGTCCTACCCTAGTTCTGGGATCTCAGATTGCGCATGCTGAAGATGTTCGGATCAACGCCTATGTCGAAATCCGCTTCCAGAAACGTCAAGGTGGTCGAGCCCTCCTCGTCCTGCGGAACCAGCTCCATAACGGTGGGGATGGTCCTACCCCCCATCTCGGCGTACTCCCCGTAGTTCATTACCCGCATCAGATCTCCGTCCTCGTCGTAGTACCTCATCCAGACCGGAAGGAGGTCCTTCTCGCGGACGCAACAGATCACCTTGCCCCAGACCACGGGAGCATCGGAATGCGGGGTGAGCTCTATGTAGAGCATTCCCTCCCTGGAGTCCCCTATCCGGGTCCAGGCGTAATCGTAATCATCGAAGAAGGTGGTCTCGCGAACCAGATCGTCGTTAGTGAAGTCCGACCCCATCCAGGAGCCCATCATCATTGACGGAGGTATCCTCATGATACTGTTGGTGTTGGGGAGATAGTTCCACATCTCGTTACCTATCCTGAGGGTGGCCATTCCGGCCTCTCTGGGCGGCGAAACTATGCGGATGAAAGTCTTGTCCATGCCCTCGGTCCAGACCTTCATCTCCAGGGTTCGTTCCCAGTTGGGGGTGGTTATGTGCATCTTCATCTCGGAGTAGCTGCTCTCACTACGGTAAAGGCTGTCCAGGAAACTGATCGTTTGCTCCAGCGATGGGCCGGAGGCTAGAGCGAGACCAACCGAAACCAGGATAGGAGACAAAAGCCATCGCATCCCTAACCGTTTCCCTTCAGGTTGCCTCTAAGAACGGTCTTGACTGACTCTCTCAGGGAATCTTTCAAGAGTTTCTCGGTTCGGTGGGGGTCGAAGGTAAGCAAAATCAACTCGGTCATCAGCAAGGAGTAACATATCCAGGCCAGCCTCGACGAATCGGCGCCGGGTAACAGACTACCACTTCTGCGCTGATTCTGGAACAACTCCGTAAGCTTGCCTACGAAGCGCCAGTCCATCTCCATCATCTCCACACCCATCTCGGAATGAGCCTCGGCGATACTGGCTATCACCAACTCACGAACCAGGTCTCGGCCGTAACCGAGTGTGAAGTCGACTACCCTGCAGAGGTACTCGTAAACGGCATCGAACGGATCTTTACCGGTGGGCATCGGTGACTCGTAGAGGGACTCCGCATCCTCACGGACAACCGCCAGCATCAGCCGTTGCTTGGAGCTGAAGTAGTTGTACAGGGTACCAACGCTGACGTCGGAGCGCGCGGCGATACCCTGCATGCTAGTCGCGGCGTAGCCGTTATGTACGAACAGTTGCTTGGCGGCGGCTAGTATTCCCCTGCGCCTTTGCTTCTTGTGTTTTTCTCTCAGTCCCATAATTGAACCTCTTCAATCTTGAACAGGATCAATTATGTAACGGATTCAAACTATGTCAATACGAATTCATCTCTACTGGGACTTTGAACGAATCCTCCCTATCTACCGATCAGCACCAGCTTCCTGGCGTCGCTCCTCTGACCCGAACGGGCGACGAGAACGTAGACGCCCATTGGTACGGACTCGGAGAGCATAAGATCGGTATCCATGCGGGTTGCGGAGCCACCAGGAACGAAGGACGAGGTCACCTTTCTTCCGGCCATATCGTACAGGAATATCTCACAGGGCTCGTTTCCACCCAATCCGGTTACGGATACCGGTATCGAGCGGTCTGTCGGATTGGGCGCAGATATCACAATCCTCTCTGCCGCCTCGCTGTTGCTCTCTTCTTCAATCCCCACGGGTTCCCATTGGATGGTCACCTGGTGGCTTCCCCCGGAAAGACCGTCTGCATCCACAAAGACCCTGTTGCCGTCGTGAACCTCCCAAGTGGCCGGCTGCCCATCCACCATAGCGGATATGTCTGTGACCGATTCGGGGAGCTTAGCCACCACCGTCTGGCCGTAACTGGTCGAACCTGTGAAGTACAGGCTGGCCGACGTCCAGGTGGAGCGGACGCTGTCTACGGTCGAGACGTAGAGCTCGTCCATGAGCTCCGCGTAATCCACAGGGAGCAGCCACCCGAAATGTGGGTAGTCCTGCTCCAGGGACGTGCACAGACTGTCTATTCTGTCGTATGCGGGTTGTCCTCCGAAGATCGCTATTGGGTGGCCTCCCAGCAGACCGTGCTTTCCGCGCTCCATGACCCTGCTCAGGTAGTCGTAGTTCATCATCTGATTGTAGTCGGCCCACCATACGGTGTTCGCTCCCCACATCCGCCCGTAGGGTGTCTCGTACTTGGATAGATAGAGGTCCCAGAACCACTCCCCCGCCATCCATTCGTTCCATCGGGCACCGTTGCTGTAATAACGGAAGCCGTGGTCGACCAAGGCCCAGAGAGCGCTGAGACTCACCCTGTTGCCGGGAGGCCTGAGGGTTCTCATAGCTTCCTGCGCATCCAGTCCAATATCGGTGTAATCACTCCGTATCATGTCGAAGCGCTCCTGGTGCTCCTCCAGTTCGTAGGTGATGAATTCGTGGTATGGATCCCAGGCCGAATCCGGGCACGGGGTGTGATGGTAGCCGTGACACCCGAGGTTAACCCTTTCGGACCATGGGTAAACGTCGTTCTGGATGTTGATCAGCCACTGCTTGTAGTCCGCCGGAGCCTCGGTAGAGATTCTCCACGTGCAGTGCCAGTGCGACCAGCTGTCCTGGTGTCCCGGTTCGTACCACATGGAATCGCAGTTGCCTTGCAGAATACCATCTCCGAGAATCAGTATGTTCATATTCATTTGTGGATGATCCTCGAGAATTCTTATCAATGTGGCACTTACCCACTCGTCACCGGATGAGGTCTCGGAAAAGCCCCACATGTAGCCCTGAGCGGGATGAAGAAGAGGAATCTCGTCCATTATCCAGCTGGCAGTTCTCTCGTACATATCGGGATGGTACGAGAAGTAGATCGGTGTATGATCGTCCTCGACGAACATCCGTACGTAGTAGCTGCTGCTGCTTCCAGGGCCCAACCGGGAGTGAAGATCGGGGCCTGCGCAGTTGTCCCGAGGCGGCTCGACGTCAAAAAATCTTATGCTAAGGTACTCGTTGTCCGGATACTCCTCGCCCGAGACGGTCAGCATTGCTTTCGACGGATTGGGGAAGTTGAACCAGGTGTCGATCTCGCATCCCGGGCCGTAAAGCTCCACCTCCTGATCACCGGATACACGGAAGGTCTCGTGTGTCCCGTTAAGGGCGTTGCGTCTGTCCACTTCTATCGTTTGGTTATGGAACTTGACAAAACCACCCACGTAGGGCTTGAGCCCGAAGTCCGCTTCCAGAGGTAAGGATATCTCGGCCGTATCGGTTGCCGACACCTGGTAGGTTACCTCCAATCCCCTTCCGACCAGCCTGTAGGTAACGGAGAGGCTTATGGGGAGCTCCTCCATCGTGGAGTGATCGATCATCCCCGAGGAAGAGAAAGTGGCGGAGGCAGTACCATGCATTGCCACCGTTCCGTCCATTGGAACGAAGTCACCGGAATGAACGCTTCCGTAATCTCCACCTTCGGCGAGATCTACGCCGGTTTGGAGATCCAAGAGCTCCAGTAAGGAACCAGCACGGGAATCGGTTGTCTGAACCGGCGAGACAACCGCCCTCATGTAACCGTTCCATAGAGTATCACTCTGGTCAGGGCTGCCTGCGACCAAACACAAAGTGAGAAGAAAAGGCGACAACACGGCGACTCCTTCCTCTATCAATACGAAAAGGGTGTGGATTTTCGAAGACAATAACTCATTTCAATTATAATTCTCGATCTTCCAACCGCAAGGCTACAAACTAGTAAGTTCACTCGTATTCCCCGCCCTCGATGGAACGCATTTCCTGACGGCTAGGGCCTTCCGCCACCCGTCGCCGCGATGCGCATCCCAGGATCTCCCGGAGATACGTAGAAGGAACGCGGGAGGGTTTTCGCAGAAAATGCTGATTCTCGCATACGTTTAACTATCTTTAAGTTACAAACATTTGTTTGCCGTTGACTCCACAATTGCCTATTCTATGAGAAAAAGATAATGCTGGTAGGGAGATATCGTGCAAGCTTTTTTGCTTCTGTCGATCCTGCTCACATCCAATCCGCAGCCCGAGCTGGTAGCCGTTCGGGTCGAAGAGGGACCCTCGATTGACGGTCTTCTGGACGACCCCGCCTGGCAACGGGCACAGACCGTCCACTGCACCCTCCTGCAGTATAGCCCGGACTACGGCATGCCCATGACCGAGCCCACGGAGATCTCCATCCTCTACGACGAGAAGCACATCTACTTCGGCTTCCAGATGGACGACCCCGACCCGGCGACCATGATGGAGGGGTTGACCCCCAGAGACAACTACGTGACCGGTGAGTGGATCGCCGTTCTGCTGGATACCTGGGGCGACGGCAGGGAGGCGACCAGCTTCGAGATCAGCCTGGCCAACTCGCAAATGGACTCCAAGGTAACCCCTTACGGTCACTGGGACTACAGCTGGGATTCCGTCTGGGAGAGCGGTACCCATGCCAACGAGCAGGGCTGGTCGGCCGAGTTCGCCATACCCTTCAGCTGCCTGCGATTCGATCAGACCCACGAGAGCCAGGTCTGGACGGTCAACTTCCAGCGCATTCTGGGCAAGACGCGGGAGAACGGCTGGTTCATCCTGTCAGAGGCCCGGCAGATGGCCCAGCTGGAGGCGTTCGCTCCCATCAATGGTATACATGGGATCAGGGGCTCCCTGGGCGCCGAGATACGACCCTACGGTGCCTCCAGCTTCTACCACAGCGAGGATCCCGACGACTGGGACTCCGACCTGGATGCCGGACTGGACGTCAAGCTGGGCATAACCAGCGGTGTGGCCGCTGATCTCGCCCTTAATCCCGACTTCGGCCAGGTGGAGGCGGACGAGGCGGAGATGAACCTGTCGCATTTCGAGCTCTTCCTGGACGAGCGAAGGCCCTTCTTCCTGGAGTCGCAGAGCCTCTTCGAGATGCCCTTCGAAATGTTCTACTCCAGGCGGATAGGTGCCGTGGCGCCCAACGGCGAGGTCATACCCATACTCGGCGGAGCGAAGATCTCGGGGTCGTCGGGAAACGGCCTGCGCTTCGGATTCTTGGACGCGGTTACCACGAGGATAACCGAGGATACCCTCACCGTAACCCCTGCGGCCAATTACGGGGTCTTCAGGGCCGTAAAGGAATTCGGACCCTACGACTACGTCGGCCTTTCGGCCACGAGCAGAGAGGTCTGGGAGCAGGGCGACTTCGACTGCGGCTACGACAGGGCGTTCGCGCTGGATGGAACGCTCCTGGTGCCCGGCAACCACGTGGTGGACGGAGCAGCGGCCAGATCGTACCTCGACGGCAACGTAAACGACGGGGCCTACAGGGTCGGCCTCTGCAAGGTGAGAAGCACGTTCACCTACAACGCCGGGGTGCAGTATGTGGGAGAAAACTTCGACGTCAACGGGACCGGGTATACCACGGTCACGGGCTATTGGGAGAGCTGGGCCGGCCTGCACCGGACAGTCATGCCTGAGGAGACCTTCAGCCAGATCAACTACGGCCTGCAAGGACATTACTCCGAGCTGATCGACGGCGAACCGAGGGTTAGGAACCTGCACGCCAACGCCAATCTCACCCTGAAGAGCGGCGCCTACTTCGGCGCCGACCTCAACTACGCCGCCAAGAGCTTCGATCCCTACGAGGGCCCTGAGGGGCACACCTACGGCGACAGGCCGAGCTTCCACATTCATGCCGGTACCAACCACTTCAACGACTACTACATCACCGGCGGCGCGGGGGGTGGCGTGTTCGACGACGAGGGGAGCTTTCAGAACTACGACGTGACTCTGAGGGCCAAGCCCGCCCAGGCCCTGGAGCTGAGGCTCTCGGGGAACTGGTTCTCTACGAAGGATACCGAGAACTACAACTGGGAGGTCGGGGAGTGGGATAATAGGCGGACCAACTGGAAATCCCTGATCCTCAAGGCGGGCTATATGTTTACGCCCAGGGTCAACCTTCGGTTGTTCTCGCAGTACTCGAGGTTCGCGATGGACTACTCGCTCAGTGAGGAATCCGAAAGCAGCGAGATAACCGCGAACCTCCTGTACAGCTGGCAGTACATGCCCGGAAGCATGTTCTACCTTCTGGTCGAGAACCTCTTCCAGGAGAAGGAAGACGGCGGCTTCGAGAATCCCGACGTCGGTCTGTACGGCAAACTGACCTGGTATCTCCCGGTCTGAACGGGATCACAGCCGGGCTTAACGATTCCGACGAATTAGAGCCACCGGTATCCATGTCATGCAAGCTTGCCGCGGCAACGGCTTTCCGCCAGGTCGGACTTTTCCCATATAAGGATCTGGAAAACGGCACCCGACATCCAAGCAAAAAGGGAGCCAGTGAAGACTGCGATCATCGTTCTAGTGGCAGCCGTGGCCCTCGCAGCAGCCGTGGAGGTCCTCGTAACCGAGGAAGAGCTGAAGTCGGCTTTCGACCAATTCGAGCTCGCCTCCAACGTTACTTCGATGCAGGTGGAAATCGGTACGCGGAGGATTCTGTTGGACGTGAGTCGCGTCAACTTCCTCTCGGGTTGGGAGACAAAGCTTCACATGGAGGTACGCCTGGTAGCGAGATACGACCTCTTGACGCCGATCATTCTTGACGTCTCCTCGAACGGTACCGGAACCGCCTACGGCAGGACCGACCTGTGGAGCTACCGGATCATCCGGGCAGTCGAGCAGTTCTACAACCCCGGCGAGGTTTTCTTGAAGAGCTTTACGTTGGGCAACGACGAGATAAGGCTGGAGTTCGACTCACTTCCCTCCGAGCTCGGAACGGACTAGGCGGCCGATCGAAAATGGTTCGAATAGGGTCCATCCAACTTGCTGCACCCGCTTCATACGCTCCTACAAGGGAATCGGAGGACACCATGATGACACCCACTGAACGCATCGGTAGGAAAAGACCGCAAGTAGTAGCAACAGCCTTAACCGTGGGAATTCTGCTCATCGGGGCATGCGGCAGAGGAGGTGGCTCGGGCCCGTCATCTATAGAGATAAACGAGGAGCCGGGAACGCTCATCGGCGGCAGCATGGCCTTCGACGGAACCCACATCTGGACCATGAGCATCACCCAGGGATTCGATACGAATGCCGTCAGGAAGATCATCAAGATCAACATGAACGGTGAGATAGTCGATTCCTTCCAGCCCGACGAAAACATCTCCGGGGATCTGTGCTTCGACGGAGAGACCCTGCGGACCGGCTACGCTTTCGGCTGGGAGGCGGGCGCCGTGTACGCCGATCACAAGGCCATCTATGCGATCGACCCGGAGACGAAGGAGCTCACGAACGAGTTCAGCCTTCCCGAGTTTTTCGATGACCTCGATGGTCTTACTGCTACTCCGGGTACTCTGTGGGCGATGGTGATGAAACGCGATGAAGAAAGGGTAAGAGTCGAGTACCTCTACAAGATCGACCTGGTAACCAGAAGAACCCTGGAGAAGTACGAGTTCACGGAATTCAACAGCTGCACCGGAATCGCCTTCCTCGACGGGGACATCTGGGCCCTCACCGGAACCTTCTCCAAAGACCTCTTCCAGATAGACACTCAGACCGGAACGATCGAGAACGTGTACGACCTCGAGTACAATGTGATCAACGGCATACTCTCCATGAACGAAGGCATCTACCTCTTCGACGAGGAAGAAGACCTGCTGTACAGGTTCGAGGCTCCCCAGTGAGGGTAATGAGGACCCCGATGAGAACGATGATACTCATCTGCTCGGCGGCGGCTGTGTTCATAAGTTTTGCGCTTGCACAGGATTTCCCCCAAAGCCAGGCCGACACCCTGATCGCGATGATGGAGGCCGGCAAACCTCAGTGGGTGATTTCCTTCGTCCGGGGTTTCGAACCCGCCCAGCGGCTTCGGCTGTACCACTTCGCCCGCGAGGTCTTCCTGTTCGAACCCTGGGAAGGCAAGGACCTGGACGACCTGGTGACCATAGCAAACGCGGGTATCGAGGAGGCCATGGCCCAGGCCAAGGAGGCTCCCCGGGTTGCCGAGGTCATCAAGGCGTTCGTCGACCAGGCGAACATCATGTCTTACAATCTGTCGGCCGACCTGGCCGATTGCTGGCCTGGAGACACACTTGTCAGGTACAGACGCCACTTCGAGCGGGGATTGTCGGCCGCCCTGCAGTGCGTGGAGTGGCGGATCGAGCTGGAGAAGGGCCCCTACCCTCTCTACTCCGCCTACTGGGCGGCGGGTATGCACCAGCTGTCGCTGGGAAGGTACCAGCAGGCGCTGTACACCTTGAACCAGGCCCTCAACCACGCCCAGCAGCATACGATCGACTCGGGTTTGCCCCTGGGCCTCTGCCCGGAGGCCGGCTTCGATCTGATATTGGCCCACGGCTATCTGGGCGTCGCCCTGGTGATGTGCGGAGATACCGACGACCAGTACGAGCTGGCCATGGAAGCCTTCGAGGAGGGTATCGAGCAGTTCCCTGACCGGGCCGACGACTACAGGTTCGGTATGGAGCAGCTGCGGAGAGTCAGGGCTCGGATCATCGGGGAGTAAATACGGTCTGGAATATCAGAAATAACCCAGGCTGCGAATTATTCTTTCGTGCTCCTCCCCCAAACCTTCCAGTATGGGAGGCAAAACCTTGGGAGGGCTCGAGTAGTAGTAGAGAGCCGCCTCGAGCAGTGAGCTGTCCGGAGGTAGCTCCGATTGCTCTAGCGGGTCTTCGGACAGATCGTAGGTTACCGAGCTGTCGGTCCTCCCATCATAGATCAGCTTCGAATCGCCCCGAAGCACCGAGACAGTTTTTCTGTTGACCAGCCCTTCCTCGCACCAGCAGTCGGGGGTGGCTCCCCCCGACGGTATGGTTCTTCCTCTCGGACTGCGTCCGGGACGTAGAGCGACTCCGTCCAGGTTCGAAGGGATCTCCACATCCAGAAGCGAAAGAACGGTAGGCATAACGTCTATCGAGCCCACCACCGCCGAATCCACCACTCCCCTGGGTACGCCCGGCCCCGATATTATCAGCGGAACGTGAAGCACCTCCTGATAGAGCGTTACGCCATGCTCGATCCATCCATGCTCCAGGAACTCCTCGCCGTGATCGGCGGTAATCACGATTATGGTGCTGTCCGCGCGGCCCATCTCTCCAAGGCCCTGCAGGAGCCTGTGGAGGTTCCGGTCCACCCAGGCTATCTCCCCGTCGTAGAGGTCGATGTAGGTATCGACGTTTTGCGGGTCGTAAAGCTCATGCGCCTCCTTGTCCACGTCCCAAAAGAATCTCGCTACGCTGTCCGCCCGCAGGAAGAGGCTCCGGTACTCCCCCGGGGGACGATAGGGCGCGTGTACATCGAACAGATGTACGACTACGGCGAATCTTTCTCCTTGCTCCAGGCCGGACAGCCAATCCAAGACCATGTCGACGGTGGTTTCCGCCCTTCCGTGACCCGCATCAACGCAATCGAACATCCCGAAACCCCTGTGAAACCCGTAAAGCTGGCTGCACCAATGGCAGTTCATGAAAGCCGCAGTCCGGTAACCATGCTGGGAAAGTAACGTCGACAGGGTGGGCAGCTCGGGTGAGAGCGCCGTCAATGCTCCTACGGTTTTTCTGGTTCCGTGGGATTTGACCGTCTGACCGGTCATGATACTGGCCATGGAGGGAAGGGTCCACGGAGCCTGCGCCTGCGCCCTCAGCCAGAGGGTTCCCGACGACGCTAGGCTGTCGATCACCGGAGAGGTGTCACGGTGATAGCCGTAGCAACCCAGATGGTCGCTTCTAAGTGCGTCGATCACCACCAGAAGAACGTTGGGCCGGGCCTGCCCCCCGCAGGATACGGCCAACATCCAGAACGCAACCGCGAACAATCCGCTTCGCCTCACGAACCCTCTCCTCATGCAATACTCCGACAGTCAATATACCAACCCCTCGGGGACGTTCCTAACTTTTTCCCCTTCTAACGGATTCGTATTGGTCAATCTTGGGCCAAAGGCGGCAAGACAGGGCGTAACGTAACAATGTACCATCGCCCTGGGACCTTCCTTGGCGCCCTACCGGAGCGCAGAGGTTGACCGGTTGCCGGGAGATGCAGTAAGTCTGTACCCTATCGAAGGGAAAGCAACACATGGCCAGAATAGCGGCAATCGTGGAGGACATGTTCGAGGACTCGGAGTACCTGCATCCGGTGGAGGCCTTCGAGAAGAACGGGCACCGAGTAATCAACGTGGGTATGAAGAAGGGCAAAACCGTTCGGGGCAAGAAGCAGGGGACCGAGGTTCGGATCGACGAATCGATTGAGGCGGTCTCTCCCGCCGACTTCGATGCGTTGCTCATCCCGGGCGGTTACTCCCCGGACAAACTGCGCGCCCATTCCGCTCCGGTCTCTTTCGTGCGGGATTTCGTGGTAGGCGGCAAGCCCGTGTTCATGATATGCCACGGCCCACAGCTGCTCATTACCGCAGACGTCTTGCGGGGCCGCAGGGCAACCGGATGGAAATCCATTGCCCAGGATATCCGGAACGCCGGAGCGGAATACGTGGACGCCGAGGTGGTCAGCGACGGCAACCTTCTCTCCAGCCGTCACCCCGGAGACCTTAAGGCCTTCACCGAGAGCGCTATACGGCAACTCTCGAAGGGTGAGTGACAATCGCATGAAGGCCCTGATCGTAGTGGACGTACAGAACGACTTTTGCCCCGGCGGCGCGTTGGCAGTGCCGGACGGAGACCGCATTATCCCGGTCATCAACCGGATCTCCCCGCGTTTCCCCGTAGTGGTTCTCACCCAGGACTGGCATCCGGAAGGCCATGTCTCGTTCGCCACATCCCACCAAGGCGCCGAACCCGGACAGACTGTCACCCTGGAGGACGGCACGGATCAGATGTTATGGCCCGACCACTGCGTAAGGGGAACCAAGGGCGCAGAGCTTCACCAACGATTGGAAACCAATACTGCATCCCTGATCCTGAGGAAGGGGATGAACGTCTCGTTGGACTCCTACTCGGCATTCATGGAAAACGATCGTAGCACCCGGACCGGTCTGGAAGGCTACCTCAGGGAACGGAACGTCGATCAGGTATACGTCGCCGGCCTGGCCCTTGACTACTGCGTTCTTTTCACCGCCACAGACTGCAGCAGACTAGGCTTCGACACGGTTCTGGTACGAGACGCCACCAGGGGCGTGGGTATCCCAGAGGGATCGGTAGAAAGAGCGCTGGAGAAGATGAAAGAGGCCTCGGTGAGAATGGTCGACTCCGGGGAAATCGCCGCGGAATGACTATAGGGCCCGTCCGGTCCGGTCTGTTTACCGACCTCTACGAGCTTACCATGGCCCAGGGCTACTTCGTTTTGCATCCGGATCGGAGAGCGGTCTTCGACATGTTCTTCCGAAGCTGCCCCTTCGACGGCGGCTACACGGTATGCGCGGGAATAGCCCCCCTCCTGGAATCGCTTTCCAATCTGCGTTTCTCCGATGACGAGATAGAGTATCTGGATGGCCTGGGGACGTTCGACGAGGACTTTCTGGACTATCTGGCCGGCTTCCGCTTCAAGGGAAACGTCTATGCCGTCCCGGAAGGCTCGCTGTTGTTCCCCGACGAGCCGATGTTGAGGATCCACGGCAATATAATCGAGGCCCAGATCGTAGAGAGCTTGGTCCTGAACACGGTCAATTTCCAAACGCTCATAGCCACCAAGGCCTCCCGCATAGTCGACGTCGCCGGCGAAACCAAGGTCCTGGAGTTCGGCCTCCGCCGCTCTCAGGGAGCCGACGGCTCAATCTCCGCGGTCAGGGCGGCGGCCATAGGTGGCGTAGACGGAACGTCCAACGTGTTGGCGGGAAAACTTTTCGACATACCGGTCATGGGAACCATGGCCCACAGCTGGATCATGAGCTTCGAGTCGGAGCTAGAATCGTTCCGGGCCTACGCCCGGCAGTACCCGGACAATTGCATACTCCTGGTCGACACCTACGACACGATTGAATCGGGAATACCCAACGCCATAGAGGTTCTCTCCGAGCTCAAGTCCCAGGGCCGGAACGGCACCATGGGCATCCGTCTGGACAGCGGCGACCTGGATTACCTGAGCACCAGGGCCCGGAGCATGCTGGACGAGGCGAACCTAGAGGACGCACTTATAGTCGCCTCCAACCAATTGGACGAGCGGGTGATCGAACAGATACGCAGCTCGGGAGACAACGTGGACGCCTGGGGAGTCGGAACCAAGCTGGCCACCGGCTGGGGCGACCCGGCACTGGACGGTGTGTACAAGCTGGCGGCCGTATCCGAGGGATCCGAGATCCAGCCCCGGATGAAGCTCTCCGACCATCCGGAGAAGACCACTAACCCGGGGGTCAAGAACGTACTGCGTTTCGTAAACGACAACGAATCGCCCCTGGCCGACCTCGTATGTCTGGAGGAGGAGATTCCCGAGTTGCTAAGGCAGGTGAAGGAGCACCGTCCGATCAGGCTGAATCACCCCGTGGTGGAGTACGAGGGTATCACCCTTGAAGACTACAGTACCGCAAGGCCCCTTCTGCAGCCCATGATGAAGGAGGGAAAACCCATTGGCCGGCAGCCATCCGTCGAAGAGCTCTCCCGAAGGCGCCGCTCGGAAGTGAAAAAGCTTCATCCTACCTTCAGAAGGCTGCTCAACCCCCACGTGTACAAGGTCAGCCTTTCCGACAAACTGGCCTTGCTCAAGATGGAAATGATCCGCAACCGGGGACGGGGGAACGATAAATCCTGAATAATACGCACTAGCGCCGGCCATCCGATTGACATTCCCCGGCGCCCTACGGTAGCGTCCCCACCGACAAAACGGGGCCACAGGCGCCTAGCGGACCGACGATTCATAGTTACGGAGCCGGATGAATTTCGTTCTGGTATATCCCAGGTTCGACTACGGGGGCGGAATCCTGGACGAGGAGCCCCTGGGAATCCTGTACATCGCCTCCAGCCTGAAAGCCGCCGGACATGCCGTTAGCGTGGTCGACCTCACATTCGAGACGGACCTGAGACCGTTCTCCTCCGAGTTCACCTCCGCCGACGTTATAGCCTTCGGCTTCACCTCCCCCCTCTTCGGCAGAGCGAAGAGGGTTCTGGATTTCGTTCGCTCGGTGGTGGGTAATAAGCCGGTGGTGGCGGGTGGGGTGCATTCGACCATACTGCCCGAAGAGGTGCTTGAAGCCGGGTTCGACTACGCATTCGTGGGCGAGGCTGAGAGATCCATAGTGGAGTTTGCCGACCGCCTGGCCGAGGGGGCCGAGCGGCAAACGCCGGGCGTGGTTTACTCACATCGGGGAGAACTGACGAAGAACCCGCGTCCGCCCTTCGTGGAGGACCTGGACACCATTCCCTTCCCCGACCGCACTCTGATCGATTACGACAGGTACAAGAAAGAGGGCGGTCTCAACCAAATAGGCATGATCGCCACCCGGGGATGCCCTTTCAGATGCAGCTTCTGCAAGCCCACGCTGGACACCCTTTTCGGAAAAATGAGGAAAAGGTCACCGGAGAACGTGGTGAAGGAGATCGAGCAGGTACAGGATCGGTTCGGATCGGGCGTGGGCATCTTCTTCAAAGACGATACCATGTCGCTTCTGGGCAAGACCTGGTTCGAAGGATTAGAGCAAGCTCTATCTGCCAAAGACCTCTCCCCCACCTGGCATTGCAGCGCCCGGGTGGATACGGTCAATCCCGAGCTGCTGTCCATCATGAGGCGCTGTGGCTGCCGGGTCGTAAGTTTCGGCATCGAGTCCGGCTCCCGGCGGATACTGGATTTCTACAGGAAGGATATCACCCCCCGGCAGGTAGAGGACGCCTTCCGCTGGAGCAGAGAGACCGGTATCCAGGCCACCGCCAACGTCATTCTCGGCGCCCCAGACGAGAGGCGTGAGGAACTGCAGCAGACCTACGACCTTCTTAGGCGCATCCGGCCCGACGACATCTACGTCTACTTCTGCTCCGCCCTTCCCCAGACCGATATGTACAAGGATATCATGGAGGCGGGATGCCTCCGGGAGATGTCCGACCCTGAAGAGTTCGACAACGTCAAAAGCAAGAGCCGGGGCAGTACAAACGTTATCCTGAAGAACCTGACCTACCAGGATCTGAAGGAGTACGAGAGACGGATAGAAAGGCTTAATTTCCGCAACAAGCTACTCTCCCCCAAAAGGCTGGCCTCCTGGGCCTGGAAAGCGATAAGCCAGCCGGGCCGCCTGGCCTCCCGGGTAAGATCGGTCCTTAGAAAGATCTTCGGTTAAGGTGCCGTGAACCTCTCCATGACCACCGACTACGTAGACTATAAAGACGACCCCGCCCTCAGGCTGCGCAAAATAGCAGACGCGGGTTTCTCCCACGTCCACTGGTGTCAGGAATGGTGCACCGATCACATCTACGACCGTGACCGGATCGACGCCATTGGCAAATATCTCGAAGAGAACGAATTGGAACTCCTGGACCTACATGCGCCGCACGGTAGGGGCCTGGGTTGGGGAGCTACCGGCGGCTCTCAGAGAGAGAATGCGATACGCTGTATCCGAAACAGGATCCTCATGACCGGCCTCCTGGGCGGCGGGGCGGTAGTCATTCACTTGCCGGCCAGGCCTCCGGAACCGGTCGATTTGCCCGGGTGGCGGAAAGCTCTTCGCAGCTCGCTCGATGAGCTCCTTCCCTACTGCCGCCAGAATGCGGTGAGAATCGCTCTGGAAAACATGCCTGACGACGATTTCGAGGAGATCGAGCGTCTGTTGGAAAGCTACGAGCCGGACTTCTTGGGAATCTGTTACGACTCGGGTCACGGCAACATCGGTCGTGACGGCCTTTCTAACCTGCAGCGCAACAAGGACCGGCTTATAGCGGTTCACTTCCACGACAACGAGGGTAGCCGGGACAGCCATTCCATTCCCTTCACGGGTACGGTCGACTGGAAGCGGCTGGCATCCATCATCGCATCGTCTTCCTACGGGGGCTGTGTCAGCCTGGAATCGAACATGCGGGGCATGGACGTAGACGAGGACGAGTACCTACGAGACGCCTTCGGCGCCGGAGTACGTCTGGCCAGGATGATTCGTAGGGCCGGAGAATAGGGATGGGGGTTTTTTGAGTTTTTTGAAAAACGTCCCGCCGGTGGTAAGGGTCGAGAATCTGAAGAAGAGCTATTCCGACACCCAGGCCGTCGACGACATTTCCTTCCAGATCCACCGTGGAGAGATCCTGGGCATACTGGGGCCCAACGGATCGGGCAAAACCACCACGATCAAATCCATACTAGGTCTCATCACCTTCGACTACGGCTCGATCAGAGTTATGGGCATGGACGTGACCAAATCCAGGCACAGGATGCTCTGGCACGTGGGAGCGGTCCTGGAGGGAGCCAGAAACGTCTACTGGCATCTCTCTCCCGAGGAGAACCTCACCTACTTCGCCGGCATTAGGGGGCTGTCGAAAGGCAGGATCTCTTCCAGGATAGATGATCTTCTTCAGCGGCTCGACCTGGCGGAGGTAAGAAAAAAGGAGCTCCGCAAGTTCTCCAGCGGCATGAAGCAGAAGGTGGCCCTAGCCTCCTCTTTGGTCCACGACCCGGAGATCCTGCTTCTGGACGAGCCCACGCTGGGTCTGGACGTGGAAACCTCATCCGAGGTCAAGAAGATGCTTCTGGACCTGGCCGGAAACGAAGGCAAGACCCTGCTGATAACCTCTCACGACATGTCGTTCGTGGAGTCCATCTGCGACCGGGTACTCATCATCAAGGAGGGCCGCATCATATCCCACGAGACCATGGAGAGCCTGAGGAAGAAGTTCTCCAAGAAGGTCTATCTGATACGCACGGAGCGGGAGATACCCGATGCCTGCGTGGCGGCCATCAGCGGCATCTGCCAGGTTTCCTTCGATGACATGGAAGAGGGAGGCTGCATGCTGAGCATGTCCATGGCGGACGTAGCCACGCTGCACAGGATAATGGACGAGTTGGAAAGCGCGGGAGTGGGAATGGTGGACCTGAAGGTGGTGGAGAGCAACCTGGAGGACATCTTCCTCGACCTGGTCAGGCGGATATGGCAATAGCTACCCTCATGCTGACCGAGGCCCGGATGACCCTGTGGGAGATGAAACGGTACATGTTCAACACCGTGGCCTCTATGGTGATCATGTACCTGATATTCCTGGGGCTGTTCTGGGGGGTCAAGTCGATCGCCGGTCAAACGGTAGACGCCACCTCGCTGGACTCGATGGTCATCGGCTACGTGCTATGGATGAGCTCCCTCTTCGTCCTGCAGGGCATGAGCAACACCGTCCTGCAGGAGTCCCAGCTGGGAACCCTGGAGCAACTATACCTCTCCCCCATGCGGACCGAGTCCATCTTCTTCGCCCGAGGCGTACTGGGGGTCGTAATCAACTTCTTCTTCGTAACTCTCCTGCTGTATCTGGTCATGCTCACCACCGGGAGGTACCACTCGGTCAACCTTCCCTACTTCTACGGCGTACTGCTGGTAACGCTGCTCTCGCTGGAAGGCATTGGCTTCATGATGGCCGGGATAGGGTTGATACACAAACGGGTCAACGCGGTGAACGGCATTCTGCAGTTCGGGCTCATCGGGCTCATGCTTCTACCCGTATATCCCTTCAGGGCGTATTCTCTCCTACCGTTCGTGGCCGGGGCCAGAACCATAAACATGCACATAGTGGCGGACGCCTCCTTTCCGCTCTGGTGGTACCTGTACATTGCGCTGAACAGCCTGGTCTATCTCAGCATCGGAATCATCGTGTTCAAGCTGTTCGAGAAGCGGGCCCGCAAGCTAAACAAGCTGGGCCAGTACTGATCCAACGATCCCACCTGCATGTAGAGGGCCACGGATCGAACGGCCGATAATCGGCGGCTTTCCTCCAACCCATTGCCAGAAATGATGTCACTAACGCCCAGAGTAAGGGCGTTCGCGATTCTTCGTTGACAGGGCCGAACGAGTGAATAATACATACCATATTGGTAAACAATAATATGGAGGAGGAACACAGGATGAACAGAACGGTCATTATACTGACCATTCTTCTCGCCGGTTCGGCGGCGACCGCGCTCGCGGTGTGGGAGTCGGTCGGCCCGGAGGGAGGTCCGGTCGACTGCATCATGCAGTCCAACGTGAACAGCAACCTCTTCTACGCCAGCTCGGGAAGCTACCCGGTGAAGATAATCAGGTCATCCGACGAAGGATCCACCTGGGAGCAAAGCGGCTCGTGCAACTACTACTTCTACTCAATGGGTCTCGGACCCACGGACATCCTCTACGGAGGTAGCTACGGCCGGATATACGTATCCGAGGACGAGGGGCAGACCTGGGATAGCTACAGCATCTCCGGCTTCCTGTTCTGGGACATCACCGGACACCCCAGCGACGAATCGATCCTCTACGGGGCCGGATACCACTACAGCGGCGGTGGTTATCGCATCGCCTTCGCCCGCAGCACCGACGGCGGCAGCAACTGGTCGGTCACCGACTTGTCCACCTCCTGCCAGGGCTACGGCAGATGCGTGGCGGTAAGCGCCTCCGATCCGGACATAATCTACGTCTCCGGCTACAGGCGCGACCCGTACCAGCCCAAGCTCTACAAATCCACCGACGGCGGCGACAGCTTCACCGAGATAACCTACTCCGGATGGAGCTCGGACTACTACATGTACACGGTGGCCGTGCATCCCGCCAATCCCGATATCGTCCTGGCCGGCTGCTACTACAACATCTACAGGTCCACCGACGGCGGCAGCAGTTGGACCGACGTAACCTCTTCGATGTACTACCATTACGGCCTGGCATTTTCGGAGGACGATCCGAACGTGGCCTTCTCCGGCGGCAGCAGCGCCATTCACCGCAGCTTGAACGAAGGCGTCTCCTGGACCAGGCAGACCAACGGCCTGCCTTCGGGCGTCTACGGCACCCTGGCCCTGGACTGGGGCAACTCGGCCCACGTCCTCACGGGTTGTGACAACGGCATCTATCGCTCCACGGACACCGGGGATACCTGGGAGGAATCGAGCGACGGAATGGTGATAGCCAACGTACTGGCCTTCAACGATGTTCTGGTGGGAGACGACTATACGCTGTACCTTTCGGCCGAGGATCTGGGCATGTACAAAACCACGGACTACGGCGCCAACTGGGAGATCCTCGGTACCCCGCTGGGTTGCGGCGATGTATGCGCTATGGCCTCTCCCACCGCCACTCCGAATACGGTCCTCGCCTTCGAAGGGACCGGTTGAGGCTACGCCGAGCTCTTCATGAGCACAGACGGAGGTTCCGTCTGGACAGAGATCGACACCGACTACTACGGCGACGGCGGCGGCATGGCGTCCAACCCCACAGACAGCGATACCTACTGGACCGTAGGAAGGGCGCTGAACGCGGGCTCGTACGTTATGGCTGCGTCCAAAACCACAAACAGCGGCTCCTCCTGGAACCGCTACCCCTTGGCCACCGGCACGGGAATGGCCTACAGCGTAGACCTGGACCCGGCCAACCCAGACATCGTCTACGTGGGAGGATACGAGAACAGCTCCGCGGCCATATACAAGACCGAAAACGGCGGAACGAGTTGGTCTAAGCTCTCCGCTTCCGGCCTGAGCGGCTACGTCTACGACATCGCCGTAGACCCGGTCGAAACAAACATAATTTACGCCGCCACCTCCCAGGGCGTGTACCGCTCGAGCGATACCGGCGCTTCCTGGTCGGAAAAAGGCTCCTTCGGCGGCTGCGAGGCCGTTTTGATCGACCCCGAGGCCAGGGAGACGATCTACGTGGGAACGAGCAACGCGGGCTGCTACAAGAGCGACGACAGCGGCGACACCTGGGAGGAGTTCAATGACGGCCTGAGCGAGAGCACGGTGCAGGTGCTGGCGATCGACCCCGGCGATTACCTCTTCGCCGGTACCGACGGGGGAGCCGTTTACAGGTACGGTCTGGGAGTGGGAGTCGAAAGCGGCCAGACAGCGCCCGTTCCCGAATCCAGCCTTTGCGCGGCCCCCAATCCGGCCGTGGGAAGCACTACGTTGCGCTACAGCCTGAGCGCGGCGACTCCGCTTACTCTAACCATTTACGATCTGAGCGGACGGCTGGTGGCAACTCTGGTGGACTCGCATCTCGAAGCCGGTGAGCACTCCGTGGTTTGGAACGGTACCAACGATGCCGGCTTCGACGTCGGTCCGGGCATCTACCTCACCAGGCTGCAGACCTCGAGTGAGGTTATTACCGGCAAGCTGGTGCTGACTCGCTAGATATAACCAACGTCATGGGCAAGCCCTCCGCACCCACCTCGGGGGGCTTGCTTTGGATGGTCGTTGGTAAACATAGTACGTTTTATAAGGCGTTTATAATTCCCCCGTCCCCGGGTAATCGCGGGTCGTCTTGACGAGTATATGCCCGCTTAGTATCTAATTTATATATGTAATATGTATTTTAGAACGAAATTATATTCTTAACATGAATCCCGTTCGGAAGGATTTTGGATGCGATTGGTTACCATAGAGGAACTCAGGGAGCTAGTCGGCAAACAAGGCAAGGTATGCGTCTCCATTCACATGCCCACCACGAGGGCGGGGGCCGACTTCGACAAGAATCGCATAAGGTTCAAAACTTTGCTGCGGCAGGCGAGAAACGACCTGAGGAAGATGGGGCTGGACAAAACCGAGGTCGACGATCTGATGAATCCCGCCGCGGAGATGGAGGACGAGCATCCCTTCTGGAAGTCTCAGCTGGACGGGCTTGCGGTCTACCTGAGCGACGGTTTCTTCCGCTACTACAGGCTGCCCTTTGCCCTGGAGGAGAACGCGGTGGTGGGAGAGGCCTTCAGCACCAGGCCGTTGATACGGATGCTGGTGGGGGTTCGTAGGTATTTCGTTCTGGCGCTGGGGCTGGGAGACAACAGGCTCTTCGAGGCCACTCCCTACGACATGGAGGAGATATCCTCCAAGAGGTTGCCATCCGACATTTCCGAGACTCTGCGGTTCGACGTAGTGGAAAGGCACCTGCAGGCCCACTCCACCTCTTCCGGCGGAGGCTCCGGGCCCCGGATGCTATTTCACGGGCATGGGTCTGCCAAAGAGGATCGCAACAACGAGATAAGGCGATACTTGAGCCAGGTTGCCACCGGCGTATCCCGGCTTCTTTCCGGTGAGTACAACCCCTTGGTGGTGGCTACTCTGCCTCACCTGCTGCCCAGGTTCAGAGAGGCCTGTGAGTATCCGCACCTTTCCGCGGAATCGGTGGAGGTGAACCCCGGTCATCTATCGGTATCCGAGCTCCACGAGAAGTCTTGGGCGGCGGTGGAGGAGGTATTCTCCCAGGCCGTCGATTCTGCTCTCCAGAAGTACGGTGACGCGGTATCCAACGGAAGGGCCACCTCCGAACCGGATAAGGTGGTGATTGCCTCCGCCGACGGTCGAATCAACACCCTGCTTCTGGCCGAGGACGATGGGGTTTTCGGCAGGTTCAATCCTTCCAGCCGCGAGGTGGAGATGCACGAGCAGTCCCTTCCGGGGGATGTTGATCTGTCGGGTCTTGCGGCAGAGCAAACCCTCCTCAAGGACGGAAACGTGCTGACCGCGGAGCAGGACAGAATGCCCAACCGCTCTCGGATGGCGGCGATACTCAGGTACTGACGGATCCTCCCCGAAACCGCGACGGCCTGACCGCCCGCCTGGGTGGCCCCGTCCGATTGAGTATCGTTTCCATGGAGGGCGCGATGTACGACCGCAAATCACTTATCGGCTACGGCCTGATCACCTTGGGGTTTCTGCTGGCCCTGCTGTTCTTTAACCAAGAGGGTATGGGCTTCCTCCTCATTCCGGCCATTCTGGCAATCGCGATCGGGGTGGCGATGGTAGTCCGCCGGAAGACGCCCGGATCTCAGCAGGACTGGGAGCAGCGCCGGAAGGTTCTGCTGGGCGCCAGGAGGATGATCGAGACCGAGAAGAGGCTGGACGACACCCGCCTGGCCGCCATTCTGGAGATGGACGTATCGGAGGTTTCCCGGTATCTGGACTTCGGAATCAGCTCCGGATTCCTCCCCGCCGACGCATCTCAAGGCCTTACGGAGGACAAGCTGGGCCACGTGGTCGTGGACCTGCACGGCAGGTTCGATCCGCGGTGCAGCCCGGTGATCCACCTTGACGGCAGCCGCGTTCCTTCCCAGTGGGGCAGCAATCTCTACAGCCTACCGCCGGGCCCTCACCGGGTTGCCATCAATTTGAAACGTCCCTTCAGATTGGACATTGGCCTGGACCGGGCCTCGACCACCATCTATCTGTCCGCGGGCGATTTCAAGGAACTGCGTTACTTCCCCTTCCTGGTAGCCCTGCTGAGCGGAAAAAACAAGATCCAGGAGTACGACTGAGCCGGGTTATCCCTTGGTGGTCCCCGCAGTAAGGCCGCTTACGATTCTACGCTGCAGAAGCAAAACCATGACGGTCAGGGGTAAAACGGCGAGTATCGCCGCCGCGGAGAGCTCACCCCAGGGAACCCTGTACTGCCCCGGGAACTTGGCTATGGCCACGGGAACGGTCTGCATCACCGGGTCGGTCATTACCAGGAGGGCGAAGAAGAACTCGTTCCAGGAGTAGATGAACACCAGAATGGCAGTGGTGAAGACCGCCGGAGCGGCCACCGGGGCGAATATTCTCCAGACTATGGTCCATGGACCGCACCCGTCCACCATCGCCGCCTCCTCCAGCTCCCGGGGCAGCCGGGAGAAGAAGCTGGTCAGCATCCATATCGCCAGGGGCAGCATCAGGCCCGTATAGGGAAGAACGAGACCTATGTGGGTATTCAGCAATCCCATGCCCATCAGCATCCTGTATACCGCCCCGGCTATGGAGATCTGGGGGAACATCGACGCTGCCAGCACCAATCCCAGTACCGGCCCCCTCCATCCGCGGCGCATTCGGGACAGCGGATAAGCCGCCAGCGAGGCCATGGCCACGGTAAGCACGGTGGCCGCACCCGCAACCACCAGGCTGTTGCCAATGCTCCGCAGGAATCCTCTCCTGGCCAGGGCGATCCGGTAGGAATCCAACTGTAAATCCGGCAGCAGCGAAGGGGGCCTGTCGTCCACCAGTCCGGGCGATTTCAGAGAGGTAACCAGTATCCACAGGGCCGGCCCCAGACAGAACAGCAGCACCGCCAGTACCGCTACTCCCTTCCCCAGACCTCTCATTTTGCCACCGCCCTCCTGCCCATGGTGCGCACCAGAGCCACCGAGAGCAGGGCGATTACCAGGAACACCAATACAGACACCGCCGAGCCGTACCCGTACTGCTGCTCGGGAAACATCTTCAAGTAGCCGAAGTATTGCATCACGCTGGTCTTCTCCGCCGGCGCTCCCTGGGTCATCACGTACACCAGGTCGAACACCCGGAAGGCGTCCATCACCCGAAACAGAAGAGCCACCAGCAGGGCAGGGCGGATCAGGGGAAGGGTGACGAAGAAGAACCTTTTCACGGCCTTTGCCCCGTCGATACGGGCGGCCTCCAGCAACTCCCGGGGAACAGACTGCAACCCGGCCAGGGCGATCAGGGCCACGAAGGAGGAGGCTTTCCATACGTCGGCGGCGATTATAGCCAGACGGGCGGTAACCGGTCGGGCCAGCCAGGCGCGGTACATCTCCAACGAGTCTCCGAACAAAGCGTAGTTCAGTATGCCGTACTGGTCGTTGAACACGTACTTCCACATCACGGCGGCCACCACCGTGGGTACCGCCCAGGGGAGAATAACGGCCGCCCTTATAAAGCCTTTCCCTGTAATCACCCGGTTGATGGCCAGGGCGATGAGCACTCCAGCCACCATTTCCAAGGCCACAGAGGACAGGGCGAAGATGAAGGTGAACTCCACCGTTCTCAGCGCCTGCTCGTCCTGCAGCAGCCGCCCGTAGTTGTCTAGTCCGCAGTACTCACGCCCCGTCACAGGGCTGTCGTGATACAGGCTGTTTATCGCCGTGCTCAGAACGGGATAGACCAGAAAGCCGCACAGAAAGACCAACGCGGGCAGCATCATGGGAAGGCCTATCCGCCCGGCGCGCATAAGCTACTCTTCGGCCCGGCTGAGTATCTCCCGCAGACCCTCTGCGGCCTCCGCGGCCATCTCGGGCACATCGCTCTCCGGATCACCCACAGCTTCGTGGAGAAAGCTCTGCAGCCTATGCGAGATCTGCGGGTACACGGGTGATCTGGGTCTAGGAGTGGCGTTCTCGAAAACGTCTGCCATCCGCCGGAAATGCGGGTTGGCCTCCAGTACCGCGCTGTCCGAGTACAGCGACCTCCTGGCGGGCGGCTTGCCCACCTCCACCGCGAACAACCTCTGGATCTCCGGGGAGGTCATGAAACTTACGAACCTCCAGGACTCCTCCGGATGGGGCGAGAAGGGGCTAACCCCGAAGCTCCATCCGCCCAGGGCGGAGACGCTCTCCCCTCCCGGGAATCTGGGCAGTACCGAGATGCCAATCTTGCCCACCACATCAGATGTTGCCGAGTCGGCGCATACCGCCCAGGCGTAGGGCCAGTTGCGGTGGAACACGGCTCCCCCGGAGGCGAACAGCTCCAGCGATTCCTGCTCCTTGTAGATCAATATCCCCGGAGGACTCATCCCCTCCAGATGCACCAGGCTGTCCCGGGCGAACCTCAGTGCCCGAATCGCCTCCGGCTCTTCGGGCCGCATGAGGGATCCGCCGGCCGACCCCACCAGCTCCAGCATGTCGCAGACCAGGCCCTCGTACTGAGCCATCTGGGCGCTGTAGCCGTACAAGCCCGGATCCGCCTCCCCGGATACGATGCTGTCGGCCGTTCTTACCATGGCGCTCCAGGTACCGGGAGGATCCTGACCGTACCTCTCCAAGAGATCGGTACGGTAGTAGAGAACCCCCGCGTCCAGGAAGAAGGGAACCCCGTACACGCTTTCCTCCCAAGTTACGGCGTCCACGCACCCGTCGAAGAACAACTCCCTCTCCCCCGGCTCGAAGAGGGTATCCAGGGGAAGGGCCCATCCCACGGCTGCGAACTCCGGGGGCCATACCACGTCCATGACGAACACGTCCACCGAGCTGTCGCGGTTGCGAAGTCTCTGGGCCAGCATGTCGTGCAGCTGGGTGGACGAACTTGGTCCGGTCTGCAGATCCACCTCGATGCCCGGGTTGCCCTCCTCGAACCTGGCTATGGCCTGCTCCCAGGTCTGGGGAGAGTTGGGCCTCCAGGTAAGAACGCTTATCACTACAGTGCCCTCCTGCTGTGGCCGCTCCCCGCCACAGGAGCAAAGAACCACAGCCAACGTCATCACGACCAATGCTCCGTACCTGTTCGTCATTGTAAAATTTCTCCCTCCTGCTTTTCCAGAATCCGTTTCTATGATTCTGATCAACGCGAGCCGGTGGTCAACCCAACTTTGCGAATCGCTCGATCCCGCAAAACCTTCAGAATTCCTCGAAGACCACCAAGGAGTCGAGTGGAACTTTCTCAGGAGTTTCCGGCCATTGGACGGGAACGCCGATGGGAGTAAGGCAGATCAAGCGATATCTTTTGGGATATCCGAGGAAGTCTCTCATATGCCCGTCGGGGAAATAGGACGTGTAAAAGCCTGTACCGTAGCCAAGGGCCCGGGCCATTATCATCAGATTCTCCACCGCCAGACAGCCATCGTGGACCATATGCTCTGGATACTTGCACGCGGTATCTACCAATACGGCCACGTATATCGGTGCGGACAGATTATCCTCGATGGTTCGGCGGAGATATTCCTTTACTGCTGCAAGGTTTGCCGTATCAGGATCGTGTACTTCCCGGTACGAGTCGATGGTCCATTCCACCGAGGCGGATGCAAGGCTGTCCAGCTTACTGCGCTCCCGAATCACCAGGAACTTCCAGGGCTGTTGATTGCCGCAGGTCGGAGCGTACCGAGCCGCGTCCAGGATCATCAGGAGATGTGATTCCGGAATTGAGTCGGACCTGAATATTCTGACGGTCCGCCTGTTCCTGATGGTCTGGAAAACGAACTCCTGCTCCGTGCTCAGATCCTCGGTCCCCGTCTGCGTCTCGCCAGAACCCGTCCCCAAAGTAAGTAGAAGCGGTGCGGCCAAAATAAGAAAACTGGCTAAGAACTTCTTCATGCTAACCCCCCGATCCATGCCCGTTCCCGAAACGTTTATAAACTATAAAGTGTTCCATCTTTGATCATAACATTAAGTTAAGAATATTCGTAATCGTTTGCGCATCGATCTATCCAACCACAGCCTGTAAATAGTAAAAAAGGTTCAGGTACGTCCCTCCATCATTGACCGACCTAACCGAATGGGATAACGTTTTCTGAGAAGATCAACCGCAATAAGCGCCGCCCTAAAGCCCGGGGGGTGTCGCCATGGCCTGCCTGATAGTACTACTGGTATCGATTGTTTCCATCCAACCGCAGCCCTACCACAGCTACTCGATCGATGACGTTACCTACTACCTCAGCGAGACGGAGATCCACGCCGCCCGCCTGTACGGCTGGCTGCTTCCGGATACGCATCCGACCTGCGTAGCTCCTCCGGCCCATCTAGCTCGCGATGTGGACTTCTGGATCCCCCTTCAGGGGCCCTTCGGGGGATGGGCCTATTCGATAGAGGTGGATCCCACCGACGATGAAGTTGCCTATGCGGGCATGAAGAGAGGCTTGTTCAAAACCGTAGACGCCGGTGAGAGCTGGTTCTCCGTGGATGAGACCCTGGACTCGCTCAATCTCTACAATACCATGGAACTGTATTCGATATAGATAAGCCACCAGGATCCCTCCCTGGTGTTCATGGCCAGGGGCGACTTTTTCGACAGCTACAACGACGAGGACGAGAGGGGCGTCTACAAGAGTACCGACGGGGGCCTTACCTGGACGTTGGTGGGAATGGACGGTCTCCGCCCCAGGGCCCTGGCCCTGGATCCCAACGACGACGGTATTCTATTCGCCGGCCTGGCCAGCGCCGACGGAGGTGGCGTGTACAGATCCACGGACGGTGGTGCTAACTGGACCCTGGTGGTCGGCTCGGGGGAAATCATCACCTCCATCGATGTCTCAGCCAACGGTGAGGTCGTGTACGCGACAGGCTACTTTGGCGATATCTTTGTGTCCCAGGACGGCGGTGACACCTGGAACGAGTACGGCAACGCCATCCCCGGGTATGCTTTCGATCTGACCACTCATCCGGACAGCGGGAACGTAGCGTTCGTCGCCGAGTACAAGACCGACGCCTGGGACGACGGCGGCGTCTGGAAGACCACCGACCACGGCCAGAGCTGGTCCCTCCTGGAGCAGCTGGGGGACGGTTTCTCCATAGAGGTGGACCCATCCGATCCTTCCATCCTTTACAGCGTTTGCCGAGACAGGGAGTTCGCCTCCCCCCTGTTCCATTTGCACCGCTCCACGGACTGCGGCTCCAACTGGACCCAGATCGCCACCTTCGGCAACAACGGTTTCAATCCCATGTGCCAGGGTCTGGCCATAGCCGGGGACGGAACCGCCTTCGCGGGGATCGCCCACGGAGGGGTATGGAGGTACGACGGTTCGGAAGCGGTAAACCGGAGCAACGGCATCTATACATCCGAGGTCACGGCGATCTCGGTTTCGGCGGTCGATCCGGACGTGTTCTACGCCGGCGTTAACCAGAACGGCATCTGGAAGACCACCGATGGCGGAAAAACCTGGGAGCAGATGGCTGCCTACCTGCCCAAGCCCAGCGGGCAGGGCCCCGATTACAACATCGAGTCCCTGGCGGCCAGCCCCACCAGCCTGGACACCGTACTGGCGGGCGGCGGCAACAGCGGTCTGTTCATATCCGACGACGGGGGCGAAACTTGGAGCATAACCGAGATAGCCAGCTACTCGGAGCCCCACGATATAGAGATAGACCCGGAGAATCCCCAGAACATGTACGCGGCGGTTTTCAACGCCTCGGACATGATGGGCATCTGGAGCAGCTCCGACGGCGGAGATAACTGGAGCAGGGACATCTACGGTTACGGCTGCGAGATGGACGTGGACCCCCAGACCACCTCCACGGTTTACGCCTGCCTGGCGGGTATGTCGCCCGCCTGGGCCGAGATATACCGGACCCAGAACAGCGGCAGCACCTGGCAGCAGATGTGCATTTTCCCCAACACCGCCGAGTACTTCTACGATATGGTGGTCTCTCCGGAGAACACGGACGTCATCTACACCACCGGCGCCGGGGTACATCGCAGCCAGGACTGCGGGACCACCTGGACCCTCAACCTCGGAAGCTTGGGATTAGGGTGTTACTCCCTGGTACCAAACGGGGACACCCTGTACACCTGCACCTCCCACGGGGTGTACGTGAGCACCAACGGAGGGTCCTCTTGGTCAACCATCAACCAGGGCCTGGAGATCACAGGAACCCAAACCCTCTCCCCATCCATATCCGAGGATTTCTCCTCCGCTCTCTACTGCGGGACGGGCGGAAGGGGCATGGCCAGAAGCGTATCCTCTACGGTCTCCGACAGCGCCCTGATCATCGCCTACCTAGGTCCGGATACCATGGCGGCCTGGGACACCGCTTCCGTGCACATATCAGTTGCCAACGTCGGTACCAGTACCTGGCCGGGCTCGGGAATGGTCAATCCCTACCGGCTGGGCGCGGGGACGGTATCCGCCGGCAATCCGCACGACAACGAGTTCCTGTGGACGAATTTCGCGAACGGTGGATACTCCAATCATGAGACCGACCAGCGGGCCTATCTGCCCGATACCGTAATCTCGGGGCAGACCACCGGCCTGGATTTCTCCATAATCGCGCCGGGACAAACCGGAACCAGATGGCTGGAGGCCAGAATGGTCCATGAGGGGGCAAGCTGGTTCGGGGAATACCTCAGCGTACCAATCGAGGTTACAGAACCCCAGGGCACTGGCGATACTCACGGCAGGGCGCTTTGCCCCGCTCTGATCATTCAAAATCCCCTGAGGTCAGGCAGCGCTATACGCTACGAGCTGCCCACCTCCTGTCGGGTCCACCTGGAGATATACGACCTGACCGGAAGGCTGCTTTTGACCGCCGTCGACGGGCATGTCCCGGAGGGGAGCCACCTGGTAGGTCTTCCCAGGAGCAGAATGGCCCGGGGGGTCTACTTCGCCCGCCTCCGGGCGCGAGGGGAGGATCTGGTAAGGAAATTCGTTCTGTTGGATTAGCAAAACAGGGAAGGATTGTCCAATGACTGCCAAAGAAAGACGTATCGGGGGTTGGTTGATCGCAGCCTGCTTCCTGGCGGCGGTTTTAACCCCGGACCTGGGCACGGCCGACTCCTGGACCGCCAGGAAGCTGGTGGGAACCTACACCAACTGGGACTACTGGTGGCTCAACGCAAGACTGGCCATAGACTCCTACGACACGCTCTACTGCGCCGTATCCCGCTACAACTACTCCAGCCCGGATTACGAGCACGACCTGTACGTTCTGGACGACGACGGCAACGTGGTAAGCATCACCAGTCCGTGGTCGGGCTTCGATTATCAGCCCATAGTGCAGGATGTCGACGGCAGCAACATCTACATAAACCAGCCCGTTCTGGGCCAGGGCTCCTCCAGCTACCCCCACATGGATGCCGGGGTGACCGACGACTCCAACTGTGTAAGCACCACCCACTCACGCAACGACATCATCTACTTCACCCGCCTGGGGCCCAACGGCGAGCACCTGACCTGGCTGAGCAACATCTACGCCGGCGACCCCTGGAGCGGCCGTTCCTGTCTAGCCATGGACCCCCTGGAGAGGCTCCACTGCACCTTCGCCGACAACACCGACTACCTGGTCTACGGAACCTCGGAGGATCACGGCGACACCTGGAGCTGGGACACCCTGGCCACCTACTCCACCGTCTCCCACGTCAGAGTGGCCGCCACCCCGGACACCTCGGTGCACATAGTGTTCCGCACCTGGACCTCCGGAGACCAGCTCCGCTACATGAAGCTGGACAAGAACGGAGAGGTGATGGTAGACGTCTCCACCTTCTCCGAAGGCTCCTCCAGATGGGCCCCCAACGTAGCCGTGGACCACGACGGCAACATCAGGGTGGTCTACGGCGACGGGGCCCAAACCGGTCAGAACCTGTATTACACCGTACTGGACGGAAGCCTGGACATGGGAGGCCAACCCGCCTCGGACTCCGCCCTTACGATAGTTCCCGACACCTTGATTCAAACCGACCCGGTACGCCTGGCCGGTCCCAAAATCTGCATCGACTCCCAGAACAGGGCTCATGTCGTCTTCGAGCAGGGAGAGTACGGCACCGGCACCACCAAGAGGATCTACCACATAAGGCAGGACATCGAGTTCGGGGTAAACGATCAAGCCGTGGCGGTAAGACCTGTCACGGTTACGGTGGCTCCCAATCCGGTCCGGTCGACGGCCCTGGTCAGGCTCAGCAGCGGCTCTCCGGGAAGAATGCGGGTAGAGCTTTACGACCTGGCCGGCCGAAAGGTAATGAGCCTGCGGGAAGCCGCGATCTCTTCCGGCGAGCATGTGGTCCAACTGGACGCGTCAGACCTGACTCCGGGAATCTACATGCTCCGCTGCAGCCTGGCAGGCGAAAGCTTCCTTAGAAAGGTAGTAATCACGGGACGTTCTTAAAGTTATTAAAGAAATTCTCTAACTGGTTACTCAGCATTGATATAGAGTTGCTTCATTCTTAATGTATGTGTATGTAGCTACGTTTCGTTAATAGTTCAAAAGGTTTAGGAACGTCCCTGGGTTAGGGGAATGATCTGGGTCTTTTTAGGGGTGAATCCTTACCCAATGGGGCGGAAATAAAATAGGCTTTTATAGTCAATTTATTTCCTTTTTTCCTATTTATACTTGCGTATTTCCCCGAATATTGTGACCGTGCTCACATCTTGACAGAGTATTGCGACTTCGTTAGGAAAATCCCCCAAGCTTATGGTCAAAGCAAGCCTTCTCTTGCTAAAACCAAAGGTAAGATTCAATGGCTGATGATAACAATGGTCCCAGAATCGGCGTATACGTTTGCCATTGCGGTGGCAACATTTCCGAGGTCGTTGATGTAGATCAGGTAAGAGACTTCGCGGGAGAGCTGGACAACGTGGTGCTCTCCAAAGACAACACCCACATGTGCTCCGATATCGGCCAACAGCTCATATTGGACGATATAAAAGAACATAATATCGATAAAGTTATAGTAGCTGCCTGCTCCCCCCAGTTCCAGGGCGAGACCTTCATGGACGTCCTGGAAAAGGCCGGTCTCTCCCCCTACGTGGTCCGGATGGCCAACCTGCGGGAGCAGTGCGCCTGGCCCCACTTCAACCACCCCGATCTGGCCACCCAGAAGGCAAAAGTCCTGGTAAACGGTGCCGTAGCCAACGTGAGGAACTCCGAGGCCCTGGAGAGACAGTCCATGACCATAGGCAAGAAGGTCCTGGTCATAGGCGGCGGCATTGCGGGCATCCAGGCTTCCCTGGATCTGGGCGACGCGGGCTTCGAGGTCTATCTGGTGGAGAAGGATCCCAGCATCGGCGGGCACATGGCCCAGCTCTCCCGGACCTTCCCCACAGAAGACTGTTCGGCATGCATTCTCAGCCCCAAAATGGCCGACGTGCCGGCCAACGAGAATATAAACCTACTTACTTACACGGAAATAGACGATATCGAGGGTTATATTGGCAATTTCAAGGTCACCGCGACCAAGAAGGCCAGGTACGTGGACATGGACAAGTGCGTGGCCTGCGGCGACTGCGAGAAGGTCTGTCCCATAAGCGTTCCGGACGAGTTCCAGGAGGGCCTTCGAAACCATCCGGCAATCTACGCTCCCTTCGACTTCGCCGTTCCCCACCGCAACCTGATAGACGACACCTTATGCGTGCGGTGCGGCAACTGCGTGGACGCCTGCAAGGAAGACGCCATCAACCTCGACGACGAGCCGGAGCAGATAGAGTTCACGGTGGACACCATAATAGTGGCAACCGGGTACGACGTCTTCGACCCCTCGGAGAAGAAGGTCTACGGTTACGGCAAGTACAAGAACGTCATAACCGCCATGGAGATGGAGCGGATGATCGTCGCTGGCGCCGAGGGTAATCCCATACGCAACCCCGGCAAAAAGATCGCTTTCGTCCAGTGTGTCGGCTCCAGGGACGAGCAGATAGGCAGGGAGTACTGCTCCCGGGTGTGCTGCATGTACGCCACCAAGATGGCCAGCCTCCTCAAGCACTCCGGTCCCCACCGGGACGTCTACATCTTCTACACCGACCTCAGGGCATTCGGTAAGGGCTTCGAGGAGTACTACAAGAGGGCCCAGAACATGGGGGTCAAGTTCATCAGGGGCCGGGTGGCGGAGGCTCTGGCCGACGACCCCGAGGGAAGGGTCACCCTCAAGGTGGAGGACACCCTCACCCGCCGGATAATAGAGAGCGATTTCGACACCGTCGTCCTCTCCACGGGAATAGGCCTCTCCAAGTCCACGGACAAGGTCGCCGACATGCTCAGACTGGCCAAGAGCGAGGACGGCTTCCTCAAGGAGGCCCACCCCAAGTTCAAGCCGGTGGACACCAACATAGAGGGAGTGTTTCTGGCCGGCACCGTCCAGGGACCCAAGGACATCCCCGATACCGTCGCCCAGGCCAGCGCTGCCTCCTCCCGGGCCATCAGGCTGATGAACAGGGGGGAGTATCCAATAGAGCCCATAGTGGCCTTCGCCCACGAAGAGATGTGCGACGGCTGCGAGCTGTGCGTGGCCGCCTGCCCGCTCAACGCCATATCGATGGCCGAGGGCAAGGCCGAAGTGAATGACGCGCTCTGCCTGGGCTGCGGAAGCTGCCTGTCGTCCTGTCCCACCGATGCGCTGGATCTTCACATGTACACCAACACCCAGATGCTGGATGAGGTCACCAACGCCCTGAAGGACAAGAAGGAGGGGGAGACCAGGATCCTGGTATTCGCCGACGATACCTGCACCTACAGGCTGGCCGACTCGGTGGGGACGGCCAAGATGTCCTACGCCACCGACTCGGTGATCATACGGGTTCCCAGTGGAAGCCGGGTGACCCCCAAACTAATGCTGCAGTCGCTTGCCCTGGGGGCGGACGGGATCTTCATAGGCGAGTGCGAGGACAGAACCTCCCCCTTCCCCCACAGCGGAGAAGCCATCAGGGAGAATTTCGATGCGGTGACTCGAATCCTCGAGGAGGAGGGCGTCAGTCCCGAGAGGATCAGGTTCGTCTCCTTCGTCACGGTGATGCTCGGAGGCTTCGTTAACAACGTGGACTCTCTGGTCCGGCTGGCGAAGGATCTGGGCCCCATACCCGAGGACAAGAGAGAAGCACTGGTTAAAGACTTAAACGCCAAACTGTTCGGCGTAAGGACGCAGGCATGAAGATAAAGAAGCTGGACCTTTCCGAGGAGAACGTAGAGTTCCTGGTAAAAATCTCCGATTTGAGCGGCGAGACCGTAACCCTGTGCGAGCAGTGCGGAACGTGCTCCGGAAGCTGCCCCATGGTGTCGGAGATGGACATCACCCCCTCCCAGATGGTGAGGATGGTGCAGCTCGGAGAGTCCGAGGTGATGGACACCAAGGCCATGTGGCTGTGCGCCTCCTGTTTCACCTGCACCGTCAGGTGCCCCCGGGGGCTGGATCTATCCAAGATAGCCGAGGCCTTGAGGCAGATCACGCTGCGCAAGGCCGTAGACTACATAGACATCAGAGACCTTTCGAAGGACGAGATGAAGCGCCTTCCTCAGATCGCGCTGATAAGCGCCATGAGAAAATTTACGGGATGAGCCTATGAAAGTTCCCTACTATCCGGGTTGCACTCTCAAGACCAAGGCGGCGAACTTCGAGACCTCCGCCCTGGCGGTAGCTGAAAGGCTGGGCATCGAGCTGGTAGAGCTGCCCAGATGGAACTGCTGCGGAACTGTCTACTCCCTGGCCGACGACGACCTGATCCACCACGTGGCGGCGGTGAGGAACCTGATTAGGGTGCAGGAGATGAACGCCCAGGGGCTGGTGGACGACGAGTACCGCCTGGTCACCCTGTGCTCCATGTGCTTCAACACTCTGAAGCAGGCCAACGTGAGGATGAGCGAGAACCCGGAGGACCTGGAGAAGATAAACGACCTGATGTATTTGGAGGACGACTACGAGGGCCGGGTGGAGGTCAAGCACCTGCTGGAGCTGGTGGATGAGCTGGGCTTCGACAAGGTCGAGGAGCAGGTGAAGAACCCTCTGGAGGGGCTGAGAATAGCCCCCTACTACGGCTGCATGCTGCTTCGCCCCACGGAGGTGGGCATAGACGATCCGGAGGATCCCCAGATCCAGACCAGGATGCTGGAGGCCCTGGGCGCGGAAAAGATAGAGAACCCCTACCGCAAGGTGTGCTGCGGCAGCTACCAGACGGTTCAGGACAAGAAGGTAGTTTCCAACCTGGCCTACGATATCCTGACCCACGCCCGGAACGCGGGGGCCGATGCCATATCCCTCAGCTGTCCCCTGTGCGCCTTCAACCTGGACTCCAGGCAGAGGGAGATAAAGGAGGATCATCCCTCCTTCAGGGAAATACCCGTGTTCTACTTTACGCAGCTGATGGCGATGGCCTTCGGGCTGAGCGAGGATTATTGCGGTTTCGATCTGAATTACATAGACCCGGAGCCGCTGCTGTCGGCAAAAGGCATCATTGGGGGAAGCAATGGCGAGTAGCGAGGAATCTGCGACCAAGAAGCTGGATCTGCAGAAGGTAATGGACAGGATAGCCGAGGCCAGCAAGCAGGTGGTCTCCGGGGTCGAGGCGGGAACGGTCGAGAACTGGGTCACCATCTACATCATGGGCCGGGCCTACCAGGTCCCCGCCGACCTGACCATCCTGACGGCCATGGAGTACGCCGGCTACAAGTTCGTCCGGGGGGTGGGCTGCAGGCAGGGATTCTGCGGCGCCTGCGCCACCCTGTACCGCAAGGAGGGCGAGTACAAGCTGCAGGCCGGCATGGCCTGCCAGACCAGGGTCGAGGACGGCATGTACCTGGTCCAGATACCGTTCACCCCCGCCGAGAAGCCGTCCTACGACATAGCCGAGCTCGATTACGACGTTAACACCCTCTTCGAGTACTACCCCGAGCTGGCTAGATGCGTCTCCTGCAACACCTGCACCAAGGCCTGCCCGCAGGACCTGGAGGTAATGGACTACGTCCAGGCGGGCATCAAGGGCGACTTCGGGGATCTGGCCGAGGAGTCCTTCGACTGCATCCAATGCGGCCTGTGCGCCATAAGGTGCCCCTCTGAGATAGTCCAGTACAACGTAGCCCAACTGGGCAGAAGGCTTTACGGAAGGTACGACAGCCCCGAGCCCGAGCACCTGACAAACAGGCTCGAGGAGATAGATGAAGGCAAGTTCGAACAAGCTCTCGACGAGATAACCAGTCTCGGGCGGGAAGAGCTGGAGAAGATGTACGCGGAAAGAGAAAGAGAACAGGAATAGCCCGGGAGGAACAAGTGGCTGAATTAGAATACATTGAAGGATACCCGGCTTACATGCATGAGCTCCTCCAGAGGGTACACGCCAGTAGAGAGAAGAGGAAGACCTACGTTCCCGAGGCTATGAGCATGGAGGAGCAGCAGAAGGTGCTCAAGCTGCACCCCGACTACGCGCCGGGAGGCAAGAGGAACATCTCGGTCGGCCCCAACAAGGGCGACGTGGCCCCCGAGCCGGTGGCCGACCTGCTGGAGGCCTACCCCCTGGTGGGTTCGGAGGAGATAGACATCTCATCCGCCGACTTCGACGTGGACATCATGGTGATCGGCGGAGGCCTGGCCGGAACCGCCGCCGCCATCTGGGCCAACATCCAGGGCGTCCCCGCCGACCGCATACTGCTGGTAAACAAGCTCAGGCACGGCGACGCCAACTCCATAATGGCCGAGGGAGGCACCCAGGCCGCCGACCGGGAGATAGACTCCCTGGACCGCCACTACCTGGACTCCATGGGCGGTGGGCACTTCACGAATAAGCCCGACGTTCTGCGGGGCCTGGTGGAGGACGCCCCCTTCGTAATGCACTGGCTGCACGAGCTGGGGGCCATGATAGACAAGAACGAGGACGGTACCTTCGTCGAGAAGTGGGGCGGCGGAACGTCCGTCAGGAGGCTCCATTCCTGCAAGGACTACACCGGTCTGGAAGAGTTCAGGGTAATACGCGACGAGTTCCGCAGCCGGAAGATAGGCTGCATAGAGCACTACCCAGCCATCGAGCTCCTGACAGACGGCGAGGGCACGGTCACCGGCGCGGTCCTGTACAACCTGGAGACCGGCGAGTACAAGATAGTCCAGGCCAAGGCCACCATACTGGCCACCGGGGGCTTCGGAAGACTTCACATAAGGGGCTTCCCCACCACCAACCACTATGGGGCCACCGCCGACGGTCTGGTCCTGGCCTACCGGGCCGGAGCCAAGCTCAGAGACACCGACACCGTCCAGTACCACCCCACCGGGGCCGCCTACCCCATACAGATCGTGGGCTACCTGCTTACCGAGAAGCTCCGGAGCTCGGGCGCCCAGCCGGTGAACGTGGACGGCGACTCATTCGTCTTTCCCCTGGAGCCGCGCGACGTGGAGGCCTCGGCAATAATCCGCGAGTGCTACGTGCGGGACAAGGGCATAGAGACCCCCACAGGCCTTAGGGGCGTATGGCTGGATACCCCCATGATAGAGGTCAAAAACGGAGAGGGCTACATCAAGAAGGCCTTCCCGGGCATGGACAGGATGTTCAGCCGCTATGACATAGACATGACCAATAATCCGGTCCTGGTCTTCCCCACCCTCCACTACCAGAACGGCGGCGTGGAGACCGACCCCCAGGGACGCACCACCCTCGATGGTCTATGGGTGGCCGGAGAAGTCTCCGGCGGAGTGCACGGCAAGAACAGGCTGATGGGCAACTCCACCCTGGACACCATGGTCTACGGAAGAAGGTCGGGCATGTCCGCCGCGGAGTACGTCAAGGGCGGCGCCGAGCAAGGCAAGCTGACCTTAGAGCACCAGACCAGTTACGTGAAGATGCTGAAGGAGGCGGACGTTCCGCCCGAGCGCCGGTCCCCCATACTTCTTCCGGAGTACAGGGGTAAGGAGGCTCTGGCCAGAATGATAGACGTGTTCTAAGGCGATACTCCGCCGGGTGCCTTTCTCTTTACTGGAAGCGGACGCTTTCCACCACGTTGTCGAAGGCCTGCATTCCTTCCTCCCGGTCGGGCCAGCTGCACCCGCCCTGGAACATCAGGAGCCGGTCATCCTTTCGGACCAGGCTGTACTGCAGATACCACTCCGAACCGTCATCCCGGGAGAATCGGAACCTGACGGTCAACGCCTCGTCCCCGGCATCCGGGGTAATTCGCTCGGTCTCGGTAAGAGACCCTCCCCAGTGCCCGGTCATATCTCGACGGTAGTCATCCAGCGCCGACCGCACGGTCGAGGAGAAACCGGCAGCCGGCATGGACGAGAGCCTGACCTGGATGCCCATCTCCTCGTCCCGGGAGAAGTCAGCTCGAATCAAACCGTCTCCAGCCGTTTCGTCGGATACCATCCAACCTTCCGGCACCTCCAGAGAGTAGCCGGCAGGGTCGGTAAACCCTGTCTCACCTCCGGAGGAGGAGTCTCCCCCGCATCCTCCCAGAAGGGCGAGTATCAAGATCCAAAGCAGTACGATCATCATCACCTTCCGCTTTTAGAAACCACTTTAGATTCGCTCTTATCCCACCTCGGTAAGAGGAGATAGCGTCAGTCCAGAACCACCAGTTTTCTCAGGTCGATGTAGTCGCCGGCGCTTGCCCTTACCATGTATACTCCCGGTGTCATCTCGCCCAGTCGAACCAGCCGCTGCTCCACCGAGCAGCCCGGAAGAGACCGGTCTTCCACCAGCCTTCCCGACACGTCGTACACGCTTACCCGCACATCCCCGGACCGTGCCGGACGAAGCTCTACCGTAGCCTCTCCCCCGCAGGGATTGGGATAAATGCTTACCTGCAGGAATTCGGCCGGTGTTTCGCCCAGCTCCTCCAAGCCGGTAGCGTGCATGGCCGGGACCAGCGAAGGGTCTCCCAGCAGGACCATCCCGATATGCCAGTTCAGCTCATGCTGACTTAGACCGTACTCGGCTATGTGGTCCCACCAGAGCCTGAATGCCTCTCCCAGGGTGCCGCCTCCTCCCAGGGGGCCGTAGAACTCCCTGAACCACAGCATGGCCCCGCTGGTGGTGCTGCCCACCGCGGCCAAGCCCGGCTCGGTGGCCAGAGAGTAAACCCCTCCCATATAGTTGGGGGACGTGAATCTACAGTTGGAGCAGGCGAACAGGTTGTAGAAGTGCGCCGAGGAAGCCAGGGGAACCAGCTCGTCCCAGCTGGTCGTTCCGGCGCTGGGCTGCCAGAAGTGAGCGTTGGGATTGGAATGCACGAACGGGCTGATCCAGACGTAGCTTCCGGGCAGTCTGTTCATCTCGTAGTCCAGATCGCAGGTAAGAAGGCTGGCGTTTACCAGCTCCACGTTCTCGTACAGCAGCTGCATGTGAGCCTGGTAGGTGGGGCCACTGTACTGCCAGTCGTCGTCCACGTAGCACAGGGCCACCACCGGCTCGGGGTCACCGTTTAGGCGCCATTCGTGGTTACGCCCGAGATAGTCCTGGATCATCTCCACCGGATCCCCGAGCTGCGTAAGATTGTCCGTCTTGATCCTGGCCGACCATAGCTCCGGGTCCAGCTCTCCCTCGAAGGTATCGTAGAAGCCGTCCTGCCCGGGAATGCTGTCTCGGGGGTAACCTATCCACAAATCCTGCCAGCTCCCGTCGAGGTCCATGAAGAAGTAATCGCAGGGAAGCTTCTCCCCCATGTTCACCTCGGTGTCCCATACGGCCACCCAGCCTGCAGGCAAATCGCCCACCAGAACGCTCCCCTTTAGCCCCAGGGCATGCAGGCTGTCCAAAAAGCTCTTGACCTCCTCGGGATCGGCGTAGGAGATCTCGATGAGCTCCGTGGCGTACTCCTCGGCCTCTATATCGTCGATCCACTGCTGAAGAAGGCCCATCCCAATGCTGTCGGATAGCCCCTCCTCCATCAGTATGGCCATCTCCGGGTCCCCGTCGGACTCCACGATCACCCGGGCCCGGAAAGGTTCGTATCTCACCACCTGGGCCGAGTACTCCTCATCGGAGCGGTCGACCCAGTTGGGGTCCGGGTTGCGGGTCTGTACCGTCAGGTCGTAGATCGACTCTCCCCCCGATACCTGCCCGACCGGCACCAGCAAAAGCGCCAATAACATCGCAACCACCCGCATACCTCCCTTTATCCCCACGGGCCGGAAGATCCTATGCGGCGAGGACCCGTCAGAAGCTCCATACTGCCTTTATCTCGCCCCAGGTGGAACCGGACAGGGCTGTAACCTCGTACTCCATCTCGCACAGGTAGTACTGGCCGTTGTCGTGCTTACATATCCACCAGAAGCTGTCTCCCAGGTAATCGTAGGTTATTCCCTTGGAGTACTGCCAGTTGATCCAGGGTATGTAAGATTGGCAGACGTACTCGATGCCCGAGCTTCCCCACCAGTAAAAGAACACGTAATCTGTCTCCAGCTCGGTCACCGCCAGCCACATGTGCCCCTGGCAGTTGAAGCAGCTTATTCCCTCGGCCTCGGTCAGGTAGGGGCCCAGGTCCCACGAAGAGCCGCCTCCCCCGCCGTAGGGATCGAACCGTATGGCGGTGGAGGAACTGGCCATCCAGAAGTACCCCTGCCACCGCTCATCGTCCATACCGGCCTGCCAGATGCCGGCTCCGGGGCTCTCGAATCCGTGCCACAGCTCACCCAGCTTCTTGTAGTAGACCTGGTCGTCGATCCAGTCGTTGACCCAGATGCTGTCGTCGCGGAGGATTACTCCCCACGGATTCTCGCTAAGTGAGCAGGCCTCCGTGGTGTCTATTACCGAGCCGGTTCGAACGTTGAGCCAGTATATGCAGTGATCGCCCTGAGATACGATCAGAACTACCGGCTCGCCATCGACCTCGGCAAAATCCACTCCGGAGGCATCGGTCAGGAAATCCAGATCCCAGGAGATCCCGGTGGCAAGCTCCACCGAGGCGTTAGATCGATGACCCGGCACAGGTGCTTCACTTCGGGAGTTTATCTGGATTTGCGGCCCAGCCATAGATAAGAGGGCTGACAAAAGAAAGGCAATCATTATCGTTTTCCCATCATCGCTATTCAAACGGAAACCGCTACATCTCCGTTCCAATCAAGCTCATCGTATAGAGCAATACATCAATGCTACCCTCAAAACAACGCAGCTAGAACAAGAAAGGATCCTTACGAACCCGAATCCAAAAACCCTCCCGACCGCTTTGGTCTCCGGTCGAATAGCCGTCGCTACCAGCTGGCAGTGCCGTCTACGATCGAGCCGTGGAGAGAATCGCACGGGCATACCAGCGTGAACGATTCCCCATCCGTCAGGTAGAGGTAAACCGAGTCGCAGGCCGGGCACTCCAGCAGGTGTATCGGGGGGACTCCGTGGGCTACGCCCGCATCGGTCAACATCGGCAGCGAATCGGGATACGTCCCGAACTCGCTGAGGTACATGCTGAGCGCGGTCGCCAGAGTCCGCATGTTCGACTTGCAGCTCATCTCGAGTGCCAGGTCACTCACCGGGGGCAGGCTGTCCTGTTCCCCGGCGTAAGCCACTCCTACCATGCACAGCAACAGCCCGAAAATCATCGCAGAACCGATCGCTTTCATGTTTACCTTTCTATGGGGACGGGGGAATTGTAAACGCCAAATAAAACGCTCATAAGGAATCTAGACTCGACAGCAACCTTCCCAACGTCGAGCTGATATCACAAATATTATCATAGGTTTACCGTTCCCAGCCCCAGCAACAACCTCTCGTATCGGACATCTACCCAATCCTCATCGGGCACGAACTCTATCTTGCTTACCACATCCTCCTGCTCCGGGGTAAGCGGAAACAGGATAACCGTCTCCCCTTCCAGCTCGCACCTGGTTCTCAACACCGGCCTCCAGGTTCTCCACAGGGCGAGTACCTCCTCCGACTCGAGCTGGTTGTCTCCCCAGTCACACAGGGTGGACAGCACATCCTCATTGGCCAGCCTGTAACCATCGAGATCCATCTCCGCCGCCGGATCCCCGCGTACGCAGGCCAACTTGTCGTCATCAGCGAAGAAGACCAACGCCTCGCCCTGGCAGTTGTAGTATTCACCGCTCAGCGCGGAAGGCAGGGACATGCTGGACTCGTAGTAGATGAACCGGTCCTGGTACTGGCCGCCGGGATGGAGCACGTAGTGGGCCGGAACGTCGCGCCACATGGGAACCGCGTAGGTGAAGCAGTCCAACTGGAACGGCCCCCCGTCCAGACTGGCTCCCTGCATGCCGTCTATGGGAATCTGCTCCTCGACCAGCTTTAGGTCTCTCCAAAAGGCGATAACGACATCGCTGCCCTCTACTCCGGGAATCGCCAGATGGGCGATGGAGTCGGGATTGGGCATGAGCTCGTCGAAGCAGCCGTTACGCAGCTCGACGCTGAAGATCCCCGAACACTCCGCGCCGTGGAACCAGACCACCGGAGCCCTGACCTGCATCTCCTCGCCCTGATGGTAGTACTGCTCGGCGTCCACGTAGCCGTCCGGCACTCCCACCGCCCCGGCCTGCGACTCGTCCAGCTCGATCACGCCCCATTCGTGGACGGAGACCATCTCATCGGGCGGCTCAACTATCACCGTATCGGCCAGCGCGAAGTAAAGAAACGGAATCATCGCCCACCTCCTTCAAACCTGGTTGCACGTAATATACAACCGCTGTTCGGGGACGGGGGAATTGTAAACGCCAAATAAATCGCACCTTATCTACGAAAAGCCATCTCAAATATGATTACGTATGGATTATTTCAGTTTTATCATTCCCCCGTCCCCCCGAGGGGGGTCAGGACGGTATCGTACCACAGCCTGTACTTCCGGTCTTCGTGCATCCTGGTTTGGCCTCCCTCCAGGTTCGGGTAGGAGTAGTTCTCCGACTTCGGAGCCTCAGGCCCCACGTAGCGGCGATGCAGAACCTGGCGTCCCTCAGAGGTGTAGAAGCTCTCCGCCGGAGTGCCGCCTTCCGTACCCCAGAATACGGCCAGGCAGCGGCCGTAATCGGTGTCTCCCACCTTCAGGCGCACCACCCGAGCTAAGTAATCCGCACCTCCTTCGCTGGAGTAGCTCCCGGGGAATAGTTCCTCTGCTCCGGCCATGAACGTGGTCGAAGGGTAAGACGCATCGGCGGTGACCCTCATCACCCACAGGTATCCTTCCTCCGTGGGACGGAAGTAATCCAGCACGTTGGGCTCGGCTGGCTCGCAGTCGGCATGCTCCACCAGTACCTCGAAGCACTCCTCTCCACATACCTCGACCTTCCGGACCACCCTTGTTCCTACGGTCAACGTAAGTACCCCTCCCGGATAATCGAAGAACCTGCATCTCTCCGAGTGGCCCACCTCCAGGACCGTTCCGAAGTACAGACCGGGCCCTCTCGACTCAACCTTCATCTCCTCTCCGGGAACCTCGGTAATCTCTATATCGGGTACCACCGATTCGGTACGTACGTTGCCAACTTCTTCCGACATCTCCCCCACCTCTTTCCGTAGCCTTCTCCGGCCTTCCCAGAGCCTGCTCTTCACCGTTCCCACCGGGATGTCCAGCCGCCGGGCTATGCTCTTCTGGCAGCGGCCCTCCAGGTAGTACAACCTGGCCGTTTCCCTCAACCTGTGGCTCAAGCCGGAAAGCGCTTCCACGGCCATCCGCACCCGGTCGGCCGGCTCCTCCTCCAGGATGCCCGCCGGGTCGTCGGACGTATCCGCGATTCGATCTTCCCGCACCGGGACCATCCTGGGGCCCCTGGTAAGAAGATTACGGGCCTTGTTCAGCGCTATCTGCCTTACCCATCCTCCGAAGTTGTACGGAGGGCCCAGACGGTCCAGCTTGAGGTAGGCGGTCAGGAAAGCCTCCTGCACCACATCCTGGGCATCGGAAGCGCTCCGCAACAGGGAAGTCATCTCCCGCAGTATGGCGCCCTGTTTACGCTCAACCAGCTCACAGAAAGCCTCGGCGCTGCCCCGGAGAGCTTGCCTTACCAGCCGGTCTTCGGTCTTCCTTTGCGTATCCACTTCCACCTCCTCAACCCATCAACACGGAGAAGGAGGGTAGGTTCGATCGGCAAGCATTATAATACCCCGTAAACCGAATACACTGGCTTCTTACCTGGAGGGCAAGATGAGCGTGGGTGGCATCGACGCCAAGGCTCTGCTGCAGAACGCCGAGATGAGCGGTCAGGTCTATCCGATGAAGAAGAGCTGGAAACGGATGCAGATCTTCGCCGGAATCCTATGCTTCATCCTGATACTGACCATCCCCCTGGGCATCTGGATTATAGCCCGTGCCCGCAACGCCAAGGCCGGGATCACCAGGGAAGGCTTTGCCTTCAGGTACCTGCACACGGTCGGCTTCCACTGGAGCGATATGGAATCGGTAACCCTCAGCAAGGTAGGCGGCAGCGCCTACGGCGGAGGGTTGGCTGGCGCGGGTATCGCCGCCGCGGTCAGCAAGAAGACCATCGGTCTAAAGGGGCCCATGAACATCAAGCTAACGCTTTCGGGGACGGGGGAATGATAAAACTGGAATAATCTGTACCCATTCTTCTGGGCCCTGTATCCCGGACCTACATGATAGGTGATTTATTTGGCGTTTAAAGTTCCCCCGTCCCCATCGTAGCATGAACATCTTCGTGCTCGACCGCGACGTTCCCACCTGCGCCAGGTACCACGCCGACCGGCACGTGATCAAGATGATACTGGAGAGCACCCAGATGCTGTGCACTGTTATGCACCAGAACGGCATGGAGGCAACGTACAAGCCCACCCATCCCCACCATCCCTGCACCCTGTGGGCCGGAAGGTCGCTCTCCAACTGGAGGTGGCTCCGGAAGCTGGCGCTGTCTCTCAACGACGAGTTCAGGTTCCGTTTCCAAAGCCCCAAGGACCACAGCTCCGCCCTGGTGGCCAGAGAGTTGCCAGAACCGCCCATAGAGGAC
>WJMA01000063.1 GCA_014728175.1 Candidatus Fermentibacterota bacterium
GCGGGGTAGAGGTCGTCTTCCTGGGTGGGGGGGGAGGTTGGAGTGGCCTGTGCGGGGTGGTGAGTGGGATTGGTATGGGTTCGGGCTCGGTTGAATGCCGGCGGAAACGGGGCTGGGGCCGGAGCACCTTTGCGGTTGCGCGGAGCATATCGGATGCGTTCGTCCTGAGAAAGGCAGGGTATCGGGGCAGACTCATGGTTGCCGTTCTCCCGGGTCATCTCGCTGGAAGGGATCCGGTAGAGGGCGAGAGAACGGCGTTGAGAAACGGCCTGGAACCTGTGGCGGCATGGCCGGTGACGTTTCTGGACGAGGAGGGCCTATCCGTAAACAGGATGCTCCGGTCGGCAAGCCTGGGAACGGTGCGGACGGCCCTGAGGAAAGACCGGCCGCCGGTGGGTATTCCAGGGATCGATGAATTCTTTAAGACGTTCGAGGGATGCCCCCGCTCGTTGGAAAACAACGCCGATCTTCTTTCCACGGCGGGTTTGGGCGGGTTGCCCTCGGGGCCCATGCCCCCATCCTTCGGTCGGAATGACCGAGCCATGCTGGGGCAGAAGGTCGAGGCTCTGCTCGGCAGCAGGTACGGCTCCAGCTACGTGGCCAGGGCGAGGGCAGAGAAAGAGTTGCGCCAGCTTCGGAAGGCGGGTCTCTGCGGTTACCTGCTTCTTTTCGGCAGTATCGTGGAGCATTGCCGCCGCCGGGGCATAGCCTACGTGGCCCGGGGGTCGGCCGCCGGCAGCATCGTGGCCCATCTCCTGGGCCTGTCCGCCGTTTGCCCCCTAAGGTACGGACTGTCCTTCGAGCGCTTCTACAACTACCTGCGCTCCGAGCCTCCAGACATAGACCTCGACGTAGACAGCAGACACCGCGACGAGGTGGTGGAATGGTTCCTGAAAAAGACGGAGAGGCGGTCCGCGCTGGTGTCGGAGATGGTTCGCCTGAGGCGGCGGTCGGCCCTGAGAATGGCGGCTAAGGCCTATGGAGCGGGAAGCGAGGAGATCGAAGAGATGTCCCGGATGCTCGGGCACGGGCAGGATGGCTTCTGGAAAAGGGCCGATGCGGCGCAGGCCCTGAGAGCGTCCAGGCATCTGGTGGGTCTGCCCTCGCACCTAGCGCCCCATCCCTGCGGGTTGGTTTGCTGTCCCGGTAGCGCGGCCGACGTAGTGCCTCTGGAACCGGACGAGGGCGGCAGACCCCTGAGCCAGCTGGACAAGGATGGGGTGAAAAGGTTGGGCCTGATGAAGATGGACATTTTGGGGCAGAGGGGGCTATCGGTCCTCACCATAGCCTCCGGCCGGAGGAACCGTTCCCCGATGGCCTTGATAAGAGAGCACCATCGGATATCAACTTCTGTCCTTCGCCTTCTGGACTCGGGATGTACGCTGGGCGTGGCAAACGTGGAATCTCCGGCCATGAGAGGGTTGCTGAGACGGACCCGGGTGAGGTCGATGGAGGACGTAGCCCGGGCCCTGGCCCTGGTTCGCCCCGGGGCGTCGGCGGGAGGGGGGAGGGAAACGTACCTTCGGCGTATAGCCGGGCGGGAGGCCGTGACGTACCTACTGCCGGCCCTGAGAGAGGTGCTGAGGGAGAATCTGGGGGTGATGATATACCAGGAGGACGTATCAGCGGTGGCCGGAGCCCTTCTGGGGACCGGACCGGCGGAGTCCGATCTGTTGCGGAGAAAATTGAAGAAGGGTCGGCTTGCGAAGGAGGAGATAGTCTCCCGGGCCCGCGTTCGCGGGTTCGATCCCCGTGAGTCCGAAAAGGTGTGGCGGCTTTTATCGGGGTACGCCGGGTACGGCTTCTGCCGGGCCCACGCTTTCAGCTACGCGGCCGTCAGCTGTGCCTCGGCAACGTTGAAGGCGGCCGACCCGGCGCTGTTCATGGCTTCCGTGCTGGCCGGAGGGGGAGGTTTCTATCCCACCCAGGTTTACCTGGAGGAAGCCAGAAGGATGGGAGTAAGCATAGCTCCCCCCGGGATCAACACCGGTGGCTGGCTCTCGCGGGAGCTCGATGGCGCGGTCGTGCTGGGATTCAGACACCTGAGGGGCCTGGGAAGAAAGGCGTTCGAGAAACTCGCCAACGGAAGGCCTTACTCCCACCCCGCTTGGTTGGTCGCCGCCGGTTGCTCCCGGGTGATAGTGGAAAGAATGGCCGTGGCGGGATGCTTCGAAGAGACGGGAATGACGCCCGGACAGGCTCTCTGGTCGGCAAGGGGTGGTTGGGGGTCGCTTGCCCGAACCGGGACGGAGGGCCTTCCGCCTTTCGGTGGGTATACGCCGCTGGAAAAGGTCCAGGCGGAGCTGGAGACGTTCGGGTTGGCCCTAACCTCTTCCCTGATGGAGATTGCTCCCAGGCCTAACCGTACCGTGCCCCTGGCGGAGCTACCCCCGGGGGGCAGGGCTAGGGTATGGGGAAGGCCGGTGGTAACGCGGAGACTTGAAAACGGAGCCAGTTTCCTTATGCTTGAGGACGACACTGGTATAGTTGATGCATTCCTACCGTCTCGTCAGACGAAAAGGTTGAGAGCCATATCGGGTAGGCCGCAGGTTACGCTCGTAATGGAAGGCGAGCTGGACGGACACGGCAGGCTCGTCGTCCTGTTTCTCGGCGCGGGGCCGCCCATACCGTTCGAGAGCGATCACGGCTCCAGAATGCGCAAGACCCGGGCCTGCGGGCCGGGCCAACATGGAGGCTGCAGATGAATTCCGAACCCTTAATACCTGAAGAACTTAGGTGGACCTGCCCAGAGACGAGGTTCGACTTCGAGAAGACGAGCGACATCGAACCCACGGACAAGATAGTGGGCCAGGAAAGAGCCCAGAGGGCGGTAAGACTGGGTCTGGAGATTCCCTCCATCGGCTACAACATGTTCGTGACCGGAGTATCGGGGACCGGCCGAGAGACAACGGTAAAGAGGATACTCGACGCAATCGATACCACCGCGGAGGATCTCAAGGACATCTGCTACGTCCACAACATGGAAGACTCCAGGCATCCGCTGGCTCTGGAGTTCAAGGCCGGGGCCGGCAAGCGATTCGTTAGCGACGTCAACGAGTGCATCGAGCTGCTGAAGACTAATATTCCGGCGGTCCTCAACAGCGAGAGGATGGCCCTGGAGAAACGGTCTCTGGTATCGGAGTTCGAGCAAATCAAGAAGGAGGTAATGCAGCATCTGGAGGAAGAGGCTAAGAAACATGGCTTCGGAATAGTTAACGTACCGATCGCGCCCGGTAAATTTAGGCCTGACGTGTTACCAGTGATGGAAGACAAGCCCGTTAGCTTCGACAAGCTCGAGAAGATGGTCCAGGCCGGAGAGATAACCGAGGAAAAGCTCGAAGAGTACAGGAAAATCCACGAGAGGCTCTTCGGCAAGCTGGCAGAGGCCTACCGCGAGACCAAGAAGATAGACGTCGACCTCCAGAACAGGCTCAGAGAGCTGCACAGAAGAATAGTCGAACCCACTATCGATGGGATACTGAGCAGGCTGAAGGAAGGCTACGACCGGAAGGTGCAGGAGTACGTCGACGCCATGCGGAAGGCCATACTGGAAAACCTGGAGGCCTTCTTAGAGGTGAGCGAAGAGTCCAATCCGTACACCATCTTTTCCCCCAACCTCATAGTGAATAACGCCGACCGCGAGACGAAGCCCATAATAATGGAACAGTTTCCCGATCATGTCAGTCTGTTCGGAACCATAGACCGGGTTATAGTGGACAATCGCGCCTACAGCGATCACACCATGATTCGGGCCGGTTCCATCCTCAAGGCCAACGGCGGATACCTGATACTGGAGGCCCTGGACGTGGTTCGACAGCCTCTGTTGTGGCAGACACTGATCCAAACCCTGCGCAACCAGACCGTGGTCATGAGACCCCACGATCCCTTGAGCCTCTTGCCGGTCAAGATACAACCGGAGGCCGTATCCATAAACGTGAAGGTGGTGATGATAGGCTCCTCGTACCTTTACTCGCTCCTGGCCCAACACGATCCGGAGTTCGGGCTCCTGTTCAGGATAAGGGCCGACTTCGACGACCGTATGCCCATGGACGAAAAAACCCTGAGCGATTTCGCAGATGTGATAGCCAACATCTGTCACAACGAGAAGCTGCCCCCGCTGGACCGGGCGGCTATGGCCGCCCTGGCCGAGCAGGCGGTTCGGATAACCGGACGTCGGGACAAGCTCTCCCTGGAGTTCAGTAGGCTGGCCGATTTCGTCAGGCAGGCCGCTCACTGGGCCAGATCCGAGGACGGGGGGCTCGTCACCGCCGAGAACATCCGGAAGGCCATCGAGGAGAAGCGATACCGCCTTCAGTTACCGGAGGAGAGGGCCATGGACCTGATCCTGTCCGGCGGGATCATGATAGACACCGAGGGAACCGAGCTGGGTCAGGTGAACGGTCTGGCGGTCTACAGCACCGTGGATTACAGCTTCGGGATGCCGGTCCGGATCACTGCGCAGGTATCTGCCGGGCGAGAAGGAATCATAGACGTGGAGAGAGAGGCCGAGCTCTCCGGGGCTATACATACCAAGGGTATACAGATAATCGCCGGCTACCTCCGCGGCCATTACGCGCAAGACTACCCCCTGTCACTGACCGCGAGTATCTGCTTCGAGCAGAGCTACGGCGGCATCGATGGTGACAGCGCCTCCTCGACCGAGCTGTACGCCCTGCTCAGCGCGCTGTCCGGTCTTCCGGTAAGACAGGGCCTGGCGGTTACGGGTTCGGTGAACCAGATCGGGGAGTTACAGGCCATAGGGGGAGTCAACGAGAAGATAGAGGGTTTCTTCAAGGTTTGTTCCAAGCGGGGTCTCACCGGAGAGCAGGGAGTAATGATCCCCGTTGCCAACAAGCATAACCTACAGCTCAGCTTCGAGGTGCTGGACGCAGTCAAGGAAGGCAAGTTCCACGTTTACTCTATCGCCACCATAGACGAGGGCATAGGTCTTCTAACCGAAAAACCCGCAGGAGATCTTCTGCCCGACGGATCCTACCCCACCGATACGGTAAACGGTTTGGTGGATAGAAGGCTCAGGCACATGGCAGAGACCTTGAAGTCCTTCAAGTACAGCGGCTGACTTACCCCGAACTGCGATGGAAACGTCCGGTCCGAGGGTGTTCACGGCCAGTTGGGGCCAACTGGAGAGCGAAGGCTCCAACGTAGGTGACGAGGCGATCTTCGCAGCTCAGATCCGGCAGCTGGGAGGGCTGGGAATAAGGCTGGGTGTGTTGTCGGCCGACCCCCGGAGAACCACAGAAAGATACCCGGTAAAACCTTTTCGTACCCGCGGGAGCAGGCTTCTGGGGATGCTCCGGGGAATCGCCTGGGCCGAGTACGTGATTGTCGGGGGCGGAGAGCTGGTTCAAGACGTCTCCTCGCTCCTGTACACCCCTTTCAACCTGCTTCCCCTGAGGATGGCCTGGTGGTTGGGAAAGCCTGCCTTCGCCTGGTCGGTGGGCATAGGAAAACGGGAGGAGCTGGCTTCCTGGTCCCTTCCCCAGCTCCGAACGTGTCTGGGAAGGTGCAGGGGGGTGACCGTTAGAGACCAGCCGAGCAGGAGTCTTCTGATCTCCCTTGGTCTCAGGGAGGACAGGGTGGTCAGGGCCTCCGATTCCGCATTCGCCATGGCCGGCGATTACCGTCCAGGGCCGGTCGACTCGGACGTTCTGGGGTTCGCTCCCCGGAACGTGCTGAACCGACGCGGGAAGCTGCTCCCCCTGGAGCTAAGAAAGAAGCTGGGCATTGAAGACCGGATCGATCCCACCCCGACCAGGAGGTCGTGGGCCCGCCTTCTGGACGGACTGGTCGAGTCCCTGGATTGCAGGATCAGGCTGTTCCCCTTCCATACTGGAAGCCTGTCCAACGCCGACGACAGGGAATGCATGGATATAGTTGCGATGATGACCCATTCCGACCGAACCGAACTGGTGGAAACCTCCGACCTCGGAAAATTCATCGATCTTATGTCCGGGTGCAGGGTGATGCTGGCCGTACCCCTGCACGGCTCGATACTGTCAGTGATCTGCGGTGCGTTTCCGGTGGCGGTGCCGTACGCCACCAAGGGCGAGCGGTTCATGAGACAGGTCGGCCTGGGTGATTTCGTCCTACCCGCTCCCGGCGGGGAGGGCTGGGTGAAGAGTGCCGGGTCGACCGTGGAATACGCGTGGACGAAGTGCGACCGACTTTGGGAAAGCCTTCGGACCAAAAGGAGTGAGGAGGCGGATCTTTGCGAGCTGAACCTGCGGCATTTCGCATCCACTTGCCTGCCGGGCAGACGGTAGCATAATTTAAAGACCTCCGCGCTTCGGGAGACTCGTAGCAAGGGAAAGGAAACGGCAAGATGCGGAGTCTGCTGCTCCTCATGGCTTTGCTCGCTTGGGACTACACCCCCGCACAGCAGTATCTCGAGCTGCCCACCTTTCAATACTCCACCGAGCACACCTGCACGGCCTGTGAGGGCCGTAACTGGAACGCCCTGGTGGACGTCAGGGGAACACTCGATCAGACCACCCATGTCGGTGAGGTAGAGGTAAAGCTCGTGCTGGATGACGAGGTCCTGGATTACTGGCGTCACAGCTTCGAGATGCCTCACAACGGTCTGCTGAGGCGATACTCGGAGACCGAGCTGGAACGGGCCGTTATGCTGGGTGAGCTCCCGGAATCCGACGATCCCGCCCTGTCGGAGTTCGTGGCGATTTACCGCAATCCCGCCCGGGTAGTGGGCATGGAGGAGATCGTGGGTGAGGAAGAAAGCGTATCCGAGGACGCCCTCTTCCTGGAGATGTTCGATGTGGTCCTGGCGGTTGACGTTTACGAGGGCCGGGTTCACGAGGTATCTCTGGAAGCGGTCCGATGAGAACCAGATATCGAAGGGAGCCTTGAAGATGTCCAACGGCCTGGATCACGTGTTCCAGCTGGAGAGCTATCTCTTCCGAAGGAAGATGTTCAAGATTTTCGGAGGGGCTTTTCACGTAAAGGACAGCAGCGGAGAGACGGTCATGTACTCCACGCAGAAAGCGTTCAAACTGCGTGAGGACATGAGTATATGGGCCAGCGAAAGAAAAGAGAGAGAGCTTCTCAAGATCAGGACGCCCCAGATACTGGACTGGGGAGCCACATACTTCGTTACCGACTCCACCACGGGGGAAGAGGTGGGAGCCATCGCCCGCAAGGGTTTGAAATCAGTGGTACGAGACGAATGGAAGTTCCTATCCGCGGAGCAAGAGGAAATAGGAACCCTGACCGAGAGTGGTTGGGCCCGAGCGATAATAAGCAGGCTTATTAAGCTCGTACCTCAGAAGTACGTTATCCGATCCTCCGACGGCCGGGAGATAAGCACGGTAAAGCAGCATTTCAACATCTTCATACTCAAGTACACGATGGATATCCACGAACCTTACCCTCCCATAGATCGAAGGCTGATGATAGCCATGGGTATTCTCCTGTGCGCCATCGAGGGTCGCCAGGGCGAGGGCGGAAGCTATGGCTCCTACGGAGGCGACATCTAACGGGATGTTTTTCAAAAAACTCAAAAACATACCTTAGGATAGCCCGGGAGGTTTATAAATAAATAGGAACCCTTTGTGTTAAGCCAAGTTATAAGTTTCTTGTTTTTTTATAAACGTCCAGATCAGGCCTTTTTTGAAAAACGTCCCGGAAGGTAGACAAATCGCCCGGGCGAGGGTACAATCCTTACATGCGCTCAAGACGCCGCCTCTTTCTGCCCGGAGCCCTGTACTACGTATTTTCCCGCGCGGCAGAGGGCAGAAGAATGGTTCGAACAGAGAAAAACGCCCAGGACCTCTTGAGGAGAATCGAAGCGGCAACCCGGGCAAGCAGCGTCAAAGTGTATGCCTGGGCCCTTACCGCAAAAGCCCTTCGAATCCTTCTACGAGCGGGGCGGGAGCCTCTTTCCATATTCGTGCGCAAAATTCTTTCGGGCCACGCCCTGCAAAGGCTGTATAGGCATGGAGAGGAGGGTCCCCTGGTTTCGGGAAGATACCGTTGCGTGCTGGTAGAGGAGCGGAGCTACTTCCTTCACCTGGTCCGAGACATACATGCGGCAGCGTTCTACGAGGGGGAGGTAAGCAGTCTGGATCAGCTGGGGGGTTACGACTGGCATGGGCATCGCAACCTGACGGGAAAGAACCGGTGCGAATGGCAGGATACCTCGTACGTCCTGGGGAAGTTCTCATCCGACGTGTCCGAGGCCCGGAAGATGTACAGAGAATTCGTTCGAAACGCACCTCCTCCCGAGCGCCGGCCCGGGCTACACCAACCTTCGGCACCACCCTCCGGAGGAACCCACGATCCGAGGGTGCTGGGGAGCCGGGAGTTCACCATGTCCGTTCTGCGTAACCAAGAGGTAGAACCCAAGGGAACAGTAGGCTTTGCGGCCCGGAAGGCGGAGATGCTGGAGGAGCTGATGGTAAAGGTGTGCGATGTCACAGGGGTGAGCATGCACGAGATGTTGGGCCGAAGCAAGCGTCGAGCGGTCTCCAGTGCACGGGCCCTGGTCAGCTATGTTGGTGTTTTCCATCTGGGAATGACTTACAAAGCGGTTTCCGACGTGCTGGGAATCACTCCTTCCGCCGTTTACATGGCTTCCGGAAGGGGCAGGGCTATGGTCGCCGCCAACGACGAGTTGAAAAGGCTGGTCTGCATATCTGAGCTCTGTGAGGTCTGAGCTACTTCTTCGCAGACAGGGCCTGGACCAGGCGATCTCTCTCTTCGAGCAGCGTATCCTCGGGAAGGACGATCCACAGATAGCGCAGGTATCTGGGCTGCAGGTTGCGCAGGGCCTCTCTGAGCATCACTCCGAACCTGTAAGGGGTCAACGATCCATGCATGGCCCCCAATACCGGCAGCCCGATGGCTGATAGCTCGCGTAACTCACATTCCTCCAATATTTTCCGGATTACTGTACTTATCCACTCCTCGCGCCAGGAGGGGGAGTCGTTGAGGTCGTGCACCACCGCCAGGATCTGCAGAGGATGGCCCTCGCGGAAGCAAATGGTTCCCGGGGGATATGGCTCGAAATCCATGAGATCTCTCATGGCCTGGTGAGGATCGGGATTGGGCAGGGGAGGGACCTCGCGGGGAGAGCTCAGAACCAGATACGTGTCTTCCTCGCTAACCTGCGCTTCGACCGGAAAGGGCTGGGCGCTGGGAGCAGAGATCGCCAGCTGAACGGTGCCCAGCATGGCCCTGGTGGCCTCTGTATGGTTCATGTGCAGACCTTCGGAACGCGTTTCATTTATCTACCGAACACAAGTATATTAGTCTGACGTTCGACCGGCGCAACACTTGTACGTACATCACCGATCCATGCTACCGTCTACCGGAGGAAGAAATGCTCGACAATCCTCTCGACAGGATAGTGGAGAAGAAGGGGTCCGAGCCCGTGCCCTTCTTCTCCCTCATGTCCAAGAGAGTGAGAAACGTCCTCCTGGTAAGCAGCCACTACGACTCCTACACCCTGGAGGAGGACGGCAGTTTCACCGAGCTCCTATTCAGTGAGTACCTGGAACTGAATCTCAGATATGCTCCCCGGATCGTAAGGGTCTCGACCGCAGGGGAAGCTCTCGATCTTCTCGGCAGGGAGGATTTCGATTTGGTGATCACCATGCTCCAGGTCGGGGAGATGAGGTTGAGGGAGTTCGGGAGCAAGGTGAAAAGGACCGCTCCGGGCATTCCGCTGATTCTCCTGGCTTATAGCGCCAGGGGGTTGGAGCACCTTCGCAGCGCAGGCGAGCTGGAGTTCGTGGACAGAGCCTTCACCTGGAGGGGGGAGGCAAAGCTGTTCCTGGCCATAGTGAAGTGTACTGAGGATCGCCTTAACGTGGCGCACGACACCTGGGTGGCTGGAGTGAAGAGCATAATTCTGGTGGAAGACTCGATCCACTTCGCCTCCTCCTACCTTCCCATGCTCTACACCGAGTTGATGCGACAGAACCAGGCGCTGATGAGTGACGGTGTTAACCAGATGCAGAAATTGATGCGGATGCGAGCCAGGCCGAAGATACTGCTGGCCGACACCTACGAGGAAGGTATTCAGCTGTTCGAGGAGTACAGTGACCACCTCCTGGGCCTGATAGTGGACTCTCGATTTCCCAGGGAAGGAAGGGAGGATCCCCACGCGGGAAGGAAACTGGCCGAAATCGTCAGGAAGAAGAGACCGGACTGCGCCATACTCGTCCAATCTTACGAGGGCGAGAACCGCGCCTGGGCGGAAGAGCTGAACGCCGCCTTTATAAACAAGGGCTCCCCCACCCTTCTCAACGAGGTCAGGGAGTTCATGCGACAGCAAATGGGATTTGGCGATTTCGTCTTTCGTACCCCAAAGGGGACCGAGGAGGCGCGAGCCGCGGATCTCAAGGATCTGTGCAACGCCTTGGCCTCGGTATCCGACCGGTCGCTCGTCTACCACGCCAAACGCAACGACTTCTCTACATGGCTGATGGCCCGCACCGAGTTCGAGCTGGCCAAGGCCCTCAGACCACAGAGGGTGGAGGACTTCGAGTCGGTGGACCACCTGAGATCCTACCTGTTGTCGGAGGTAAGGAGGTGGCTGAGGCGGTTCAAGGCGGGCGAGGTGGAGGAGTACTCCAAGGACTCCTTCGGCCCGGGAACCGAGTTCGTCAGGATAGGCCAGGGCTCACTGGGTGGGAAGGGAAGGGGTCTGGCTTACATGCATTCACTCATGCACCGGTACCGGATCTCCGACCGGTTCCCGGAGGTGAGGATATTCGTTCCCCCCACCGCGGTGCTGTCGACGGACGTCTTCGAAGATTTCATGAGCGACAATCAGCTGTACGAGTTCGTATTCGAGAAGGAACGGGAAGTGGGCGACGACCCTTCGGCCAGAGACCAAAGAGTGACCGAGCGATTTTTGAGAGCCGACCTGCCCGGCTGTGCCAAGGATGCACTGCACACCTTCCTGGAGAAGGTGGATTATCCGATCGCGGTGAGATCCTCCAGTCTCCTGGAGGATTCCCCTACCGTTCCCTATGCGGGTGTTTACCACACCTATATGCTTCCAAACGATGCCTCGACGTGGCAGCGAAGAATGGTGGAGCTATGCAGGGCGATTAAGTTGGTCTACGCCTCCACCTATCTCAGCGATTCCGTGGGTTACATGGAGTCCACCCCCAACAGGCTGGAGGACGAGAGAATGGCCGTGGTGATCCAACGGCTGGTGGGCAGGCAGTACGGCGACCATTTCTACCCTCACGTATCCGGAGTAGTCCGAAGCTTCAACTTCTACCCTCTCCGGGGAACCGACGCCGAGGAAGGCGTAGCCTCGGTCGCCCTGGGGCTCGGTAGAAAGGTGGTGGAGGGGGGCAGGTGCGTCCGTTTCTCGCCCCGCCATCCCGGTAGGCTCTACCAGGCATCAACTCCAGAGAAGCTGGTTAGGAGTTCCCAGAGAAAATTCTTCGCGTTGAAAATGGGGAGTGATGACAGGGTAGATCGATCCGGCGAGAAAGCCTACCTGGACGAGTTGGATCTGGATGTGGCGGAGAGAGACGGCACCCTACTGCCCAGCGCCTCTGTCTACTCGCCCGAAGAGGACAGATTGTTCGAGGGTTTGCACCGCAACGGCCCGAGAGTGGTCAGCATGGCGGGAGTTCTCCAGGGTGAATACTTTCCGCTTCCGGAGGTTCTGGATTTTCTGGTCAGGGCTGGAAAGGCTAGTTTTTCCAGCGAGGTGGAGATAGAGTTCGCGGCCAACATCGAACCCGGGACCAATGGCACTCGGGGGGAGCTGGGCTACCTTCAGATAAGGCCCATCAGTCTACGGGACGATGCCGGCAGGGACTTGGAAGATGTAGACCGGGAGGACGCGCTGTGCATCTCGGATAACGCTCTGGGCAGCGGCTCGATAGAGAACATTCACGATATTGTTTTCGTTGACACAGACACTTTCGACAGGGACGCCAGCCGCCGGGTGGCGCAACAGGTGGGATCCCTGAATGCAAGGCTTAGGAAAGACGAGAGGAACTGCATACTGGTGGGTCCGGGCAGGTGGGGCTCAGCCGACAGCTGGTTGGGCATTCCGGTCAAGTGGGAGCAAATATCCACCGCCAGATGCATCGTGGAAACCTCACTGGCCGGAGTGAGTATCGCTCCCTCCCAGGGTACGCATTTCTTCCAGAACGTGACTTCACTGGGTATTGGCTACTTCTCTCTGGACGGAGAGGAGAGCTATCTGGATACCGAATGGCTGCGCAACCAAAAGCCGTTGGAGTCGACCGAGTACGTGAAGCTCCTGCGAGTGGAGCAGTCGCTCTCGGTGTACGTTGACCGCCGTCACAACCTGGGAGCAATAATAATCAAGGGACGTTCCTAAACCTTTTTTACTTTTCGGCATTACTTGTGGTCAATTAGGCTGTCAACGCCAGGTCTTAATTCGCTGCGAAAAGTAAAAAAGGTTTAGGAACGTCCCTCCTTTTAGACGACGCCCTGGGCGATTATCGCCTCTGCTACCTTCCGGAAGCCCGCAGCATTAGCGCCCAGCACGTAGTTGCCTGGCTGGCCGTACTGCTCGGCCGCGTCGGCCGCCATGGCGTGGATGTTTACCATGATCTCGTGGAGGCGGGAGTCCACCTCTTTGCGGGTCCAGCTGCTGAACGCGGCGTTCTGGGCCATCTCCAGCCCGGAAGTCGCCACGCCACCGGCGTTAGCGGCCTTCCCCGGACCGTAGAGGATCTTTTCCTGCAGGAAGACTTCCACTCCGGCCGGCACGGTGGGCATGTTCGCACCCTCGCTGACCACGTAGACGCCGTTGTTTACGAGGTTCTGGGCGTCCTTCTCGTTTATCTCGTTCTGGGTGGCGCTGGGGAACGCGCAGTCGGCCTTGACGTCCCACTTGGGATCGTAGTCGGTGGGCTTGTCAAAGGCGTTCCACTCGGTGTACTGGGCACTGGAGTACTTCTCCACGTACTCCTTTATTCTGCCCCTCTGTATGTTCTTGAGGTCCATTACGAAGGCCAGCTTGTCGCGGTCTATGCCTTCCTCGTCGTATATGAATCCGCTGGAGTCGGAAAGGGTTACCACCTTCCCTCCCAGATCCAGCAGCTTCTCCGTGGTAAACTGGGCTACGTTGCCGGAGCCCGAGACCAGACAGGTCTTGCCCTCCAGGGTTTCATTGCGGGTCTTCAGCATCTCCTGGGCGAAGTAAACGGAGCCATAACCTGTTGCCTCCGGTCTGACGAGGCTTCCGCCGTAGGAGAGGCCCTTTCCGGTGAGAACGCCGGCCCACTCGTTGACCAGCTTTTTGTACATACCGAACAGGTAGCCGATCTCGCGTCCACCCACACCTATATCTCCGGCGGGAATGTCGGTGTTGGGGCCGATATGCCTGAACAGCTCGGACATGAAGCTCTGACAGAACCTCATTACCTCGTGGTCAGACTTACCCTTGGGATCGAAATCGGAGCCGCCCTTGCCGCCTCCAATTGGTAGGCCGGTCAGGGCGTTCTTGAACACCTGCTCGAAACCCAGGAACTTGAGGATGCCCAGGTTGACGGAGGGATGGAATCTGAGGCCGCCCTTGTAAGGGCCGATGGCATTGTTGAACTCCACGCGGAAGCCGCGGTTGACCTGGATCTCCCCGTCGTCCGTGGTCCAGGGGACCCTGAACATCAAGACTCTGTCCGGTTCCACGACTCTCTCCACGATCTTGTACCTGCGATACTCGGGATGCTTATCCAGAACCGGTTCCAGGGACTCCAGGACCTCCCTGACCGCCTGATGGAACTCCGGCTGGTCGGGATCCTTGTTGACAACTTCCTGATAGATTTCCTCCAGCATGGGTCCAAGGCCTCCTCTCAGTGGATTGCCTTCCTTGCGGGTATATCCTACACCGAGACAGTAGCCTATTCCTTCCCAAGGTCTTTCGTCAAGCTCGGGCAATGTCATTCATTTGCGGGGCAATCTTGACCGAGTAACCGCGGCTCCCTATGGTGCGAATCCAAAGCTCGATGAGAGCAGTGGATCCGAATTCAATTCTCGATGGAGGTCAGCCTATGCACCGGATCCTGTCGAAGGAGCGCCTGGGTCCCGAAATCAACCGATACGTCATAGAGGCACCCCAGATATCCCGCCGACGAAAACCGGGCCAGTTCGTTATAATCCGGTTGTGCCCCGAAGGAGAGAGAATACCCCTGACCATAGCGGACGCAGACCCCGAAGAGGGAACCCTGACCCTGGTCGTCCAGGCGGTGGGCAAGACCACCTGGCAGCTGGCGGACATGGAGGAGGGCGACGAGATAATCGACGTGACCGGCCCCCTGGGCAGGCCCACTCACATCGAGCGTTACGGGACGGTACTCTGCGTGGGAGGAGGAATAGGGGTGGCACCACTCTACCCCATAACCTCCGCGCTGAAAGATGCGGGTAACGAGATCGTGTGCATCATTGGCGCCAGATCGGCGGATCTGCTAATCATGGAAAAAGAGATGGAGTCTGTGAGCGACCACATGCTGGTGACCACGGACGACGGAAGTTACGGGATGCACGGGATGGTCACCGACGGGATAAAGAGAATCGTTGTCGAGGAGGGCAGGAAGGCGGACTTCGCCGTGGCCATCGGTCCCCCCGTGATGATGAAGTTCACCTGCCTTCTTACCGGGGAGCTGGAGATACCGACCATGGTCAGCCTGAATCCTATAATGATCGACGGAACCGGCATGTGTGGAGGTTGTAGGGTCAGCGTGGGAGGAAAAACGAAATTCGCCTGCGTGGACGGCCCGGAGTTCGACGGTCATCAGGTGGATTTCGACGAGCTGATGAAGCGACTGTCGGCCTACCGTACACACGAGAAGGAGGCCATGGATAGGTACAGCGAGTGTAGAGCCGAGACCGGGGGGGGAGGTCGGTAGGATGGATTCGAAGGAACGGCTGGCAATACCCCCCCATCCCATGCCCGAGCAGGATCCGGCGGAGAGGGTAGACAACGTGCGTGAGGTTCCCCTGGGATACACTGCGGAGACGGCTATAGCCGAGGCAACGAGATGCCTGCAGTGCAAGACCCCGTTCTGCGTGGACGGCTGCCCGGTTAACATAGACATCCCCGGGTTCGTACAGGCGGTGGAGGACGGCGATTTCAAAAAGGGAATCAGAATACTCAAGAAGGACAACCTGCTTCCCGCCATATGCGGAAGGGTGTGCCCACAGGAAACCCAGTGTCAGCTGGAATGTACCGTGGGCAAGGCCCGGAAGGATCAAACCAAATCGGTGATGATAGGCAAGCTGGAGCGATTCCTGGCCGATTGGGAAAGGGAGCAGGGAGAGTTCGAGGTTCCCCGAATGCCTCCTTCGAGCGGCAAGAAGGTAGCGGTTATCGGAGCCGGGCCGGCCGGGCTCACCCTGGCCGGAGACTTGGTGAGAATGGGTCACGACGTAACCGTTTTCGAGGCCTTCCACAAGGCGGGCGGAGTCCTGGTCTACGGGATACCGGAGTTCAGGCTCCCCAAGAGCATAGTGCAGACCGAAGTGGACTACCTGGAGAAGCTCGGGGTGGAGTTCCGGTACAACCATGTGGTGGGTAAGACTTTGACGATGGAGAAGCTGGTCGAGGATTACGACGCGGTCTTCGTTGGTACCGGCGCCGGCCTTCCCAAGTTCATGCGGATCCCCGGTCAGAATCTACTGGGAGTCTTCTCGGCAAACGAGTACCTGACCAGGGCCAATCTAATGAAGGCCTATGAGTTCCCCAGATCGGACACTCCCATCTTCAGAGCGCGGAAGGTAATGACTGTTGGCGGCGGCAACGTGGCTATGGATTGCGCCAGGACGGCCCTGAGATTGGGAGCGCAGGACTCGCTCGTAGTATACCGCCGCTCGGAGAAGGAGATGCCCGCCAGGGTGGAGGAGATAGAGCACGCTCGCGAGGAGGGCGTCCAGATGCATCTCCTCAACAACCCCGTGCGCATTCTGGGCGACGAGAATGATTGGGTGATGGGGGCAGAGATAGTCCGGATGAAACTGGGTGAGCCCGACGCCTCGGGAAGAAGACGGCCCATCCCCATAGAGGGCTCGGAGTACGTTCTGGACGTGGACGCTGTAATCGTAGCCATAGGCAACAGCCCCAACCCACTTATTCCGGATACCTTCCCCGACCTCGAGGTTACGCGGTGGGGAGGTATCGTAACCAATGAGGTAACCGGTCAGACCTCCGTCCGGGGAATCTTCGCGGGCGGAGATATAGTGCTGGGAGCGGCAACGGTCATCCTGGCCATGAGCCATGGACGGCGAGCAGCGAAAGCGATCCATATCTACCTGAAGACCGGGAGGTGGAGTGACCTTGAGGAAGCTGTCGCGGTGGAGATAAACCAATCGCAAACCTCTAGCTAGATTGACTTGGAGGCCGGCCGGGCGTAACGTTGCTGCCGTCGGTCGGACGGTTGATACCGGTGGAAAAGGTCAGAAGGAGGAGCTCAGTGAAAGGTCGAGTTCTTATAATAGACGACGAGCCGGAAATTAGACGCAATCTGACAGTGGGCCTTACCCAGGAAGGGTACACGGCCGTCGCCTGCCCGGACGGGATCTCCGCAATCCATGAGCTGAACAAGGCCTCGAAGGAGGGTACCGGGTACGACTACCTGGTTACGGATATCTTCATGCCGGACATAGACGGCCTGAAGATTCTCAAGGTGATCAAGAACCAGTACCCCGACCTTCCGGTACTGGTCATAACGGGTTTCGGTGACGAGAGACTGATGTACACGGCCCTTTCCGAGCACAATACGGCGTACCTGGATAAGCCCTTCGAGATATCCGATCTCGTGAAGGCTCTGGGGGAGCTGTCCCCGGGGACCACGGCGGTGGAGAAGGAGACGGCGAGAAAGCCCGAGACCGGCTTGCGGGAGTCGGTAAGCGCCTACCTGACGGTCAAGATAACCGATGACGACAGGAGCATGGACATCTTCAACGAGTTGTACGACATGAGGAACATTCAATCCTGCGAGGCGGTTAGGGGAGAGGATATCGACATCATCCTTCTCGCCCAGGGCCAGTCCAGGGACGAGATAGAGGACGTGTTCGACCGGGTTCGTTCCATGGAGGGGGTGGAGGTGTCATCGGTCTCCCCCGTGCAGAGGCCCAAATTGGACCGGGACGTGGACGAGTTCATAGAAACCTACAAGAAGGCTGTGAAGACGTCCGTGCAGCAGAAGGCCAGAAAGCAACCTGGGACGATCAGCTACTTCATAGTAGACGTGGATAAGGAAAAGCTTCAGAAGATATTTACCACCGTCTTTTTCATAGACGAGGTTCTGTTCTGCGACGTCATCGAGGACGGTACGAAGCTGGTGGGCATGGTTACCGGCCAGGAAGCGACCGGCCGGATGCCCAGGATAATGGAGAAGCTGAACGGAATCGACGGCGTCCTCAGAGTGCGGGAGGCCAAGGTTATAAGGCTGATGGAAGACTGACCGGCCCAGGCCTTCGATCCCTTAGCGAGATACGGTTTTCGTCGCCGACGGCGGAAGGGAAGTGATGGCTACCGAAACCACTAACAGGCAGGAAGATTTCACGTATCGTCTCTGGAGGTACGACGGTCAACCCGGAGAGCTTATACCGCTGCTGCAGTCCGCCCAGGACCATTTCGGTTACATCCCCCGCAGAGCCATTAGCTACATCGCCAGCGTCACCGGCATTCCCGAGTCGGAGGTTTACGGGGTTATCACCTTCTACAGCCAGTTCAGGCTGCGGCCCATGGGAAAGTACGTCATAAGAGCCTGCGCCGGGACCGCCTGCCATGTCTCGGGCGCCAGCTCGATACTGGACGCGATACAAGACGAGCTGGGCGTGGAGTCAGGCGAGACCACGGAGGACGGGCTGTTCACCCTGACCTCGGTGGCCTGCCTGGGATGCTGCTCGCTGGCCCCGGTGGTAATGGTCAACGACGAGACCTTCGGCAGGCTTACCCCCGCCAGCGTCAGGAAGGTCGTAAAAGAGATCGCGCGCAGGGGCGACAAGCAGTAGCAGTGCAAGCGAAACTACATAGACTGGAACGGTTTTGGTCATGAAGAGAATTCTAGTTGGAATGGGCACCTGCGGCCTGTCGGCCGGAGCACAGAAGGTTTACGACAGATTGGAAGAGCTTGCCGACGAAGGGACCGCAGAGGTCGAGCTGTCCCGGACGGGTTGCATCGGCATGTGCTACCGCGAGCCTCTGGTTGAGGTCCGGGAGGGCGAGAGCAGAATAATCTACGGTGACGTGGATGCCGAGCTTGCCGAGCAGATATACCGCACTCACGTACTGGGCGACGAAGAGGTCTCCGACAGCGTCGTCTACAGGCAGGAGGGCCCCGACGGGGAGATAGGCGGATCCGAGTCCAGCTACCACATTCTCCAGAAGCGGATAGTACTAAGGAACTGCGGAACCATAGACCCGGAGTCCATAAAGGAGTACGAGAGCGCCGGTGGCTACCAGGCCCTACGCAAGGCGCTCGAAGACATGACCTCCGAAGAGATAATCGACGAGGTGAAGGCCTCCGGTCTTCGGGGAAGGGGTGGGGCCGGCTTCCCCACCGGTCTGAAATGGTCCTTTGCCGCCGCTAACGAAGCGGATACCAAATACGTGGTATGCAACGCAGACGAGGGTGACCCCGGCGCGTTCATGGATCGGTCGGTACTAGAAGGTGACCCCCACTCCGTGTTGGAAGGCATGATCATCTGCGCCAGAGCAATAGGCGCCGATCAGGGCTATATATACTGCCGTGCCGAGTACCCGCTGGCCATTCGCAGGCTGAACGTGGCAATCGCCGCCGCCCGGGAAAAAGGATACCTGGGAGAGGACATCCTGGGATCGGGCATCGACTTCGATATCAGGATAAAGCAGGGGGCGGGAGCCTTCGTGTGTGGAGAGGAAACGGCTCTGTTCGCTTCCATAGAGGGGCGCCGGGGCATGCCCCGCCTAAGACCTCCCTTCCCCGCCGAGAAAGGTCTGTGGGGAAAGCCCACCAACAACAACAACGTGGAGACCTACGCCAACGTACCCTGGATACTAACCCGGGGCGCGGACGAGTACGCCAAAATAGGAACCGAGAAGAGCAAAGGTACCAAGGTATTCGCACTCGCCGGCAAGGTCAGGAGGGGTGGCTTGGCCGAGGTTCCCATGGGAACGACGATCCGCGAGCTGGTCTTTGACGTGGGCGGGGGCATTAAGCAGGGCCGGGATTTCAAGGCGGTACAGATCGGGGGGCCTTCGGGAGGCTGCATCCCCGAGGAGCTGGCGGACATTCCGGTAGACTTCGAGAGCATACCCGAAACCGGAGCCATCATGGGATCTGGCGGCCTGGTGGTGATGGACGACACCACCTGCATGGTGGAGATCGCCAGGTTCTTTCTCGATTTCACCCAGAAGGAGTCCTGCGGCAAATGCACCTTCTGTCGGATCGGTACGCTGCGGATGCTGGAGATACTGGAGAGATTGACGAAGGGAGAGGGAGAACCGGAGGACATGGAGAAGCTGAGCCGGCTGGGGGAGCAGATAAAGCAGAGCAGTCTGTGCGGTCTGGGCCAGACGGCACCCAATCCGGTGTTAACCACAATGAGATACTTCGAGGACGAATACAGGGCTCATATAGAGGAGGACAGATGCCCGGCCGGATCGTGCCTGGCCCTGGTGGACTTCCACATCGATCCGGAGAAGTGCGTCGGCTGCACGCTGTGTGCCAAGAGCTGCCCGGTGGAAGCGATAAGCGGTGAGCCCAAGGAACCTCACGAGATAGACAACTCCGTGTGCGTCAGGTGCGGCAAATGTATAAGCAGCTGTAACTTCGACGCCATTTACAAGAGCTGAGGAGAACGCCAGATGGTCACACTCACTATCAATGGAAAGACTGTGGAGGCAAGCCCGGAGAAGACCATACTGGAGGTGGTGCAGGAGAACCGGCTGGACGAGATACCCACGCTCTGTCACTCGTTCGAGCTAACCCCTTACGGCTCGTGCTTCGTATGCGTGGTCGAGCTGGCGGGCCGGCCCAACCTGGTTCCGGCTTGTGCCACCAGGGTCGCCGAGGGCATGGAGGTAAGAACCAGGAGCGAGAGGGTGATGACCGCCCGGAAGACCGCTTTGGAGCTGCTCTGCTCAAACCACTACGCGGACTGTGTTTCTCCGTGCATGGAAGGTTGCCCGGCGGGGGTGGATGTACAGGGCTACCTGGCCCTGTCCGCCATGGGCCAGTACAGGGAAGCCGTCAACTTGATACGGAAGACCAACCCGCTGCCGGCCATCTGCGGCCGGGTGTGCGTAAGGAAGTGCGAGGTCGAGTGCAGAAGGCAAGACGTGGACCAGCCGGTGGCCATAAACGCGGTGAAACGCTTTCTTACCGACGTCCCGGGAATATACGATAGCGACCCGCAAAGAGAGCCGGGAAGAGGAATGTCCGTGGGAATCGTGGGCGGAGGGCCCGCGGGGCTGACCGTGGCCTGGTTCCTGGGCTTGAATGGCTACGATCCTGTGATCTACGAGGCCAACGAGAAGGCCGGAGGTATGCTGAGGTACGGGATACCGGGGTACAGGCTCCCCGACGAGGTTCTGGACGCGGAGATCGAATACATCCAAAGAGCGGGCGCGGAGATCAGGACCGGAATCAGGGTGGGTGAGGACGTTACCCTGGAAGAGCTGAGGGAACGGCACGACGCGGTCTTTCTCGGTCCCGGAGCCTGGGCCGGTAAGTCCATGCGGGTGGAGGGAGAGTACGAGACCGAAGGTGTGGTAATGGGGGCCGATTTCCTTAACCGTATGGCCGTCTCCCCGGAGAAGCTGCGGGGAACCGTGGTGGTGGTGGGCGGTGGCAACACCGCGATGGACGTCGCCAGGACCGCCTGGAGGCTGGACGCGGAGAAGGTGATAATCGCCTACCGCAGAACAAAGGCCCAGATGCCCGCCGACGAGATGGAGATTGAGGACTGCCTGGAAGAGGGCATCGAGGTAATGGAGCTTACCCAGCCGGTAGGGATAGTCAAGGACGACCAGGGAAAGATCAAGGCCCTTAAATGCATCAGGATGAAACTGGGTGAGCCCGATGCCTCGGGAAGGAAGCGCCCCGTTCCCATAGAGGGCTCCGACTTCCAGCTCCCCTGCGACCTGGCGGTTTCCGCCATAGGGCAGAAACCCATCCTGGACGGGCTGGATCTCGACGGCCGGATAGAGGTCAGCCGGTGGAGCACCTACCAGGTGGATACGAAGACCATGCAGACCACCATGGAAGGGGTCTTCGCCGGAGGAGATGCCGCCGACGATGGCCCGACCGTGGTCATAGATGCCATAAGAGACGGCCAGAGAGCAGCATCGGCCATACATGCGCATCTGTCGGACCGGGACCTGCAGCCGGAGCCTTTCGTCGTAAGGAAGGAGTTCTGGACCAAGCCCGGTAAACAGGAGCTGGGGGAGATAGAGGAGAGGCCCCGCCACGAGGTCCACACCATAGACGTGGAGGACCGCAGAAGCAACTTCCGGGAGGTGGCCACCGGCTTCGAGTACGAGGACAACGTCCATGAGACCGACCGCTGCCTTGCCTGCGGCTGTCTGAGGTACGACGACTGCAAGCTCAGGCTCTACGCCGAGGAGTACGGCGTGGACATGGAGCACTACAAGGGATACGTCAGGAAGCACCGGGTGGATGACCGGCACCCCTACATAGCCTACGATCCCAACAAATGCATACTGTGCTCCAGGTGCATAAGAACATGTGAGCGAGTGCTTCCCATCTCGGCTCTGGGTCTGGTCAACAGAGGTTTCCGGACCGAGATGCGCCCGGCGATGAACGATCCCTTGGTCGACACCAACTGCATAAGCTGCGGCAACTGCGTCGATTCCTGCCCCACCGGAGCCCTTACCTTCAAGTATCCGTTCAGGGGAAGGGCGGCCCTGGAGACCGAGGAGGTGGAGACCCACTGCGCGTTCTGCTCTCTAGGGTGCAGAATGGTGGTCAGGAAGTTCGCGGATGCCAGGTACTACATCAGGTCCGCCGAAGAGCCCGGCGAGTACCTCTGCAGGTACGGCCGGTTCGGCAACGAGCTGTTCATAAGACGGAGCAGACTCACCTCCCCCCTCATCAGGGCCGGGTTGACAACCAAACGGACCAGCATGGAAGAGGCCTGCGAAAGGGTCTTCGGGCGCATGCGGGAGGTGGCGGAGGCCGAGGGGCCTTCGGCGGTCGGCGTCTTCGTCTCCCCGGAGCTGAGCAACGAACAGCTGTACCTGGCCTGCAGGATAGCCCGTGAAGGCCTGGGAACCAACAACGTAGGATCGATGGCGATACTCGGAAACGGAAACGAGTCCGGAGAGCTGGACTCCTCCCTGGGGTTCACCGCGTCCACGACCGACCGCTCAGTCCTATCGAAGGCCGATCTTATTATCTGTAACAACACCAGCCTCGAGGACGATCACCTCATACTGGCAGTGGACTTGATAGAGGCCGTGAGAAGCGGCACTCGGTTCGTGGTCTCCAACTCTATACTCGACCCGGCCGACAGGAAGCTGGCCACCCTTACCATGGACCCGATGCGCGGTCGGGGAGCCCTTCTGTGGAACGGGGTGATCCAACTGCTCCTGGACGAGGGCTTCTTCCCCGATGTGCGGAGCATGCCGGGGGGCGAGGAGTTCCTGCGGAGCAGGGAGGGATACGCTCCCGTGGACGTCGCCCGGGCCGCGGGAGTTCCGGAGGAATCCCTGCGGGAGGCCGCGGAGCTGGTAAGGAATGCGTCCAACGTGGTATTCGTCCACAGCCCGGACAGGCCCCAGGACCAGGCTCCGGGAGACCTTCAGACCCTGGCCAACTTCCTCGTTCTTCTGAGAAGCGTCGAACGCAACGCCCACCTTCTTCTTCCACGCCTGATAGGAAACAGCGCCGGCCTGGAGGTCTGCGGGACCGATCCGGTGTTCTGCGCGGGCAGGATGAAAAGCCAGATCGACGGAGGGGCCTCTTCCAGGGAGGAGCTGCGCAAGCTTCTGACCAACGCCGATATCCGGGCTGCGCTGGTGGTGGGTGAGAACCCGATGGCCCACAACCTCACCGCATCCTACCTGCAGAACGTGGAGTTCATGGCGGCCATGGATTGGACCGACACCGAGACCGTCAACTTCGCGGACGTGGCTCTTCCGGGTTGCACCTTCCTGGAGGAGAGGGGAACCAGGTGCAACTTCGAGGGAAAGCTGCTTGAGTACCGTGAAGCGGTACGGCCTCCCTCCGGCGTACCGGGCTGGAAGGTTCTTCTGCAGCTTGCCCGGACGTTCGGTATAGATGTAGACGCCAACGACTTCGACCAGCTCTCCTCCCTGGTGGACGATCAGGTAAGGCAACGCATGGACCAGCGATTGCTGCCCTTCTACTGGAACACGGGGCAGGAACGCCGATTGCCCGAAGAGCTGAAGCTGGTTCCGGTAAGCGCGGAGGCCGAAGCTACCCCCATCCATCCCCCTCTGACGCATGGCGAGGAGTACAAGAGCAAGATACGAGAGGTCGGCACCGAGAGGTTCAGAGTGAAGTAGGAAGGCTGGCTGACGGCACGTTGATAGAGCTGGAGAAAGTATACGCCTTCATAGAGATCAACTTCGACTACCTCCTGGCGGTTGACGACGAAGAGACCGTAGTCCACGCCAGCCGGCCCCTGAAGAGCTCCGTGGGCATGAAGGAGCTGGAGGGGGTGAGCCTGGAGGATGGCCTGACCCCTTCTTCGCTGCGGTCCTTTCGAACGGCCATGGAGAAGGCTCGAAAGGGAAGCGGGGAGATAGTCGTGCTTTCCCACCGGGACTGGGACGCCAATCCCATTCCGCTGAAGACCGGCTACGCCAAGACCACCGAGGGCGGAATCTACCTGTTCTTCGGAACCCGCATAGAGAGCATTAGCAAGTTCAGCGACTCGGAGAAGGACGAGCGGGTAAAAGAGCTCTCCTGCATCTACTCCGTCGCCGAGTGGATCGAGGTCAGCAGGTCGATCAACGAGTTCTTCACCAAGTTCTCCGAGTACCTGGCACCGGGCATGCAGTATCCGGATTCCACATCGGTCTATTCGGAGTACCGAGGGGTGGGATACGGTACCCCTCCGGAAACCGACAGGAAGCTACAAACCACCGTCGTGGTGAACGGCAAGCCCGCCGGCAGCATAGCCGTCTTCTACGACGACCCGGAGCTGGAGCTGCTTCCCGAGGAGCAGAAGATGCTCAACGAGATCGCCAGGATGCTCAGCCTGGCCCTGGAGCGGAAAGAGCTCTCCCAAAGGCTGCTCCTGAAGCAGGAGGAGGAGGCGGAGTACAGAAGGAGGTTCGAGAAGCTCCAGAGGGAGATCGAGCAGAGAACGAAGGAGCTGGCGGATCAGCAGAAGAAGCTGAAGACCATAAACTCCTACATAGAGCGTTCCTACCGTGACTGGGAGATGTCGAAGCTTCGGTTCGAGACCATGTTCCAGGCCATACCGGACGACGTGGTTCTCATAGACAGGGACCGCAACGTCATCATGACCAACAAGGAGGACGTGGATCCCGGAAGGAAGTGCTACAGCACGTTCTTCGACCGGGAGGAGCCCTGTCCCGACTGCAGGCTTGATCTCATTCTCAAGAACAAGACCCCCGTCACCCTCACCCTGAAGAACGGTGACCGATACCTGCAGGTGCACGCCCTTCCGGTGTTCAACGAGGAACACGAGGTCGACGGCATAATGGAGTTCTACAGGGACATAACCCTGGAGAAGACCTACGAGCAGCAGATCCAGCAAGCGGACAAGCTGGCCTCGCTGGGAGAGCTGGTCAGCGGCATCGGACACGAGATAAACAATCCCAACCAGTTCATCAGGGGAAACATCAAGATACTTCACCAGGCACTGGACGACATTCTCCCGATTCTGGACGAGTACTACCAGGATCACCCCGATCTTACCATAGCCAGGCTGAAGTACGATTTCTTCCGGGAGCACGTGAGTACCCTCCTGGACGACATGCGTCACGGCTCGGAGCGGATCAAGAGTATCGTGGAGGGCTTGAGGAGGTTCGCCAGGAGGGACGAGGGTCTGCTCATCGACAAGATCGACATAAACACCCTGATCGAATCCAGCGCCAGGCTGGTGGAGAAGGAGGTCCACAAGCACGCCGAGATCGAGCTGGACCTGGCCGAGGACGTTCCGGAGTTCACCGGAAACTCCCAGAAGATAGAGCAGGTGCTGGTGAACCTGATCGTCAACGCCAGCCAGGCCATGCCCGAGGGCCGCAGGGGCCTTATTACCGTCAGGACCAGGGTGGAGGGCGAACAGATCCACATCCAGGTGGAGGACGATGCGAAAGGCATGAATGAGAAGGTCCAGAAGCAGATATTCGATCCCTTCTTCACCACCCGGAGGGCCAAGGGGGGCACCGGGCTGGGATTGGCCATCGCCTACAGGATAGTGGAGGAGCACGGAGGGGCCATATCCGTTTCCAGTACCGTGGGAGAGGGGACGACCTTCACCATCCGCATCCCGATCAACAGGGAGCAGGACGCGGTGCAGTCCGAGCCCGAAGAGGCCGGTGAGGAGGAATGAACAAGGTCCTGATAGTCGACGACGACGTTGCCGTAACCAACTACTTCATGGTCTTTCTCATGCAGACCGGTACCTTCGAGCCGGAGGTGGTCAACGACTCCCGGAAGGTGCCCGGTCTACTAGGGGAGCGGGAGTACGACGCCATTCTCCTGGACATGGACATGCCCACGGTAAGCGGGATGGACATTCTAAAGCTGGTCCGGGAGAGAGGTATCGACACCCCGGTGATAGTATTGACCGGAGTCAGCGACGTGGAGCTCGCCGTAAGGGCCATGAAGCTGGGAGCGTTCGATTACCTGACCAAGCCCGTCGACGACGAAAAGCTCCTGGAAGTTTTAAATAACTCATTGGAACACAGGCAGTTATACGATACCATCGAGGAGCTGCCCTCGGAGCTGTCCCGACAGGACCTGGCTCACGAGTCGGTCTTCGAGGAGTTCCCGACCAATGACCCCTCGATGATCAGGATGCTGCACCAGGCGGAGAAGATAGCGGGAAGCGAGCTGAGCGTGTTCATATGGGGAGAGCGGGGAGTGGGCAAGGAGGATCTGGCCAGGGCCATCCACCGCAGCAGCCCCCGCAGCAACGCCGCCTTCATTACCGCCGACCCCGCCAGCCAGAACCCGGACAGGTTCGCGGCGCTGCTGTTCGGGGAGGCCAGAGCCTGGGGAGGTAAGAAGGAGGAGAGCCCGGGATTTCTGGAGGAAGCCGCGGGAGGAACCCTGTTCCTGGACGAGGTAGACTCGCTGACTCTACCCCTGCAGGTTCGTCTCAGAAGGGTGATTCAGACCTGCGAGTACTACAGGGAGAGGTCTGCCAGAATCCGCCAGACCAACGTGCGGTTCATCACCGCCTCCACCCTGGATCTCACCCAGGAGAAATACCGGGACCGTTTCTCCCGAGATCTCCTCTACCATCTGATGGTGAACTCCATTCGGATCCCTCCCCTCAGGGAGAGGCCGGACGACATTCCCCTGCTGGCCGAGCACTTCCTTCGAAAGGAGCGGGAGAAGACCGGGAAAGACGTAAAGGGATTTTCCGAGGAGTTCATGGAGCTGCTGAAAGGCTACGGCTTTCCGGACAACGTTCAGGAGCTGAAGACGATAGTGGCCGGTTCCGTGGTCAACGAGGAGACCGATACGATAACCGTGGACTCGCTCTCCTCCTACATCAGGGCCAGGATGCAGCCGGAGTCTGCCGTTAGCGCCGAGCACTACACGCCCCGTACAATGGATGAGATCCAGCATGAGCATGCGCGGAAGACCCTGGCCATATGCGATGGTGACGTGGAGAAGGCGGCCCAGATCCTCCAGATCACCCCGGAGGAGGTCCGACGCATGGTTCCCGCGGACGAGGCCGAACCTGGCTAGCGAAGATCGTCGAACTCGTCCGGGGTGGTCCGCCTGGCCGCCGAAAGCTCGTCCAGAAGCAGCACGGACAGGATGAAACGGTGGTACTCCACCGTGTAATCCCGCTCCGGGGTCAGCTCCAGTGAGCACAACTCGTCCAGTTTTTCCGGGTCCATCCGCGCGATGACCGCAAAACGCGGTGGCGGCATATCCCGGGAGCCTACGGTCCCGGTCAGGAAATCCTCCCAAGTCTTCCACAGGGCGACGATCTCCTCCAGGTCGAGATCCTCATGGTTCCAGTCCAGCAGCACCCGCACCACGTCCTCGGTGTCGTAGGGCAGGAGGTCGTCGGGGACTATCCGTCGTTCCAGCCTGCTCTGGGGGCACCTCAGGTACCGGCAGCCTTCGCCGTCCCGCATTAGGACCAGAACCTCTCCGTCCTCGGAAACGCCGGGGACCAGCGGTTTCAGCAGCAGCTCGCCATCCACGTACTGCACAGGAACGATCCACCTGTCGGGAGACAGCAGGCTGTCTTCCAGAACGCACTCGTAGTACAGGAACTTGTCCAGGAAGTCGTTTCCTCGACTGAGGAGAAGGGACCCGCTTTGACGCCAGCTGGCCAGGTACTCCTCGAACTCTCCGGGCACGTCCCTTATCGCCCTGCGGGTATGCTCGTCGCGCAAGTCGTAGCTTCCCCGCAAGCCGGTCCAGACCGCTAGACCGCTTCCTCCGCTGTCGGGAACGGGATAGGTGTCGGTCAGATAACCTCCGGGTACCCTAACGGAGAAGGTCCCGGTGAACTCCGGGCCGTGGAAGTAGACCACGGGGGCCCTTACCGCGGATGGCGAGAAGGTGGGCGGGGTGGCGGCCAACTCGAGCCGGCACTCGCCGTACGTCATCACCCCCCACTCGTGTACGTATATTCGGGGCATCTCTCTGTCCGTACGTCCTTGGGCGATGAGCAGCATCGCCAGTATCAACAATGGGTTCATTCGTGTCTCCTTCCCGAATCGCCGCCCGGTCGCTTTCTTCGGCTTGCGGGTACGGACGGGCTCAGGGGATGCTTATCTCCGCCAGGATGGGTGCGTGGTCGGAGGGCCTATCCCAACTCCTTACCTCGGTATGTATCCGGCAGGATATGGATGAGCTTTCCAGGTCGGCGCTCACCAGAACGTGATCCAGCCTCATTCCCTTGTTCCTCCTGAACGCTCCCCCTCTGTAGTCCCACCAACTGTAGGCCTTACCCGAGGGTTGGTGCTTCCGGTAAAGATCCACCAGGCCCTCCGACAGCAGCCCGGCGAACCTCTTCCTCTCCCCGGGGTGGTAGCATACCATACCGTCCATTTCTTCGGGGTCGTGCACGTCGTCGGGAGAGGGGGCCACGTTGAAGTCGCCGGCTATTACGAAGGGGCCGGCCTCTGTGGAGGAACGGGCCAGCTCGCGCAGCTCCTCCAGGAAGCGGAGTTTCTCGGCGAACCTGTCCAGGGTGGGATTGCCGCCGTTGGGGACGTAGACGTTGGCTATCCTGACCCCCCGGATCGTAGCGCACAGGATCCTTTTCTGCCGGGATAGGAATCCCGAGGGCAAAGACCTGGCGACCTCGGACATCGGAAAGCGAGAGGCAATTGCCACGCCGTTGTACGTCTTCTGGCCGTTGAGCTCGAGCTCGAATCCCTGCTTCCGCAAGGGAGAATCCGGAAAACCGTCGTCCACCACCTTGGTCTCCTGCAGGAGCAGCACGTTCGGCCGGTACAGCTCGACCGTCTTCAGCAGCTGCTCCATCCTTACCCTTACGGAGTTTACGTTCCAGCTAAGTATCCGCAGAGCTGTCATCTACAGCCCCGGGTTTGGGTCATGCTCTCGGAAGTCGAAGGCGGCCCAAATGGGGCCGCCCCGACTTTTCTCCGCTTTCGTTGGCGAACCCGCTCAGTCCATGTCCTCGAGGGTGACGGCCCACTCGTAACCGTCTTCGTCGATCTCTACCTCCCACTGGGTGTAGGTATCGCCGTCCTCGTCCTCGACCCGGAGGTCATAGGTTCCCTCGTCTACCCATACGGTGAGCTCTTCCTCCGGCTCGAGAAGGTGGGCCCCCAGGCGATCGTCGCCCCAGGGCGAACCGCTGGGATCGACGTAGGCGTACCAGATGGTCCAGTCACCGAGACCGTTGACTATCGAAACCGGAGCCGAGCCGTCGCCGGTCTCGTAGTGGCCCTCTCCGACTTCCTCCGTCCCGGTGCCGCCGCCCCAGGTCTCAGTGTCCAGATCGTCGAGGGTGACGTTCCACTCGTAGCCGCCCTCGTCGATCTCTACCTCCCACTGGGTGTAGGTGTCGCCGTCCTCGTCCTCCAGCTGGATGTCGTAGGTACCGGGGTCGATCAGAACAATGAGGGTCTCGTCCTGGGAGAGGATCTCCGACTCCAGGCGATCGTCACCCCAGGGCGAGTCGCTGGGATCTATGTAGGCGTAGTAGATGTCCCATCCGCCCAGGTCGTTGGTAATCCACACCGGGGCATCGCCCTCACCGATAGCGTATAGACCTTCTCCTACCTGCGTGGTCTGGTCGTAGCCGTCGCGGTCGGCAGGGCCTATCTCTATCTCCGCCGTGCCCTCCTCGGGGACGACGAAATCCAGGGAATAGCTTCCACCTTCGGAGTCCTTGGTCACCACGTCGTAGGAACCGGGCGCGACCTCGACCTCGGTAGAGCCCTCGGCCGGAATGGGCTCCGAGAGAAGGTTCTCTCCCTCGGCCTCGGCCGTGTTGAACGTTATCTCGGTAATCTCCCAGTTCTCTAGGTTGTTGCTAACCGTAACCGGGATCTTCTTGACGCAGCCTGCCGCCAACAGAAGCGCTGCTACGGCCAGGCAAACGATCAGCTGCTTTCGCATCGATCAACCCCTCCCTTTGCGTAAATTACCCGCTAATTGACATGTAATCACGTCGATCGACCTATAATGCATCGAGCTTTCCTTTGAGTCTACCCTTTGCCGTCGGGGTGCGAAGCCCTTCCGTCCGGGGGCCAAGATGGGTATCGTCCGGAACATGATCGGAATATCCAGGCTAACTAGGCGCTACGAGCTGGCCATAGTGGCAGTAATCCTGCTGATGTCGCTGTTCTTGCGGGTGCTTGTGGCGGTCCGGAACCCCATCCCCGCCGGGGACGGAGTGGCCTCCAACCTGGAGGTTGCGCGTAATCTAAACTCCGGCTTGGGTTTCTCAACCATGCGCAAGTGGATGCTGAGTGATCCCTCCATGGAACCCTTAAGGCCGGAGGGTAACAGGCAGCCCGGCATGCCCACCATGATCGCGATGCTTTTCAGAGTCATGCAACCCACTTACGGGGCCGCCCAGGCCCTGGCGCTGGTCCTGGGAATACTCTGCCTGTTGATGAGCTGGCTCTGGGCCCGCACCCTGTTCGGTAGGCAGACGGGCCTGATAACGCTGGTGGTTCTGGCGGTGAATCCGTGTTTCGTGTGGTTCTCCACGCAACCGGACGGCCTGATGCTCTACGTCAGCTTGTTCCTGGGGGTAATACTGGTGGCGCGGAGGAAGATGAGCCTGCCCAGGGTGGCTCTGATGGGATTGTTGTGCGGGGGTTCCTACTTGGTGCGCAGCCAGGGCTCGCTTCTGTGCGTAGGCATTCTCATCTGGATACTGGTGGCCACCGAGAGGAGAAAGATACTATCCGCCCTGGTCTTCTGCCTGGCCGTACTGGTGGTAACCCTCCCCTGGTTCGCAAGAAACCTCCGGGACTTCGGATCGCCGTTCTACTCCCAGAGCACCCAGCTGTTCATTAACGAGAACCATTGGGCGGCCTGGGAGGTCAGGGACGAGCCCATGTCGCCGTCCGACATGCTGGAGCACCAGGGCCCAGTGGCGGTGACCAGATATCTGGTGGCCGGGGCTTTGAGGGTTTTCGAGCCGCTTACCATCGGAACGATGCACCGGGAGAGGATGTTCGCTCAGCCGGTACTCCTGTGCTTCGCTCTATGCGCTCTCCTGGCGCTGCGAGACGGCCGAACGCGTCGGAAGATGCTTCTCCCCCTCATCGCCTCAATTCCCTCTGTTCTGATGCTGGTCCTTCATGAGCACAGCGGACGCTACATGGCCTTCGCGGTGGTCGTGGTTCTGGCTCTCGGGGCTAAAGGCTTGCTGGATCTGATAAGGAAGCTGTCGCCCCCCCGGGGAGTGGTCTGGGGCGTGGCCCTCCTGGCCGCCTACCCGACCGTACTGCCCTTGATGAAGCTGGTCGTACGGGACGATCTGGAGCGAGCCCGGGAGGCCCGAGAGACGGCGGAGTGGATCTCGGAGCACACGGAGCCTGACGAATGGGTGGTTGCGTTTCCCAACGTGGAACTTTTCGTATGGAAGTACAGACGGCCTACGCTCACCATGCCCAACGACTACGAGATGCTTCTGTGGCCCTGCATCGAGAAGCACGACGTAAGGTTCGTGGTGGTCGACTGGACGCTACCCTTGGTCCGGCCCCGGCTTCGTAACCGGTGGCTGTACAAAGCCGATCGCACCGGCTGGGAGATAGTGAACCCGCCTCCGTTCCTGGAAGAGGTATGGAGGAGCAGTATGGGCGCGACCATAATCTACGAGTTCACCGGTCAGGTTCCTGAAGGATTCATGGAGGTCGACAGCCTGCCCCGGGACAACTGCCGGGCCCTTCCCCCCAGTATCTAGCCTATCCGCTCCTCAAAGCCTGCTTGGCCTCCGCGTAGAGCTGCTTGCGCATGGAGCCCAGGAGCAGGTTCACGTCGGCACGGGTCAGGTTCTGGGTTTGGCCGAACTCGTAGAGAATCGCTTTCTCCTCTTGGGACAACTTGCCGTCGGCCAAGGCCATGCGGGCCATCGCCTCCAAGATTTGCCTGCCTTCCGCCTGGTTGGCAGGTGCGGGCAGATTGGAGGAGCCGGACTCGACCGTGCTCAGTATCTCTCCCAGCTGCTCCTCGCTCACTCCTCGGGATTCGGCGAAGCTTCGCAGCGCCTTCATCTCCTTTTCGTCCACCACTCCGTCGGCGTACATGGCGGTGGCCATGGCCGAAAGGACCAGGTCGGGGGGCACCAGGGCCGCCCTCTGGATGGCCGCTACGGCACTTGCGGTAATACGAGAGGCCTGGAACCGCTCGATCGAGGACAGCACCCAGTCCTGGCTGCCGTCGTTAAGCGCCCTTCCGCAGTACTCGCACTCGCCTCCGGAGCCCTCCTGGAAAGGCGCCCCGCATCCCGGGCAGTGGGAGGACATGAAAGTCATCTGGGCGGGGGTGGTGACCCCGTGCTTGCGAACCAGAACGAAGACCTGGGGCCGGATGGTCTTGTTGCCCGCTCCGTGGGTCCGGCCCGAGGAATCCCTTCGGGCGTTGCGGGCCGACCACTTTACCAGAACCTCCACGGTGTCCAGGCCTCCCCTCTCTCCGGGCTCTATCCTCTGGATCTCCACCGCTCCCACCGCGGCCTCCCGGAAGTAGGTCCAGTCGTCTCCCGAACGGTTGTTTTTTATGCTCTTCGAAAGCTGTTCGTAGAAGTTCGGCAGCATGACCTTCCGGGTCACGTTGGGATCGTTCTCGAACCAGGCCTTGATCATTCGCCAGAAGATAACCGAGGCCCTGTCCTCAATGTGTTGTACGTTGAAGGCCGGATCCAGTTGCAACATGCGGGCGTAACCGGGAATAAGCTCGGGCTTCTGCATGGCGCTCCATTCGCAGGCCTGGGTTATCTCCGCTATCACCCAGTCGTACTCCCCGCTGCTGACCAGCGAGTCGCAGTTCTCGCACCTTCCGGCATCGCTCAACTCGAGCGGGGCGCCGCAGTTGGGGCAGAATCCCTCGACCAGGCCACCCTTCTCCAGGGTCTGGGCGCCCGGTTTGCGGAGGAAGCTCCAGTACTCGGTGAACGGGTCGGTGGTGTTGGTCCGGATCTTCTTTCCAGTCTCCAGGTCAACGTCGGTATCCTTGGCCTGGGCCGTTATCTCCACGTGGATCGAGTCGAAATGCTGGTCGCTGTCGACCGCGACGATCTCAGTCGAGAGTATCTTCACGTCCTCCATGTTGTTGCGGTAATCCTCTGCCTTCTGCATCTCTATCTGCAGGCTAAAACGCTCCAGTATTCCGTCGGATACGTAGTGCCGCACCTGCTTCATGTCCTGATCGGACCACGCTTTCTGCAGCGCCACGAATGCCTTGCCGACCTTGCGCAGAAACGCCTGTTGATCGAATTTCGGGTCGCGCTGCTTCAGAGCGTCCAGCTTGCGTTGCTTCTCGGCCGCCCCCTGCTCGCGGTTGAGATTGCTGGCTCGGCGAATGGTCCGCCGCTGGTGGCCGTGCTTGGCCGACCGTCCGAACTTGTAAACCAGAAAGGCCGCTACGATAAGGAGCGGGATCCCTATCAGCGGCTTGCGGATGGCAAGCATGATCAGCCAGTAGAACAGTATTCCCAGGCCGTCTCCTCCGCCTCCTCCGCCCCCGCCGGAGCCTCCGTACCTTCCTCCTCCTCCAGCACGGGCCCACGCCGTGCCGGCGAGGACGATGAGAAGTAGAACGGTTAGAGCTAAAGCCGCTCCCCCGAAGAGTTTTCTGTGCTTGCGCAACATCGGCCTTCCTTTCACCTTTGTGGCTACAGTACGCCGGTCCATCGGTTCTGTCCAGCCTTGGGCCCGAAGAGCAGGGTTTTCACCGCACTGTGATGCGACTTATGGTCAGGCGGACCGTCCGGGACCCGGTCAGGCGTTGCAGCGGCCGAATCGAAGGGGGTTAGTATGAGACTTTATTCCTCACTGCTCGTGGTATCATCGATCCTGCTCCTGGCCTGCGGCGGGGAGGAGAGGGCGGACTCCGACACCGCCGCTAACGTGGAGCCGGCGGTAGCAGCAGGAGACACCGTCCCGGCGACCGAAGCAGGTATGGATACCACGACCGCCGAGCCGGACGGGCCGGCCGGTACCTGGAGCACCACTATGGGCGAGTTGAGCCTGGAGATGGAAGGCGATCTGGTAACGGGCGACTACCCTCTGGGGACCCTGGAGGGAGAGCTGGATGATACTACCCTGAGGTTCGAATACACCGAGTCCTCTCTGGAGGGGGAAGGGGTCTTCGAGTTCGACCGGGGTTTCGAGTCGTTCACCGGACACCAGCTTATAGGGGACCAGGAGGTACCGTGGGAGGGAGCCAGGCTGGAGGGGACCGACGGGTAGATGTATAAGCATCTGCGCTCTCGGGTTGCGATCATGATCCTGATCGTGGTGGTGGCCTGGCTCTTTCTCATGTACTCACACCATCTGGTGGGCAGATTGAGGGAGACTGTCCTCAACGCAAACCGGACAACGGCATGGTTCTGGGCCGGTACCCAGGCACCCCTGAGCATGCTTCTTCGGGGCTCCAAGCAGGCGGTTTGCTCCGGGTGCGGCCAATCCAGGTTCTACGAAGGCTTCGAGTCGGATTCCATAAGGGCATACTGCAACCAGTGCAGCCGGATCACCACATGGTACCTGGTCGAGACCTGGTCCGAGGAGGAGCGGGAGGAGATCAAGGGGCACATGAGGTTGATCTTCCAGGATCTGATCCAGCGGCTCGACTATCCCACGGTCATGACGGACAAGAACATGGTTCCACAGATAGTGAACGGCGTTCCCGTTTCCGACAACGTTTCCCCGGAGAGCCTTGCGAAGTACGCCGATCTGGTTGGGCGGCTGGACGCCCAGAACGATCCGGTCCCCATGCTCAGGGCTCCCGATGACACCATAGGCTGGCTGCACTACGGGCGGAGCGAGTTGCACGACGAGCTGGCCATGGTTCCGTACCTGGAGCTGGGGCTTCTGGCCTTTCTGGGTCTGGGTCTCTTCCTCGGCCTGCGGGTGGAGCTGAGACGGGAGAAGGAGATGGCCTGGACGGGCTTCGCCAAGGAGACCGCCCACCAATTGGGAACCCCTCTCTCTTCGCTCATGGGCTGGATGGAGCTCCTGCGGGAGAGACCCGACCTGGAGAGGGACGAGGACCTCAAGGAGGCACTGAGTTCGATTAGGGGGGACATCGAGCGTCTGAGCCAGATAGCCGACAGGTACGGCCAGTTGGGCAAAAGGCCCAAGCTATACCCTGTGTCGGTGAACGAGGTGATAGACAACATCTTATCTTACTTCAGAAGCAGGCCGGGGCTCATGTCGGAGAACGTGGGGGTCACCTCCCACCTCGATGCCGAGCAGAGGGTGATGATCAACCCCGTGCTCATCGGTTGGGTGTTCGAGAACCTGCTCAAGAACTCGCTGGCCGCCGTGCAAGACAGACGCCAGGGAAGGATAACCGTAAGCACGGAGGACGTAGAGGAAGGCAAGGGCATGGTCCGGGTCCTGTTTGAGGACAACGGCTGCGGCATCAACTTCAAGGACCAGGGCAAGATCTTTCGCCCCGGATTCAGTACCCGGACGGGCGGATGGGGATTGGGCCTGACCGTGAGTAAAAGGATCGTGGAGAGGTACCATGGCGGAAGCATAAGGCTGAAGGCCAGCTCTCCGGGGAAGGGCACCGTCTTCGAAATACTTTTGAGAGCGGAATCAGAGGGGGCCGAGGATGACGACAATCCTCTGGGTTGACGACGAGATAGACCACCTGCGAAGCCACATAAGGTACCTGGAGAAGAGAGGGTACAGGGTTCTGACCGCAATGAGCGGCAGGGCCGCTCTGGACGAACTTTCGAAGAACAAGGTGGACCTGGTTCTTATGGACCAGATGATGGTGGGGCTGGACGGCCTGGAGACCGTGGAGATGATCCGCAAGAGCTACCACCAGCTTCCGGTGGTTATGGTTACCCAGAGCGAGGAAGAGGAGCTGATGGACAAGGCCCTGGGCGGCGAGACCGACGACTACCTCACCAAACCGGTCAATCCCAGCCAGGTCCTTCTGGTGATAAAGCGAATACTGACCAGCGACAGGCTGAGGTCCGAGCGGGCGGCTGAGGAGCTGATGTCCAGGGTGGGGAGGTTGATGGGATCTTCCGACGACCTGATTGGCATAGACGACTGGATCTCGCTGTACAGCGAGTGGATGCATGGAGACGTAACCTACGGCAGCATGCTGGAGAGCGACATGAAGAGCGTGGAGAAGGGGCGGTTCCAGGAACTGGCCTTGAGGTTCTCCAGGTTCGTGGAAAAGGGCTATCCGGAGTGGATAGCATCGGAACAGGACGCCCCGCTCATGCCCCACAACTTCCTGCGAAGGGTATTGCCACCTCTGCTTCAGAGCTCCGGGGAGGTGGTTCTGCTGGTGATGGACTGCATGAGGCTTGATCAGTGGCTGGTAATGTACTCCGAGGTGGAGAAGTGGTTCCACCAGCGCCTGGATTTTATGGTGGTGAACCTCCCTTCCGCTACCCCCTACAGCAGAAACGCCCTCTTCGCGGGTCTCCTACCCAGGGACATCCGGCGCTTCTACAGACAGAACTGGGTGGATGAGTACGGTTCCCCCGGATTGAACAGGCACGAGCCGGAGCACCTCCGGGACGCCCTGGCCCGCATAGAGAGGAGCTCTCGCGTCTCCGCCGAATACGTCAGGGTGGGAAACCACCGGGAGGGCGAGAGTTTCCGGAGGTCTCTCTCCCAGCACCTTACCGGAGGCTTCCTCGCCGTGGTGGTGAGCTACCTGGACCATCTGACCCATGGCAGGTCGGAGAGCGACGTTCTCAAGGACCTCGCCCCGGACGTACGAAGCTTCAGGGAGCTGGCACTATCCTGGTTCCAGGGTTCCTTCCTAAAGTCGGTGCTGAAAACCCTTGCCGCCAGGGGAACGACGGTGGTGGTAACCAGCGATCACGGATCGGACTTCTGCAATAGGTCCGCCCGGGTGAAGGGCGCCCGGGGGATGTCCAGCAGCGTGAGGTTCCGGGTCGGGCACTCACTGACCGCCGGTGAAAAGGAGTCCGTGGTGGTTCGGGAGCCCGACGACTGGGGCCTTCCCGCGGAGCATCCTCGCAAGACTTACGTCTTCGCCCGACCGGGCTACGTTCTCATGCAGCCCCATATGCCCCGGGATGACTTGCGCAAATTCATGGGCACTTTCCAACACGGAGGAATATCCATAGAAGAGATGATTGTGCCCGTGGCCACCCTTGTTCCCAAGAAGCTGGGATGACCCGGACGGTTTTCGCCGGCCGAATCAGCAAGGAGGAGATGATCGAAGAGGCCCGGGATCTGGCCTCCTCGAAGCCCGTACCGAAGAGAGTCTACCTGGAGGGGCCTCTGGGGACCGGCAAGTCGACTTTCGCCAGGGCCTTCATGAGAAAGCTGGGCGTCGAGGGCGCTATCCCCAGCCCTACCTTCGTGATTAGAGCCGACTACCAGGTCGGGTGTAGGTCCATCCACCACGTGGATATGTATCGGCTTTCCGGAGACCCTTTGGAACTGTGCGGGCTGGGCGTGGACGAGCTTCTGGAGTCGGACGACATAGTCGTTGTCGAATGGGCCGAACGCCTTCCGCCTCACTGGAGACGCCTTGGTGCTACCGTGGAGATAGGTTTCTGCGGCGACCCCGATAGCAGAGAGGTCAGGATTGCAAGGGAAGATCTGGCTGGGAATTGAGTCCTCCGCGCGGCAGGGAGGGGTGGCACTGGTCAGGGGATCGGAGGTGCTCGCCGAGCTCCTGGTTCCGGTAACCGCCGATTACTCGGAGAAGGTCCTCCCCGCGGTGGAGGAGCTGCTGGCCCGGACCGGAGTCTGCCCTGAAGATATCGGGGGAATCGGGGTATCCGTGGGACCCGGTTCCTACACCGGGCTGAGAATAGGGTCGGCGACGGCCATGGGAATCTCCAGGGGCTGGAACAGGCCGGCCAAGGGGGTTCCGACCCTGAGGGCGTTGGCGTTGGCCGCCCCGGACGATAGACCCGTGCTGGTATGTACGAGGGCCCGGGATGGAGAGGTCTTCGCGTCCGCCTACATGGGAAAGCAGCCCTTCTGCCCGGAGCTCTTTCCTCCGGGGGTGTACACGGCGGAGGCGGTGGCGCTGTGGGTGGCGGACCTGGAAGACATGGTGGGGGTGGGAAGCGGAAGAAGTGAGCTGACCCCGGATACGGTCCGGTGGCTCCATCCGTCAATGGACTTACCCCGCCCTTCGGCGGTGGCGGTCATCGCGGCTGAGCTTGCCCGCCGGGAGGGCCCCGACCATCATATCCAGCCCCTTTACCTGAGAAGCTTCGGACAGAAGGCGGTTGATGTTGTTCCCTGAGTTGAGACTGGGGCGCCCGGCCGACATCGACCGGTTGACCGGCCTGGACGCCCGAATCTTCCCCTGGGGTCCCTGGCCACGGGCTGCTTTTGCGCAGACCGTTCTTCCCCGAAGGGACTCCAGAACCCTGCTCGCTTTGAGCGACGGCCGAATCGCCGGCTACTGCTGTGCCAGCCTGGAACCGGAAGGCATTCTCCACCTGACCAATCTGGCGGTGATACCGGAGTGGCGACGCAAGGGGCTGGGCTCCCTTCTGACGGGGGAGATGGAGACCTGGGGCGCCAGGAGGAGTTGCAGCTCGGTCATGCTGGAGGTGAGAAAGGGCGATACGGCCACAATACGCTTCTACGACTCCCTGGGTTACCTGCGGGAGGGAACGATCGAGCGTTACTACGGATCGGCCGACGCGGTGGTGATGGGTCGGCAGCTGGAAGTCAAGAACGCTCACGAGGAGAAGCTGGGGGAGCTGAGCGAGGCGATTGCCGCTCGACTGGGACCGACGCCCCCGGTGGGTTTGGTCCTGGGATCGGGCCTGTCCTGGCTGGTGGAGTCCGCCGGCATCGACGGGGAGTTCGACATCGACAGTCTTCCCCACATGCATGGGGAGAAACTGCCGGGACATCCCGGAAGGATCGCGGTCAGCAGATGTGGAAGCTTCCTCTTCCTGATGGGAAGAAGACATCGATACCAGGGATTCGATCCTGCGGAAATCTCTCTGTTGCCCAGCGCCCTCAGCGATCTGGGAACCTGCACCTGGATCCTGACCAGCTCGGCCGGAGGGCTGCTTCCGGAAATGGACGTGGGAACGGCGGTAGTGTTCGAGGATCACATCAACCTGACCGGCAGCGCTCATCGGATGACCTGCGGCAGATGCGGAGGTTCCGTGTACTCGGCAGATCTGAGGTCAATCGCTCTGGAATGTGCCGAGGCAGAAGGCGCCGACCTCAGAGCGGGCGTTTTCGCCTACGTAACGGGGCCCGCCTACGAAACGAGATCGGAGGTCGCCCTTCTCAGGTCCGCCGGCGCCTCGATGGTATCCATGTCCACCGTGCCCGAGGCTCTGGCCCTGGCGGAGCTCGGTTGCTCCACGATTGCTCTGGCCCTGGTGGCCAACTCCGCAGACGGCGCCAACCCGGTAAGCCACGAAGAGGTCCTGGCCGCTCAGCCGAAGATACGAAAGAAGCAGGAAGGATTTCTGCTAAGGCTGATGGACGAATCGCTTTGCTACGCGAGGGGCGAGGATAGATGCGGCGGATGACGTACCCGGAGGTCGAGGAATACCTCTTCTCCAAACGCAGAATGGGAATGAAGTACGGGCTGGAGAGAATCCGGGAGCTGATGGAGGAGCTGGGAAGTCCGCAGGAGAGCTTCCGTACCGTCCATGTGGTAGGAACCAACGGCAAGGGTTCCACGGCGATGCTCATGACGGCGGTGGCCACCAGGCTGGGCATGAGAACGGGCCTTCTCACCTCTCCCCACCTTCTGAGCTTCCGGGAAAGGATATCCGTGGACGACAGGTGGATCGCCGAGGAAGCGGTCTGCGAGTTCGTGCGGGACAACATGGATGCCATCGAGCGTCTTTCGGCCACATTCTTCGAGATATGCACGGCGATGGCGGCAAGCTACTTCCGGGATAGGGGTGTCGAATGGGCGGTGGCGGAGGCCGGGCTGGGCGGAAGGCTGGACGCCACCAGAACGTTCGAGGGGGAAGCCACCGTGTTCACGGGGGTGGGCCTGGAGCATGCTCGCATCCTGGGGCCGACCAGGGCGGCCATAGCCTCGGAGAAGGTCGCGGTCGCCGCGGACCGAACCACCCTGATCGGGTTCGAACAGACGGAGGACGTAGAGAAGGTCGTGTCTGCGACCGTCGAGAACCGGGGGCTCAGGCGGGTTTTTCCGCTTCCCGCTCCGGCCAGCGCCGGACCCGGCTCTCACCAGAAACTCAACGCGGACCTGGCCTACACTGCCTGCCGGGAGTTGTTCGAGGTCCCTGAGGACAACCTGGAACGGGCGTTCCGGGACGCCTGCCGGGAGACCCATCTACCGGGAAGGTTGGACATGATGAAGGGAGACCCACCGATCCTCTTCGACGTGGCCCACAACCCCGAGGCCATGGTTCATCTGGTGGAGCACGTCGAAGAATGGGACGTCCCTCTTCCCGCCGTGCTGGGATTCCTGGCCGACAAGCGCTGCGGGGAGATGCTGGACATCCTCGGGGATACCCTTGGACCGATCGTTGCCACCACCCCGGTCTCCGACAGGGCGATGACCGCCGATGATCTGAGCCGGCTGGTACGGGATCAGATGGGGGTGAGATGCCTCGCGAAAAGCTCGATACCCGAAGCGGTGAGCATGGGGAGAGATCTGGCTTCCAAGCTGCGAAAGCCACTGGTCGTAACAGGGTCCTTCTTCATGACCGGGGAAGCCATGAAACACTGCTGGCGGATGGGCTGGGTGTCCGAGCCAACCCATCCCGATATTGCCGGTCTGGTATGAGCCTCGATCGTTGACATGCCTGCCGTCTTGCGGATATAGGTGCACGGGCGGCCGAAGAGAACCGAAATGGGAGGGATCTTCAGATGGCGAAAGCCGAGCGAAGAGCAGCGGCGGCGAAGAAGAAAACGCCGGACGACCAGTCATTCGACGGCAAGGAGACCACGCCCTTCACCAAAGCGAACTACATCCTGTTCGCGGTGGGACTGGCGGACATTGTCGCAGGCTGGTTCCTGCTCAGGGCCGGCGATACCACGGCAGCCCCCATAATGCTGGTGCTGGGCTACTGCGGCATTATTCCCCTGGCAATACTGTACAAGAGGAAGCGTCATACCGAGTGAAAAGCCCGCTGCCTCTCGTGGCGATCCTTTCGGTTCTGCTCGGCTGCGGGTCGCCCCAGCAGGACGATCGACCTCCGCCCCTACCTCTTCTGGAAGCCGAGGATACCCTTTTCGTAAGAGTGCCGGCGGGCAGCTTCGTAGACTGCTCGGGCGATACGGTCCGGGTGGACGCATTCGATCTGGCCAGGTTCGAGGTCAGCAACAGGCTTTATCTCAACCTGACCGGAGGTAGAGCGACCCCCGACCCCGGGTTCCCGGACATGCACGACTACGCCCATCTCAACCCCGACCATCCGGTGGTGAACGTAAGCGCGCTGGAAGCCGAGTCGGCCGCCGCTTCGATCGGGTGCCGCCTGCCCACTCCGACCGAGTTGCGTTACGCCGCCCAGTTGGGCCTGGAGGGAGATATCCGGGAGCTGTATCCCTGGGGCCGGCTGGAACCTTCGGGACCGGACTGGCCGACCAACCTGCTGGCCGGCGACGATTGGAGCGGTCGGTCCAAGGACGGCTTCCCTTACACCGCCCCGGTAGGCTCCTTTCCTTACAACGATCTGGGGTTGGCCGACCTGGGAGGAAACGTTTCCGAGTGGACCTCCGAAGGAGATTCACTGAGAACGGTCGTTGGAGGAAGCTGGCTGTCTCCTGCCGAGGAGGCAACCATCTGCAGCCGCTCGGAGCTTCCGGCTACCGACAGAGCCTGGCACGTAGGATTCAGGCTGGCCCGAAGCCTGTGAGCCAGTCTGGACGTTCCTGGTCACTTCTGGCCTGACCCGGTTCTTCGCTAGCCCGTACCGGCGCGGAGCAATCGGCGGAAGTGCTCGAGGGTGAGTACGAAAGGCTGTGCGTAGTCTACGATGGCTTCCTTGCAATCAGGTGCGAAGCCTCCAGACTCCTGATGAAAGCTTCCCGAGCCCTCAGACTCATGGTTGTGTACGGGAATCACTGAAGTATCGACCCGAGCAAATACCGGGACCGCCGAAGAGTCTACCTGGACAGGATGATCCGTTTCGAACAGCATCGGGAAAGCTGCTAGCTATCTCCGGGAGAATGTTGGTGGGCCAAGTGCCCGCCGGTTTGAACCCCATCCGTAAGTGGATCTCTATTCTTGGCATTCTACGTGATTTACGCTAGGAACCAATACTGGGGGGTGCAAGCTCAGGGCTGTTTTCCAATATCCAGGACTTGAAAGATTCGAGAAGTGACTCAGCCGTCTGGAGCGCATGGTCAGCTTTTGCTTCGGATACTTTACTGGCGATCTCATACATGGATTCATGCCGGTCAGTTCTATAGGTCTGAATCCTTCTGACGTCATCATGGTCGAATCCGATGGTGTGTTCGAGTGATTCGATCCGTTTGTAATGGTGCCCTCTTGAATTCCTGACCCGATAACCGAGGACCAAGAGAGCCGCTGACGCGATACCAAGGCATGCGGTATACGCGTGAGTCAGCCTGCCTTCAGGCGAGATGACCGAGCGGGCATCGCCCAGTTCGCGAACTGCAACACCGTAAAACTTCTCTATCTGTACCTTATCAGGTTCCTCGGCTTTGACCTGATCAGGATTGTTCCGCACCCATTCGGTCAAGCCCATCCTCATCACCTATCAGCATGATTTTCGGAGCGGTCAGTATCTTGATCAGGAAATTATCCCTGTCAGCGAATCTCTGCTTAAATTCCTCAATTGAGTAGACAACAGGCGTGATATGCCTGTCCAGTTGGTCCTCGGCTCGGAACAGAGCAGCCGTTATATCCGAGTAGTCTATATCGCCGGTTACCAGTACATCGATGTCGCTTAAGCTATCCATGGTTCCCGATGCTGTACTGCCGAAAATAAACGCATACCGAATGCCTGATTCAGCTTCCAGATGTTTCCTGATGATATCTGCGACCCCTGCGGTTTTGACGATAAGATTGTGTATCTCATCGTATATAGGACAATTGCGGTTAGCAGTGTATATGGTGTTGCTGTGTTCTTTTCGCTTCGAGAGAATGCCCGTCTCTGACAGGTTCCGTAGCTCCCTTTCAACCGCGCCCTTGCCTGCCTGAACTTCTCTGATAATCTCTCGCAGGTGATAGCTCCTGTCGGGATGGGTGAAGAAAAGGATGAGAACCTTTTGCTTTGTAGACGGGAAAAGAGCATCGAGCATAGCTGCCCCCAATCTGGGGGCAAATGTCCCCAATCTGGGGGCAGATGTCAAGGGTCGATAGAGAAAGCACCCGGCGATTGCCGAGGGCCAAAGAGCTTGGTGGTGGGCGAAGAGGGACTTGAACCCCCGACCTCCTGCTTGTAAGGCAGGCGCTCTAGCCACCTGAGCTATTCGCCCGGACGGTCTTGAAAAGGAGTCTCCAAGAAAGAGCGAGCCCCGACGTGGCCGCCCAAGGACCGAAGTTTGAGGAAGGAGCACTCGGTCCAACACGTCAGGGCTCTGGAATCGAAGACATATATGGGACAATCCCGAAGATTTGTCAAGAAAGCTTCCGGTCTTTGCGCCGGGATAATCGTCCCTATTAGTATAGGCCAGTGCTCGCGACGTCGGCGGTGGAGGTAGTCTCTCCGGAGTCTGCTGGTTTGGAGGTCCTTCCATGAGCGACATCGAAGGCTGCAGGGAAGAGGATCTCGTTTTCGGTGTCTGCCCCGGGCACGTTGTTCCCAGCGAGAAACGCAGGGAGATAATAGACAAGCTGGTCGAGGCGGAGATGCCCACTGGCGCCAACGTCTACGTGGACAAGGAAGAATCGGAGCTGGTCCTTCTGGGAGTGACGGCAGTGGATTGGCCGGGACTGGCCACCATCGTTCTCAGCGAGCTTCATCATCTCGGTTGGAACCTCGAGGTTCTGGAGGGTTTCGCCGTCTACGATAACTCCACCCGCCGCGGATACGTCATCACCGGCATTCGGAACACCGACCCCGAGAGGTCTCGGAAGTTCAGGGAGGATGCCGACCGGGTCAAGGATCTCCTTCTGAGGCTGGCCGAGGGTCACGAGGGGACGGTATCCCTTCTGGGGCGGGCCACGGAGAGGCTGGAGCGATTCGAGGAGGTGTGCCAGGCCCTGGAGAAACTTTACGGGGACAAGGAGATTCCCCTGGAGCTGTACGGCGAGAAGGGGGAGATAGTCCTCTTCCTCTCCGCCAGATCGGACCAGTACCTCGCCGAGAGGAAGCCGGCCGACCTGGCCTGGATAGTGAAGACGAATTACGAGCTGGTGCGAAGCGTCAGGGAAAAGGGAGGGAAGCCCGCTTTCAAGATAAGGAACCTCAAGACACGGCGGGAACATCTGACGGGCATCAACATAGCCGGATTCGAGAGAGATATTTCCTTTCAGAGCTGCCTCATGGCGTTGCAGCACGGTTGGAACGGCGCCACGGTAAAGCACCAGAGGCGATACACCACCGATGACGGAATCACGTCGATACGCATAGAGATGACCGGTCCCACCGGCCTGTCGGCGACCCGCGAGGAGCAGAGCCGCATCCGGAAAACCCTGAAGAAGCTTCTGGTGTCACATGAGTTGGAGAAACTGCGTAGAATACACAGATACGGCGGCCGGGAGAGTTACGCCCGGGCCATAATCCCCCTTCTTCTCCGGGAGTGCGAGAGCAGCTGTGAGCCTCAGGCGTACATCGCGCGAGTAGCCACTTCCACCTTCCATGCCGAGCTGAAGCTACTCATGGTCTCGATAGCTGCCGACCGAAAATTGCACGACAAGAAGGCCATAGACCTGGTAAAGGGAATTGACTCCAAGGACGGGCTTACCGTCGCTTCTTTCAAGTCGCCCTCCGGCTACGGCGAGAAGTGGGTGGACATAATCGACATTACGATCGAGCGGGACCGATACACCGAGATAGAGGAGGCCTACAACGACATAAAGGAAGTGATAGGCCAGGTCTTCGGGAAGTTCCGTGACTTCGACATGGGCATGCGGCTGAATGACGTAAGCAAGGTCAAGGAGCTGAAGAGCATGCTCACGGACGTACCCGATCACATGGTAACGGACTTCTACTACCGGCTGGAGGACTTCCTGAGGGCCAGCGCTCCCATAGAGGATCTGGCCAGGCATGTGAAGCTGGCTTTCGACAGCCTGTCCGAGCTCTTCCGGGAGGGCAGGGATTACGTCGCCCCTTCCTACGTTCCTCTGGGTGAGGAGGACGATCCTACGGCGACCCTGTTCTGCTGCACCAGAAGCGGCCCGGCCGGCTGGTTCCACGACCTGCTGGAGGTGGTATCCGACTACCGGGTCACCGCCAGCGTGGTGGAATGGTCGGGCGCATCCGCAGTTCTGCTCAGGGTGCAGAAGGAGGACGGCGGAGGCCTGAGCGAGGAGGAGATAGAGGAAGTGCTTTCCGGGCTCTCCGCGCATTGCTGTGGAGCGGAAGCCGCAAAGCGCTCCGAGTCTTGACATACGGCAGTACCCTTTGGTACTTTCGTTTGCCGCGGCGGCGTAGCTCAGCTGGCTAGAGCAGCGGAATCATAATCCGCGGGTCAGGGGTTCGAGTCCCTTCGCCGCTACCAAACCACGGAAGTCCCGGTCGAAACGGCCGGGACTTCCCTTACGGGACGTTTTTCAAAAGCTCAAAAAACCTCTAGCCAGCTTCTCCCCAATTCTATATGGAACCAGCTTTTCGAACTGATTCCGTTTACGCGACGCAATATGCTTAAGAGGCTAAAAAAGTTGGGAACCTCCCCGGGGCGTGCCTTCGAAGATCCTTATCTTGCCGTCGCTGTCGCCCAGGACCAGGTCCAGTATGCCGTCGGAGTTCCAATCGAACAGTAGAGGATACGGGCTCAACTGGGTGACGATGATGGAATCGCCGCCCAGGTATCTGAGGGTGTCCATGCCGTTGAACACAGGATCCTGGTTGGTTCCCTCGTTCTCCAGGAAGAGCACCCTCCCCCCGCTGTAGATGTCTACGGTTATTCCCAGCATCAGGTCCTTCTTGCCGTCGCCGGTGGCATCTCCCATCCAGGGAATGGTCCTGCCCAGAGAGATCGGCTCTCCCTGACAGAGAATGGGCTCATAGTCGGTGAACAAGGGATACGGCGGGCTTATGCCTCTGTTGCGGAATAGTCTCAGCTCCTTCATCACGCTTCCGACCACCAGGTCGAGAAGACCGTCCTCGTCCCAGTCCACTACGAATGGAGCCGAGCAAGCTCCCACGTCCAAATGCTCGTCATCGCATCTGATCGGTCCTACGGCGGTGAGCGAAGGGTAGGTGGATCCAGGTTCGACCGCCCTGTAATACTCCACGAATCCGGCGTGGTCTCCCACCAGAAGATCGGGAAGGGAGTCTCCGTTGAAGTCCACAACCTGTGGACTGTTACCAGCGGAGCATCAACTCCAGATTACGTTGAGGTAGTCGCCGTCGGCCCGCAGGAACTCCCACCCGTTGAAGTACGGCATGCCGGGAAGCCCCTTGTTGGTAAATAGTTTAATGGCTCCCTGGTCGATGCCGGACTTTTCGCAGTATATGGCAACCACCAGGTCGAACAGGCCGTCGCCGCTCCAGTCCACGACGTACGGAGACCCTTTGTTGCCGATGTCCAGAGTATCCGGGCCGTCCATTGCGTAGTACATCCGGCCGAACACCGGGGGTGAGGCCATGGCCAGCGACACCAGTAGGATCAGCCCTGCAACGGATTTTCTCATAACTCACCTCGGATCGATTCTCGAAGGATTTTGCGCCCTGAATAAGAGCCCTAACTACATACCAACATAATAAGTTTTTCTTCCCCACCCAATTCAAACCCACCCAATTCAAATCGGCCTGACGTACCGCGTCACTCGTGTATATCTTCGCAGATGAAGACGGCCAAGGCGGAGAGGTGCCTACCATGAGAAAGACGCTCCTAACCATTACGGTGCTTGCCCTCGCCCTAGCCTGCGGCGGGGAAGAAACCGGCGGCAGGCCTAACGTTCTGCTCATAATCATAGATACTCTCCGGTCGGACCACATCCACTGCTACGGCTACCCGCGAGACATCACTCCGTACATGGACAGCCTGGCCGGCGCGGGTACGATGTGGGCCTTCGTGCAGGGCCAGAGCGCGTGGACCCTGCCGGCCATTGCCACCATCTTCTCCGGTCTTCCGGAGCGGGGGCATCTGGCGGGGGCCCGCGAGGGGGCCATGTACGGCTTGGCCGCGGATCTTCAAACCCTCCCCGAGCTTCTTTCGGAGGCCGGATACGCTACGTCGGGCTTCTACAACGTACCCGTTCTGGGGCCCGGCTACGGCTTCGACCAGGGCATGGACCACGTGGACGTGGAGGGTTGCAGGCTGGCCGTGGACGCCGACGTCATAAACGACAAGTTCCTGCGGTGGATCGAAGAGGAGTACGACCGCAGCCGGCCCTTCTTCTCGGTGCTCCATTACTTCGATCCCCACTACCCCTACGATCCTCCCCGGCCCTACAGGGCTCTGTTCGAGACCGACGACAGCCATCCGGGCACCCACTGGTGCACCGATCCCACCGAGCTGCTTATCAACGCCAACAAATCCGGCCGGCTCACGGACTCCGACCTGCAGCGGATGATCGACCTCTACGACGGCGAGGTAGCCTTCGCCGACCACGAGGTGGGAAGGCTTATGAGGGAGCTCAGGTCCCGGGGCTTGGCGGACAACACCCTGGTGATAGTGGTGGCCGACCACGGCGAGGAGTTCTGGGAGCATGGAGGCCTGCTGCACGGTTTTTCTCTGTACAGGGAGGCGACCAGGGTACCGCTTATTATCTCGGGCAAGGGTTTCGAGGGAGGAGTCGTAGACTCCAACGTGGTCTGCCAGATGGACGTGTTCAGCACCATCCTGGACTACGCCGGCGTTGTCGGACCGGAGTACGCCTGGGGAAAGAGCCTGAGGGATCATCCCTCCGACCGGGGCCGTGTGTTTCCATCCAGCGGGTTCGCCTCCGACGCGGAACACTACCTGACCGTCAGGAAGGGGATGCGCAGGCTGTTCTGGGATTTCGAGGCGGATACGGCGGTGGTATTCGACCTTACGGTGGATCCCCTCGAGCACGACAGTCTTCCCGCAGACAGCGCCCTCCTGGAAGAGGTGACCTACTACTGGGCCACGCCGCCCGCAGTGCAGCCGGCCGAGGTGCCGGGAAGCCAGGCCCGGATCAACACGCTCAGAAACCTGGGCTACATCCGCTGAAATATTCCCATCCCTAGGGAATATTCACCCAAAATTGGCCGCTGGATCCAGCGAAATCGGCGCACCAATAGTCCTATAACTTTATCAACCAAGGAAATGTGTATCTAGGACCGGACTTGCTTCTTTAGGGAAGGGCGAGGTCCGAGCGAGGGAGGAAGCATGATTCTTCTGGTTTTGTCCATCTGTCTTGCCGCTGACAACCTGATGCTGGACGAGCCCGTGGTTGCGCGGTCTTACGGCGTAGAAACCCTGCAGTACGACGACTGCACTTCGCAGATCTATCCCTGGGGATCGCTCTACATGGGAGTCTGGTTCAATACGGCAGACTTCTACGGTGAGGAGCTCTGGGGCTGGATAAATCTGTAGCGAGTGCTGGTTCTACCACTACGGCCCACCTTACAGTTGGGACACCGGCAGCTTCTACGCCGAGCTGTGGAAGGGAGACGTTAGCGGGCCCGCCACAAGGCTCGACGAGACCTCCGAGACGGCCCTGCACAACAGCCCCGTGGTGGTGGATATGGATACGATATACGTACCGCCGAACTTCTGGGTGTTAATGAACTCCGAGATGTCCTCCGGGAACTGGCCCTCGATCCTCGGCGACAACACCCCCAACATCGTCGACCACAGCTTCTTCTCAGACGACATGATCGTGTGGGAGCCTTACTTGTATGGTGACTACTACGTTCGGGCCTATTTTACTCCGGATTCAACGGCGCTCCGGGAGATAACCCGGGGGGAGATAAAGGCGTTGTTCTGAAAGGCTCGGTAAGGTCTATTCCGGCACAATCGTCAGAAACCACATCCGGGGCGATTCATCATGCAGAGGGGTCAGGTACTCCAGATCTTCCCAGAAGCCCCGGACATCGAAGCCCGCTCCCTTCAGCAGCCCGATGACCTCCTGCGGGGTGTAGCCACGCTCCAGGTGGGTTTCGTCTATCCGCCTCCACCCGTTTCCCTCTCTGACCATGACCAGGATCTCCAGTTTCGCGGTGACCGTGTCGAAGTCGAAGGAGGGCATTTGTATCTCCAGCACCTCGGAGTCGTTGCGCTGGATGGATACGCCCTCCCGCTGCCAGAGTACCGAGAGCGCGAAGACCGTGTTCATGTCGAATACGAAGGCTCCCCCGGGGATCAGCAACCGGTTAACCTCCTCGAATACGGACCGCAGATCCTCCTCGGACGTGACGTAGTTCAGGCTGTCGAACCAGCAGGTTACCAGATCGAAGCTACCGGGGACGAAGGGCGGGGAGACCATGTCCGCGGCCGCGTAGAGGGGGGACGAGTTGCCCTGGGCTTCGGCGTTTTGGGCCAGGCTCAGCATTCTTCTGGAGAGATCGACTCCCACCGCCCAGTTGTTCTCGGTTGCGATCCCTCTGAGAAAGGTTCCCTCCCCGCAGGCCAGATCCAGAACGCTGTTGGCGGATAGGCCGTGTTCGGCCAGGAAGCCGGGCAGAACACGGGTTACCCGCTCGCTGAACCTGGCGTATCCGCCGGACCTGTAAACCTCGGCGAATCCCTCGAAACAACGATTGCCTTTTTGCACAGCCACCCCCTGGCCTTCCCGGAACGGCTGGAGATCGGGGTTTCCGTCCGGGGTGTAACAGAACCATATATACTCCGGTGGTGGATATGAGTGACCCCGTGGAGCTTTCCTTCGTAAGGACCGTAAAAAGCCGGGAGCTGCTTCCGGAAGGCGTCAGAGTTATCGCGGCGGTGTCCGGAGGCTCGGACTCCATGGCGCTTCTGCATCTGCTGTCGTCCTTCGGGGACCACATGGGCTGGGACCTGTCCGTGCTTCACATCGACCACGGGATGCGGCCGGAAAGCTCGGAGGAGGCCGAAGTCGTCAGGAGGATCGCCGCGGAAAACGGTCTGCCCTTCCGGCTGCGAAAGCTGTCTCCTCCCGAGACTGGATCGGTTGAGGACGCTTTCAGCAGGGCCAGGCAGGCCATATACGAGGAGGAGGCCGGAACCGAGGGTCTGGTGGCCGTGGGCCACACGGCCTCGGACCGGGCGGAGACAGTGGTGATGAGGCTTCTGGAGGGATCAGGGCCGAGGGGCTTAAGCGGCATGGGCTTCGTGGGAGTCGGGCCGGTGCGGAGGCCGCTGTTGGGCCTTACTCGCGGAACGCTAAGGGATTACCTGCAAAGAAGGGGCGTCGATTGGCTGGAGGACCGCAGCAACCTTGACACTTCGTTGCTGCGCAACAAGGTGAGATTGGAACTGATGCCGGTACTGGAGGAGGCCTCTCCCGGATGCACCGAGCGGATATCTTCCACCGCGGAACTCCTCGGGTCGTGGCGAGATTACATGGACCGCGAGTTGAACGCCCTCTTGCCGGAGAGGGAAGCCGGTTCGGATGTACGGATTGTTTCCCGGCATGCGTACAGGGAAGCCCATAGGGCACTCCGCCTCATGGTTCTCTGGCACCTCTCTGGGCGTCCCCGCAAAGGGCTTTTGGAGATGGAGAAGACCGACCGTTGGTTGATGTCCGGTAAGAGCGGGTCGCATCTTCTTCCGGGGGGCGAATCGGTGGTGGCCGACGGCGAGGAGCTGAGGTTCGAGAGCCCGTCTTGATCCCTGGCGAAAGGAAATCTTGGGCGAATACCCGGTGGTAATAAGGGGCAGCGAGATCCGGAAGGCCATAGCCGACCTGGGCCGGGAGCTCAGCGGTATGTACTGGGGAAAGAGGCCGGTGATCATACCCCTTCTGAGGGGGGCTTTCGTGTTCGCAGCGGACCTGGTTCGGGCGATGGACACCGACCTCCAGGTGGAGTTCATAGGGGCGGTGAGCTACGGCGCACTAACCGAGTCCTCCGGTGAGGTCAGGCTGACCCTGGACACCAACCTGCCGCTGGCCGGGAGGCACGTCATACTGGTCGAGGACATCGTCGACACAGGTCTTACTCTGGCCTATATTCAACGATTGCTCAGATCGAGAGACCCCGCGTCCCTCCTCACCGTCGTAATGCTGGACAAGAAGGACAGGAGGGTCGTGGAGGTGGAAGTCGACCGCAGCCTTTTCGATATCCCCGACAGGTTCGTCTTCGGTTACGGTTTGGACAGTCCGGGAGGTTTCCACAGGAACCTGCCGGACGTAGTTGCCCTCGGGGGGGAGGCCGGGTCGACGGTTAATCCACCCGACGACAGGGAGGCAGATGAAGGATAAGAAACCTCCGGGAAAGGAGCCCGTACCTCCCCTGAAGATGGGCTGCTCCATGAGGACCCTCACCATGTGGCTCCTGGTGGCGCTGCTGGTTTTCACTATCTTCAGCTTCTTCTCGGAGGACAGGGGCAAGGTGGAGATATCCTACTCCCAGTTCCTCGACTACGTGGGCTCGGGCAACGTAGGCACTGTGGAGCTGGAAGCCGGAGGAGCGGTGGAGGGAGAGTTCATCTCTCCCCAGACCGTGGAGGGGGAGAGCTACGAGAGGTTCTCCAGCTTCGTGCCGTTCGAGGACACGGACGTGGTGGACTCCCTGCAGGCGCACGGGGTTAGCATAACGGCAAAGCCCGAGGGCATGGACTTCCTTCAGATCCTGTTCAGCGTGGCGCCCTTTCTGCTCCTGATAGGCTTCTGGATCTACATAATGCGCAACTCGGCCGGAGGGAGCAGGGCCTTCTCGTTCGGCAAGAGCAAGGCCAAGCTGTTCAGCAGCGACAAGCCCAAGGTTACCTTCGAGGACGTGGCCGGGGTGGAGGAGGCCAAGGAAGAGCTGAAGGAAGTAATCGGCTTCCTCGAGAACCCCAAGAGGTTCCAGAGGCTGGGTGGCAAGGTTCCCAAGGGCGTTCTGCTTCTGGGAGCCCCGGGAACGGGCAAGACCCTTCTGGCACGGGCGGTGGCGGGAGAGGCCGGCGTTCCGTTCTTCTCCATGAGCGGCTCAGACTTCGTGGAGATGTTCGTGGGAGTGGGCGCCAGCCGGGTGCGGGACCTTTTCGTCCAGGGCAAGGCCAAGGCCCCCTGTATAATCTTCATAGATGAGATCGACGCAGTGGGCCGACACCGCGGGGCCGGCCTGGGCGGTGGCCACGACGAGAGAGAGCAGACTCTCAATGCCCTGTTGGTGGAGATGGACGGCTTCGAGCCACACGAGAGCGTTATCGTGATGGCGGCCACCAACAGGCCGGACGTGCTGGACCCGGCGCTGCTGCGGCCGGGAAGGTTCGACCGGCGGATCTTCGTGACCATGCCCGACGTGAAGGGCCGGGAGCAGATACTCAAGGTTCATACCAGAAAGATGCCCCTGGACGAGGACGTCCGCTTCAGTGACCTGGCCAGGGCCACTCCGGGCTTCAGTGGCGCGGACATAGAGAACATGGCCAACGAGGCAGCCCTGTACGCGGCCCGAAGGGGCGGACAGACCATCAGGCACTCCGACTTCGAGTACGCGATAGACCGCATAAGGATGGGCATTGAGCGCCGGAGCATGGTGATCAATCCCGAGGAGAAAAAGCTGATAGCCGTTCACGAGAGCGGCCATGCGGTGGTGAACGTTTTCACCCCCAACACGGATCCGGTGCACAAGGTAACCATAGTGCCCCGGGGTCGGGCCCTGGGCGTGACCAGCATTCTGCCGCTGGACGACCGCCACAACTACACCCTCGACTACTGCATAGCCACCCTGGCCCGGATGCTGGGGGGAAGGGCGGCCGAGGTATTGTTTCTGGACAGTCTGAGCACCGGGGCGGGAGACGATTTGGAGAAGGCCACAACTCTGTCCAGGAAGATGGTGTGTGAGTGGGGAATGAGCGAGGAGCTGGGTCCGGTTACGCTGGGCGAGAGCAGCCAGCCGATATTCCTGGGTCGGGACATGAGCCGGGTGCGGAACTTCAGCGAGAACACGGCCCAGCTGATCGACGCCGAGATAACCAGATTCGTGGAGGAGGCGTACAGAACCGCTCTTAACATATTGAAGGACAACGAGGACATACTGGACCGGATGGTCGAGCTTCTGCTGGAGAAGGAGACTCTGGACAGCAGGGAGATAGCCGAGCTTCTGCAGGAACTGCGCCCGGGGGAGGAGCTGCCGGGTGCGCCCCGCCCGCCCACCGAGGAGCAGGAGGAATCGGAGGAGGAAGCCGAGGAGGCCGACCAGGCGGGCTGTGAGTCCGACGAGGAAAGCGGGAAGAAGGATGAACCGCAGGAAAGTGATGGAGGGAATCAGGCTGATCCTGGAGGGGATCGGGGAGAACCCTGAACGGGAAGGCCTGAGGGAAACCCCCCAGCGGGTAGCCGAATCCATGGCCGAGCTGTGCCGAGGAGTGGACCGGTCCGGATGGAAAAAGATCTCCACCATGAGAGCGGACAATCAGAACGAGCTCATCATAGTAAAGGACATAAGCTTCGCCTCCCTGTGCGAGCATCACCTGCTGCCCTTCGTGGGACGTTGCGACGTGGTCTATCTGCCCGCCAACGATCGCATCGCCGGGTTGAGCTCGATAGTGGAGACGGTGGAGACCATGGCCGCCAGGCCCATGATCCAGGAGAGGCTGACCACCGAGATAGCCGACCGGCTGATGAAGGAGATAGGGGCCAAGGGCGTGATGGTGGTTATGGAGGCCGAGCACATGTGTCTGGCCATGCGGGGCGTCAAGAAGCGGGACTCCAGAATAGTCACCTCCGCCATGCGCGGCTACCTCAAGAAGCTGGAAACGCGTACCGAGGCTCTCTCGCTGATCGGCAGGAGCATCAACTCACGCTGACCCCCAGGGCGGTTAGGAAAGCTGTTCCATGCGCATCCGAAAGCTCTGTCTGGACAACGACTCGGACTGGCGGGAGGAGATAGACGGGGTAGGCGCCGATCCGGGCACCTGGGAAAGGGTACGCCGCAAGAACCGAGTTCTCGCTTTCCGGTTGGGCCCGCTGCCCTGCCCCGCGGCGAGCATCCTGAAGCAGGCCATGCTCTCCGCCGGAGGCGACGCCGTGGTGTCCAGACACACCATAACCTGCTCCGAGAAGACCACCGACGCCCTGGTGTTCGGCTCTGAGAAAAACCTGCGGCGATGCGTGGAATCGCTTCGAGACCAGCCGTTCGGCCTATCCGGGATCGCGGACAGGCTGGTCGCCCTTATGGAGAGCCCGGCTCTCCCCCCCAAGATGGATCTCGCCGAGCGCGTCCTTTCCTTCGAGAACCTTCCCCTGATCATGGGGATTCTCAACGTGACCCCCGATTCCTTCTCCGACGGAGGAGAGTTCCTGGAATCCGACAGAGCGGTGGAGTACGCTATCCGGATGGCCGAAGAGGGGGCGGCGGTGATAGACGTGGGTGGCGAGTCCACCCGTCCGGGGGCCGAGGAGGTCTCTCCGGAAGGTCAGCTGCGTAGAACGATTCCGGTGGTGGAGGCGCTGGCGGACGCCCTCTCTGCAACCGTTATCTCCATAGACACCTCCTCCCCCCGGGTGGCGTCGGAGGCCCTTCGGGCCGGAGCGGGAATCGTCAACGACGTTACCGCGCTGTCCGTGGAAGAGATGGCCCGAACGGTGGCCGACGCCGGGGCCGGGCTGATACTCATGCACATGCAGGGAACACCCAGGACCATGCAGGCCGATCCCAGGTACGAGGACGTGGTGGGGGAGGTGTACGGGTTCTTGGAGGACCGGGTCGCCGTGGCGGTGGAGGCCGGAGTGGAAAGGAGCAGGATTATGGTGGACCCCGGCATAGGCTTCGGCAAGCTGTTGGGCCACAACCTGAGCCTTCTGAGACGGGCCGGGGAGCTGCGTTCCATGGGCTGCCGGGTTCTGGTGGGCCACTCCAGAAAGAGTTTCCTGGGCCAGCTAACCGGCATCGAGGACGCCGCGGAGAGGGATTCGGTGACCCGTCTGGTCTCGGTCCTGCTTGCGGGCAGGGTGGATATGCTTAGAGTACACGACGTGGGGGGCACGTTGGAGGCCCTGGAGATAGCGAGAACCCTGATCGGAGGGGACTGAGAATGTTCGCGCCACTGGGACACGAGCTGCTGAGTGGATTCTGGCTGGCCCAGGTGGTGGATATACTCATAATCGCCGCCATAGTGAGGGTTATCGTAGGGCAGCTGTGGAAGACCCCGGCGATGACAGTCATCGCCGTCTTCGCGTTCGTGCTTCTCCTGGGAATATTCCTCCGGCAGCTGCAACTGTTCACGGTCGGCTATCTGATAGAACGGCTCACCAGCGTTCTCTTCATAGCCGTGGTGGTCATCTTCCACCAGGAGATAAGGTCCATGCTGGCCAACTTCGGCCGATACCTGTCCCGGGCCTTCGGGGGCGCGGCATGGACAGAGCACAGCACGATCCAATTTATAGTGGAAGCCTGCGGCATGATGAGGAGCAGGGATATAGGTGGTCTTTTCGTCCTGGAGAGGTCGGAGAATCCGGAAAGGATGTACTCCGACGTGGTTCGGCTGGGAAGGCTGGACGTTACTCCCGAGCTTCTGGTCGCCCTGTTCACCCCTCCCGGCCCCCTCCATGACGGGGCGGTCATAGTAAGGAACGACTCCGTGGTAATGGCTCACGCCATACTTCCGCTGTCCGGCCGTACCTACTTCCGGCCGCGTCTGGGAACCAGGCATAGGGCGGCCCTGGGAATTACAGAGCGCTCCGACGCGGTGGCAGTGGTGGTGAGCGAGGAGACCGGGCTGTTCAGGATAGCCAACGAAGGTGAGCTGGAAGGTCCCCTGAGCTCCGAGCGGCTGACCGAGCGGCTGCTGGAGCTGGCGGGCCACTGACCAAAATGGCGGAACAGCCTCTAAAAGATCTGTATCGGCAGCTTTCCGACCGGTTGGAGCTGGCCCTTCTGGATTACTCCGAGGACACTCCCCGGGGTTTGACGGCCGTCATGCGAATGGCACTGGAGGGATCCGGCCTGCGGGAGTTCGCCCTGCTGGCGCCCGCCTCGGCGCGGTGGTGCGGCCGGTCCCCGGAGGAAGGCCTTCCGGTCGCGGTTGCGGTACGATTCCTCACCGCTTTCCTGTACGCGCATTCCTGCCTGCCGGACGTAGACCGCTGGCCCTACGGCGACCCTTTGCCTCAGGACGTGGATCAGGCCTCCCTGATCCTGTCCGGCGACGCCTTTCCCCCCATGGCGGTAAGACATCTCTACCGGACCGGAGGCAGACACACCGTGCTGCTGATCGAGGCCCTGGTGGACTCCATGGGCGCAAGCGGCATTCTGGCCGGATTATCCCTCCACCTGGACTGCAGGGATGGCGGGGGAACCGAGCTTCCGGAGGGAAGGGAACCCGGCGAGCTGCACGGAGGTCGATTGGCGCAGTTCGCATCCAAGGGAGGAGCGGTGATCGCGGGAGGCAACACGGCGGAGATAGACGATTGTGCACTGGCCGGGCTGAAGATAGGGCTGGGCATGGACGTACTGGTGGGGATGGCCACCGACGAGATGCTGGGCCCGGAAAGACGCAAGGAACTGTCCCTGGAGGCGACCAACCATCTCGACGAGGCGGAAACCATAGTGGGCTCCGGGGAGAGGAGCGAGATATTCAGGACGTTGATCGAAGGATTCCGCAGGCGGTTTCCATCCTCTCCCGGGGAGCTGTTCTGATCGGTTAGAGCAGGTCGTACGGGTCCACGTCCACGTCCAGACGCACCCCCCGGGTCCGGAGTCGCTCGAACCTTTCCCGGACCGCTGAGCTGAGCCTGGACAACGGACCCCTTCTCTCCGCTCTGGCCAAAGCGCTCCACCTGTACCTGCGGTTGATCCGCCCCAGAACGGCGGGAGTGGGCCGGTAGAAGCGCACGCCCTCCGGAGCGGTGACCGAGGACGAGCTCGTGGCCGCATCTCTAACCCTCCCTTCGTTTCTGCCGCTCCATACGAACCTGACCAGATATCCGCAGGGAGGGTACCCGAACCTTTCGCGCACGGAGATCTCTTCCTCCCAGAACCGCGAGTAGTCGTGCACCGCGGCGGCCTTGATAACCGGATTCTCCGGGTCGTGGGTCTGAACTATCACCTCTCCGGGGATGTCTCCCCTGCCCGCTCTTCCTCCCACCTGAAGAAGCAGCTGGAAGACCCTCTCGGCGGCCCTGAAATCCGGAAAGGCCAGGCCCTGGTCGGCGGCTATCACTCCCACCAGGGTAACCCTGGGGAAATCGTGGCCCTTGGCCACCATCTGCGTTCCCAGCAGCACGTCCCCTTCCCCCCGGGCGAAGCTGGAGAGAATCCGCCAATGGGACCTCCTTCCGGTGGTGGTGTCCGCGTCCATCCTTATCACTCTGGTTTGGGGCAGCAGCTCACCCAGCGCCTCCTGTACCTTCTGGATGCCGGGTCCCAGGTGGGAGAAGGCGTCGGCTCCGCACTCGGGACAGTGGGTCAGGGCGGGTTTCCAATAGGGGCAATGGTGGCAGCGTAGCGCGTTACCCTTGCGGTGGTAGGTAAGGGTTATTCCGCACCTCGGACAGATCTCCCTGTGGCCGCAGTTGCGGCAAACCTGGGTGGGAGCGAAGCCCCGACGGTTGATAAGGACTATGCACTGCTCTCCTCTGGCGGTCCTCTTTCCGATGCCTGCCAGCAGCCGGTCGGAGAGGTGGGGGTGGCCCATGTCGGAGGTGGCTACGATCGTGGTGGCGGGCATGGGACGGGAGTCGATCCTCCGGGGAAGCTCGGCCAGCCCGTACTTGCCGGACAGGGCGTTGGAGTAGCTCTCCATGGATGGGCTGGCCGATCCCAGGATGACCGGCACTCCCTCCCGTCGGCCCCTGGCGACGGCCAGATCCCTGGCGTGGTAGTGGGGATGCTCACCCTGCTTGTAGCTCAGGTCGTGTTCCTCGTCCACCACAATGACGCCCAGATCGGAGAGGGGAGCGAAGACGGCGCTTCTTGCTCCCACCGCTATTCTGCGCCGACCCTCGCGGATCAGCTTCCAGCTGTCGAATCTCTCGCCCCGTGACATGCCGCTGTGCAACACCGCCACCTTTCCGGGAAAACGGGCCTCGAACCTGGAGACGGTCAGGGGGGTGAGCGAGATCTCGGGAATAAGGACCAGGGCCGTCTTGCCTTCCCGCAGAAGCTCCTCTATCGCCCGCAGATAGACCTCGGTCTTGCCGCTGCCCGTGACCCCGTGCAGAAGAAGCACCCCGAAGCCTCCATGAAGACTCCGCACCTTTTCCAGCGCCGACCGCTGGGGCTCGGTAAGGGTAGGAGCGGAGCCTTCTCCGACCTCGAGGTCGGACAGGGGATCCCTGTATACCCTCATGGTACTTTCGGTTACCAGGCCCTTTGCTCTCAATCCGTTAAGGGAGGATCTGGAGGCTTTGGCCCTGGAAAGCAGGTCTGTGGCGGGGACCGGAGGATCGCTGAGCGATAGCTGGAAGATCAGCTCGGCCTGCTTGGGAGCCGTGGATTTGAGCCTGTGGGCCAGCTTGGTAAGATCTACGACGCCCTCGGCCGGAGAGATCATGGTCCGGGTGGGAACCGACGGTCGATTGTGGGGTCGCCAGGCCAGCTCGATTTCTCCCCGGGCCCGCAGCCTTCGCAGCTTCTCCTGCGGGTCGGTTTTCCCGTGGTCCTCTTTGGAAAGCTTGTCCACCCTGAGCCATCTATCGGAGCTCAGTAACGGGAAACCTCCCACCGGGCAGGCCCCCTCCACCGCCCTGGCCATCAGGACGGCTCTGCCGTAGGTCCCGGGGGGAAGGGCCGCCGCCATCATCATCCCCGGAGGGGCCTGGTAGTAGCCGGCCGCCCACTCCACCAACCCCAGAACGGACGGGGGCAGGAGGGGGCTTTGGTCCAGCCTGTCGATAACCTTTTTCAAGCCCCGGGGCTTGCTGCCCCGGTGGGGACCCCAGAGAAATCCAACCAGGACGCTGCTGCCGAACGGCACCACCACCCGGCAGCCCAAGAGGTCGCCTCCGGACAGCTCGGAGGAGAACCTGTAGGTGTAGGTCCGCCACACCGGCCTGGGGACGGCTACTCTCACCAGAAGCGGGTTGTCATTTCTTTTTATCCCCGCCATCACGGAGTTCCGTCGAAGCCCGGCACCAGGATCCGTGCCCTTTTCCACAGCTCGGCGCGAAGATGGAGCAGGTCTACGGATGCGTCGGTCAGCGTGGGGAACGAGCTGTTCCGGTAAAGCACGTCGCCTCCGACCATGGTAAGCCTGTTTCTGGCCGGCCAGGAAAGCTCCAGAAGGTACCGGGTGGGGTCCTCTGCCCTCTCCAGCTCGTCCCATTCCTGCTCTCGGGGCTCTATCAGGGCCAGATCGGCCTGCCAGCCTTTCTCCAGACGTCCTACCCGGGCCCACCCCATGGCTCGGGCCGCTCTCTCCGTGCACGAGGAGAGCCAAAAGGACCCCGCGATCCGAAGGCCTTTCGGCTTCAAGGCGGCCAGACCCGCGGCCAGCCGACAGACGTCGGCCAGATCCAGGGAATTGCCGCAGGCGGCTCCGTCGCTTCCCAGCAACACGTCGATTTCCCGGGAGCTCAAATCGGGGACATCGGCTATCCCGCTGCCCAACCGCAGGTTGGCCCACGGGCAGTGAACCACGGCGGTAGAGGAGGAGGCGAGAATGTCTGCCTCTCCGGGGCGGAGATGCACGCAGTGAGCCAGAAGCGTTCTTCCCTTCAGGGCTCCCCTTTCGGCGAGGAACCTGACGTTCCCCCCGGCGGCATCGACCTCCGGCTGACGCAGCTCTTCGCCGGTCTCCGCACAGTGGGTGGCCAGAGGCCGGTCACCGCGTTCGGATTCGACCCAGGCCCACAGCCGGTCCGAGCAGGACAGGGCGAAGCGTGGTGCCCAGGCGTAACCCACCCTGCCTCTGCAAGCCGACCTGATCCTCGCCGTCTCCTCCCTCAGCCACCCCTGCGGACGGGCGATGTACTCGGGCCCCCGGTCCATCAGGGTATTGCCGACCAGCGCCCGGATGCCCGAGCGGACCAGCAGGTCCACGATCACCCCGGTGTTCTCCACCGCCCCCATGTCCATGAGGCCCGTACAACCCGAGGAGAGCAGCTCCCGCAGGGAGAGGATCACCGAAGCGGCCATCGTTTCCTCGTCCAGGGAAGCCTCCAGCGGCCAGATCCTCCGCCGAAGCCAGGGCAGAAGGGCCCTGTTCTCGGCCATGCCCCGCATTACGGTCTGACAGAGGTGCAGATGGGACTGGATCAGGCCGGGGACCGCCACACAGTCCCGGTACGGCCCTTGCGAAGCGGCCGGTGAGATCCCGGCGAGCGCCCCGTTCTCCACGCGCAGGAGCCAACCTCCGTCCCGGAGGCCTTCTTTCGGGGTCAACACCGCTCGAACCGAGAGCTCCATCCGATCCTTTCCCCTTGGAGTGGTGAGCCGGCCACAGGGGGATATATAGCAAACCCGAAGGCCGGTTGAAGATCCTTCCCTCCCTAATCGCAGATTGACATCGACGTTTCTACCTGCATTCGTACTACTCTCCGCCCTTACGCTCCGGAGGACCGGGAAGGGGGCGCGGACCATGAGATGCGTGGCGGTGGACGTAGGAGCTGGAAGCGGCCGGGTGCTGTTGGGCAGCTTTGGCGAAGGGCGAATTGAGCTGGAGGAGCTCCATCGCTTCGGGAACGCTCCCGTGAGCCGCGGGGGTCACCTGCGATGGGACGTCGACCGGCTGTTCGACGAGATTCGCGCCGGTCTTGCCCTGGTCCGGGAACGGACCGGAGCGGCTCCAGACAGCATCGGCGTGAATACCTGGGGAGTAGACTTCGTACTGCTGGATGGAGACGGGAATCTCCTGGACCTGCCGGTTTCCTACCGCGATCACCGCACCAAGGGCCGGATGGATTCCTTCCTGCGCAGGTTCGACGCCCGGCGGTTGTACGCCAGGACCGGCATCCAGTTCCTGAGGATAAACACCCTCTACCAGCTCTGCGCCCTGGTCGAGGACTCTCCGGAGCTCCTGAAAAGGGCCGACCGGTTGCTCATGATCCCCGACTACCTTCATTACCGGCTCTCCGGGAGGATGGCCATGGAGCTTACGAACGCCACTACCACCCAGATGGTGAACGTCCATCGATCGGAGTGGGACCCCGAGATTCTACGGGCCGTTCCCCTGCCCGAATCGCTCCTCAGTACTCCCGTCCGGCCGGGAACCCGGCTGGGCACGGTGGATGCGTCGGCCTGCGACCTGCCCGGCCTGGAGAACACCGAGGTTGTCGTTCCGGCCACCCACGACACGGCCTCCGCGGTGGCCGCCTGCCCGGCGGTGGAGGACGAATGGGCCTTCGTGAGCTCCGGCACCTGGTGCTTGATGGGCACCGAGCTGGCCGAGCCGGTGGTCGACGAGGAGGCGCGGAGGCTGAACTTCACGAACGAGGGAGGGGCGGGGGAAACCTACTGCTTCCTCAGAAACCTGACCGGCTTGTGGATACTGCGGGGACTACGGGATTCCCTCCCGGGAGCGCCCTCCTACGACGATATGGAGAGGATGGCTGAGAGGGCGGAGCCCCTTCGCCGACTCATAGACCCTGACCATCCGCTATTCTTCCACCCGGAGTCGATGACCGCCGCCGTGGATGAGTACTGCCGCAGGACCGGCCAGGAGGCCCCGGCCAAGGCGGGGGAGTACGTCAGATGCGCGCTGGAGAGCTTGGCCCTGAGCTTCGCCCGGACCCTGGAGCATCTGCGGAGGGTCCAGCCGAAGGAGATCTCACGCGTCCACATGGTGGGCGGCGGTTGCCGCAGCCGGCTTCTGGGCAGAATGGCCTGCGACTCCATGCAGCTGCCGTTGATCTGTGGGCCGGTGGAAGCGGCGGCCTTGGGCAACCTGCTGGTTCAGGCCGTATCCCTGGGAGAGCTTCCCGACCTGGCATCGGCACGCAGGCTGGCTTATAGCTCTGTTGGAGCGCGGAGCTACGAACCCGGGGACGCCCAGCCGTGGGGGGAGGCGGTCGAACGTTTCCGCCGATTGACCGGAGAAGGGGGCGATTTTTGAGCCCGGAGGATAGAATCGAGGCTGCTTACCGGATGGCCGCGGAGACCTACTCCCGGCTGGGAGTGGACACCAACCGGGCCCTGGAGAGGCTCGCCGGTATCGCGATCTCGCTGAATTGCTGGCAGGGCGACGACGTGCGCGGTTTCGAGGCCGGGGAAGACGCCCTAGCCGGAAGCGGCCTGGAGTGCACCGGCGACTACCCCGGCCGGGCGAGGAACGCCATTGAGCTTCGCAGCGATCTGAGGAAGGCCCTATCCCTGGTACCCGGGGGGCACAGGGTGAACCTGCACGCCATGTACGCCGAGACCGCAGGCGGGAGGGAGGAGAGGAACCGGCTCCGGCCCGAGCACTTTTCCGGGTGGATGGACTGGGCCGCCGAACACGGTTTGGCCCTGGACTTCAACCCCACTTTCTTCGCCCACCCCATGTCTGTCTCCGGGTTCACCCTCAGCAGTATCGATCCGGAGATCCGCGGATACTGGATCGAGCACGGTAGGGCCTGCAGGAAGATAGCCGCCGAGATGGGGCGCAGGCAGGGCCGCCCCTGCGTAAACAACCTGTGGATACCCGACGGATTCAAGGACACCCCGGTGGACAGGGCGGGGGCCAGGAGAAGGCTTCGGGATTCCCTGGACCGGATCTACGACCAGGACATCGATCACAGCCTGCTGCTGGACTCGCTGGAGTCCAAGCTTTTCGGGATCGGTTCCGAGTCATGCGTGGTGGGATCCCACGAGTTCTACCTGGGCTACGCCATGGCCCGGGGCAAGATGATCTGCCTGGACACCGGACACTTCCACCCCACCGAGAGGGTGTCGGACAAGATCAGCTCCGTCCTGGAGTTCGCGGACGGCCTCCTGCTGCATCTCAGCCGTCCGGTCCGATGGGACAGCGACCACGTTCCCGTTCTGGACGACGAGTTGACGGCCTGCGCCCGGGAGGTGGTTCGGTGCGACCGTTCGGGCGACCGGGTAAGCCTGGCCATGGACTTCTTCGACGCCACCATAAACCGCGTTGCCGCCTGGGTGATTGGAAGCCGAAGCGTGCTCAGAGCCTTCCTCCTGGCCCTGCTGGAGCCCACGGAGCAGTTGGTGAAGCTGGAGAAGGAGGCCGATTACACGGGCAGGTTGGCTCTTGCCGAGGAGCTGAAGAACATGCCCTTCGGAGCGGTGTGGGACCACTACTGCCTCCGCAGCGGCGTGCCGACGGGTATGGGCTGGATGGAGGAGGTACGAAGGTACGAGAGGGAGGTTCTCCGGAACAGGACCTGACCGGGGGGCGGAAAGGATGGAAAGGGCGATGAGCCGGGAAGATCTGGGAGAGGACGTTCTGAGGGAGCTGGACAAGGTGTCCGAGGTCGCCGCCCACCTGTGGGAGCGGGGCTGGGCCGAGCGGAACGGGGGGAACATCTCCGTCGACCTCACGGCCATTGCGGACAGGCTGCCCACTACCCCCGACGCGGTAACCGTAACCATGAAAGACCTTCCCCGGGAGGCCGGCGGCCGGACGCTGTTCGTAACCGGAGCCGGGGAGAGGCTGCGGGATCTCCGCCCCCCCATGAGAGCGGGGGGGATCGTCCGGTTCGACGATGCGGCCAACGGCTATCGGGTACTCTGGAGCGCCGGCGGGCCTTCCGGTTTTCGAGCCACCAGCGAGCTGCCCTCCCACCTGCGTATCCACCTGGACCTCTCTTCCCGGAACGGCGAGCACAGGGCGGTGGTCCACTGTCACCCCACCGATCTTTTGGCCCTCAGCCACCATCCCCGGTTCGGTATCGACGAGGAGCTGTTGACCCGGACCCTTTGGGCCATGCTTCCCGAAGTGAGAGTGTTCGTTCCCTCCGGGATCGCCATCGCCCCCTACGCCCTTCCGGGTTCGTCGGTCCTGGCCGAGCTCACTGTGGAAGGACTGCGGAAGGCGGACGTGGTCCTGTGGAGCAAGCACGGGGCGGTGGCGATGGGCGGTGACGTCCGGGAAGCCTTCGATCTGATTGACGTGGCCGAGAAGGGCGCGGCCATCCTCCTGCGCTGCCTGTCGGCCGGATACGATCCGGTGGGCCTGAGCGACGATCAACTGCGAGAGCTGGAACGGAAATTTGACCTCTGAGGCCCCGATCCCCGAAACCTTCGCCGGAGCCGCCTGGATATGGTACGACCGCGACGAGTTCGACCTGGTCAACTCCTGGATGCAGGCCCGGCGCTCGTTCCGGTTGGCGAGGGTTCCCGACGAGGTGCCGCTGGTGGCTACCGCCGACTCCCGCTACAGGCTGTGGGTGAACGGGATCCACGCCGGCAGAGGGCCGGCCCGGGGTTTCCAGGGCTCCTGGCCGTACGACACGGTGGACATCGCCCCCCTCCTGTCGGAGGGAGAAAACGTCTTGGCCGTCCTGGTCCACAACTACGGGGTGGGAACCTTCCAGTACGTTCATGCGGGCTCGGCCGGTCTTCTGGTGGGTGGTTGCGTGGGGGAGGAGAGTATCTCCACCGGCTCGGAATGGCGGGTTCGACCGGCGCCGGGGTACCTGCGCACCGGCAGGAGGGTCTCTCTGGAGTTGGGTTTTCAGGAGCATTTCGACGCTCGCAGGGACGATGAATCCTGGATGCTGGCGGGCTACGACGACTCCGAATGGAGGAAACCTTGGTGCCGGGCGGTGGGATGCATGCCCTGGCCCGCCCTGCAGCCCAGGGGCGTGCCACCTCTGGTCGAGAGCATGTTGCGCCCCGGAAGGGTCGTCTCCCGGGCCGCCGGCGATTGTCTCCAAGGCTGGGAGAACCGGAGCGACGTGGTCGGCACCTACCTGGAGGAGAGCAAACGATGGGTGCCGGTCGAAAAGTCCCCGGATCTATCCGAAGAGGGCTCGGAGGCATTGGTCCCCGCCGGGGCGGACCACTGGTTCACCGCCCTCTGCCTGGATTTCGGCCGGGAGGTTATGGGATCGATAATCCTCCGGTTGGAGGGGACGGAGGGCGGCGAGGTGATCGATACTCTGGTCTGCGAGGGCATGGATGGTCCCCGGCCTCTAATCGGCCGTACGGACGTCGGAAGCCGCCCCGCCTTCGGCAACCGTCTGGTCTGCTCCGAGGGGAAGACCGAGCACGAGCAGTTCGAGCACTGGGGATTTCGCTACCTGGTCGTGGTGGCCCGCCGCACCGGCGCCGAGCTGGGCCTGTCGGCGAGGCTGAGAGCCGCGGCTTACCCGCTGAATGTCCAAGCGTCTCTGAGTACCTCGGATCCGAGGGTGGACCGCATATACCGGATGTGCGTGAGAACCCAGTCACTTTGCATGCTGGACGCCCACGTGGACTGCCCTTGGCGAGAGCAGGCCCAGTGGTGGGGCGATGCCAGGGTGCAGGGCAAGAACGTCTTCTATCTGGGGGCCGACACCCGCCTGTTTCGCAGAGGCCTGATCCAGATAGGGGCCCAGGAGGTTCCGAACGGGTTGACCTACGGGGTCGCCCCCACCTCCTCCCACCGCTGCATCCTTCCGGATTACTCACTCGTATGGTTGCTCACCCACCGGGACTACTACTGGCAGACGGGCGACCTGGAGCTGTTCCGTGAGTTCAGGCCCAGGGTCGGAAGGCTTCTGGGCTACTTCGCCGAACTAGCTTCCGAAGAGGGTTTGATATCCTTCGACGACCGCTACTGGCTGTTCCTGGACTGGTTCCCACTTTTCAGGGAAGGTTATTCCACCCTGTACAACATGATCTATCTGTCGGCGCTGCGGTCGGTATCCGAGCTGCTGGAACTCTGCGGCGACCGGGGCGAGGCGGACCGTTACCTGAACAGGGCTGCCTCCGTGGAAAGGGCGATTCTCGATCTTCTGTGGGACGGGAATAAGGGTGTCTTTCTGGGAGGTCTGGACCGCGAGATGCGGCCGGTGCGGCCGGGAGACCCTCACTCGCTGGCCATGGCCGTGCTTCTGGACCTGATGCCCGACCGGAACCGATCCTTCGCCGACGATCACCTTCTGCCCATGGTCCGCGGCGAACCGGACGAATCGCTTACCCCGTCCCCCTACTTCATGCATTACGTGTTCGAGGCCCTGAAGGCCACCGGCAACCGGGCAGAGGTGCTGGACTGCATTCTCAGATGGTGGGGAGACATGCTGGACCGGGGGCTCGGCACCACGGAGGAGGTCTGGAACGCCCGGGCGGGCAAACACAGCCTCTGCCACGCCTGGAGCGCCCACCCCCTGGTCCACCTTTCCGACGTTCTACTGGGAGTCAGACAGACCGCCCCCGGATGGAGCGAGGTAAGGTTCGCCCCGGGCTCTGCCGGGCCGTCATCTGTAAGCGGAGGAGTGGCCACTCCTCACGGGCCGGTGGAAGTCTCCCGCAGGAGGGAAGGCTCGCGGGTGAGCGTGGAGCTGAACCTTCCGGAGGGCGTGACCGCCGATGTACGCCTTCCGGGGCAACCCGCCCGACGGGTTCGCGGCGGGAGGTTTGCGGCGAGCTTCGAGGCGGAGAGTTAGCGGCGGCGCTTTACCCGTGGTTGTGCCGACCGTAACTCCCGATTAACACTGGGCGGTTAGGAATACGTGGGTAGAGGGCGGTTCGAAGGCTCCCCGGAGGGGGAGCAGGGAGGGACGAGAAGCGTTATATTTCGGTACAAATGGAAGAAATCTGAGCCAGGAAGGGAGAGACGTATGAGGTTTGCGTTTCTGGTTGCGATCATGGCTCTGGCCCCGGCAGCGCTGGCCCTGACCGAGACCTGCGGCTGGGAGGGCACGGAGACCGTCCTGGGGCTGTACGGCTCTGGTGATCCGCCCATAATAGAGGAGATAGATACCGATCCGGTCCACTCGGGCAGCCAGTCGCTCTACATGGAGGACAACTCCCCCACCGGCACCCCCCAGGCTTACGTGGCCTGGATAGTAGGTCTGGAGGACGGCGACGAGGTGACGGCGGAGTTCTGGCGATACGATACGACTCCCGGTGGCCCACCGTCCTGCCGCATCTGGGCCCACTGGAACGACGATCCGAACGACCTCTACGGCTACAACGGGAGCGCCGGGGGAAACTCCGACTACGGCCCGGGAACCGGGTGGGATCTTACCTCGCACAGCTGGACTGTGGCCGACGGCCATACCGGCCTGGTCATCGAGGCCCGAACCTATTCCAGCGAGGGCGACATAGTCTGGATAGACGACCTCTCGGTTACCGCGCCGGACGGTACAACCATTTGGGTTCCCGACAACTACACCTCCACCGAGGGCACCACCTGGGGAGACATCAAGACCCTGAGCTGGTAGAGTTTTCCTTCCCGGTTATTGAGGGGCCGCGCCCCGGCGTCCGTTCTCGCCTTACCGACGGTCGGGATTGTATAGTCTGGGAGCGCCCCCCGACAGAAGGGGTAACGCATTACCACGCCGGATGGAGGGATATGGCCATGAAGAGTCTTGCGGACGTCTACCCCAGAAGAAGGGGAGACCCCCCGGGTTTTCTTACCTACCTGGGTCGTAAGGAGGCCCAGAAAACCCGGCTTAGGGTAATAGATTACGATGAGAGGGAGGTCAGGGAGTACCGCCCGGAGAGGGTGGACGAGGTCCTCCGTTTCCGAGAGAGCCCCGGGGTGAGTTGGATCGACGTGACCGGATTGGGCGACACCGGGGCCCTGGAAGAAATAGGAAAAGGCTTTGGCATACACCAACTGGTTCTCGAGGATATCCTTAATACCAGCCAGCGCCCCAAGGCCGATCTTCTGGAAGATTACGTCTTCATAGTTCTCAAGATGATACACTACGGCCGGGAGCAAAGCGAGCTGGACATAGAGCAGGTAAGCCTGATACTCGGCCCGGGCTGGGTGATAAGCTTTCAGGAAAAGGAGGGAGACGTTTTCGATCCTCTGAGGGAGAGGATCCGGGAAGGAAAGGGTAGCGTACGGGGCAGCGGGCCCGATTACCTGGCCTACGCCATAATCGACGTTCTGGTGGACAACTACTTCCTGGTCTTGGAGAACCTGGGCGAGCAGATCGAGCGCCTGGAGGACGAGGTGGTCCAAAGGCCCAGGGAATCCCTGATGGCCGGGATCCACCGCTACAAGAGGGAGCTTCTGTTCCTGCGGAAGTCCACCTGGCCGCTCCGGGAGCAGCTGGGCGGCTTTCTCCGGGACGAGCATCCTCTGGTCACCCGGTCGACCGTGCCCTATCTGCGCGACCTGTACGAGCACACCATGCAGGTGATAGACACCGTGGAGACCTTCCGGGACATGGTATCGGGGCTGCTGGAGGTCTACCTGTCCAGCATGAGTAATCGTATGAACGAGATAATGAAGGTCCTGACCGTGATAGCGACCATATTCATACCCCTGACCTTTATCGCCGGGGTGTACGGGATGAACTTCAGGCACATGCCCGAGCTGGACGTCCCCTGGGCCTATCCGGCGGTACTCGGATTCTGTCTGATGGTCGCCGGGGTCATGATCGTCTACTTCCGCCGTAAAAAGTGGCTGTAATCTCGGGTAGTCGATGGCACGGGTAGGGTAGATGCTCCACCGATGAAGGTATCCACTCCGCGCGACGTGGCCGCCGCTATGGTACTGGCGGCTGCGGCCGCGCTGCTGGTGGGTCTTTCCACCGTTCGCCGGGGGGACTGGTACACCAGGGGCGATCCCTACGGCTCGCTTCTGGTATCCCAGGCCATTCTAGAGCAGGGCAGTGTCAGCCTCGATCCTTACGGCAGCCCCGGAGAGCTTGCCCGGAAGTACGCTCATGCCGTGTACGTGCAAGACGGTCGGATGTACCATTTCTTCCCTCTGGGCACTCCCGTCCTGGCCCTGCCCTTCGTGGCCGTGGCCAACGCTCTGTCTCTGGACATGACCGACCCGGCGGACGACAGCGCCTGCCAGGGATGGCTGGCCGCGCTCACAGTCGCCCTTTCGGCTATCGGATCGTACCTCCTGTGCCGCATCCGCCTGGGGATGGGACGGTCGCTCCTGCTGGCCTTCCTCTTCGTCTTCGGAACCTCGCTGATAAGCACCTGCGGCGTCGCCCTGTGGAGCTTCGACTTCGAGGTGCCGCTGGTGCTGGCGGCTCTTCTCCTGTTGTTGAGGCCATCGGGCCGGCCCCGGGGCAGGTGGGCGCGGGCGTTCGTTCTGGGAACCCTGCTGTTCCTGGCATACATGTGCAGGCCCACGGCGGCCGCGCTGGTGGTACCCCTGGCGGTCTACCTGCTTCTGACCGATCGCCCCTTGGGCCTGCGGCTGCTGATCGTGCTGGCCTTCTGGGCCTTGGTGATGGGGATCCTGTCGCTGGGGGAGTACGGTTCCCTCCTGCCTCCCTATTACCGTCCCGGTAGGCTGGGCTCGCCCGACTTTCTCCGCGCCCTGGCCGGAAACCTGGTCAGCCCCTCCCGCGGGCTCCTCGTCTTCTCCCCGTTCTTCGTTCCCGTGTTGGTCATGGGGATACTACGCTTCGGTAAGGACTCGGCCCGTCTGGCCATGCTATTCTCCTGGCTGGTCCTGGAAGTGCTTCTGGTATCTACCTTTCCCCATTGGTGGGGAGGGCACTCGTTCGGCCCCCGTCTTCTCACCGACGCCGTGCCGGCCGTACTGGCCATCGCCGCCCTGACCGCCCCGGCCGGATCCGAGCATCGCTCGCGTGCCTACTGGATAGCGGTGATTATCCTGGGGCTGGCCTCGGTCGCCATCCATTCCGCCCAGGGCCTGTTCAACTCCGCCACCGCCAGGTGGAACCGCCCCCCCGACGTCGATGTCCACCCTCGAACCGTGTTCGACTGGGACTATCCGCAGTTCTGTATAACTGACGCGGCGTTGCGCCGGCGGATGGCCGACGTCAGGGCCAGAAAACGGGCCACCCGGGAGCTGTTGAATTGGCTGGCGGCTACGTTGGGAGCCGAAGGGCGGCGGGGTACCGAGACCGAACGCTAGAGCGATCCCGCCGGGCCGGGGGGCAAAAAGTTGACGATATTTGAGCCGGGCGTTATTCTGCCGGCTTGGCACCTCACCCGTTGAGCTCTTTCTCCCATGGTTGCGGAGAGGGGACAGGTTGAGCGACCGAAAGAGCGCCGGCTCCCGGCCTAACGGGGAATCGACCCATCTGCTCCGGCTGCTTCTGGCAAGGTTGGCCAAACACCGTAAAGCCATAGCCATAGGTCTTCTGGCCCTGATCGGGGTGGACGGCCTGCAGCTGATAGTCCCCAAGATCATCGAGCGCATAGTCGATGACCTGGCCCGGGGGACCGCCACCGCCGAGAAGCTGTGGATACTGGCCGGGGGAGTGGTGGCGGTGTACGTGGGGATGGGCCTGTTCAGGTTCGGCTGGCGCTACTTCATAATAGGTTCCTCGCACCGGATCGCCCGCGACCTCAGACAGGAGCTGTACGACCACCTGCAGAGCCTGTCCCCCCAGTACTACGACCGGACCAAGGTCGGGGACATCATGGCCCACGCCACCAACGACGTACGGGCGGTGCAGATGGCTACCGGAATGGCCACCCTTGCTTCCTTCGATTCGCTTCTGCTGATGGCGGCCAGCATATCCATAATGATCTCCATGAATCTCAAGCTTACCCTTCTGTCGCTTATCCCGCTGCCCATCCTCTCCTTCGCCATGCTCTGGTTCGGGAAGATGGTCCATAGGCGGTTCACCCGGGTACAGGAGGCGTTCTCCCATCTGTCCGAGAAAACCCAGGAGTCCCTTTCTGGAGTTCGGGTGATAAAGGCCTACGGCGACGAGGATTCGGAGATAGATCTGTTCAGCGAGAAGGCCCGGGACTGTGCCGACCAGAACATCGACCTGGCCAAGGTATGGGGGCTCTTCATGCCCATAATCCACGGCCTGGCCTTCGCCAGCCTGGCCATTCTCCTGGGTGCCGGCGGTCGCATGGTCATTCGGGGCACCGTGTCCCTGGGGCAGTTCGTGGCCTTCTCCAACTACCTGATGATGCTTATCTGGCCGATGATGGCCGTGGGCTGGGTGGTAAACATGCTCCAGCGGGGCACGGCCAGCATGAAAAGACTGCAGAAGATCCTGCGGACCCCTCCCGACGTTGAGAGCGGGGACACGGAGCAGGTCCCCGATACCTCCATCCGCGTCGACGGGCTCAGTTTCACCTATCCGGGAACCGATACCGTGGTGCTGGAAGACGTCAGCTTCAGCCTGCCCTCCGGCGGCTCGCTGGGAATAGTGGGCCGTACCGGGGCGGGTAAGACCACCCTGGTCGAGGTGATGATGCGCATGTACGACCCACCTCCGGGAACGGTCTTTCTGGGAGGCGAGGACGTGACCCGTATGGACCTGGAGGCTCTGAGGGGAGTCTTCGGTTACGTTCCCCAGGAGACCTTCCTGTTCGCCATGTCCGTAGCTGACAACATCAGGTTCGGCAACGAGAACCTGCCACCGGAGAGAGTGGAGGAGCTGGCCCGGACGGTAGACATTCACGAAGAGGTGATAAAGTTCCCCGACGGATACGACACCTTGGTGGGCGAGCGGGGGGTGAGCCTCTCCGGAGGGCAGAAGCAGAGGGTTGCCATCGCCAGGGCCCTGGGGGTAGGGCCCGAGATTCTGGTTCTGGACGACGCACTCTCCAACGTGGACACCGAGACCGAGGCGGCCATCCTGGAGCGACTGGGAGAGAAGCTAGCCGACCGAACCAACGTGATCATCGCTCACAGAATAAGCACGGTTAAGGGCTGCGACCTTATCCTGGTCCTGGACGGAGGCCGGCTGGTGGAGAGCGGTACCCACGAAGAGCTCATGGCGCTGGACGGCTTCTACGCCGACCTGTACAGGATGCAGCAGCTGGAGGAAGAGGCCATGGACGAGAGCGAGGAAGGCGAGGAACCTTGAGAAGGGTCGATTACTTCGATTCCGATCAAATTGAGGGAAAGGCTTACGACGCCAGGCTGATAAAGCGCCTGCTGCATTACGTCAGGCCACATCGCCGGCTGGTGTTCCTGGCCATGCTCTTCATGACCGTCTCCACGGCGGTGGAGCTTCTGATTCCCTACATAACAAAGGAGGGCATAGACCGTTATCTGGCAAAGCTCTACCAGGTATACACCACGGACGAGGCGGTGGCGGACTCCCTGGCCCGCTCCGACCCCGACCGGGACAGGTTCGTACCGCTAGAGCCGGGCAGGATGATGGTGAGGAAGGCATCCCTCGACGAGATGGACCCCGCCCGGAGGGCCAGGCTCAAGGAGCTGGGCACCCTGGCCAGGGAGACCTACTACCTGTTTCCCGAGGAGGAGGCGGACGACAGGACGGGCCGGGTCGAGGGAGAGTACTGGCTGGTCCCGGAGGCGGAGCTGTCCGAGGTCCCACCGGCCACCATCGTGCGCATAAGGCACCCGGACATGGAGGGCGTGACCACCTTGGCTTTGCTGATGGGCGCCTTGATACTGATCTCGCTGGGGGCGGGTTACGGCCACGTGCTCACTCTGCAGATAGCCGGTCAGAGATCCATGTACGACCTGAGGATGAGGCTTTTCGAGCACATACAGGAGCTTTCACTGAGCTTCTTCGACCGCAACCCGATAGGCCGGCTGGTCACCAGGGCCGCCAACGATATAGAGGCCCTGAACGAGATGTTCACCGCGGTGCTGGTAAACGTGTTCAAGGACGTTTTTCTCCTGGCGGGCACGGTGGTGATACTGCTGGCCCTGGATACCCGCCTGGCGCTGATTGCGATGATAGTGGTACCGGTGTTCGCGGTGGTATCGATGGTGTTCAGGATAAAGGTCAGGGGAGTCTATCGGGAGGTCCGGCGGCTGCTGGCCAAGCTCAACGCCAGGATGGCCGAGGACCTGAACGGGGTGAAGATAGTCCAGATATTCAGGCAGGAGCCCAGGAGGCGCCGGGATTACGAGGATACCAATATCGAGCATTTCCAGGCCAATATGAAACGGCTGATTATCTTCGGCATCTTCCGCCCCATGATCGAGGTGATAGCGTCGGTGGGTATAGCCCTGGTGCTGGTGTACGGAGGCCTGGGAGTGTTGGAGGGCTCACTCACCCTGGGTGTACTGGTAGCGTTCATCAGCTACGTACGGCAGATGTTCCGGCCCATCTCCGACATCTCTCAGAAGTACAATATCATGCAGCGGGCGATGTCCTCCGCCGAGAGGATCTTCAAGATCGTGGACACGGAGGTCGAGGTCCGTCCACCCGAGAGGCCCACGACGCCGCCGGAGATCCGGGGAAGGGTGGAGTTCGGCTCCGTATGCTTCTCCTACGTTCCCGAAAAACCGGTTTTGAAGAACGTGAGCTTCACCGTGGAACCCGGGAAGAGCGTGGCCCTGGTGGGCCCCACCGGGGCCGGCAAGACGTCGATAATAAACCTCCTCTGCAGGTTCTACGACGTGGACAAGGGCGAGATACGGCTGGATGGCGTGGACCTGAGGGACCACGACATCCAGACCATTCGCGACAACATGGCCATAGTCCTGCAGGACGCTTTCATTTTCAGCCGCACCGTGGAGGGCAACATAAAGCTCGGCAAGACCATACCCCGAGAGAGGATGGTAGAGGCCGCCCGGATGGTTCAGGCCGACACGTTCATCCGCAAGCTTCCCCACGGTTACGACGAGGTGATGGCGGAGCGGGGAGCCACCCTCTCCACCGGTCAGAAGCAGCTTATTTGCTTCGCCCGGGCCCTGGCCCACGATCCCAGGGTACTGATACTGGACGAGGCCACCAGCAACGTCGACCCGGCGACCGAGCAGCTGATACAGAAGGCCATAGAAACCCTGATGCGGGGCCGGACCAGCATAGTGGTGGCCCACAGGCTGAGCACCATTCAGAGAGCCGACCAGATCCTGGTCATAGACAACGGGCGGATAATGGAGAGAGGCAACCACCAGGAGCTTCTGTCCAAGCGCGGAATCTACTACAATCTGTACCTCCTGCAGTACAAGGAGGCCTAACCCGGGTCCAGCGGCGGAGGCACGGCCGGCCGCCCCCGCACCACGAGACTCAACCATCCCCGGAGAACGCACCAGCCGAGACTCCGAAAGGGCGGAACCCGATTCTTCAGATACTCCAGGTGTCTCAGGGGAGCCCGGTCGAGCCTGACCGGAAGCCCTATGGACAACGGAAGGTAATCGAACCAGGTCAGGGCTCCTCTGACCCTGCCCTCGCCGGGGCCGGTCAGCTGTACGCAGAGCAGATAATCGCACTTGCGCCGAAGCATGTCGTCCAACCGTGCGTCGCACCTCGGCCATCCAACCAGCATGACTCTGCGTCCTCCGTGGAGTATGAGCTCGGGCCCGCCTTCTCCCGATTCCTGGCCCGGCCAGCACGGCACGCCCGCCTCCAGCAGGGCCGATCTGGCGACCGCCTTTCTCAGCCTGGCATCCAGGAACTCTCCACATCTCCGTTTCCCCCGGAAACCCCGCAGCAGGGCGACGATGCGGGGATGCAGGCGAATCGTGGGGCATTTCCGGGGACTCTGCTCGGGATCCATTCCCCTAACCTCCGGCGGCCGTGGGCGTACTTTTCGCAGAATATCTATTATAGCATAGTTAGGATTCTGTTCGAATCGGATAGCTGTCTTCCCGCATCGCAGCTTTGGATTCCGGGGTGATATATAGATGGAGAAGAAGACGTCCCTTTACGAGAAGCACGTTGAGCTGGGAGCCCGCATGACGCCGTTCGCGGGCTTTATCATGCCCGTCCGCTACGACACCCTGATCTCCGAGCACATGGCGGTGAGAGAAAACGTGGGAATGTTCGATCTGTCCCACATGGGCGAGTTCAGGGTCAAGGGCCCGGCCGCCACCGAGTTCCTGGATAATGTCCTGACCAATGATGCGGAGGTGGACGTGGGCTCGGCGTTCTACTCCACCATGTGCTACCCGGACGGCGGCATAGTGGACGATCTGGTGGTTTACCGCCTGGACGACACAGAGTACCTGATAGTGGTGAACGCTTCCAACATAGAGAAGGACTGGGCCTGGGTCTCCAGTCATGCCAAAGCGTTCGACGTGGAAACCACCAACGAGAGCGATTCCACCACCCTGGTGGCGGTCCAGGGGCCGAACGCCTCCCAGGTGGTTTCACAGCTGACCGACGTGAACCTCAAGGAGCTGGGCTTCTACCACCAGCGAATGGCCGAGGTGGCCAACAAAGACGCTTTGCTGGCCAGAACCGGTTACACCGGCGAAGACGGTTTCGAGATCTACGTATCCTCCGACGACGGTCCGGCGCTGTGGGATGCGGTCAGCGAGGCCGGAAGCTCTCTGGACACCGGGCCGATAGTCCCGGTGGGGCTGGGAGCGAGGGACACTCTAAGGTTGGAGATGGGCTACGCACTTTACGGCAACGACATAGACCATACAACAACCCCCATAGAGGCCAGATTGTCCTGGGTGGTCAAGCTCAAGACCGAAAAGGAATTCATCGGCAGGGAGGTCCTGGCCCGGCAGAAGCGGGAGAAACCTGGAAGGTACCTCGTCGGTCTGGAGCTCCAGGACAAGGGCATAGCCAGAGAGGGCGTCGACCTGTTCGAGCACGACCGCAAGGTGGGCGAGGTGACCAGCGGAACCCTCGGGCCCGCCGTCGGGCACTGCGTGTGCCTGGGGTACGTCGAGCGCGGCTACCACAAGATCGGACGGGACCTGGAAGTGGAGATCCGAGGGAAGAGAAAGAACATAAACCGTGTAAAACTACCATTTTACAAGGATGGAACGCACCTGTAGGGGCAGGAATTTCGTTTACGAAAGGAGCCGAGGATGAGCGAGATACCGGAGGACCTCAGGTTCGCCGAGACCCACGAGTGGGTACGGGACGACGGAGACGGCAAGTTCACCATGGGAATAACCGACCACGCCCAGAGCGAGATGGGAGAGATAGTAATGATCGAGCTCCCGTCGGTCGGTGACCAATTCGACTCGGGTGACGTAGTGGGCACCCTGGAGGCGGTCAAGACCGCTGCGGACTTCTACGCTCCACTGGGTGGCAAAGTGACCGAGGTGAACGAATCGCTGGAGGACAGCCCGGAGAAGATCAACCAGGATCCTTACGGAGAAGGTTGGCTGGTGAGCTTCGAGTCCGATGACGGCGAGGCCGTGTCCGGCCTGATGTCGGCCGCCGAGTACAGGCAGCACGCGGGAGACTGAGGGAACGGACGGCTTCGGGATATGAGCAGGTACGTACCGAACGGTGAGGACCAGCATCGGAAGATGCTCAAGACCATAGGGGCGGATGGCTTCGAGGACCTTCTCCAGCCCATCCCCGAGAAGTACAGGCTGCAGGAGCCTCTGGATCTCCCCCCTCCGGTATCGGAGATGGAGCTTCTGGAGGAGTACAGGAGGCTGGCCGGGCGGAACACGGGTCACGGCGCGGTCTGTTTCGCGGGTGGAGGGGCGTACGATCACCTGGTGCCGGCCGTGGTCGATCACGTGCTTCTCCGCAGCGAGTTCTACACCGCCTACACCCCCTACCAGGCCGAGGCCAGCCAGGGCACCCTCCAGTCCATCTTCGAGTACCAGACGATGGTGGCCAGGCTGACCGGAATGGAGGTGGCCAACGCGTCCATGTACGACGGAGCGTCCGCCGCCGCCGAGGCGGCGCTGATGGCCATGCGCATTACCCGCCGCAACAGGGTGCTGGTAGCGGGCTCGCTGAACCCCGCCTGGTTGGAGGTTATGCGAACGTATCTGGCCCGGGGAGGCTTCGAGCTGAACGAGGTTCCCTTCGATGAAGACGGCCGGCTGGACCTGAAGGCCGCCGCCAAGATGCGCGGAGACGACACCGCCGCGATGGTCGTGCAGTATCCCAATTACTTCGGTACGGTAGAGGGTATCCAACCCATGGCCGATCTTATGCATGAGGGAAAGGCGCTGCTGGTGGTAGCCGCCGATCCCGTATCCATGGGGATGCTCCGCCCACCGGGAGACATGGGTGCCGACGTGGTGGTGGGAGAGGGCCAGAGCCTGGGACTGCCGCTATCTTACGGGGGGCCCTATTGCGGTTTCATGGCCGGTCTGAGAAAGCACATCCGCAAGATGCCGGGAAGAATAGTGGGAAGGACCGAGGACCGGGCCGGGGGAACCGGGTACGTCATGACCCTCCAGACCAGGGAGCAGCATATCCGAAGAGAGAAGGCCACCAGCAACATATGCACCAACCAGGCCCTGGCGGCCCTGGCCAACGCCGCTTACCTGGCTCTGGCCGGGGAGACCGGCCTGCGGAGGGTGGCCGAGCTGTGCTTCCACAAGAGCCACTACCTCTTCGACAGGATGGTGGAGCTGCCCGGGGTGGAGCCGGTGTTCGACCTGCCCTTCTTCGGGGAGTTTCTGGTGAGATTGCCCGTCCCGGCAGAAGAGCTGCGCAACGCGCTGCTCGATCAAGGCTACCTGGCGGGCGTTCCCCTGGTGGAGATGGACGAGGGGGCTCTACTTGTGGCCGTGACCGAGAAGAGAACGAAGGAGGAGATGGACGGGCTGGTGGATGCGGTCCGGGGCTACATCGAGGAGGCGGTCGAATGAGCGGGACGATATTCGACCACAGCCGCCCGGGGCGGGAGGGCCTCAGCCTGCCCGAGCTCGACGTACCACGTACGGATCCGGCGGAGGCCCTGGGAGGAGAGCTACTACGGAAGGACGGAATGGGGCTGCCGGAGGTCACCGAGAGCCAGCTGATGAGGCACTACGTTAATATAAGTATTAAGAACTACAATATAGATAGGGGACTGTACCCTCTGGGCTCGTGCACCATGAAGTACAACCCGAAGCTGCACGAGAACCTGGCCCGCCTCCCCGGGCTCTCCGAGCTGCACCCCCTGCTTCCGGACGGTCAGGTGCAGGGCACGCTCCAGATCATGTACGAGCTGTCCGACCTTCTCTGCCGGATAACGGGCTTCGACGCCTGCTCCCTGCAACCCGCCGCGGGCGCCCAGGGGGAGCTCACCGGGCTTCTGCTGATACGCAGCTGTCTGGAGAGCAGGGGAGAGGACCATCGCAACCAGGTACTCATGCCGGACTCTGCCCATGGAACCAATCCCGCCTCCTGTAGCCTGGCCGGCTTCGAGGTGGTGAGCGTGGAGTCCGACCAACACGGCATGGTCGACGTCGACGACCTGCGTAGTAAGCTGGGAGACCGGACCGCGGGCCTGATGCTGACCAATCCCAACACTCTGGGGATATTCGAGTCCAAAGTGGAGGAGATAAACGGGCTGGTGCACGATGCCGGGGGGCTGGTGTACATGGACGGCGCCAACATGAACGCGCTGTTGGGAATCGCGCTTCCGGGAGCCATGGGTTTCGACGTATGCCACCTCAACCTGCACAAGACGTTCTCCACCCCCCACGGGGGCGGAGGCCCGGGATCGGGGCCGGTGGTTTGCAATTCCCTGCTGGAACCGTTTCTGCCACAACCCAGAGTGGTGAAGAACGAGGACGGGTCCTACGGCCTGTCCCGGGGAGGGTCGCAGCCCGTGGGACGCCTGCTCGCCTTCCACGGCAACGTGGGAGTGATGTACAAGGCCTATGCCTACGTGTTGAGTCTGGGAACCCGGGGGCTGGAAGAGGTCAGCAGGAACGCCATACTCAACGCCAACTACCTCAAGGCCAGGTTGACCGAGGCGTTCGACCTCCCGTTCGACTCCGGGCCCTGCATGCACGAATTCGTCGTATCCGGCTCCAGGCAAAAGAAGGAGCATGGAGTCCGGACCCTGGATATGGCCAAGAGGCTACTTGACTACGGCTACCACGCACCCACAGTGTACTTCCCGCTCATAGTTTCCGAGGCGATGATGGTGGAGCCCACGGAGACCGAGAGCCTGGAAAGCCTGGATGGGTTCGCGGACGCGTTGTTGTCCATAGCCCGGGAGGCGGAGGAGAAGCCCCACCTGGTTACGGACGCCCCCGTAAACACGCCGGTTCTGAGACTGGACGAGGTCCGGGCTATCAAGGAGCTGTGCGTAACCGAGCCTCCGAGCGAGGCCGGTAAGGCGAACGATTAGGTTTGGAGTGGGTCTCTCATCCCGCCAGGGAAAGGCCCTGGTCCACGGTCCTGCTGCTGCTGATAATGATTCTGGCTGCTGTTGCGGCGACCGCGGTGGGAGGAAATCCGTGGTGGGGCATTCTGGGTTTTCTTCTTCTGTTCGCCTCACTGTGGAGCTACTTCCTGCCCTGCCGGTACATCATGGACGACCGGGGGGTTCGAAAGCGCTCCCTGTTCGGCGAGGAGAAGATGACCTGGGACCGGGTCCGCAGCATCGTGCCCGACAGGTACGGGGTGCTGCTGAGCCCTTTTCCCGAACCATCGCGGCTGGCGAAGTTCAGGGGCCTCTCGGTGCAGTTCTCCGGCAACGGAAGGGAAGTACTTGAGTTCGTACGGGACAGGATGGGATCACGAGGTCCTGGTACGGAACGACAAGGATGAGGACTACTCCGCGCTCATCAAGAAGCTGGCGGTGGCGGTAGTGGAAAGGCAGCTAACCGTTCCGGCGATAGTATTCCTGGAATCGGTGAAGCCGCTTTCCTTTCTGGGCAACCAGCTGCTAGTGTTTCTTAACCCTTTCGTCTCCCTGCTGGTAAGCTCGGGCAACTACTACGCCTTCGTGAGGATGATCGAGGACAGGGAGAACTTGGAGAGGCTCATAGAGGCCATAGAGGAGGAGAACGCCCGATTCGAGGAACGTAAGAAAAAGCTTCGTGAGGAACGTAGGAAAAAGGGATCCCTCTGGACGAGGCTAACCAGCAAGCTCAAGGCAAGCACAAGGCATCAGAAGGGAGATCGCATTGGCCGGCATGGAGATAAAGAGGATCCTGGCGACTGATTGCGGCAGCACGACCACCAAGGCGATTCTCATCGAGAAGGTGGACGGGGAGTACCGCCTGATAAGGCGGGGTGAGGCTCCCACCACGGTCGAGGCTCCCGCCGAGGACGTGACCAAGGGAGTCCTCAACGCGGTCGGTGAGATAGAGGACCTCGAGAACAGGTACCTTTTGGGCGAGGACCGGGACAGCGTCCACGTCTCCAGCGACGGCTCGGGAGGGGTGGACCTCTACGTATCCACGTCATCGGCCGGAGGGGGCCTACAGATGACGGTAGCCGGCGTGGTCAAGACCATGACCGCCGAGAGCGCTCAGAGGGCCGCTCTGGGAGCGGGAGCCATAGTGATGGACGTGGTGGCCTCCAACGACGGCCGCCTTCCCCACGAGAAGGTGGCGTCGATAAGGAAGTTCCGGCCGGACATGATTCTCCTGTCCGGCGGAGTGGACGGCGGCACCACGGAGCATGTGGTGGAGCTGGCCGAGGTTATCAAGGCGGCGGACCCCAAGCCCAGGTTCGGAGTGGGATACAAGCTCCCGGTAATTTACGCCGGCAACGTCGACGCCCGGGATGCGGTAAGAGACGAGCTGGCCGAGAACATGGAGCTCAAGGTGGTGGAGAACCTCAGACCGGTCCTGGAGAGTGAGAACCTGGGTCCGGCCAGAGACACCATCCACGAGCTGTTCATGGAGCATGTCATGGCCCAGGCTCCGGGATACCCCAAGCTGATGAGCTGGACCGGACACTACGACGAGGGAGACTGGAGCCAGGTGCCCATAATGCCCACTCCCGGAGCGGTGGGAAAGCTTATAGAGACGGTCGCCCACAAGGAGAGCATAGAGGTGATGGGCGTGGACATCGGGGGAGCGACCACCGACGTCTTCAGCGTATTCGAGAACCTGTCGGGAAACAAGGTCTTCAACCGGACGGTCTCGGCCAACCTGGGTATGAGCTACAGCGTGTCCAACGTGTTCGCCAGCGCCGGCATTGAGAACGTGATGCGATGGGTTCCGTTCGACATGGAGGAGTCTGATCTACGCAATAGAATACGCAACAAAATGATACGCCCGACTACGATCCCCCAGACCCTCAGAGAGCTGATAATAGAGCAGGCCATAGCCAGGGAGGCCCTCCGGCTGGCTCTGAGGCAGCACGGCGACCTGGCCAGGGGTCTGAAGGGTGTGGCCCAGGAGAGGACCATTAGCGACGCCTTCGAGCAAACCCAGACCGGAGCCACCCTGGTGGACATGATGTCTCTCAATCTCCTCATAGGCTCCGGAGGTACGCTCTCCCATGCCCCCAGACGGGCGCAGGCCGCGCAGATGCTCATAGACGCCTTCCTACCGGAGGGAGTGACCATGCTGGCGGTGGACTCCATCTTTATGATGCCCCAGCTGGGGGTGCTGTCCGAGGTACAGGAGGACGCGGCCACGGAAGTGTTCGACAAGGACTGCCTGATCAGGCTGGGTACCTGCATCGCTCCCGCCGGAAGCGCCAAGAAGCTCAAGGGCCCCATGGCCAGGGTCGAGCTGGAGATGCCCGACGGGCAGGGCGAGAGGTTGGAGATCGATTACGGGGAGATACGGGTCGTTCCTCTGGAGGTCGGTAAAAAGGCCCGGGCGACGATATCTCCGGCCAAGTCGATGGACGTAGGGGCCGGCCAGGGGGATACCTGGACCGGTACTCTGGAAGGCGGGGTGGTAGGGCTGATATTCGACGGAAGGGGAAGGCCCTTCCACCTGCCTGAGGACGACGGAGAAAGGGTTGCCAAGCTGCAGGAATGGGCCGAGTCTCTGCAGTCCTATCCCGAGAAGTACGTCACGATGGGAGGTGAGTAAACCATGGCCTTCGCCTATACTCCCGGCCTCAGGGTGGCCAAGGCAACCGTGGTTCGCAAGGAGAGGCGCCTGCCCTTGAAGGGGGAGGTCTCCGTCTCCATGGGCGACCGGGTGAGCGCGGACACCGTAGTGGCCAAGACCGATCTTCCGGGAAACGTGAGGATGCTCAACGTCTCCAAGATAATCGGTCTGCCCCCCGGCGACATTCCCGAGCTCCTGCTGAAGGAACCCGGGGACAGGATCGAGGAGAGGGAGCCCATAGCCAGATCGAAGGGTTTCCTGGGCCTCTTCAAGAACACGGCGAGATCCCCCATCGAAGGAGTATTCGAGGATTACAACGAGATAACCGGGCAGTCGGTGCTGCGCGAGCCCCCCATACCCGTGGACGTTGACGCCTACGTCTCCGGTAAGGTCGTGGAAATACTGGAGGACGAGGGCGTGGTGGTGAAGACCTTCGGCACGTTCGTGCAGGGGATCTTCGGCATAGGCGGCGAGACCCGCGGCGAGCTGAAGCTGGTGGTGGACGGTCCGGAAGAGGAACTGACCGCCGACCATCTGGACGAAACCTGCCGGGGCAAGGTCGTGGTGGGAGGCTGCTTCGTCAGCCAGGACACTCTCCACCGAGCGGTCGAGCTGGGAGTGAGCGCCGTGGTGGTGGGAGGCTTCGACGACAAGGATCTGAAAGATTTCCTCGGCTACGAGCTGGGCGTGGCCATAACCGGTCACGAAGAGAAGGGCATAATCCTGATGCTGACCGAGGGATTCGGAAGGATGAACATGGCCCGGGCGACCTTCGATCTGCTGGCAGAACGGGAAGGTCTTCTGGCCAGCGTCAACGGTGCCACCCAGATTCGAGCCGGAGTAATGAGGCCCGAAGTAGTGGTGCCTCTGGAAGAGGAACGGGCGCCGGCTCCCTCGGAGAGGGAGCGACCGGAGTCGGGGGCGATGGACGTCTCCTCCCGGATCCGGGTCATAAGGGCACCCTACTTCGGCAGGCTGGGCAAGGTGGTTTCCCTTCCGCCGGAGTTGCAGGAGCTGGAGAGCGAATCCAAGGTGAGGGTGCTGAAGGTCGAGTTCGACGACGGAGAGAAGGCCACGGTTCCCAGAGCCAACGTAGAGCTGATAGAGGAGTAGGAAATGGGCCGGCTGGGTCTCTTCCTGGTGATTCTGATCGGGCCCGTACCTGCGCTGGCCGCTGGTTCTGCCGGGCCAGATCAGGCCCGGCCCGTGGCCGACAGCTTCGAAGCGGTCGACTCCCCCAACGACGCCGGCGGGGTGATAGAGCTCTCCTGGGCAATGTCCCCGGGCTCGAAACTGGTGGACTCCATGCTGGTTACCAGATCGAAGGCCGGAGGCCCGGAAAACGTGCTCAGCGTCGTAAGCCCGGTCTCCACCAGTTACCGGGACACGACTGTGGCGAACGGAGTCCGGTACAGCTACGCTCTGGTGCCGATGCTGGATGGTCGAAGGCTGGCCGAGGTCGGCCCGGTGGCAGCTTCCGCCAGCGCCCAGTGGATCCACTCCGGTCGATCCGGGATGCTGATCATAACCGTCATCCTCGCCGCCTTCATCCTTTACTTCATAAGGCACGGCCGGAAGGGCGGGGAGCTCTACATAAGGCAGATCGCGGGCCTCAGCGCGGTGGACGACGCGGTGGGGAGGGCAACGGAGATGGGACGTCCGGTCCTGTACATCCCCGGAATAATGGACATGGACAACATCCAGACCATAGCCAGCACGGTCATCCTGGGCCGGGTGGCCGCCCGGACGGCCGAGTACGGAACACCGCTGATGGTACCGGTAAGCAAGAGCGTGGTGCTGAGCGTGGCCCAGGAGGTGGTCAAGGAGGCATATCTGGAGGCGGGCCGGCCCGACGCCTTCCAAAAGGATAGCATATCCTACCTGACAGACGATCAGTTCGGCTACGCCGCCGGGGTTGACGGGATAATAGTCAGGGAGAAACCCGCGGCCATATTCCTTCTGGGGGCCTTCTACGCGGAGAGCCTGATCCTGGCGGAGACCGGACGTAGCGTGGGAGCGATCCAGATCGCCGGAACCGCCATGCCCAGCCAGCTGCCTTTCTTCATCGCCGCCTGCGACTACACCCTGATAGGGGAGGAGCTCTTCGCAGCCAGCGCTTACCTGTCGCGTGAACCCAAGTTGTTGGGCAGCCTGAAGGGTCAGGACGTCGCCAAGCTGTTCTTCATGGTGGTGATAGTGCTGGGCGTCATAGCGTCAACCGTGGGGCAGGCCTGGGACCCGGCGTCGGAGATCGCGGCCTTCATCCGCAACCTGACCCACGTGGAATAGGAGGGGAGGGATGAGACTCTACGTACCTTTGGGAATAACCTTCATCGCCGGGATCATAATGATCCTGGAGTTCTTCGTTCCCCATGATCCTTTTCCCACCCTGGGCGGCCATGTTAAGGACTGGTACACGATAGTGGCTTCCTCGGCGATTTTCCTGGGGATACTGAACCTGCTCAGGGTCCATCTGAAGAAGATCAATCTCCGGTCCCGCAACTGGCAGTACAGCCCGGTGACCATAATCGGGTTCCTGGGCATGTTCGGGACCGGGGTGGCCTTCGGCTTCACCGAGGGGCCCTTCTTCTTCATGTTCAACGAGTTCGTGGTTCCCATGGGTGCCACGATGTTCAGCCTGCTGGCCTTCTTCGTGGCCTCGGCCGCGTTCCGGGCATTCAGAGCCTCCAACTGGCGGGCCTCTCTTCTTCTGGCCTCCGCCTTTTTGGTGATGCTGGGAAGGGTGCCCATAGGTGACCTGATCTGGAGGCTGATACCGGGTGCCGCCGAGAGCGCGCATCCCAACCTGGTCACCGAGATCGGCGAGTGGATAATGAGGGTCCCCAACATGGGAGGGCAGAGAGCGATACTCATAGGCGCCGCCATGGGTGTGGTGGCCACCTCGCTGCGGATGATCTTCGGCATCGAGCGCAGCTACCTCGGGGGAACCGACTGATGGCCGACTTCTGGAAGAGACTGGGCGAGATCGACCGGAGGATCATCTTCGTACTGATAGCCCTGGCGGTGTTGGTTCCCCTGGCCCTGAAGCTGGCGTTCCCCATACCTGTGGGCAAGGGCCCCAGCAAGGACTTCTTCGACTCCGTCGACTCCCTTCCCCCCGAGTCCGTGGTGCTGATGAGCTTCGATTACGATCCTTCCACCAAGCCCGAGCTCCATCCGATGGCCATTGCCATCGTGCAGCATCTGATGAGCACCGACGTGAACCTGGTGGCGATGGCTCTTTGGCCCCAGGGCGCCTCCCTGGCCCAGGAGATCCTGGTGGAAATCTCGGACAGTCTGGGAAGGGAGCAGTACCACGATTGGGTGAACCTGGGGTACAAGACGGGCGGACTTGTTCTTATCGCCCGTCTGGGAAGCTCGATGAAGGCGGCCTTTCCCACCGATCTTAGCGAGACGCCGTACGGGCAGATACCCATGCTGGACGGGATACAGAGGCTTTGCGACTTCGACATGATAATCACCCTCTCCGCGGGCGACCCGGGAATACCCCACTGGGTGATGGTCGCCTCCGACCAGCTGGGCGTGCCGGTGGGAGGAGGCTGCACCGCGGTCAGCGCCCCGCAGTTCTACCCCTACCTGCAGCGGAGGGTCGGGGAGAGACCCCAGATGGAAGGGCTGCTGGGCGGGTTGAGAGGAGCGGCCGACTACGAGGCCCTGCTCAGACGCAAGTACGCCCAGGCCCCACCGGGAACCGCCATAGCCGGAATGGCGGCCCAATCGGTTGCCCACCTGGTCATCATGGTGTTCATAGTGCTGGGCAACCTCTCCTACCTGGCCCTGCGCAAGCGGAAGGAGGGTCAGCGATGAGCTGGGAGATGGTAGGTATATGGGGCGGCGCCCTGCTCACCCTGTGCCTGTACAGCTTCCTCTACCGCGACAATCCGTTTTACAAGTTCGCCGAGCACCTCTTCGTGGGGATGAGTGCGGGATATTGGGCGATCTACACCATATTCAACGTGCTCAAGCCGAACTGGTGGGACAAGCTGGTGGGAGCGGGCGACGCCGACCCGCAGCTCATCATGATAATCCCCGGATTGCTGGCCGTTCTGATGCTGATGCGGGTGGTATCCAAGCTGGCTACGTACTCTCGGCTGCCCCTGGCCTTGATAGTGGGAGCGGGAGCGGGCCTACAGCTGGTCAGCTTCTTCCAGACCAACGGCTTGAAGCAGGTGGAGAACACGGTAATTCCTCTGGTTGGAAGCGGAGTGGGTCCCACCATAGACAACCTGTTGATCGTGACCGCGGTGGTGTGCGGCCTGGTGTACTTCTTCTTCTCCAAGGCCCACAGGGGAATAACCGGTGGCATGGCCAACGTGGGGATCACCATGCTGATGGTGGCCTTCGGGGCCAGCTTCGGTTACACGGTGATGGCCCGTATAAGCCTGCTAATAGGCCAGGCCCAGTTCCTGCTGTTCGAATGGGTTCCCACCATACCGAGAATACTGGGCCTTTAGTGCGCCTGCGGAGGGAGTCGCTCAACTTGACAGCCTCAGGGGCCAGCCTTATTCTCACCGCGGTGCACATGGCAAGCGATTGGATGAAGATTCGAGAGGGCTCTCCACCACCGGGAGCAGCGGTTGCGGAACGCCCTCCGATCAGTATTTGTTTTATATAGGGGATAACCAGGCGTTAGTACCCCGCCGTGTGGGGAGAGGAAGGGAGCGATAAACCTGCACCCGGAGCGGGGAAGAGGGATTACAGACAAGAAAAGTAGAGAGAAGGGAGAAAAGCGTGTACAGTAGGGCAACGACGATATCGCTCGCCCTGGTGCTGTTCATCGCACTCTCCGCTATGGCGGGAACCACGGGCAAGATAGCGGGTCGGGTGACCGACGAGGATGGCAACCCGCTCGTGGGCGCAACCGTCATGATAGAGGGAACCAGCTACGGTGCGATGACAGACGCCAACGGCGAGTACTTCATAATCAATCTTCAACCAGGATCTTACGACGTAGTCTGCCAGATGGTCGGTATGGGCCGTCAGACGATGAGCGGGGTAACGGTCATCGCCGACCAGACCACCCGGATCGACTTCCAACTTCGCCCCGAGGCCGTCGGTGAGATTACGATCGAGGTTACCGCCGATGAGACCGATATAATGATGGACGTCACCGAGCAGCTTCATGTGGTAAGCCGCGAGGACATCGAGACCATGCCGGTCTCCGGTATTACCGACATCGTCGGTCGTCAGGCCGGAATAACCGTTCAGAACGGTAACGTCCACGTGCGCGGCGGACGCGAGGGCGAGGTCGTCTACATGGTGGACGGCCTGTCCGTGATGAATCCCACCGGCAACTTCCGAGCCACCACCGTTCCGGTGTCGGCGATTCAGGAAACCTCGGTCATAACCGGTGGTTTCGGAGCCGAGTACGGCAACGCCCAGTCGGGAATCGTCAACATCGTCACCCGCGAGGGTGGCGACGAGTACGACTTCAACTACCGGATCTTCGCCAACGACTTTCCCACCCTGGGTCTGGCCGAAGACTGGCACTGGAGCGACGACGGGCCCTTCCGGGAGGCCAGGATAGACATGACGGGCGCCGTAGGCGGCCCCGAGCCCCTGTTCAGCTACCTGTTCCCGGCCATGGGAATGGACGTTCCGGGAGACGTCAGGATAATGCTTTCCGGTAGCATGATCACCTGGGGAGGCGGTCCGGACGAGCGCTACGGCGACCAGGTGAACGATGGCGGGGAGACCATAAGGGCCAACGTCAAGCTTACCTACAGGCCCAGCGCCCGAACCAGGATGAACTTCGCCTACCAGAGCGAGGACCACGAGCGCGGATACTCCTACTGGAGCGTTTGCTGGCCCTTCGCGAGGTTCGAGGAGGAGTACGTAACCGAGCAGGGCGATACGGTAGGCCAGGGCATCGAGTACGGCCTCCCAACCCTATTCGGGGACGACTACACCTACTCCTTCGGCCTTACCCAGACCCTGAGCGACAACACGTTCATGGAGACCAAGCTGCAGTACATGAACGAGGAGTTCCAGTACAAGATCCGCGACATGGACGGCGGCTGGGTAGGCGAGGACTACACCGTAGACGACTGGCTGAACTACACCCCCGATCGCATCCAGGACTCCGACGGCTTCTACCGCTACGGCGCCAGCCGGTACGCGTGGTACGACCGCCGCACCAGGATCGGTCAGGGCCGCATAGACGTAACCAGCCAGATAACCAACGAGCACCAGATCAAGGCGGGTATCGAGGGCCATTACTACGACCTGTTCGAGTACAGGGTCGACACCGCCTCGGGAGGCAACATCTACCTCGACCGCTGGCACGCCTACCCCAACATGGGCGCGGTCTACATACAGGACAAGATGGAGTACAGGGGGATGATAGTTAACGCCGGCCTCCGGTTCGACTACCTCGATCCCAACTACTCCAACTATCCGGCCGACGTCGGCGACCCGGTCAACCCGGGCACCTCCTGGGGAGACCCCGACCATATAAAGAACCCGGTCGACGTCTCCATGAAGTACCACCTCAGCCCCCGGGTCGGCTTCTCCCACCCCATAACCGACCGCGACGTGCTCCACTTCACCTACGGCCACTACTTCCAGACCCCCTCGATGGACCAGCTGTTCGAAGGGGCCGACTACAACCTGTCCGGGGCCTTCCCCATCGTGGCCAACCCCGATCTGGAGCCCGAGGAGACCATCTCCTACGAGGTGGGAGTGAAGCACCAGTTCAACGACAACACCATGCTCAGCGTCGCCGGCTTCTACAAAGACATCACCGGCCTGGTGGACATGCAGAAGGTCTACTACTCGCCGGTAGATAACTACGACCTCTTCGTAAACGGCGACTACGGCAACGTCCGCGGAGCCGAGCTGAGCATCGTCCGCAGACCCAGCAACTTCTGGGCCGTCAACGCCAACTACACCTACCAGGTGGCCCAGGGCAAGAGCTCGTCCGCTTACCAGAACTACACCTACAACTGGGCCGGATGGATCATACCCAAGCAGGAGTCCTACCTGGATTGGGACCAGAGGCACGAGATAAGCGCCAACCTCGACTTCCGCATCCCCAGGGGCGAGGGCCCCAGAATGGGCGACTATCCCATCCTGGAGGGATTCGGAATCAACCTCGACTGGACGTTCGGAAGCGGTTACCCGTTCACCAAGGACGCCCAGGGAACCCTCTCCCCGGTCATCAACGGAGAGAGGCTCCCCTGGACCAGCACCACCGAGCTGAAGGTCAACAAGAGGTTCTGGACCGGACCGGTCTCGTTCAACCTGATGTGCTGGGTTACCAACCTCTTCAACCGCAGAAACATCAATCATCTGGCCGACGAAGGCTGGTACCTCGCCGACCAGGACGGAGACGGTGAGCCCGACTACGATCCCAAGGGCTCCATGCATAACCCGTACGTTTACTCGCTGGAACGGCAGATCCGTTTCGGTCTGGGCATCGAGTGGTAGGCTGTTAGACTCGCTTTAGGGGGCGGGCCCGGTTCACCCGGGCCGCCCCCAGCACCATCTGATTAAGGAGTGACACTTCATCATGCGTACTCTCTTGTATGTCTTCCTTACCGTCTTCTGTGCCTTGGCGATGGCTCAGCCACCCGGTGCCGGGGACGCAGCCGCCGATACGGCGGCGGCCGGTAGCGATACCGCAGAGGTGGGCGAGGCACCCGCCCCTGTGGATGAGCCGCCCGAAACCAGCCCTCCCGCCGCGGACGTGGAGACCGAGGAGGTGGAGAGGCAGCAGAGCGCCAGCATGAACCTGAAGGACCTGTTCGTGGCCGGCGGGAACTTCATGTGGCCGCTGCTCCTGGCTCTCCTGATCGGAATCGCGGTGGCCATAGAGAGGTTCGTAACCTTCAGCAGGGCCAAGATAGACGTGGCAAGGTTCCTGGAGCAGATAGGAGGCTACCTGCGCAAGGGCGATCTCAAGGGCGCCGAGGACCTCTGCGACCGCACCCGCGGTCCGGTAGCCTCCGTCCTCAGGGCCGGCTTGTTGAGAAGGGACAAGGGCCTGGAATCGGTGGAGAAGGCCATAGACAGCGCGGGCGGGATAGAGATGGCGTTTCTGGAGAAGCGCATCGTCGTCCTGGCCTCCGTGGCAAGCATCGCGCCAATGCTGGGCTTCCTGGGAACGGTCTCGGGAATGATAAGGGCCTTCGGCGAGATCGCCGCGGCCAAGAACGTGGAGGCCAGCCTGGTTGCGGGCGGTATTCAGGAGGCGCTGATAACCACCGCGTCCGGATTGGCCATAGCCATTCCCGTCCAGGCCGCGCACCACTACTTCGTGGCCCGCATAGGCGGCTTCGTGACCGACATGGAGGAGGCCAGCGGTTTCCTTATGGACACCCTGGCCGACATGGAGCAGCTGAAACAGCTGTAGGGGAAACGAATGCGGATTCGTAACAAGCCGGAAGCCAGCAGCAAGATAACCGACGCATCCATGTCCGACATCGCTTTCCTGTTGCTGATATTCTTCCTGGTGACCACCACCTTCGAGGTACAGAAGGGCATAACCTACAGGCTGCCGAAGAAGCCCGACATAGATACGCCGGAGGTTGTGGTCGACGAGACCAACAGAGTGGTAATGACCATAAAGCAATGGGGTCTGCACGAGTACGTGGCTCTCATAGACGCAGCCCCTCCCGGAGGACCTCTTAGAAGGGCCCGGGCCGGGGAGGACGTCAGCCTGGCTGACACCAGCCTTCACAGAGGCCTAAGGGAGCTGGCGGCCGAGAGGGCGGAGCCCCTGGACGCCGTCCGGGAAAGGCTCCTGGGCAACCTGGAGGCCGCCAAGGGCGTTCGCAGGGGCACCTACAGCAGCATCCGCAGGGCCATAGAGGCCGAGAACCTCACCCCTATGGTCATGGAGGGCCTTCCCAGCAGGCTCATGGAGGATGAGGTACCGGTGGACGAGGACCCGTTGTTCGGAAACGTGGCCTTCGGTGACACCCTGGTACTATCGGACGTCAGGCAGGGCCCCATCGCCACCGCGGTAAGGGAGAGCGAAATGGTGGTAATACTGAAGTTCTTCCCGGACTGCGACTACGAGGGCATGATAGAGGCCATTGACATGCTGCGCACGAACGGTGTCAGCAGAACCGGAATAACCATCCAGGAGCGGCTGGGAGGTGGAGCCTGATGAAGCTGAAGCGAAGGATGAAGGCTTCCAGCACCATCTTCACCGGTACGATGGCCGACATCGTGTTCCTCCTGCTGGTGTTCTTCATGTCCACCACCCTGTTCAAGGAGACCGGAGGGCTCAGGGTAAGGTTCCCTCAGGCCCATCCGGACGTGATGAGCGAGCTGGGAAAGGACAAGCTGACGGTATCCGTATGGATAAAGCAGCTGGAGCCCGGCAACGACGAGAGCGACATTATAGCCAGAATTGGGGACTACGATCTGCCTTTGGAAAACGTCCCCGCCCAGCTGAAGAGGCTGAGCGAGAAGTTCTGGCGCGAGCAGAACAAGCGTCTCGACGTAGTGGTGATCAAGGCCGACCGCAGGCTCCCCATGGGAAACATGGTCGACCTCTTCAACTCGCTGCGTTTCGAGGAGCTTTACAGAATCCAGTTCAACGCCGAAGAGATTCAGTCTCCGGTATAGGGGGAGATAGAGATGTCATCGCACGCCAATCTCGAGATGAAGGAGAAATCCTCCCTCTTTCTGGAGTGGGGTATCGCCATAGGCCTCGCCTTCGTTCTGCTAATGTTCGAGCTGGTACCCGCCAGCGAGCTGGGAAGGCTATCCACCAGAACCACCGACGAGGAAATGGAGGCGGTCGAAGCCGATCTCGCCTACGACGATACCGTGGAGGAACAGCAGGAAGAGGTGGAGGAAGAGCAGGAGGAGATAGAGCAGGAAACCGAGGAGATGGTCGAAGAGCTGGAAACCGAGACCACCCTGTCTCTGGACGAGGAGACCACCGGGTTGGACACGGCTCAAACGGTTTCCCAGGGTGAGGAATTGGAAGGCTCGGATGACGAGGGCATAGGCCCCCCCAGGTTCATGCCCGCCGAGGTCCTTCCGAACTGCACCTACCGTCCGGTCCCCGAGTACCCGGACATAGCCAGACGGGCGGGTGTCGAGGGTACCGTAGTCCTTTGGGTCTACGTGGATAAGAACGGGCAGGTGCGCGACGTGCAGCTGTACCAGGGCAGCGGGGTAAGCTCGCTGGATCAGGCGGCGATGAGCGCCGCCTGGGACACCAGGTGGACCCCGGCCCAGAACAACGGGGTCCCGGTGGACGTATGGACCACCCTCAACTACAGATTCACATTGGGCCAATGAGAAAGGAATCAGCAAAAAGTTACTCGACGAAGACTTCACGTTCAGCCGGCCCTTCGCGGGGGCGGTAACGAATGAAACGGAGGTGAAGGAGGGTATGAGAGAAAGCAGGTACTCGCCAATACTGCTAGGGGCCACGATACTCGCCCTGGTTGCGTACGCGTCCACGGGCCTGGCCCATAGCATGAGACCTGTTGCACCACTGGATACTGGAGGGCAGAGCGATCAGAGACCAGCGATAGTCTACGTTCTGCACAACCTCTCCAGCCTGTGGTCGACTTTCCTTAACATTGCCATCTGGGCCGATCCTTCCGAGAACTATCCCGGTATGGAGTGGCCCGGAGGTACGGGAATCAACTACCTCTGGCAGGGGAACCTCTGGGCCTGCTGCTACGGCGCGGTGACCCCGTCGGGCGAGGAGCGCAAATGGGCCTCGGTTCCCGACGTCAGCGTTGCCGGATGGGGCGAGTGGAAGCCCCACGAGGGTGAGGCCGCCATCAAGGTGGTGCCGGGTGAGATAGCCCTGGAGCAGACCACCTACGGCGTAGACGACTGGAGCCCCACCTACAACGAGAACCCCATGGGGCTGCACGCCTTCGTGCAGTGCTACAGCTGGGCCACCCCGGGGTACGACGCCATGATGGTCACCGACATGCTCATCACCCACAACAGTGAAGAGGGGAACCCCGGCGAGCCGCTGGGCGCTCTGGTGGTATCCATGATGGGCGACTGCGACGTCGCGGGTGAGAACCTCGGCGGGCACAACCTCGACGACATGGTCTACTACGACGGCCACGCGATATGGTGCAACGACCCCGACGCCACGTTCGACTACGAGTACGACGACGGGACTCCGGCCAGCGAGGCCGACTGGTTCACCTACCAGCAGAACCCCGACGCCGACTACTCCGACCCCGAGGACAACATCTACTACTACTACAACTATCCTCCGGGTAGTGCCTTCCCCGGCCCGGACGGGCTGGTGGACGCCGACGTAGACGGCAACGGAGTCAGCGACCACTTCACCATTCTGGCGAAGGTGGTAGGTGGCGACACCCTCTACAGGGTGGAGCCCAACACCGGCCTGGAGCTGTTCAGCGACGGCATGCCTGAGAACTACTGGGAGCACAATCCCGAGGGCAGCGACACCACTTTCTTCGTGGTTCCCAGGAACACCAGCTACATGTGGGACAGCGACAACCCGTCGTCGTCCATCGACGACAGCGGGCAGCCCACCCAGGAAACGCCGGCCAACGGCTTCATAGGGTGGAGAATGGTCGACTTCTACGTGGTCCATCAGGACGGAACCGTGGACAGGCCGATAGACGTCTACGACTACCCCATCCCCATCAGCCATTCCTGGTGGAACTGGGAGAGCGACCCGGGGACCGATATAGAGCAGTACGATTACATGTGGGGAGCCAACCCCGACGCCAGCGGCGACCGAAGCGGGCCGTCGTACCTGGCCGACTGGGTGGGCGACCCTTCGGCTCCCGAGGCCTTCGAACCCGAGAATGCCGGACCCTTCCCCGTAATCCACCAGCTACCCTACGGGCTGGAGTACCCGGTGTTCGACTACCGTTTCCTGCTCAGCGCCGGGCCCTGCGAGCTGACCGACACCGACACTCTCCATTTCGTAGGAGGATGGTTCGTTGGAAAGGGCCTGGACGGTATGAGGCAGCAGGCGGACATCCTGCTGGACGCCTACCACAGGGGCGATGGTTGGGACGTTCCCGACCTTCCGCCCATGCCCATACTGTTCTACGAGGCCGGAAACGGCGTGGTCAACCTTCACTGGGGAGCCAACGCCGAGGGGTATAGCCCCTTCGGAGGCTACAACATCTACCGGACCACGTTCGAGCCCCGGGACTGGGAGTTCGTTACTTCCGTCTCTCCGGGCACCTACACCTACCAGGACACTGACGTAACCAGGGGCTATCCGTACTACTACGCGGTGTGCGCCTACGACGCGGAGACCGACATCGAAAGCCCCAGGTCCAACTACAAGCAGACCATCGAGGGCACTCCCGTGGCGGTGACTCCGGGATGGACCGACGAGACCGACTGGACCGAGAGGGTCAACGTCGTTCCCAACCCGTATAGGGGATCGGCTCCCTGGGAGCAGGCCTACTTCGACAAAATAGCGTTCACGCATCTGCCGGCGGTCTGCGACATATACATCTACACGCTGGCGGGCGACCACGTGACAACTCTCGAGCACCGAAGCATGGCCGGTGACGACGGCACCGAGTACTGGGACCTTCTCAGTAGAAACGAGCAGTACGTCACCTCCGGCCTGTACATCTACCGCATCGAGACCGAGACCGACCACGTGGTAGGCAAATTCGCAATCATCCAATGATGGAGGAAGGAGGGACCATGAAGCTCACAGGAACGATCCTGACGGTAGCGGTGGCCGCCTTCCTGTTGCTCCCCGCTTCGGCGGAGGCGTCGTTCGCCAAGGTCGGAACGGCCGGCGCGCAGTTCCTGAAGATAGGAATAGGCACCAGGGCGGTCGGCATGGGCGGAGCTTTCATAGCCACCGCCGACGACCCCAGCGCGGTCTACTGGAACCCGGCCTGCCTGGTGCGGGCACCGGGAACTCAGATCCAGTTCACCCACACCGAATGGTTCGAGGACGTGCGTTACGAGGCGGCGACTGTAAGCTACGAGTACCCCACCGTGGGTACCTTCGGCCTGCAGTTCGGCCTGATGAACTCGGGAGACATGGACGTAACCACCGTGGAGAATCCCGAGGGAACCGGCGAGACCTTCACCTGCTCGGACATAGTGGTAGGGGTCTCGTTCGCCAGGATGCTGACCGACAGGTTCAGCACCGGCCTTACGCTCAAGTACGTCCGCGAGGCCTGGGACGACATATCCGCGGGAGGACTGGCCGTCGACATGGGAACCCTTTACAACACGGGCTTCAAAACCCTGCGTATCGGCATGACCATACAGCACTTCGGCGGCGAGATCACCCCCGGCGGCGAGTTCCAGGAGCACTACAGCGGCAACGACTCGACGGAGACCTACGAGTCGTACTCGCTGCCCATGATGTTTAAGCTCGGCCTGGCCATGGACGTGTTGGACAGGGGTCCGCACTTCATGACCATCGAGGTGGACGGAGTCCATCCCAACGACAACGTCGAGCGGGTGAACATCGGCACCGAGTACTGGTTCGACAACATGGTGGCTCTCCGCGGAGGCTACCATATAAACGCGGACGAGGCGGGAGCGACCGCCGGGGCGGGGTTCCGCATCCCGCTGGGCGGACAGACCATTACGTTGGATTACGCTTACGCCGACTGGAACAGGCTCGAGGTGGTTCACAGGGCCAGCCTGGGCTTCGCGTTCTAGCGAGGTAACGATATTGATCGGGATGGGGCGCGGCCGCGTCCCATCCCCGAAGGAAAGGAAGTGATGCTCTACCTGGGAGCGGTTCTCCTGTGCAGCCTGATCGGCCTGGAGGTCGACTGGTCTGCAGAGCCGGCGTCCGGCTCGAACGAAGGAATTCTGCGGGTGGAGGTAACTCTGCGGGCGGAAGACTTCCTGTTCGTGCAGGGCGAGGAAGAGACGGCCTCCTACGAGGTCGTCGCCACCACCGACGGCGGCGGCTACGCCCGTCGTGCCGGTACGGCCCTTCGAAACCGCTTCCCGCTTACCGTAAGCCTCGAGCTCTCCGGGGTTGCTCCCGGAGAGCGTACCATGACCGTGACAACCACCGACCTGGAGTCCGACAGCCGTACCTCCACCCGCAAGGAGGTTTTCGTTCCCCGGGCCGGAAGGCTCGGCTGGACCGCCGGAAATCCCAGGCTGCCCGACGGGACCTCGGTGTCGGCCGAGGGTAGCGTAAGGGTGGTATGGGAACTGTATCCTCCCACCGGAACGGAGGCTCTCGAAGACCTCAGGTCCGCTTACCTGCTTCGCGGCGAAAACGGTACCGTGTTCGCCGAGGGATGGATGACCCGCACGGGCGAGGGCTCGAACCTCATCTTCGAGGCCAGCGTACCGGTCGAGGGCCTGGACGAGGGTGACTACGAGGTCCTTACCGCCGCGGTGGCGGAAGAGGACCCCGTCGCGAGCTCGTCCACCCGGTTGAACGTTCTGCCCAGCTGGGACGTATGGGGAAAGGAAGTAGACGAGACGACCACCCTGATCCGTCCCATAGCCAAAAACTCAGATCTGGACCGGCTGCAGGATGCGGAGACCAGAACCGAGCGGCAGGCGATCATGGCGGAGTTTTGGAAGAGAAGGGACCCTACCCCCCTGACCCAGGAGAACGAGTACCTCCAGCTGTACCTGAGAAGGCTGCGGTTCACCGAGAACAGGTACGGTGTACTGGGGACCAGAGGAGTGAACACCGACCGGGGAAGGGTATATCTGCTCCTGGGCCAACCCGACATTCTGGAGGATAGGCCCATGGAGTACGGAACGCTGCCCTACCAGGTATGGACCTACTTCACTCCCTCTCTCACCGTGGTTTTCGTCGACTACAGCGGTTACGGCCTGTACGAGCTGGCCACTCCGTGGGAGGACGTGATGGACGAGAGTTCCGGTCCGCTTTACGTACTGGGCTGCAACGGAGGCCCGTCGTGAGGTGGCCGGTCGCTCTGCTGCTTTGCCTGGGAATGGTGGCGGCATCCGGCCTCAGCTCCCGCAGCAGCGGTGACCTGGAGTTCGGCATAGACACCGCCGTCTTCCGGCTGGGCGACCAGGACCGGATCATGGTGGAGGTTTACGAGGAGATAGATCTGCAGCAGCTGGCCCGAGACTCGGCCGGGCAGGTATGGCTGGTGACGGAGGTGGCCCTGATCGGTTCGGAAGGCGATACCGTAGGGCTGGACCAGTGGGCGAGCAGGCTGGAATGGATGGAGAGCCGAAGCATAGTCAACAGCACCGCCATGGCCGCGGCCGAGGGCGAGTATACCCTGCAGGTAACGGTGACCGACATGGGCAACGGCAGGCAGGGCCGGGTGGAGAGGCCGCTGGTTCTCAGAAGCCCCTCCGTGCTCAGCCAGCTGGAGCTGGCCAAGACCGTGGCCCCGGCGCCGGAAGGCTCCCAGAGTAGCCTGCGCAAGGGGCGCATGCTGGTGTTTCCGGCCGCCTCGGGGAAGTTCGAGCTACCAGCGGAGCAGAGGGTGTACGTTTACGCCGAGCTCTACGACGCGGACGGAAGAACGGTCCAGCGAAGAACCACCCTGACCGGCCCGGAGGGAGAGCTTCTGTTCGCCCGTCCCTGGCAGAGCCTCGCGGTTCCGGAGGAAGGACAGGCGGTGGGTATCCTGGACAGTCTGAGCTTGCTACCGGCCAGGGTATCCGGGCTTCACTACGTGTCGGTATCCATAGTGCTGAACCAGGACACGCTGGTGCAGAGAAAACCGCTGATGCTTTCCTTCTCCGCCGCGGACGAAGGCGGCTACGAGGCAGGCACGACCGCCGCGGACACCATGTTCTTCCCCGAGCTGCGCTACCTTCTGTCCGACCAGGAGAAGGACCTGGTCGACGGCCTGACCTCGGAGGAGTCAAGGAGATCCTTCTACCAGAGCTTCTGGGCCGGAAGGGAAGACCAGAGAGAGGCTTTCGAGCAGCGGTGCATGGAGGCGGAGCGCTTCGGCAGCCAGTTCCGGGAGGGCTGGAGGACCGACCGGGGCAGGGTGTACATAAAGTACGGAGAGCCCGACGACGTGGAGACCAGCTCCTTCGGCGTGGGCACGCTTCCTTACGTGATATGGTATTACTACACCGGAGGGAACGAGACGTTCGTGTTCCTCGACCGCATGGGGAACGGCGACTACGAGCAGATCCACTCCACCGTCGAAGGTGAGGTGGATTTCGCCAACTGGCGGGAGATGCTCACCCCTGTTCGCTCCGGAACGGGTTCGTCGGAGGGGTTCTGATTTGACTGCCCTCGGCGCATCCGGGAAGAATCGAGAGATGAAATGGATCGTCGCAAAGGCTCCGCGCAAGGCGGGGCGTACGGTTATGACGGCGCAGTGCACAAGCTGCCGCTTTACCTTAGGAGGTCGAGTATGATGAGATCCGCAGGATTCCGCCGAACCGGCCTGGCGCTGGCTCTGGCGGTGTTCCTGTTGCCACTGGCAGTACCAGGGGTCGCTGGGGCGATGGAGGTGGGAGACACCTTCGTGCTGGACATCCCCGACATCTCCCAGTTCCCCAGCCAGACCGAGCCCCCTTGGTCTCCCAAGCAGTTCACCTGCAGGGCGGTGACGGAACACGCCAACTGGCTGGTGCAGGACACCAGCTACATCGGAGACACACCGGACTCCGTGACCATGAACCTGATCTGGGGCAACATAGTTACCCAGGCAGAGCTGGACAGCCTTACAGACCAGTTCGAGGGCGCCGGAGTGAACGTTTACGGAACGGTGACCGGCGTATTCGGGGAGATGCCCCAGACGGTCAACGACGACGAGAAGATATGGATCGTCATGGCGGATGTGCCCGACTTCTACCAGAACCAGTCGGGTCCCCCGTCCCGGGTCGGGGCATGGATGTACGCATGGCCCGCAGACTTCGATGGCGACAGCACCACGGCCAACAATCACGACATCTTCTACGTAAACGTCGGTATCTACAAGGATCGCACCGGCGCGACCTGGGAACAGGAGAGGGCGGACATACACAAGTTCGCCATCCCCAAGGGCCTGGGCGCGCTTCTACGCAGGGCCAACAACGTCAACGAGGAGAGGTGGATAGTCCGGGCGGTGGCCAACATGGCCCAGAACCTGGTCTACGGCCTCACCGAAACCACGACTTACGGCTTCGGTCTGGTCAAATACATAGACAGCTACTCCGCGGCGGGTTACCTGGAGCTGGCCAACTGGGCCACAGGCAACAAGGGTAACTACTTCGGGGCGGCCCAGGGGGCCGGTTTCCTGTTCATGAAGTACGTAGAGGAGCAGTACGGCCAGAGCGTGGTAGGGGCCATAGCGCAGTCAGACACCACCGGAATGGTGGCGGTCGGACGGGCGGTGGACCCCTCGGCACCCGACAGCACGGTGGTCGAGGACGTGGTCGTGCCGCTCTACGACCAGTGGATAGTGACCAACCTGGTATCGCCCTGGGCGGCCGACTTCGAGGGGGGCATCTACCACTACGACTTCTACGACTTCACCATAGTGGGCAACGTGGGGTCCTTCGCGGACGTCATATTAGCGCCCTTCCTTACCTGGGTGACGCCTGACTCGGAGATACTGACCGCGCCCGCGTGGGCGGGACAGTACGTAGACTTCATCGGGGACTACACTGTATTCCCCACCACCTTCTTCAACGGCCAGTACAACCAGAACAACGGGTCGGGAACCAACGTGAACGGCAAATGGGTGGTGCAGAAGGTGGTCTTCTCCGACTGGTCGACCGACACCACTCTGACCAGCGTGGAGTACCTGACGCTGGACTCGCTGTACAACGGCACGTTCAGCCTGGAGGAAGAGAAGTCCTTCCTGGTGATAACCAACGACAACCCCGGCGGCGCGGGTGACATCAAGTGCGCCATGGGGCAGGACACCACGGACAGGCAGTGTTTCCTCTCTGTGAACCAGAACTCCGCGAACGACCAGTACTGCACGGCCTACACCACGCTGTACATTAGCAGCGTCGTCGACCTAATGGTGGGCTACGACTGGGTAGGACCCAGGCTGGAGGTCAAGCACTTCGACCAGAACGAGCAGATCGACAGCAGCTACGTCTTCGACATGTCCAGGCAGAGCGAGAACACCTTATGGGACGGCCGCATAGAGACTTGGGAAGCAGGCGACTACGAGGTAGACTGCTCCGGTTACGACACCCTGGGCATAGCCCGGCAGGCCACCAAGGAGATGGCGGTCGGTTACGCCGAGGGCGGAAAGTTGTTGCTGGAAGTCACCGAGGCCAGGCTGGAGGTACCCGAGGGGGCGTTGGCCCCGGGCCAGATGGCCACCCTGTCCCAGAGCGACATGCTGGGGCTCTCTCTGGCCAGCGGTATACCCCTCAGCGAGTGCGCAAGCTGCATGACCGGTCTGCTGGCCGGCCCGGTGAGCGTATCGCCGGCGGAAGGTCTGCTTTCCTTCTGGGCCGAAGGCCCTCAGGGAGCCGTCTTCCGCTTCGAGAACGAAGGATGGACGGAGCTCGACGGGTACTACCAGTCCGGCAGGATCTTCGCCCCCATCGACCGGGGCGGAATCTACGCCCTGGGCGACGGCCCCGGCGCCAGCTCGCCCAGCGTACCGGGAGAGCTGCTTCTGGGCGGCTCGTACCCCAACCCGTTCAGCACCAACGCGGCCATAAGGTTCAGCGTTCCCAGGGCCGGCAACGTGAAGCTGACGGTGTACGACCTCAGCGGCCGGTTGGTAAGAACGCTGGTGGACGGAGACATGTCCGCGGCCTCCCACTCGATCGTATGGGACGGCTGCGACCAGTCCGGCAACGAGCTTGGCGCGGGAGTTTACTTCTGCAGGCTGGAGACGTCCGAGGGGACTCTCACCCAGAAGCTGCTCCGCGTTGAATAGGAAGGGAGGGAGAATGATGAAGGCAATCCGAACCATACTGCTGACGCTTCTGGGAGCCTCCCTTCTGATGGTTGCCGGATGCGTCCAGGAACCGGAGCTTCCGGAGCCCGAGGGTCCGGAGGGATTCGTACGGTTGGGCTGGGAAGCCTTCCAGCAGCAGGACTTCGAAGGTGCGCTCGAATACTTCGAGCAGGCCCTCGACGCCGACCTGACCTACGCAGAGGCCTACCTGGGTGCCGGGATGTCCTGCCTCTACCTGCGCGACTACTGGGGCAAGGCCAACGAGTACTTCTACATGGCCATCCAGGAGGAGGCCGGCGAGCCGGTGGCCATCCTCTACGAGGAAGAGTCTCAGACCCAGGACACCATGTGGACGGCGTTCGAGTGCGTGGACCCGGACATGGACCAGGACAGCCTGGAAAAGTGGCTGGGTATGACAGCTTCCCAGGGCAAGGTCTGGGTCAGCGCGCAGATCCTCTTCTACCTGTCCGGGGGCGGTTACGACACGGACCTCCAGTACAGGTTCCGGCCCGTTGGCGAGAACTGTGTGAGCTCACTGGAGATAATGAACCTGGAGAGCGGTGACCAGGAATACATCGACAGCGTTTCCGGTGGGTACGTCTACGTGAACGTACCGCTGACCGTGCTGGAGGACTACTATCCGGACGAGGACTACTACAGCTGGATAATGGTCGACCAGCAGGTGCAGTACGACTACGGCACGTTCAGCCCCGCCTCTTCGACGGGGCAGATATCCCTGGACGCCCTGGCCGGCTGGGCTCTGCTGCAGGACCTGCGGGGTGAGAACGGCGCCCCGGTGACGTCGGCCCTGGGTGTTCAGAGCATAGCGCAGATGGACACCTCCTACTCCTTCGGAGCGGGGCAGCAGTACGAGGGCTACGTGGACATGGACCTGACCAGCGTGGCCGGCAGCGTGGCCTCGTTCCTCTTCGAGCAGGAGAACTACCTGTACTCCTGGTACATGTGCAAGCTGGCCGGGCATGGCCTGGGGCTAAACCCCGACTCGCCCGCATTCCTGTTAGAGCTGCTCTCGTTGATCGAGACCATGATCGACGAGTAGGAGTTCTTCTGCCACTAAAAAAGGCCCCCCGGGCGGTTCGCCGTCCGGGGGGCCTTTGGCATTCGGGGAATATCAGTCGTCGGGCAGGTCGGGCTCGTCTATGGCCAGGATGTCGTAGAGGCCCTCCCCCTCCACCCGGTCGGAGCAGAAGACGATGCTCTCGATGCCCGGGTTCCAGGCGGGGTATACATCGCTGGCCGGGTCGTCGGTCAGCCTGATGGTGGTATCCGCCGACAGGTCGGTCACGTAAAGCTCGTACTGGCCGGAGGCGTCGGAGGAGTACACGAACCAGCCCTGGTAGGGCGACCAGCAGGGATGGCATTCGTCGGCCGGCCCTTCTACTACGGCCCGGGGGTCGCTGCCGTCCGGCCTGATGACCCATACGTCACCCTGCCCCCCCGACCGGCTCTCGAACAGGATCCAGTCGCCCTGCGGCGAGTAGGAGGGCCGCAGAACGTCGGCCTGGGGCGCGTAGAACTCCTGGGGCTCCAGATGCTCCTCCTGCGGAGGGTAGGAGGCGGCGTACATACTCCATCTTCCGTCGACCTTGGTGCAAAGCAGAACCGTATCGGCATCTGCGGACCAGGTGGGGTGGAGGTGGGGCAGGCTGTCGTCGAGGATTATCTCCATCGCCCACAGGTTGCCGGTTATGGTTCTCACCTCGGTGTGGACCACGGAGTCTCTGTCGGTCGCGGTGAAGATGATCAGCCCGGGGTTCGTCTGGTCGGTCCAGCAGCCCACAGGGCCTACCGATTCGTCCATGGAGGTGGAGGATACCGTAACCGGGTCGGTGATTCTGTCGTAGGCGAAAAGATCGGGATCGCCGTACACGCCAGAGGTATAAAGCATCACGTTGCCGGTGGGAGACCAGGCGACGGCGGTGTCGGAATAGCCGGCCGCGCCCAGGTAGAAGTAGGCCCCGTCCGGCCAGGGCTCGGGCTCGGACGGGTTCTCACCGCAGGACAGCAAGACCGCCAGGAAAGCCGGAACCAGGACCGCCAGCGTCCTTCGCCGTTTGTTCTGCATAAGCTTACTCCCTTACGTACTCCCTTACGTGTGGTCCCACCGCAGGGGCGGCCCGGAGGAAATCTCTGCTCCCAGCGCCCGCAGCCTGTCCACCAGGTTCTGGTATCCCCGCTCTATCTGGTGAACGTTGCGTATCAGGGAGGTACCCTCGGCACAGAGGGCCGCCGTAAGCAGGGCCATGCCCGCCCGGATGTCCGGGCTGAAGACCTCCGTGCCCCTCAGGGTGCTGGGGCCGGAGACCACCACCCGGTGGGGGTCGCATTGTATTATCCGACCCCCCATGGCCACCAGCTTGTCCACGAAGAAAAGCCTGCTCTCGAACATCTTCTCGAAGATCAGGCTGGTGCCTCTGGCCTGGGTAGCCAGCACCACGGCGGTGCTGGTTAGGTCCGGCGAGAAACCGGGCCAGGGGCCGTCGTATATAGTGGGGATGGCCCCGCTGCGGTCGCTCCGCACCACCAGCTCCTGTCCGGCCGGCACAATCAGCGCATCCCCTTCGAAGACGGTTCTTACCCCGAACCTCTGGAAGGTTCTCAGAGTGGGATGGACTATGCCCTCCGGCACGCCTTCTATCCGCACCTCGCCGCCGCAACAGGCGGCCAGGCCCACGAAACTGCCTATCTCTATGTGATCGGGTGCCACCCGGTGCTCTGCGGGCTCCAGCAGCCCTCCCCTGCCCTCTATCTCCAGCCTGTTGGTTCCGGCGCCCCTAACCGAGGCCCCCATCCGGTTCAGCATTCGGGCCAGGTCCTGGACGTTGGGCTCACAGGCCGCGTTGTATATCACCGATTCCCCCTCGGCGACGGACGCCGCCATCATGGCGTTCTCCGTAGCTGTCACAGACGGCTCGTCGAGATGGATCGAACATCCCTTCAGAACGGAGGTGGAGAGAGATATGTTCCGGCCGTCGAACTCCACTTCCGCCCCCAGGCTCTCCAGGGCCAGGAAATGAGTGTCCAGCCGACGCTTCCCTATTACGTCCCCTCCGGGAGGAGGCAGCTCGAGGCGGCCGCAACGGGCCAAAAGGGGGCCGGCCAGAAGGATGGAGGACCTTACCTTGCGGCAAATCCCGGAGTCCAGACCGTCCGGGTCGGGTAAGGCGCTGGTCAGGCGGACGCTCTGTTCGGAGGGCTGTTCGACTTCCGTCCCCAGGCTTTCCAGGATCGCGATCATGGTGCGGACGTCGCGTATTCGGGGGAGATTCTCTATGCAGACCGTACGGTCTGAGAGCAACGAGGCCGCGAGCTGGGGCAGAGCTGCGTTCTTGCTGCCGGCCGGGACCAGGTTTCCTCTGAGGGCATGGCCCCCCTCCACCAGGTAGCAGTCGGTTGGAATGTTGGTGCTCAATCCCCGTCCTTATCCTTGCCGGAGGTCTTCCTGAGCAGAGTATGGCCGAGGTCTGGATACTCCTTGGAGAGCCAGTCCTGCTGCAGGAGCCATCGGACGTAGTCTATGTCCCTCACTATCACGTCCTCAACCAGATTCCCCCTGTACTTCCCGAAATGAAAGACCTGCACGTCCAGGGGCGAATTGGCGTACTCGACCAACTCGTCCCATCGCCCGATCTCCGGCAGGGCCTGCAGGGCGCGTTCCACCAGGGCCCTGGCCAGGAGGGTGTCGAACATGGCCCTGTGGGCATCGCCTTCCAGACCCCGGTCCAGACCGAATCGGTACCTCAGGGCCTGCAAAGAATGCGAGGGGATGTCCGGCCATACGTGTCGGGCCAGCCGCAGGGAGTCCAGCCTCGAGTTGTCCGCCACTTCCCGGACGATCGCCGGCATCACCCTGGAGATTACGGTCAGGTCGAACGGCAGGTTGTGGGCACATACGTAGTCGGCGTCGGAAAACAACTCGGCCACTTTCTCCCTCAACTCACTCACCGCCGGGGCACCGTCGACCATCTCGTCTGTTATGTGATGCACCGCTGAGGCCTCGGGAGGAATTGCTGCGGGAGGTTTGACCAGGGTATGGAGTTGTTTGGGCTCGTCCGGAGCGCGTCCGGTTCCCATGTACGGCATAAGGAGCATGGCCAGCTCGCATATGTCGGCGCTCTCCGGGTCGCTTCCCGTGGTCTCGGTGTCCAGGAAGAGAACGGATACCCGTTGAGGCTCCGCGGTGGAAAAGAGATCGAGCTCGCCTGCCATGAAGCGTAATCTAATTCTGGCCGTCCGTTTTGACAAACCGCCACGGGAATCGTTACATATTGGAAACTGCAGGGAGCAAAACAGGATTGAAACGGAGGTAAGGACTTGAATTTAAAGGCAAGACTCGTACCAGCGTTTGCTCTTTCGGCGGTGCTCGTAGCGATGGCCTGCGGACCCGCTCCCCGGGAGCCCTTGTCATCGAGGGACGCGGTGCCGGAGGGGGCCATCTTCGTTCTGGCGATAACCGACCCCTCGGCCCTGTTGGAGAACGTGGACGGATACGTTTCCGAAGGGGTGGAGGTACTCGGTGAGGGGTTCCTGAAGACCGTGGTTCTGGGAGCCCTCTCCTGCGACAGTCTGGCAGCCGTAGGCGACGCCTACGGGATAGACCCTTCCGGGACCGTGGTCGCGTTCATGGAGAACATGGCTCCCCAGAGCATCGGCATGGCGATTCCACTGGCCGATGAGGAGGCCTTCTGGGCCACTCTGGAGGAATTGGGCATGCCTTTGGCGGAGGGTGACCCCATAGGCGAGTTGCAGACCCGTTCGGTGAGCTACCCCGGTGGCAAGCTCTTCATCGCCGTAGACGGGGGGCTGGCCATGGCCGCCGGAAGCCGGGCCTCCATATCCTCGATGGTTGCGCGTTTGGACGGCGATGAGCCTTCCGCGGCCCTTCCCGAGCTTTCGCCCGGAAGCATCTACATGTTCACGGATTTCGCCACCTTCGGGCCCATGGCCGCCTCTCAAATGGCCATGGCCAGGCAGCAGGTCATTGCAGAGGTGGATGCCGGCACCATGGACCAGGAAAACTTCGAGGCCGTTATGAACCTATATTTCGACGCGTTCGACGTTTTCCTGCGGGAGTGCTCCACGGTGGAGACCACCCTGGGAACCGCCGGAGGAGAGATCACCGTGGAGTCCAGGATCGTCTTCCGAGAGGGCTCTCAGATGGCAGGTCTGCTGACTCCGGTAGAGGTGGTCGACGACCTTACGGCGGAGATTCCCAGCGGAGACGTGGCGATGGGCAGGGCAAGCATCGATCCCGAGCTTGCGCTTCACCTCACCGAGGCGGTCTACTCGGCCTTCGATATAGAGCTAGGGGAGGAATTTACCGAGCTCATTTCCGTGTTCTCGACCAACTCGGCCTTCAGCATGATGAGCGACGACGGCCGCAGCTTCATGCACATGGTTGCCGTGTACGAAGTGCCCGGAGACATGACCGTAGCCGGGTTCGGCGAGATGATGCAGCCGGCTTTGGACTTTGCCCGGTCGTTCCTGGATGCCTTCCCGGGGATGGAGATCTCTCCTCTGGAGCGGGTGGAGTACCAGGGCAGGGAATACCTCCGTTACGGCCAGACCATGGACCTGGCCTCGATGACCCCGGCCACGGCGGACAGTGAGGCCGTGAACCTGCCTGAGCAGATGAGTTTCGTCTTCTGGATGACTGTAGAGGACGGTTATCTCTACATGGAGAACGCCTCCGAACCCGCCGTGGTGGATAGGTTCTTATCCGGCGTTTGGGAGGGGGAGACCGTTCAGTCCTCCCCCGTGTTCGACCTCCCCGCGGACGCCGAGCTGGCCTGCACCTTCAACGTGCCCGAGTACGTGATGAGCATCATGCGGATGACCGGTCAGGAGGAAGAGGTAGGCGTTCTGATTGCGGACTTGGAGCTTTGGGTTGACTTCTACACCGATGTTCAGTCTGGCGGCGTAGTGGTCAGCTCCATGTCCGTGGACGGTGTGAAGCTGGCGGAGATGATAGGTCTGGGCGTGATGCAGTACCAGGCTATGACGGAGGGTCAGTAGAAGACTCGTCGAGAGGCCAGCGATTGTACTCGGTCTGGGCACGCCGGAAACCTTCGTAGAGTACACAGCGCACGCAATCCGCCGCTCTGCAGGCCATCTCGGACGCGCTCTCCTCCAGCTCTTCGGGAATTCTCTGCAGAACGAACTCGGTGAGATCGGCCCCCGGCGGAAGGGGGCCGATTCCCATCCTGAGCCTGGCGAAGTCCTCGGTGTCCAGCTCCCCTATCAGGCTTCTCAGACCCTTGTGGCCGCCGTCGGAGCCCTCGGCCCGCAGCCTTAGCCGACCCAGGGGCAGGTTAACGTCGTCGCAGACCACGAGAAGATGTTCGGGCCCGGCCTGGACCGCTTCCAGAAGGGCTTTTACGGCCTTACCGCTGCGGTTCATGTAGGTGGTGGGCCTGGCCAGGATCCTGTCCCGGGGAAGATGTGATATCTCGAAGGCTCCGGCGTTGACCAGCTCCAGGGAGTACTCCCTGGCCAGTATGTCCGTGACCCAGAAGCCCGCGTTGTGCCAGGTAAGTCTGTACCTCAGGCCGGGATTGCCCAGGCAGGTTACAACGCTCCTGGCCGGCACTAATCCTCCTCCGGAGTCTCCTCTGCTTCCTTCTCGGAGGGTTCCTCTTCCTCGCCTTCCTCGACCTCGGCCGGCTCCTCGCCCTCGACGACGCCCTCGAGGATCTCTTCCTCTTCCTCTTCCTTCTCTTCCTCCACTACCACGGAGGGGGCGACCACGGTGGCCACGACGCTGTCCTCCGGGGTATGGCAGAGCACTTCTTCGGGAAGGGATAGATCACCCACGTGCAGCGAGTCGCCCAGGCCGAGCTCTGTGACGTCCACGGAGATTTTCTCCGGAATATCGCTGACCTTTACCTCCAGCTCCAGATCCCGCAAAACTTGCTCCAGAACTCCACCCATGGTAACACCTTCCGGCGTTCCCTCCAGAACCAGGATTACCGGCACGGTGATGCGCTGGTCCGCCGAAACCCGGAGGAAGTCGATGTGCATGGGGCGGTCGGTGAGCATGTGCCACTGGACGTCCTTCACTATCACCTGGGTCTTCTTTTTACTCTTGTCCAGTAGGCTTATCATTTTCGTCGACGGGGAGTAGCCGATCTTGTCCATGAACTCCTGCTCTCGGACGGTGATCGATAACTGCTCGGCCTCCCGGCCGTAGACTATGGCCGGAACCAATCCCTGGCGACGGTGCCTCTTCGCCTCTCTGGTTCCGATCCTCTCTCTGTTCTCTACCTTCAATGTAATCGCCATCGGACGTCCTTTCCTTCGCTGGCTGGGGCGGGAGGACTCGAACCTCCAATACAGGAACCAAAATCCTGTGTCTTACCAGTTTGACTACGCCCCAGCGGGCGAGGTCGATCTACAGATATAGTATTCGTACCCGCCGGGCAACGTTCCGGCGAAAGCCTCCGCCTCCCGTTGCGTATGGAAAAGCGCGTACAGGGTAGGGCCGGAGCCGGAAAGGCCCCAAGTGGCCCCGTACTCGCCCAGAATGGCGGCCGCGCGGGCCACCGAGGGATGTTCCGCAGCAACGATCGGCAGGAAGTCGTTCCGCAATTCCAGGGGAAATTCCTCTCCCTGAAGCCATCTTCCAGCCGGGGCAGAATAATGCTCCGCCGCATCGACATCTGTCAAGCTTTCCCCTTCGCGGTCCCATCTATCGTAAGCCCAGCCGGAGCCGACCCGAACTCCCGGATTCATCAGGACCGCCCAGAACCTGAACGGCTCCAGAGGCGTCAATACCTCTCCCCTTCCCTCCACCAGAGCCGCTCCCCCCTCCAGGAAGAAGGGAACGTCGCACCCCAGCCGCCCGGCCAGCTCGACGACGGCCGGACCTTCCGGGCCGGCTGCGGTCATGGACCTCAGAACTGCGGCCGCGTCGCTGCTGCCGCCGCCCAGGCCCGCGGATACGGGAATTCTCTTGTCTATGGAGATCTCTACGTGCAGGTCCAGGTCGAATCGCTGTATGAACGATTCCGCCGCTTGGTAGGCCAGGTTCCGGGTTCCCTCGGCGACTTCCAGCCCGGTCGTCGAAAGCCGGACCCCCCTCGGGCCTTGCCTGGCGGTAAGCTTGACCCTGTCGGCCAGAGACACGGTCTGAAATACGCTGCGGATGTCATGGTAACCGTCCGGCCTTCTGGAGAGTATCCTCAGGCCGAGGTTTATCTTCGCCTGGGCGGACAGCTCCCTGCTTATCATCCGGCGGGATGGAAGCGAAGCACCACGAAAACCGAAATCAGCCACAGGACCACGTTTAGAAGAAGCCCTTTATCCCTCAGCAACAGTTTTTCCGGGGCACCCCCCAGGCCCTTCTGATGGACCAGGTACTGGTAGCGGAATATGCCGTAGGCCACGAAGGGGATGGTCAGCCATAGCTTGTCCGAGACCATGGTTATCGTTCTCTCGCTTACCGTGTATATGGCGTATCCCATCAGGCTGGCCGCCGTGGCTACGCCGGTCATCTGGTCCAGCAGGGCGGTGCTGTAGAAGGCCAGGTTACGGCGATGGCCGGCCGCGCCGCCGCCCAGGGAGACGACCTCCGCCCTTCGCTTGGAGAACGCCAGGAACACCGCTAGAAAGAACGTGCAGACTATCAGCCACGGAGAGATGCTGACCCGGTACCCGGCGTCCAGAGCGATTTCCACCCCGGCCAGGGCCCTGAGCACGAACCCCCCCGCGATTATCAGGGCGTCCAGGATGACCACATGCTTGAGCCCCAGGGAGTATAAAACCTGTACCACCAGATAGCAGGAAAGAACCAGAGCGTACCCCGTGGACAGAAACCAGGATATGCCGAGTACCACGGCCGCCACCACGAGGGCGCTGACCATGGCCGCTTTCGCCGATACCCGCCCGGAGGCTACGGGCCTGTTCCTCTTTACGGGGTGGAGGCGGTCGGCTTTCCGGTCGGCGACATCGTTTATCATGTATATCGCACCCGAGAGCACCGAGAACCCTATCGCCCCCAGCAGGGCGATGGCGAAGGCCTGCGCATCCCAGATTCTACCGAACAGCACCCCCGCGAAGACGAAAAGGTTCTTCGTCCACGATCTGGGTCTCATGGCCAGCAACAGTCCAGACAGTGTGTTCATGGGCACAAAGATAATTCCCCGGCCCTCCCCCATCAAATACCGAATGGCGGACCGTTTTCCGGGGGCGGCCGAGGTTTGTATATTGCTCTGACCGGTGCCGATCAACTCCACCCGAAGGGAGAAGCGCGAATACCGTGCCCGGGGAGACCGAGCTTCTGGTAAGCGTCGACCGGATAGAGGACGGAACCGCCGTGCTGGTGAGCAGGGAAGCTCACCGCTGGCTCCTTCCGGCGCATCTTCTACCCGAGGGATGCTCCGAGGGTGACGTGCTGAGGATTACGCTCAGGCGGGACCCCGAGGAAACCGAGAGGCTGCGGCGGAAGATAGGCGATCTTCAGGAAAGGCTCCGTAACCGATCCGGAGAAAATGGCGGATAACTATCACGGCGTGCTGGTCCTGGTGGCCACCCCCATCGGAAACCTGGAGGACCTCTCCCCCCGAGCGGCGAGGATTCTACGGGAGGCGGACGTTGTGCTGGCCGAGGATACCAGAAGGTCGGCCAAGCTGGTCAGCGGGCGGGAACGGATCTACAGCTACCACGATCACAACGTCCGGGGCAGAATACCTCAGATCGAAGCCTTCCTGGCGGAGGGCAAGACCATTGCCCTGATAACCGACGCGGGCATGCCGGGGATATCGGATCCTGCCTACGCCGCGGTCAGGGCCGCCCTGGACTGCGGGGCCGGGGTTGAGGTTATCCCCGGGCCCTGCGCGGTGGTGAGCGCTCTGGTGCTCTCCGGCCTACCCACCGACAGGTTCTGCTTCGAGGGATTCCTTCCCAGGAGGAGAGGGAAAAGACGGTCCCGGCTGGAGGATATGGAGAGCTACGGGGGCACGCTGGTTTACTTCGTGGGCCCCCACCATCTCCGCGGTGCTCTGATGGAGATGAGAGACGTATTCGGTGATCGTAATGCCTGCGTCGCAAGAGAGCTGACCAAACTGCATGAGGAGGTGATCAGAGGTAGCCTAAGCGATCTGGCGGAGCGTTTTGCCGACCAGCCTCCCAAGGGGGAGATAACGCTGGTCGTAAGCGGAGCTTCTGCTGATTGACGGGTCATCTTATTACCTCTATTGTTCTTGGGGCCTTGCGTTGCTGCATTCTGGAGGCACGTTGAACCTGAGCAACCTGAGAAGTGCCGGTAGGCGGCTGCTGCGGCCCTTGGTCGTATTGCTGGCCGGCATGGGGGTCAAGCCTGCGGCATTGACGCTGAGCGGGCTAGTGGTTACAGCCATTGCCGGTTGGCTGGTATGGCGTGGAAGTTTCGTGGTCGGGAGCCTGGTCCTGGCCCTGGGCAGCGTGTTGGACGCTGTGGATGGAGCGATAGCCAGATGGACCGGGAGCGAGAGCTCCGCCGGGGCCGTTCTAGACTCCTTCGTCGACCGCGTCGGTGAGGCGGTCGTCTTCACGGCCATTCTGGCCGGTGAGGCCGGCCGCGGCAGGCCGGCGATGCTGTACATCGTTCCGATCGCCCTGGTCGGCTCGTACATGGTTAGTTACGTTCGGGCACGGGCCGAGGGTGAGGGAGTCGACTGCACGGTCGGCGTGTTTACCAGAACCGAGCGCCTGGTGGTCCTGGTTTTCGGCCTGTTCCTGGGAGGTATATTGAGCCCCGACTTCGTGGTCTACGGCGTAATTGTTGTAGCGGCCGGGGCTTGGCTTACCGCGCTGCAAAGGCTGAGGACGGTGATTACCGGTACCTCGGCCGGAAAATAAGAGAAGAAGCTGCCTTCGGGAGTTTCCCGTTCCGTGCGGGTTTCTTCGAAGGCCGGGTAGTTCTGGAGGTCCTCGATGTCCGGTAAGGTCAGAGTAGCGATAATAGGTGTCGGAAACTGCGCGTGCAGCCTGGTTCAGGGGGTGGAGTACTACAAGAATACCTCCCCCGAGGATACGATTCCGGGGCTGATGCACGTGGATCTGGGCGGTTACCACGTGTCCGACGTCGAATTCTCCGCCGCCTTCGACATTAATATAAGCAAGGTGAGTAAGGATCTCAGCGAGGCGATATTCGCCGATCCCAACTGTACGCTAAGGTTCACCGATGTGCCCGAAGTCGGGGTCAAGGTAAACAGGGGCATGACCCACGACGGTCTGGGAAAGTACCTCAAACCGGTGATCAAGAAGGCCCCCGGGCCCACCGACGACATTGTAAAGATTCTCAAGGATACCGGGACCGACGTGGTCGTAAACTACCTGCCGGTGGGCAGCGAGATGGCGACCAAGTGGTACGTGGAGCAGGTTCTGGACGCCGGCTGCGCCTTCGTGAACGCCATCCCCGTCTTCATCGCCCGCGAGAGCTACTGGCAGAAGAGGTTCCGTGACCGCGGCCTGCCCGTGATGGGGGACGACATCAAGAGCCAGGTGGGAGCAACTATTTTACACAGGGTTCTTACCAGGTTGTTCGAGGACCGGGGCGTAAGGCTGGATCGTACCTTCCAGCTCAACGTCGGGGGCAATACGGACTTCCTCAATATGCTGGAGAGGGAGAGGCTGGAATCGAAGAAGATATCCAAGACCAACGCCGTAACCTCTCAGATTCCCAGAGGAATGGCCCCCAGAAATATACACATTGGCCCCAGTGATTACATCGACTGGCTGGATGACAGAAAATGGTGCTACATCCGAATGGAGGGTACCAGCTTCGGTGACGTGCCCCTGAACATCGAGGCCAAGCTGGAGGTATGGGACAGTCCCAACTCCGCCGGAGTGATAATCGACGCCGTAAGGTGTGCCAAGCTGGCTCTGGACCACGATCTGTCGGGCGCGATCGAGGCACCCTCCTCGTACTTCTTCAAGTCTCCTCCGGTACAGTACTACGACGACAAGTGCCATCGGCTCACCGAGGAGTACATAGAGAAGTACTCGGTCGGCTCCCCGCAAGGCGGAGAAGACGACCCGGGACAGTAGCGATCTTGCCCTCGAGACAAGGCCTCTTCGTAACCCTCGAAGGTGTTGAAGGTGCCGGCAAGACCTCCAGATGCAGATCCCTGGTCGCCGCTCTGAGGGACAGGGGGCTGAACGTGGTACGGACCAGGGAGCCGGGGGGGCCGGCGGTCGCCGAGGGGATCAGGAACCTTCTGCTGGACCCCGACATTCCGGTACCACCACCGACGGAGCTGCTGCTTTATCTGGCCGGCAGAGCGGCCAACGTTGAGCTGGTGGTGAGGCCGGCCCTGGAGGCGGGGTCCTGTGTGGTGTGCGAACGCTACTCCGACTCCACCCTGGCCTACCAGGTGGGAGGAAGGGGTCTGGACGAGGAAGCGATCGTTCGGGCTCAGACCATAGCCACCGGAGGTCTGACCCCGGATGTGACGATTCTTCTGGACCTGGACCCCAGAATCGGTCTGGCCCGGCTGGACAGCGAAGGCGGAGGCAAGGACAGGATCGAACGGGAGTCGCTGGACTTTCACGACCGGGTCCGCAGGAGGTACCTGGAAATGGCCCGGGACGAAGACCGCTTTCTGATTGTGGACGCCACGGTGCCGCAGGCTGAGCAGGATGCAGCGATACTGGAACACGTAATGAGAAGCATTAACCCGAATACGGAATCCGGAGACTGACGATGAAGAAGTACATCCCTGCATGGGTCGCCGTGCTGCTGGCCTCGGCCATGATATTGACCGGTGGGTTCCTCGCCACCCCCGACGCGGGAGCCGAGACGGCTACGGAACGCTCCTCCTCTCTGGAGCTGTTCCTGGACGTCTACTCGATGACCAGATCCACCTACGTGGACAGCGTGGAATCGGTCGAGCTTGTGGAATCGGCCATCAGGGGCATGCTGCGATCACTGGATCCCAACAGCGTGCTGCTCACCCCCGCCGAGTACGAGAACCTCCAGATACAGCTACAGGGCTCGTTCGAGGGGGTGGGGATCACCATAGGACAGCGTGAGGGCTGGCTGACCGTTATCTCTCCCCTGGAAGGTACCCCGGCCAGTAGAGCGGGGATGAGAGGTGGAGACAGGATCGTGCTCGTAGACGGCGAGCCCACGGAGGACATGTCTACCAACGAGGCCGTCAGCCACATCCGGGGTCCGGAGGGGACCACGGTCGATCTGACCGTAATAAGGCCGGGGGTTAGAGACTCCCTGGAGTTCGAGATAGTTCGGGGGGTAATCGATTACCCTTCCGTGTCGGCAAGTTTCATGCTCGACGATTCCATCGGCTACGTCAGGCTGTCCAGGTTCTCCCGGGAGTCCGCGTCCGACGTCTACCAGGCCATAGATACCCTAAGGGAGGTAGGCGCATCCAACCTTATTCTGGACCTCAGAGGGAACTCGGGTGGCCTGTTCGCTCCGGCGGTGGACGTAGCGGATATCTTCCTCCCCTCGGGCTCCATGGTCGTGACCACCCGGGGAAAGGCGGTCGGCGAGACCAGCTACTTCACGGAGAGACGGACGATGTACGACGGGCGGTTGGTGGTTCTGGTCGACCGCGGTAGCGCCAGCTCCGCCGAGATAGTCGCCGGGGCGTTGAAGGACAACGAGGCCGCAACGGTGATCGGTACCCGGACCTTCGGAAAAGGCTCGGTGCAGAACCTGACCGACATGGGGGTTTATCCGGGCCTCGGGCGTTACGGCGTCAAACTGACCACGGCCAGATACTACACTCCCCGCGGCCACAGCATAGACAGAACCCTGCGGGACGATTTTATGGACCCTGACGCGGAGCGTACGTGGGGAATCGAGCCCGACCTGGAGGTGCAACCCGCCGAGTTCGACAGCCGCTTCGTCTCCGAGCTGGAGCGGGAGGCCATGTTCTTCCGCTTCGCGACGGAATTCACTCTAGAGCACGAGGTTCCCGATGGGTTCTGGCCGGACACGGAGGTGATCGAGGAGTTCCGGGACTTCCTCTCCGAGGAGGATTTCTACTTCGACGAAGATCACTTCGCAGCCAGTCTTCCCTACCTGGAGAGGGCCTTGCTGCGGGAGATAGCGTTCAGGGTGTGGAACATGGATACGTACTACCGGGCCATCGCTCCCCACGACGAGCACATCCAGGCGGCCCTGGAGTGCTTACGGGCCGAAGACCGGGGCTGATTCCGATTCTCCCCTTGGATACGACCGGAAGCTCTCCATGAGACTGGATTCGGAGACGCTTCGACTGGACCTGGGCGCTCTCGGTAGAGGTGAGAGCCGACAGAGTTTCACCTTCGATCCCCGGGACGTGGAGTGGGACCTTGACCAGGCCCGCCCCGGCTCGGACACCGCCGAGCTTGACCTCTGCGTGTCGGCGCGGAATTCGACGTTCATCCTGCGTGGCAGCCTGGAAGCCATCTTCGTCATTCCCTGCGCCCGTTGCCTGCGCCCGGTAAGATTCGAGACCACTGAGGAGATCTACAAGGTCTACAGCTCGGACCCCAAGCTCCGGGACGATTCGGAGACGGTTGCCCTGACGGGCTCGCCTTCTTATCTGGAGATACTTGACGCAGTTCGGGAAGCAGTGATACTTTCCGTTCCCGGCAAGCCTTTGTGCGTACCCGATTGCAAAGGTTTATGTCCGGCATGTGGCTGTAATCTTAACGAAGAATCATGTCCTCACACACGGCCGCAGCGGTAACCCCTTCTCTCCCCGGAGAGACGGGGCAAATCCGGTAACCGCTGCGCCGAGGTACGAAGGGAAGCTTAAATGCCCGTACCAAAAAGACGGCACTCTACCTCCCGCAGGAACAAGAAAAGGGCTCACTGGAAGGTGCGAAAGCCCTCCGTGAGTATTTGTCCCCAGTGCGGTGAGCCGCGGCTTCCCCATAGGGTCTGCAGGCACTGCGGATTCTACAGGGGACGCCAGGTGACAGAGCCCCGGGAGGAGTAGTTTTCTGTTCGGTATCGGCTTCCGGGCGACCCGGGCGGGAACTGGATGAAGATCGCCCTCGACGCAATGGGCGGCGATTACGGTCCGTCCGTGGTCGTAGACGGAGCGGTGTCTTTTCTGGAGAGAAGCCCCCGCCGGGTGGCGGACGACGTTACCCTGGTACTGGTCGGCGACAGGGACGTGGTGGCCCGTCATCTGGGAAGAAGGGGCCGACGTCTTCCCATCGAGATCAGGCATGCCTCCCAGGTGATAGCGATGGACGAACATCCCGCGGAGGCATTGAAGAACAAACCCGGTAGCTCGATGATGGTTATGGCGAAGCTGCACAAGGAGGGAGAGGTCCAGGCGATGGTCAGCCCGGGGAACACCGGAGCCATGATGGCGGCCAGCCTGTTCGCTCTGGGGCGCATAGAGGGAGTGGACCGGCCGGCCATAGCGGCTACCTTTCCTTCCCGGAAGAATCCCACCGTGGTTCTGGACGTTGGCGCGAACGTAGGTTGCAGATCGTCGCAGCTGGTCCAGTTCGCCCTGATGGGAGATGCTTACTCCCGGGGCGTGTTCAAGATAGACCGGCCACGGGTAGCGCTTCTCAACGTGGGCTCGGAGAGGACAAAGGGAA
>WJMA01000064.1 GCA_014728175.1 Candidatus Fermentibacterota bacterium
AGACCTCGGCTTGTGTGGTAAATATCCTTCCGGCAGTATCGAACAGGCGCCCACCATTCACCTCCGGGTGAAAGGTGAAGCGCCCGACAGCCCAGCCTCTTGCCGGGTGCGAACCCGACCCGATCCGTGTTATCCGCAAACTGCGGAGCATGCATTCGGGACGGGCTCACCGTATCGCTGAGCAATGTATACGGACGTTTACATGAACGGTCAACGACGTGCTCGAAGGACTTCTGACCTTCTCCTTCATGGGTCTCTGCCGTTAAGGGCAGGGGCCGTTCTTGAATTGTACCCACTTCCGAGTAAGAGCCGCCGGTCGAGGACTAGACCAGCGAGATTGGGCTGGGCGAGCGAACGTTCCCTCACGCAGTTCTTTCAATAGTGACGATTTTCAGTGCCCTTCCGTCGTTGGACTCGTATATGACCCGGTATCCAGTGTCTGTACTGCAGAAACGCGTGATCGGAGATCTCGCTCTCGGGCTGAAGTCCGTCCGGTAGCTAAAGCTTGACCGATGATGGATACCTCTCAATCTGGGAGCACTTGCCCATACGAGCTGACCATCAAGCGTAACTAGAGCAAGCATCCGATTTGAAGGCGGCCCTTCGTTCTCGATATACATGAGTCTATCCCTAAGCCTAACCAGAATCGCCCCATCCGATTCAACTCCTATTGCCTCGGCATAGCCATACCGGGCGGAGTAGCACTCCAGAGTGGATGGAGCATGACTTTCGAACGGAAGGAAGATGGTGATCTCCGATTTCCCAAGACTATGCCAACTACTCGGAGTGCCGCTTACATGCCCACTGATCGTTCGCGAATCGCCTTCTACGCTTTGCGAGCGGGCTGAGGTTGCTACCACAATGGAGCCGTCCGCTGATACGGCTAATGACGCTACCGATGTGCCCTCAAGGAACCTTCCCAAGACACTTCCCGTGCTTCCTTCCAATACCGTGAACCCATCACCATAAATGAGTTCATTGAAGATCTCACTGGCCACGATTTCCCCGTTGCGCGAGACACAAAACTGGTTTCCACCGGGGGATCTCGATGCTCCGCCATCAACTGACCATCTCTCGTCCATACTCCAGTCGAAACCTGCGATTCTCCGCCCGCTTTCAGTGACAACAACGGCAGCCACCAAAGCACCTTCCGAAGTGTAGTCCCAGTTGATCAGTGACCTTGGGGCTTGCCCGACGACCTCATCAAGGCCAGAATCACTCGACGTAAGGAACACGGCCTCCTTGGTTGGTCCGGCCTTAGTAGCAACTATGAATGCGCCGTCATTTGCCAAGATGACTATTGAGTGGGAAGGACTGCGGGTCATTCGCTCGGGTACATTGAGCTCTTCGACCGTCGAATCCCGGCTGTCGATGAAGAACCACTTGATGGGCTCGTCGGGCGGTTCGCAGAGCAAAGTATGCCGCTTCCTGACTATGGCGAAACCGCAGTTTTCGGAGGTGGATACATCACCGCCTTCCAGATGATAAACCTGGGGGACATCCTGACCTTCATGTAGAAAGACGTGCTTGCCATCGTAGCTTAGCACAATGCGCCAACGAGGCCTGCTTTCTTCAAAAACAAACGCTGTGCTGCAACTCAGCCGATGCTCCAGAGGGAATTCCAGGTCATCGAAGTAGTCGGCCGGATCTATGGTGACTTCTTCGGTGATCTCCCAGCCCTCGGCTACCCACGGGCCCTCGTGCTCGTCCAGCACATCGAGCATCCCTGACGACAAGGCAATTGCTGCTATCCATACACAGATCATGTTTCCCCCTTGACACTCGCATGAATACCAGAAGTGATTCGATTTCCTCCTTTACTTTGACCGACCCTATAGCCCCTTTCCGATCTCCAGAATAGTACTCTCAGCCCAGATCAGGATACCCAGGCGGCCCCAACCCGTCAACGAACGCGACATTCCCGCTTCGGCCGAATCGTCCCCCCGCAAGCACGCAACCCGGCCATGGAGATTCGTCATCCAATCTCCATCTCCGGGACGTCATCCTGCCAGGGAACGTAGTCGGCGTCTGGCTCGCAGACCAGCTCGGGTGGCTGGGGCGGAGGCGTGGGTTCGGGGACGGGGGAATGATAAACCTCAAATAAACGGTCCCGGAGCCAAAGACCTATCAGTCTGGCTGCTGCCCAGTTGCGAGCAAGATACAACCTAGACATGATTTGCCTGCAATGATTCACAGTCCGGTTGGGAAGGCCTTCTTTATCGGGAATATCGCAGCTGCCTTCCAATCGGGTGGTCCACAAGTCGACTCTACCAAGGGGCGCAATTAGTTGGGGAGGGGGAACAATGACTATTGCTGCACCGTACGCGCTTGTATCCATGCTGGTCTCTTCCGCGGTCCTGTTGCCCTCCGTCATCTCACAGTCGGAGGAAGAGGTACTGCCGTCCGGGATGGAGTTCGTAACCATCCCCTCAGGGAGCTTCGTCATGGGGTCACCCACCTCGGGAAGAGGGAAGAGAGCCCTACGAGACACAGCACGCCGTGCAGTTAGGGTCCTTCGAGATGATGACCACCGAGGTGACGCAGGGCATGTGGGAAGAAGTGATGGGGGAGAGCAAGTACGACATCAAGGAGCCCAGGGAATGGCACTCCGGCGACGGAGAGGACTACCCGATGTACTACGTCTCGTGGGACGACTGCCAGGAGTTCATCGGCAAGATGAACCAGCTCGACCCCGACCACATCTACAGGTTGCCCACCGAGGCCGAATGGGAATACGCATGCCGAGCGGGAAGCAGCACCCCCTACTTCTGGGGTGACGAGCTAGACGTAGACTACTGCTGCTGCAGGCCGAGCCCCGGATCCGGATCCCGTCCTGTCGGTGAGAGGCTTCCCAATGACTGGGGCCTCTACGACATGAGCGGCAACGTATTCGAATAGTGCCAGGACGTATTCACCCTCTACGGAGAGTGCCCAACCGACGGAACATCCTTCGAGGGTGAGGGATTCGAGCGGGTCATGCGTGGAGGGGCGTGGGTAGACAGCGACGTCACGAACAGGTGCAGGTCCGCCGCCAGATGCGCCGTCTCGTCTTCGGAGAGCATGCGAATATTGGGATTCCGTCTGGTGAGGACCGCTAGGTAAATGTCACTGCCCATCAGAGAGCTCCAGTAGCCGGTGTCGCCTGACCTGGAGATAACCTCACGGGACTGCTCGCTCGAGATCAGCTGGTTACCCTCGTATACTTGCCCGTTGGTGTACGGGCCAGGTATTCGATGGCCAGCCACCTCTGTGTATGGGATATGATTAACCGGGAGGTGTCACTTTCTGGAGTCTCCCAATTGATGGAAAGCCCACAGCCGCCTCGGGCGATTAGCAGGTTGGGACTCACCAGCTGGAGATTAACGGTCTCGCCTGTGGCATCTACCTGGCGAGGCTGGAAGCAGGGCAATCCACCGCAACGCGCCGGTTCGTGGTGATCAAGTAGCGATTCCTGCTCTCCAGCTGTGAGAGTCGGCCCTCGCTCCTCCTAGCTGAGGAACTTCCTGATCTCCGACTCCACCTTGTCCCAGGACAGGAAGAACGGCTTGTTGGTGATGTCCATCGTGATCTTTTTGCCCTTGATCTCGTAGCTCCCCTTGAAGCCCATGCCGTGAACCGAGCCGTCATCCTCTATGGTCACGCCTTTCTCGGCGGCGATCTTTTTCGCTTCCGCCAGCTTCTTGGAGGGCGCGGAGCATTCGACGGTTATTTTCCTGCCCATGGCTCTAATCCCCTCCATCCTCCAGCTTTCTGTACAGCGTGTTCACGCTTATGCCCAGCTTCCGGGCGGTTTTCGTCTTGTTGCCGCCGCAGGCCCTGAGGGCCTTCCTGGCGTACTCCCTCTCCAGCTTCTCCAGCTTCCTGACCTCGCTTTCGGACAGGTGTTCCGGCAGCATCCCCAAGCGCTGCTCGGCCACCATGCTCTCCGAGCCGCCGTAGGAGTGCATGTCCCTCTCCTCGGCCATTATCTCTGCGACGTCCTCGTGCTTCTCGAGCAGCCATACCCGCTGCAGAACCGTCTTCAGCTGGCGGATGTTGCCTGGCCAGTCGTAGCTCTTCAGAACGTCCAGCTGTTTCGGGGAGAGCTCGGGGAACTCGCGACCGTGGGTGCTCTCCAGGCTGCGCCTGATGGAGGACACCAGGGGAGGGATGTCCACTGGGCGCTCCCTGAGGGGAGGTATCTTCAGCACCAGGGCATTGATACGGTAGAAGAGGTCCTTGCGGAAGCGCCCGTCGGCCACCCAGGCTGATAAGTCCCTGTTTGTGGCCGAGTACAGACGAATATCGGTAGACCTCTCCTGGGTAGACCCCAGTCTGTTGTAGGTGCCGTTCTCCAAGACCCTGAGCATCTTCGCTTGCGTATCGGGTGGAAGCTCTGCTATCTCGTCCAGGAATAGGGTGCCTCCATCCGCGGCATCCAGAATGCC
>WJMA01000010.1 GCA_014728175.1 Candidatus Fermentibacterota bacterium
CGAGATAGTGTCCGGGACCTCTGGTCCGTTCGAGCCGGGCACCGGCGTGTATTCGGGCACCGAGGGATGGCGTCAGGTCAACCTTACGATGTCCTCGCAGTACGCCGGTCCTCGTCAGTTGCGCTGGGTGTTCGGAAGCGACGCCTCCGGTAATCGCGAGGGCTGGTACGTGGACGACGTGTCGGTGTCGGCGGAGACGGGTGTCGGGGAGGAGCCCGGGATGGGCGTACACGCCGACCTCCGGGCCGAGGTCTTCCCCAATCCGTTCTCCGGCTCGGCCGAGTTCTCCCTGTACGTGCCCTCATCCTCGGGTGCCCGGATAGAGATCTTCGACATGGCCGGAAGGCTGGTGCGGGAGCTCTCCTACACCGGTGGCGCGGGAGACGCCTCGGTGGTCTGGAACGGAAACGACTCGTCCGGAAAGCCCGTATCGCCGGGGATGTACCTGGGACGGGTGAGTTGTGGGGATCGAACGGAGGCCCTGCGGCTGATCAAGCTCTAGATCCGAAATGCTGATGGGAGTGCCCCGGGGAATCTCGGGGCGCTTCCCTATTCCCGCTCCGGAGGATGGGTCTCCCTGACCAGGGGAGCGGACTTGTCTTTCATTCGGACCACCATCTCCCCCAGCAGACCCAGCGATACGAACTGCAGGCCTACGATCAAGAGCAAAACGCCGAGGAGCAGAAGCGGCCTGTCGCCTATTCCCTCCCCGCCGAACCACAGTATGGTCAGGTACAGCAGTATCCCGAATCCCGCCACGCTGAGGACCGTGCCCACTCCCCCGAACAGGTGCAGGGGCCTTACCGAGTATCGGTGGAGGAACAGCACCGTCAGGAGGTCGGCGTAGCCTCGAAAGAAGCGTGAGACCCCGTACTTGGTCTGGCCGTACTTCCGAGGCCTGTGGTTGACGGCCTTCTCTCCCACCGCGAATCCGTTCTGGTAGGTGATTACCGGCGTGTACCTGTGCATCTCGCCGAACAGCCGGAGCGTCTTGGCGGCCTTAGCTCTGTATACCTTCAGCCCGCAGTTGAAGTCGTGCAGCCTTATCCTGGTGGTGAGCCTGACCGCCAGGTTGAACAGGCGTGACGGCACCTTCTTGGTCACCGGGTCGCGGCGCTTCTTTTTCCAGCCGCTTACCAGATCCAGGTCGTTCTCCCTCAAGTGCCGGATAAGGCGGGGAATCTCGGCGGGGTCGTCCTGCAGGTCCGCGTCTATGGTTGCTATGAGCTTTCCCCTGGCCCTGGCAAAGCCGGCGGAGAGAGCCGCAGCCTTGCCCTTGTTGGTTCCGAACCGGAGACAGATAAGGGGGTATTCGTCGGAGAGGCCGCGCAGCACCTTCCAGGTATCGTCGGTGCTTCCGTCGTCTACCGCTATTACCTCGTAGCTGTGCTCGGAGAGCGCGGCCGCCGTCTCCCTCAACAGCTCGGAGAGGCTTTCGGACTCGTTGTAGGCGGGTACCACCACCGATACGTCGGGCCTGCTCGTATTGTCCATGGATCGAAGATTCTGAGGGGGCGGAGCGCTTGTCAACTCTCCGCGCCTTCTTCTTCGCGGTAATCCAAGCAGCAGCTGTCGGAAAGCCTGCCGTCCACGTACAGCTGCAGCTCGCCTTTCTGGAGGAGGGCGTAGGAGAAGCTCTTGAGCCAGTCGCCCAGCGAGAGATGACAGCCATCTGGCAGCCTTCTCAGCATCGGTACGTGGGTATGTGCGGTCACCACCAGATCGACGTCGGACAGCATCGACTGCGCCCAACTAGCCAGTCCGGCGGGTAGGCCTTCGCAGTCTTTCCGGAGGAATCTCCGGCTGGTTCCGGAGAAGGACCTGGCCAGAGGAGCGCTCAGGTCGGGATGCAGCAGATAGAACAGGACCCTGCTCAGCGGCGACCTTATTATCGGCCTCAGAAGGAGCTTGTAGCCCAGGTCTCCCCTGCCCAGGGCGTCACCGTGCGAAAGCAATACGTCCAGGCCGTTCATTTCGGTTTTGACGTACTTCCTGTCGTGGATCTCCGATCCGGTTATCCTGCGGAAGCGCTCGCCCGCCCATGCGTCGTGGTTGCCCGGCAGGAAGTGGACGCACCATCCGGAGTCGGTAAGGTCCCTGAGAGCCTGTAGGATTCGATGGTATCCGTCCGGGATTACCGACCTGTACTCGAACCAGAACTCGAAAAGGTCCCCCAGGACCCACAGATAACCCGGCTCCTCCCCGGTCAGGTCTCGCAGGAAGCTCAGCAGCCTTTCCCTGCCCGGATGGGGCTCGGGCTCGGGAAACAGATGCGCGTCTGCGATCATGTAGTACCTCACGGGGGGACCATCCCGACCTCTCTCAGAATTCTGCGGGGGCTTCCGTAGCCGGCACTTCGCAGCTCTTCTTCCATCGTGACGAGTGCCGAGAGGGGAAGAACCCCGGAAGAGAGATGTTTCTGAAGGATCGCGTCTCCCAGGTAGACGGGAAGCGACAACCCCAGATCGTTAACCACACGTTGTGCCTCGTTCCTTACCGCTTCGTCGAACTGCACCGGTATCACCCTCACCACGCTGTCGTTACGAATCCTATCCAGTTGCCGTAGATCGTTCTCCATGTCCGGGTGGCCGGCCAGAGGGAGCCAATGGTAAAGCAGCAGCATGGAGTCCCGGCGTACCGAGACGGTGTCTCCGGGAGGAGAGATGAGCGTGCCCGGAATTTCCATGACCGGCGGCGGCGTTGGCTGGGATGGAGCGGGTGGTTCGATCCGGTCGCAGGAGAGGGCGAAAAGCAGGGTTAGAGACGATGCGATGGCATAGGCAGCCGTTGCCGGCCCTGGTTGGAGTTGCCTCATTCAGTGGTGCTCGGAACTATTCGCTGGTTTTCATCAGGATGCTGTCCCGGAGCTCCTGAGGCGCGGTCATCTTCAAAAGATTGCGTACCCTGGAACGGAAGCCGTGCATGTTGGACACACAGGCTCTGCAGCTCTCGCAGCTCTGTAGGTGGTTCTCTATGCGTTCGGCGTCGGAGCTGTTCAGCTCGCCCGAGACGAAATCGTGAAGGTTATCACGTACGAAGGAGCAACTCAAGACCCCAACTCCCCCTCCCCCTCGAGATACCATTTCTCCAGCAGCTCTCTCAATCTTGCTCTACCCCTATGGATCCTGGAGCGGACCGTTCCTATGGGTATGTCCAGTATCTCCGCTATCTCCTTGTACGAGAATCCTTCTACGTCACACAAAACCACGGCGCTCCTGAAGGTCTCGGGTAACAGCGCCAGTCCTTCCTCTATGTTCTCCGCCAGCAGATCGTTGAGGAACTTGTCGTACGGATCGGGCCCAAATCTGAGCAACTGGGGAACATCTTCCCTCGGTAACTCGTCCACCCAATCACACGGTACCTCGGTCGGCCTTCTCTTGGTCGATCTGCGCTGGTTGAGAAAGGTGTTCCTTAGTATCGCAAACAGCCATGCTTTGGCATTTGTTCCCAGCGTGTACTGTTTCCAGGCTTTGAAGGCCCTGGCATACGTTTCTTGAACAAGGTCGCAGGCGTCCTCGGGGTTCCTGGTGAGGTGCAGGGCATAGCCGTAGAGGCCGTTGAGGAACTGCAGAACCTCTTCCTCGAACCTTTCCTTGTCCGTCTTGTGGGATTCTGACGCCATAGCCTCCCCTGGTTTGTGCTAGTCTACGAACGCCGAGTGGGCCGGGCAAGAGCGGATTGGCGACCGATGCCCTTAAGGGCCGGTACGACGCAGGGATCGAGTTATTGCATTTCATACCATAAGTTGTGGCTAAGCAATGGATTCTGCACTAGATATTGACATGACCCTGGGCCGGCCGTACGTTCGAGTCGGCGCAGTTAGCCAAGTTCTATTTCTACTGCGCATGCATCGTATGGGGGTTTTCAAATAGATGTCTGAGGTTCGCAAGGACCTGTTCTCGGAGATCGAGCCCGAGGTCTCCGAAGAGCTGGTCAAGCCCGAGTACTCGTCCAACGCCGTCACAGTCCTGCAGAAGAGGTACCTGCGGAGGTCGCCCGGGGGCGAGATTCTGGAAGCGCCCGAGGATATGCTGTGGAGAGTTGCCACCAGCGTCGCCGATTCCGAGAGCAACTTCGGCAAGGACCCCCACAAGACCGCTGTGATGTTCTACAACATGATGGCCAAGAAGGAATTCCTGCCCAATTCCCCCACCCTGATGAACGCCGGCAGGGAGCTGGGGCAGCTATCGGCCTGTTTCGTCCTCCCGGTGGAGGATGACATGGAGAGTATCTTCGAAGCGGTGAAGAACACCGCCCTGATACACAAGAGCGGGGGGGGAACGGGCTTCTCCTTCTCCCGGGTAAGGCCCAAGGACGACACTGTGCTCTCCACCAAGGGAGTGTCCAGCGGACCGCTGTCCTTCATGACCGTATTTGACAAGGCCACGGAGACCGTGAAGCAGGGCGGCGTAAGGCGGGGTGCAAACATGGCCGTTCTCAGGGTGGATCACCCCGATATAGAGAGTTTCATCAACACCAAGACCGACATGAGCCGCTTCAACAACTTCAACCTCTCCGTGGCGGTCACCGAAGACTTCATGGATTCGCTGGAGCGGGGCGAGAGCTACGATCTGATAAACCCCCGTACCGGCAAACCCGTCGGCTCGATGGATGCCCGGGAGGTGTTCGGAAGCATAGTAGACGCGGCGTGGGAATCGGGCGAGCCGGGGCTGATCTTCATAGACAGGGTCAACGATGCCAACCCCACCCCCCACGTGGGAAGGATAGAGGCGACCAATCCCTGCGGAGAACAGCCCCTTCTTCCCTACGAGGCCTGCAACCTGGGGTCGATAAACGTATCCCGAATGATCAAGGGGCAGCCCGGGCAGGGCTGCCAGGTGGACTGGGCCAAGCTGGGGAGAACCGTCCGTCAGGCGGTCAGGTTCCTGGACGACGTGATCGAGGTGAACAGGTATCCGTTGGAGCAGATAGAGGCCATGGTCTCCGCCAACAGGAAGGTAGGCCTGGGGGTGATGGGATTCGCCGACCTGCTCTTCAAGCTCCGGATCCCCTACGACTCGGAGGAAGCGCTGGCCCTGGCCGAGGACCTGATGAGCTTCATCGCCGATCGGGGCAGGCAGGCGACCACCGATCTGGCGAAGGAGAGGGGCCCCTTTCCCAACTTCCCCGGCAGCGTGTACGACAGGCAAGGTCTGCCGGAGATGAGGAACGCCACCGTGACCACCATCGCCCCGACCGGTTCCATCAGCATCATAGGGAGTTGCTCCAGCGGAGTGGAGCCGGTCTTCGCTCTGGCTTTCGTGCGCCGTAACCTCCTCGACGAGGGTGACGAGCTCCAGGAGGTGGTCCCCGACTTCGAGCAGGTGGCGCGGGAGGAAGGATTCTTCACCGAGGAGATAATAGAGAAGGTCGTGGAGAACGGATCTTGCCAGGGCATGGACGGGGTTCCCGAGGAGGTGCAGAGGGTATTCGTAACCGCCCACGATATAGAGCCCACATGGCACGTACGGATGCAGGCGGCCTTTCAGAAGTACACCGACAACGCTGTGTCCAAGACCGTGAACCTTCCCCGGGAGGCAACCAGGGCCGACGTGGGAGAGGTTTACAAGCTGGCCCGGAAGCTGGGCTGCAAGGGCGTAACGGTGTACCGTGACGGAAGCCGGGACAAGCAGGTTCTCAACAAGACGAGCAGCGCCCCGGACGTGGAAGTCGAGGCTTCCAGGGAGAGCGGTCCTCCGGCGGTTCCCCGCTCCAGGCCGGAGGTCACCTCCGGGGTCACCAGAAGGATCCGCACCGGTTGCGGAAACCTCTACGTAACCATCAACAGCGACAAGAACGGCCCGGTGGAGCTGTTCACCCAGATGGGCAAGGCGGGAGGATGCGCCGCCAGCCAGGCGGAAGCCATAAGCAGATTGGTGTCGCTGGCCCTGAGGTCGAACATACCGGTCGAGGACATATGCAGACAGCTGAAGGGAATAAGCTGTCACCGGGTGGTGTGGCAGGGAGGCAGCAGGATACTGTCCTGCTCCGACGCCATAGGAAAGGCCCTGGAGTGGCACACCGGGCAGAGAACGAACGGCCTGGTAACCACCGCCAGGGAGTCGGAGAATCATCAGGAGAAGGAAGAGGAAGTCGCGAAACCCGAGGGAGACCACGACGAGGTTCTGGAGAACCTTGCCGGTGCCTGTCCCAATTGCGGCGGTCCGCTTAAGTACGAGTCCGGATGCGTCTCCTGCGCTCTGAACTGCGGCTACAGCGAATGCGGATAGGGGCTGCGGCTCCTAGTCGCTCGATTCGCTCAACGACTCCAGAGCCTCGTCGACCGCCTCCCGTACCGTTCTCATCATCTCCGGACTGAGGGTGATACCTTTTTTGGTAGGCTTCCAGTTGCCCTCGCCGTCCATGTAGAACAATCTTACGTCTATGTACTGCCTGCCACGGAACTCCGTGAGAGAGACTCGTACGATGTCCTCGCCCTTCTCGAGCTCTGTGATGGTCTTCTCCATGTCGTCCCCCCGTATCTGAATGGGGTTTTCCCGTTCCCGGTCTCGATGTTCGGCAAGTCATAAGACAGAACGGGGCCGCGTCAAGGTCCGGGGGGCTCAGTCCTCGGTGGAGAAACGCATGGGCAGCAGCTCGTGCAGGGTGTGCTCCTCCACCGTGCCGTCGGGGCCGACTATGCTTACGATGAGCTCTGCCGGGCACAGCTCGGAGAGGGTTTGCAGGCAGGCTCCGCAGGGAACGGGCTTGGCGTCCGGAGAGTATATGAGGAGGTTAGTGAACCGGCGGGCTCCATCGGTAACCGCGGCGGCCAGAGCGGACCTTTCGGCGCAGATGGTTAGGCCGTAGGAGGAGTTCTCTATGTTCACCCCGGTGTAGACTTTTCCGAAGTCGTCCTCCAGCGCGGCGGAGACCCTTACTCCCGAGTACGGCGAGTAGCTGTTCTCGATCCTGTCTTTGGCGGCCTTCATCAACCTGTCGCTCAAACCTCACCTCCGATGAGGGGGTCTCCCGGGAACCGCTCCCTCAAACCGAGATGGCCGGCGAACGTGCAAGCCACGTCGGAGAAAGTTCTCCTGGTTCGGAGATCGGCCACGGGACCCCGGCTTTGGTACATCAGCAGCGGGACGTACTCCCTGGAGTGGTCGGTGCTTTCCGTGGTCGGGTCGTTTCCGTGATCCGCCGTAACTACGAAGATGTCGCATTCACTCAACAGACTCAACATGGTAGGGAAATGGGCGTCAGCCTCTTCCAAGGCCTCGGCGAAACCCCGTGGATCGTTGCGGTGCCCGTACCTGCTGTCGAAGTCGCACAGGTTGGCGAATATCATTCCGGAGGCCACGTCCGCCATCTGCCCTTCCAGGGCCCCCAACCCCTCCGCGTTGTTGGCCACGTGAACCGTCTCGATGTTGCGGTGGGCGAAGAGGTCGTCCACCTTGCCCACGCCGGTTCGGGGAATACCGGCCTCTTCCAGAGCGTCCAGAAGGGTTCGACCCGTAGGCGGTAGCGAGAAATCCCTCCTGCGGGCGGTTCTGCGATAGTTTCCCGGCCGTCCCTGGAAGGGCCTGGCTATAACCCTTGCCACCCCGTGCTCCGGGGGGGCGAGGATATCCCTGGCGATTGAGCAGTAACGGTAAAGATCGTCCGGAGGTACGATATCCTCGTGGGCGGCGATCTGGAAGACGCTGTCGGCCGACGTGTACACGATAAGCGCTTCCGTACGCCGCTGCTCCTCTCCCAGCTTCTCTATTATCTCCGTTCCCGAGGCCGGTCGGTTGCATATGACCTTGCGTCCCGTGCGCCGCTCGAACGATTCGATGATATCCCGAGGAAAGCCTTCCGGGTAAGTGGGGAAGGGCTCGGACCTCACAAGGCCCATCAGCTCCCAATGCCCGGTGGTGGAGTCCTTGCCCCGAGACCGCTCGGCCATCCTGCCGTAACTGGCCAGCGGCCACTCCACCGGGGGGACTCCCTCTATCCGATGGAGGTTCCCCAGACCCATGGAGGTCAGGTTGGGCAGGCTCAATCCCCCCACCTCCCGGGAGAGGTTGCCCAGGGTATCGCTGCCCCGGTCGCCGTACTCCCCGGCGTCGGGAAGCTCTCCCACTCCCACCCCGTCCAGGACCAGAAGAATGGCCCGGGGGCCGGTCAAAGCGACCTCTCGACATGCAGCATGGCCCTGAGCTTGTCGTTGGCGTTCCTCAGCCTTCTGGAGAGTACCTCTGCGAACTTCCTGACGATCTGGAAGCCCAGGTCCGGACGCTCATCGAAAACCTCCAGTAACTCGTCATGGCTGAATACGGCCAGTTCGGTGGTCTGGTGGGCGTACACGGAAGCGCTCCTGGACATCTTGTCCAGCAGCGCCATCTCCCCGAAGAACTCCCCCTTGCCCATGAACCCTATCACCTGCTCATAGTTCTCCGGCATGCGCTTGGTTACCCTTACCCTGCCCGAGAGAATCAGGAAGAGGTCCGCTCCCACGTCCTCCTCGCTCAACACCATCTCGCCCGGGCCATAGTTCTCGTAGCGGGCCATGCTTCTGAACAGGCTCAGTTCTTCCGAGCGCAGACCCTCGAACAGGTAGGCGGTCCTGAATACGTCCTTGCCTTCCAGCGTTGGCAAAACCGCTCCTTTCCCCGGGGCCGGTAGAGGTTCCACCCCGGATTCCGGTCATCGCTGTCTTTTTGTACTTCGATCCAAACTCCGGGCCAACTTCTCGCCGTCGTACGAGGACAGGTCGACGAAGAGGGTGTTCTCGTCCGAGTATACAACCTGACCCGGTTTTCCGCCCTTCATCCGCCGCACCTTCTGTATCTCCGTGTAATCTACGGGTACCACTCCGGTGTTTTTTTTCCGGCTGCTGTACGCGGCGAGGGCCGCCGCCTGTAGCAGCACCTTGCGGGGCGGATTGTCGGGCTTGCCGTCCCTCTTGAGAAGGACGTGCCCTCCGGTCTCGCCCCGGGCATGCAGCCAGAGGTCTCCCCTTTTGCCCAGGCCGAAGGTCAGCTTCTCGTTCTCCCGGGCGTTGCGGCCCACGAAGCACCTCCAGCCCATGGCCAGCCGAACCTCGGCCAACGGCCTTTCGGTTTGGGCCGAGGGAGAGCTCTCGATCTCTCCCAGACGGGCCTCGATCTCCTCCAGGTCGAGATCGGGGACTTTCTCCATCTCCTTGCGCAGCTTCCGGATCTCCCGCTCGGTTCGCCTAACTATCTTGCGTAGGTTGCCGATCTCCCTCTCTCCGTTCCTGGCCTTCCGGAAGTAGCGCTGGGCGTTCTCCACGGGGCTGCGAGAAGGCTTGAGGGGTATCTCCACCTCGTTGCCCCGCCAGTCCTCCAGCCTGGCCACCGTGGCTCCCTTTTCCAGCTCCCGGGCCTGGGTAAGGAGAAGGTTTCCCCAGTCGCGATAAGTTGCGGGCGGAGTTACATTTTCCAGCGCCCGGGCCGCGTTCTCCCTTCTCCTGGAGAGCCTGCCCATCCGCTCGTTCAGGTGACGGATGTACTCCCTCCGGGCCAGTTCCCCCAGTTCCCGGGCCTTTCCGGGACGATGGGGGCCCAGCGGGTCGTCGATGGGCTCTCCGGGGCCCAACCTTACCGGTAGAGGCGCCCGGGGCCCCTGCCAGGGAGTGAATACCTCCTTCTCCAGGGCCTTTTTCATCTCCATGACCACCTCGTACGGAGTGACCGATCTGTCTCTGGCCTCGGTCAACACCGCCTCGGCCGTAACCGGCCCCACTCCCTCCAATATTGAATAGACGTCCTTGGAGGTAACCGTTTCGGGCGGCTTCTCCAGACGGTCCCGTGAGCTTCCCCATTCCCCCCGACCCAGGCCGGAGGGGGGCGGGGCCTGGTAGGTGGCGCCCGGGACTACGGTTCTATAGCGGCTTCTTTTCGGCCCTATCCTCCTGAGGCAGGCCAGTATCCGGTCGTCAGAGCTACGGACCAGGATGACGTTGGCGTTACGGCCGGTGATCTCGAACACCAGCCGGATTCCGCCGTCATCGTAGGCCTGGGGATGGTCGAGCCCTATCACCAGCACCCGGTCCAGGCCCATTTGCCGGGCCGACCCTACACGAGCTCCCTCCAGGTGGTCCTTCCAGACCGCGGTCGGGGAGGCCATGGGGCAGCCGTCTTCCTCCCACCAGAGGTCCGGGGACTCGGGCAGGGCGGAGAGAACCAGGACCGGCTTTCGGAACCGAAGTCCGAGCCCGGGACGGACCGGGACGCCGACCGCCGTGCACCGGCGGCCCTCGATGCGCTCCCGGAGGGAAGGCATGATGGCGGCCAGAAACACACCGTCCACCTCGGCCTCCTTCCCGTTGGACAAACGGAATTCGAAAAACCATGTATCGGGAGAGAGGTTATACTATAATACCTGCCAGTCTGCGACTCGTCCGCTCCGAAGGGGATCGTAATGCAGTCCATGACAGGCTTCGGCTCCGCTTCTGCCTTGTTGGAGGGTTTCGCTCTGCGCATCGAGGCCCGCTCTGTAAACCAGAGGGGGCTGAAGATCCATCTGAGGTTCCCTTCGCATCTGGTCTTCCTGGAGGAGCGGGTGCAGGATCTGGCCCGGGAACGCTTCCATAGAGGCAGGATAGACGTATGCGCCGTCGTGGAGACCCCGGACGGCTCCGAGCCCCTTCCCCGCGTGGACGACCGGGTGGCCAGAGCCTACGTGAGAGCGGCGAGGAAGCTTTCGGAGAGATTGGACCTATCCAACGACCTGACCGTTTCCAGGCTCCTGAGCCTTTCCGGAGTGATGGACAGGGGGGATCCGGGCAGGGTCGACCAGGACCGGTGGGCGAAGCCCGCGGAGGATTGTGCCCGTCAGTGCCTGGACGACCTGCGGGCCTGCCGGGAGAGGGAAGGACGGGAGCTGTCCGCTACCATGAACGAGAAGCTGCGGGCAATACAGGACATGGGTATTCCGCTGATGGAGGGCCAGAAGGAAAGGGTCGAAGGCAGGCTTCAGAACCTTCGATCCAGGATGGACGCGTTGTTGGGGGATCGTTCGCTGGACCAGGACCGGCTGTACCAGGAGCTGGCCCTGTTGGCGGATAAGATAGACGTAACCGAGGAGTACGAGCGATTGCTGACCCATCTGTCCGCCGCGCTTTCCCTGCTTCAATCCGACGGCGAACCTCTGGGCAGGAAGCTGGGTTTTCTGGTGCAGGAGATGCACAGGGAGCTCAACACCATGGGCGCCAAGGTGGCCGATGGCGCCGCGTCCCTGCGGATCGTGGACATGAAGAACGAGCTGGCCGCCCTGAGAGAGCTGGTTGCTAACGTTGAATAACTGTGGAATGCTGGTGGTGGTCGCCGGTCCCTCCGGAGCGGGAAAGACCACCCTGGCCAAGCACCTCGTTGACAAGATCCCCGATACCCGTTTCTCCGTATCCTGTACCACCCGGCCCCGACGGGGCAACGAGAGAGAGGGGCGGGATTACCATTTCCTGAGCGAGAAGGAGTTCGAACGCCTGCGGGAAGAGGGCTACTTCCTGGAGTGGGCCCGGGTACACGGTCGGCTCTACGGAACTCCCGGAGAATGGGTGAGAGAAAGGCTTCGCGAAGGTCTCAACGTGGTGTTGGACATAGACGTCCAAGGGGCTCTACAGGTCAGGGAGCGCCATCCGGCAGCGGTGTTGGTCTTCGTACTTCCCCCCTCCGTGGAGAGGCTTCGCAGCAGGCTGGTGGGGAGAGGTACGGACACCGATGAGGAGGTCGAGAGAAGGATGACCGCCGCCGCCGAGGAAGTGGGATGGGCGCCGGCTTTCGATTACCTGGTAGTAAACGATGACCTGGAGAGGGCCCGTCGACAGGTGGAGTCCGTGATGATCTCCGAGGGGCTCCGGACGAGCCGGCTACCGGTGGACGGGCTGCTGGAGTACGGCCGATGGCCCGGTGGCAGGAGCTACTGGAATGGTGTGCGCGCAGTGGTCTCGGCCGGTCCGACCAGGGAGCCCATAGACGATGTGCGATTCCTGGGTAACCGCTCATCGGGCCTGATGGGGCTCTCGATGGCCATGGCCCTCCGGGATGCCGGGGCCGAGGTTACGCTGGTCCACGGTCCGACTTCGGCCCGACCGCCCGACGGTGTGAAGCCGGTGGCCGTACGGACCACGAAGGAACTCCTGGAAGAGCTTAGGCGGTTGGTTCCGGAAACGGGTTTTCTGGCCATGGCCGCGGCGGTGAGCGACTTCCGAGCCGAGCGGAAATTACGGGGAAAGACGGAGCGTAGGGAGGGCGGGCTTGATCTCAGGCTGAAGAGTACGCCGGACGTGCTCGGCGAGCTTTCACCCCGATGCCCGGTACTGGCCTTCGCCCTGGAGATGGGGGACGACGCCGAAAAGCGGGCTGAGCGCAAGATGCGCTCCAAGAAAGCAACGGCCATCTTCGTAAACCGGGGGGACGTTGGGGGAATCGGCATGGAGTCCCTGGGCAACGAGGGCGTTCTGCTCTTCGAGAACGGGCGACGGGTGGAGGTGCCGTTCTCCTCGAAGAGGATGGTGGCCGAGCGGATAACGCACGAGATGGGGCTTTACCTCGGGGGTGGAGATGCCCGCTAAGTCGCGTGATCCACTATGGAACGCCTTGTCCACCTTCGGTATGGATAAGGTTTACGTACCGGAGGGATGGCGGTCGACCTCCGGCGGCGGAGGGCGGGGAAAGAACGAGCCCGGCGTGGCCGCGGCCCTGAAGAGGCTGCGGAAAGAGGTGGGCGACTGCGACCGCTGCCGCCTGTCCGAGTCTCGCAACCGGTTGGTCTTCGGGGATGGAAACCCCGAGGCCGGAATAGTTCTGATAGGGGAAGGGCCGGGGGCAAACGAGGACCGTACCGGAAAGCCTTTCGTGGGACGGGCGGGCAAGCTGTTGGACAAAATTTTGGCCTCCATAGACCTGAACAGGAGCAAGGTCTACATAACCAACGTGGTGAAGTGCAGACCTCCACGGAACAGAACCCCCCGGCGGGACGAGGTGACCTCCTGTCTGTGGATTCTGGAGGAGCAGGTGCGGATAATGCGTCCGGGGATAATAATCGCCCTGGGAGCCTCCGCCGCCAGAACCATAACCGGCATGGACAAGGGCATCGGGATGCTGCGGAGCGGCCTGCACAGGTTCATGGGCTATCCGGTGATGGCCACCTACCATCCGGCGGCCCTACTTCGTACCAACGCCCTGAAGAGGCCGGTATGGGAGGATATGAAGAAGCTAAGGGAAATGCTCAAGGAAAAGGATCTACCCAGAAGGGAGGGAAATGGCTGAGACCGAGGGTTACTCACCTCCTTCCAACGTGGAGGCGGAGAGAAGCGTGCTGGGCGGAATCCTGCTGGATGAGGAGATCGCTCTGGAAGCCTTCAGCAAGCTTACCAGCAAGGATTTTTTCGAGAGCAGGCACCGGCGAATATTCCAAATCTGTCGTGATCTGGATTCCAGGAACTGCAGAATAGACCTGGTGACGGTTACCGACGAGCTGACCGATCGCAAGATGCTGGATCAGTGCGGGGGAAGCGATTACCTGATATCCCTTACCGACGACATTCCCATTTTGAGCAATATTACCGAGCATTTGAAAATAGTTCGTAATAAGTCGCTGTTGCGCAGACTGCTGGGTGCCTGTCAGGACGGCATCAAAATGGTTCTGGAGGGCGGTGGGGAGGCCCGGGAGATAATAGACCTCACCGAGAAGAAGGTGTTCGAGGTAAGCGTGGATCGGACCCTTACCGATTTCGTTCCCCTCTCCGAGCTGGTGGGGGAGGGAGTGACCGAGTTGGAGAGGCTGCGCGACTCCACCAGTATGGTAACCGGGCTTTCAACCGGATTCGACGAGTTGGACGAGCTGACCACCGGCCTGCACGAGAGCGAGCTGGTCATAATCGCCGCCAGGCCGGCGGTGGGCAAGACCAGCCTGGCCCTGAACATGGCCGAGCACATGGCCAACATGACGGACAAAGCGGTGGGATTCTTCAGTCTGGAGATGTCGGCGAAGCAGTTGGTCAGAAGGTTTCTCTGCGCCAACTCCGGAGTGGGAATAAGGGCCCTGGCCGATGACACGCTGCCGGAGAAACACAGGCGCGAGGTTCAGCACGCCGCGGACAGGCTGTCCAGGCTCAGGATCTACATAGATGACACGGCCAGCATAGGTCCCATCCAGCTGAGGGCCAAGGCCAGGAGGCTGGCCAGAAGGGCGGATCTGGCGGCAGTGTTCGTGGACTACCTGCAGCTGATGAGAGTGGAGGGCCGGGCGGAGAACAGACAGCAGGAGATATCCCAGATCTCCGGGTCCCTCAAGGCTCTGGCCAAGGAGTTGCGGATACCGGTGATCGCCCTTTCCCAGCTTAGCAGGAGGGCGGCGAACAGGGAGGGACCGCCCAGGCTGAGCGACCTCAGGGAGAGTGGAGCCATAGAACAGGACGCCGATCTGGTGCTGTTCCTGCACGATCCCGGCCTGGAGTCCGGTCCGGACGAGATGGAACCGCTGGAAGACAGCCTCTTCAAGGAGATATTGCTGAGGATAGGCAAGCAGAGAAACGGTCCCCGGGGGAACGTGAGACTGGTATTCGATACGGCCATATCCAGGTTCTTCTCCCAGGCGAGGGAGGAGGCGGCTCCTTGAGCCTCGGGATCCCGATCGCTTGATGGCCCGCAAGAGATCCTACTTCGTCTGCTCCGAGTGCGGGGGAGAGTCCTACGCCTGGAGCGGCAGGTGCGAGCACTGCGGGGCGTGGAACACCCTGGTGGAGCACGCGGCCCGGGAAAAGGACAAGAGGGCGCGGACAACCGATTCCCAGGCGACCGCGGTACCCCTGGCTGAGGTTCCGACCACCGAGGGCGACAGAATATCCACCAGTATGGAGGAGCTGGACCGGGTTCTGGGTGGGGGGCTTCTGTCCGGATCCATGAGCCTGATCGGAGGGGAGCCGGGAATAGGTAAGAGCACCCTGATGCTCCAGCTGGTCTCGGCGATAGCGAGTTCCGGCGGCACCGTCCTGTACGCCACCGGAGAGGAGTCGGCCTCCCAGGTGGCCAGGAGGGCCCGGCGCATAGGATGCAACACCTCGGAGGTGATGGTCCTGGCGGCCACCTCGCTGGAATCAATTATGGGAACGGTGGCCAAGGCCTCACCAGGTCTGCTGGTCGTCGACTCCATCCAGACCGTATACTCGGCCGATCTGACCAGCGCAGCCGGCTCGGTCTCGCAGGTGAGGTACTGCACCGCCGAGCTCCTGAACCTTACCAAGAGCAGGGGTATGACCACGTTCGTGGTGGGGCACGTAACCAAGCAGGGGGCCATAGCTGGTCCGAAGGTGATGGAACACTTGGTGGACGCGGTCGTATATTTCGAGGGCGACTCCGGGCATAACTACCGTCTGCTCAGGGTGGTCAAGAACAGATTCGGGTCCACCAACGAGTTGGGTATATTCGAGATGACCTCGAAGGGCCTGGAGGGCGTCAGAGAGGCTTCCGCCTACTTCCTGAGGCGGGAAGGAATAAACCGCCCGGGAAGCGTGGTGGCGGCGGTCATGGAAGGTAGCAGGCCGTTCCTGGTCGAGGTGCAGGCCCTTACCAGCATCTCCCGGTACGGCGTTCCCCAACGTACGGTCAACGGCTTCGACTCCAGAAGGCTGTCCATGCTGCTGGCTGTACTTGAAAAGAGGTGTGGTACGGACTTATCGAACCAGGACGTATACGTCAACGTGGCCGGAGGCGCCAACCTTACGGATCCCGGAGCCGATCTCGGGGTCTGCGTGGCGGTCGCCTCCAGCAGAAGGGACCTTACCGTAAGGGAAGGAGTGGCGATTTGTGGTGAGGTGGGGCTGGGAGGCGAGGTAAGGCCCGTCTCCAGCTTCGACAAGAGGCTGAGCGAGGTTCTCAGCCTGGGATTTTCGATGCTTGTGGGCTCCGTCGAGGATACCGGAGAAGCCAGAGTGGACGGAAAGCCCGTCAAGGAGGGAGTGCAAGGCTATTCAAATGTGATGGATTCTATAGAGAGCCTTCTCTCCCGGGACTCAGAAGGAGGTAGCTGGATATGAGCACCAAAGGCTGGGGCGCAAGAATTGTTTTTATTCTCGTGCTCGGCCTGGTAGGAACACTAGCCTTCAAGTGGTGGATGGGTTTCGTTGGCCTGGGGATAGGCATGCTTGCCATCGCCCTGGAGATCCTCTTCTTGAGGCTGCCGGCCGAGGAAATAGCGTACGCATTGGTGGGGACCGGAGCGGGTCTGGTTCTGGGTATTCTGGTCGTGCTGGTGTTGAAGTTGGCCAACATAGACTTGAGCGCCGAGGAGTCAGGTGATCCCCTGGTCATGGTTCCACTGGCCCTGTGCTTCGCCCTGGGGCACGTGGCGGTAAGAAAGGGAAGACGTCTGGGTCTTTTGGACGCCGGCGAGAAGGAACCCGTGGAGAGAACCCCCATGGTGGTGGATCTATCTGCGGTCGTGGACGGCAGAGTGGCCGACATGGTCCTGGTCGGTCTACTCAACGGCCCTTTCGTAATTCCCGCTTCCGTCGAGCTGCAGCTGGAGGAGATGAAGAACTCTGACGACGTAGTCGAACGGGGCAAGGCCAGACGAGGCCTGGAAACCCTGGAAAGGCTGGAAGAGGCGTGCCGCTCCGCGGAAGAGATCCAGTACAGGGATTTCGGGGAGGGTCCTCGGGAGAAGCTCCGTCTCCTGGAATGGCTCAGGGACGAGCCGGCCAAGCTCCTAAGCGCGGACGAGGAGCTTCTGGACACCGCCGAGAGGGAAGGCATCCTCGTCATCAGGCTGGACGAGATCGGGGGCGCCGCGAAAAGGGTCATCCTGCCCGGAGAGAGAGTAAGGCTCAAGCTCATCCGCAAGGGTAGGAACCCCGGTCAGGGCGTGGGATTCCTCAACGACGGCACCATGGTCGTGGTGGAGGACGGAGAGGACGACGTGTCTCAGATGATCGACGCTATCACCCATACCACCTTCAGGGCGTCGGGAGGAACCATGGTGTTCGCCCGGAAGGCTACCGAGGAAAGCCCGGAAGAGCACCAAGAAATAATCACCTGATGGCCTCCCCGGTCTGGGGCGCGGTAATCGTCGCCGCCGGAAGGGGCAAAAGGCACGGCGGGGAGGTCCCCAAGCAGTTCCTGGACCTTGGCGGCAGACCGGTCGTCGATTGGAGCCTGGCCCTGTTCTCCTCTCCGGAAGAGATGGAGGAGCTGGTGGTCGTGCTCCCTCCGGATGGAAGCTGGCGCTCTATCTGGGCCCCTCCGGACGATCTGCAGCTGCTGCAGGCCAAGGGCGGACGGCGAAGGAGCGACTCCGTGCTTAGCGGGCTTTCGAAGCTCCGGAAGGCCACCCACGTGTTGGTGCACGACGCCGCCCGGCCGTTGGCCGGCGAGAATCTGCTGCGCCGGGTGATGGAGGTCACGATCCGTTGCGGAGCGGCGGTCCCCCTGGTGAGGGTCCCCGATACGATAAAGAGGGTCTCCGATGAAGGGCATATACTGGGCACCGTTCCCCGGGACGATCTTCGATTGAGCCAAACCCCCCAGGGCTGTCTTCGGGAAAGGCTCCTGGAAGCTCTGAGCACGGGGGAGGAATTCACCGACGAGGCTGCCGCCCTGGAGGCTTCCGGAGTGGAGGTAGCCGTGGTGCGGGGCGACCCGCGGAACATCAAGATAACGACGAGGGAAGATATGGATACGGCCGAAAGGCTGGTGCGAAGCTACGGTCCGGGCCGTCGAACGGGGCTGGGAATGGACTTCCATCGCTTCGCGAAGAAGGGGACCCTGGCTCTGTGCGGGGTCACCTTTCCCGACCTACCGGCCCTGGAAGGCCACTCCGACGGAGACGTCGGCCTGCATGCCATAGCCGACGCGGCACTGTCGGCATCCAGGCTGGGGGACGTGGGAACCCTCTTTCCTCCGGACGATCCCGCATACCGGGGAGCGGACAGCGGCTTGCTGCTCCGAAAGGTGCGGGAGGTGGTGCAGAGCGAGGGATGGAGGTTCGGGTTCGTGGACTTGACCGTAGTGGGAGAGAGACCTAAGGTCAGCGAGCATCGGGAATCCATGATCGAATCCGTAGGCTCCCTGCTCGGGCTGAGACGGAGTCAGGTCTGGGTCAAGGGTACCACGACCAACTCCCTGGGCGAGATAGGCCGGGGAGAGGGACTGGGAGCCGTGGCGCTGCTGACGCTGGAGCGGTCCGGGTCTTGATAGCGTGGGTCCTTTCGCTTCTGCAGAGTCATCCCCCCGGGATATGGGTGTTGGGGCTTCTGGGCATGACCGCCGCCACCGAGACCATGTTCCCGCCCTTTCCCGGAGACCTGGTCTTCTTGATAGTCGCCGGGTGGGCGGTTCTGGGAGGATCACCCATCTGGGGCGTGATTGCTGTCGGGTTCCTCGGCTGCCTGGTCTCCAGCTACTTCCTGTACAGAATAGGAAACACGGCCGGTCGGGGTTTCACCAGGGGCTATCTCTCCAGGAAGTTCGACCCGGAAAAGGTTGAGCGGGCGCAGAAACTCTTCTCCGGACATGGGCCGATCATCCTGATAGCCAGCAGGTTCATCCCCGGCATAAGGTCTCTCCTGGTAGTGGTCGCCGGTGCCTCGGGAATGACCGCCACCGCCACCCTGCTCCCGGTCGCTCTCAGCGCCGCTGTGTGGTACTCGCTGCTGGCGGTGGGCGGAAAGTTGATGGGAGCGAATGCGGAGGCGGCCAGAGCGTTCATGGACAGCTACGAGCGATGGATATGGCTTGCCGTAGGGGTCGGGGCGGGGATATACGCCCTGGGAATGATCTTCAGATCGAGGGGAGAGAGTGAGGGATGAGCGGCGGCGATGTATGGCGGGCGGTCTCGGCCGTATTCGTTCAGCTGGTAAGACCTGGCCGGGCCTACAGGCTTCTGCGACGACCCCGCGCGGCGATGGTAGCCCTGTCGGTAACCGCCGGGGTGGTGGTCGGGCTATCCGCCCTTACGCTGATGCTTATGGATTGGGAACGGATAGAGAGGGAATGGCGTCTGGAGAGGACCGAGGAGCTTCTATCGGAGGAACGCTCGACTGCCTACACGGATAGCGTCCTGACCGAGGAGATGTCCATGCTGGAGTGGCGCAGGAGCTCCCTTCCTCTCATAAGCCTCATGGAGAGAGCGCTTTACGCATTGGTAGGCGGGCTGGCGACGTTCGGTGTGGTCTACGCCGCCAAATGGAACTGGAAAAGGAATATATTGCTCCACTTGAAGGCGGCCGGCCTGGCTCAGGGAGCGTACATGATCGTGGGTTTCCTGATCTCGGCCGTTTACGCGGCCGCCGGGTACTGGGACGCACCCTCCCCGGCCCTCTCTGCATTAATGCCCACAGATCTTGCCGACCCCTCCCGCCTCTACGTGTTCCTGTTCGTCATGCTCTCCCATGTGGACCTGCAGTCCGTGGTTGCGGTGGGACTCTGGGGCACCGGTCTGTCCGCGGCGTTCGATCGTCCGGCCGGAACGGGAATAAGGGTCACTTCTTTCGTTTATCTCTGCGGTGTGGTTCTGGTGGCTGCTCCCGTACTGGCCTCCCGATGAGGGCGTCGCGGGGATCGCCACCGGTCTTGGGCTCGGGGAGGTTTCCATGAAGGTTCTTCTATTTCTTTTCGCTCTGGGTTTTCTGGTAACCGGGGTTTCCGGTGAGGAGACCGACTCGGGCGACAGCCTGGCCCTTGATCTGTCCGGATGGGTATCGCTGGCCCTGCGAAGCTCCCCCGATCTGGTATCGGCGCGGGCGTCTGTCAATACTTCGGAAGCCGCGCTTACCGCATCCAGGTCGTTTATGTGGCCCAGCCTGACCTTTTCCGCCTCCGCCGGTCACGAGTGGACCTCCTCCTCTCTGGGAGAGTACGAGGTCGGCTCGGGACAAACCGACTACGATTCCTACTCCAGCTCGCTGCTCCTGTCGCAGGAGCTTCTATCCTCCGGCGGCTCCAGCTGGATGGACCTCTACGCCAGCAGGCATCGGCTCCAAGCATCCCGGCAGGACTACAGGCAGACCGAGCTGGACGTGGTGTTGGAGGTCGTGGAGAGCTACTACTCCTTCGTGGAGGCCCGGGAGCTTCTGGAGTCCTCCCGCAGAACGCTTCGCAGAAGCAGCAGTCAGCTGGAGAAGACCGAGCATCTTTACGACCTGGGCGCGGCCACCACCCTGGAGATCACCCAGGCCAGGGTACGGGAAAGCTCGGACAGGCTTGACGTGGCCCAGCGCAGGCAGGCTCTTTCCACGGCTTACTACGATCTATGCGAGGCCGCGGGGGTAGAGCCCGACGGCAGTTACGCCGTTCGAGCGGAGGAAGTGTTCCAACCGCTTACCGAGGAGGACGTTCAATCCATCCCCCTGGTCCTGGACGGGAATCCCTCCCTGGTCGCCCAGAGTGAGAGGTTGTTCTCCACGGAGGACGAGCTCTCCGCCAGCAAGCGCAGCTACTGGCCTTCGCTCAACGCGAGGGGCAGGTGGAGCTGGAGCTCCACCGAGTTCGATCTGGGTGGCGTACCCGAGGAGGACAGCTGGAGCGTGTCTCTCAACCTTACCTGGTCGATCTTCGATGGCTGGCTGCGGGAGAGCAACATCAATAGCGCCCGGGCCAGCGTGCTGCAGAGCAGGGCGTCGCTGGAGTCGCTGCGAAGGTCTTTACGCACCGGCCTGGAGAGCGCTTACGAGAACCTGCTTTACTCCATAAGGAGCTACGAGCTGGCCGAGCTCAGCTTGGAGCAGGCCCGCAAACAGCTTGAGCTCTCGCAGACCAGCTACGATCTGGGAGCCCTGAGCCTGCTGGACCTCCTCGAGGCCCAGGAGGGGCTGTCGGATGCCGAGGCGTCGGTGGTCTCCGCCAGGATCTCCTGCCTGAAGGCCGAGGCCGGTCTGTGGGTTTTGATGGGTAGGATGCCCAGGCTGGGGGAGTAGGCCGTAGTGTCACGTACCCGGAGAGCGTTTCTGACGGGGCTGGCGCTGGTGGTAGTCGTGGTCCTTATAGTGTCGGTCTCCGGCCGGGAGAATCCTGGGTATCCTGATCGGCTACGCTCTGGCCGCGGCGGTATCGGAGTTTACGCCCATTCCCTCCAATGTGGAGCCGTGGAGCGTCGCGGTGGCCTTTGAAACAAGCGCCGGTGCGGGAATCATTGCCGGAGTCTACCCTGCCTATAGGGTATTCCGGATGAGCCCGGTGGACGCTCTGGGTTACAGATGGTAGCCTATCGCGGTGCGCGGCTGTGGGGGGGTATGTGACATGATCTCCGGGCGAAGGCCCCTGGCCAGAAGGCTGACCGCGTTTTCGGCGGGTGTGGGCATCCTGCTTGCGCAGATAGTCTGGAATAGGCAGCTGGTTCTTCTTCTCGGCGGCAGCGTGGATGCGACGGCGGCGGTTCTGGCCGCGTTCATGCTGGGTCTGGGTCTGGGAGGAAGGACATTCGGCCTGCTGGCCCAGCGCTCCGACCGTCCGGTGGTGGTGCTCAGGCGCATACTGGCTCTCTGCGCCGTGGTTTCCTTCCTGCCCTTCTTCGGCTCCCGTCTGGCCTCCCAGATGTATCCCACCCTATACGGGTCCGGGCTTCCAGTACTGCCGGTACGATTCCTGATGAGCCTGGTACTGGTCTTTCCCGCGACCTTCCTGGCGGGGGGCGTGGTCCCGGTTATGGCCAGAATCGTCCAGGGGGCGGACGGAGAAAGGGAGACGGCCAGACTATATGGGATAAACGCCGTGGGATCGGCCATCGGAGGCTTCCTGGCGGGATTCGTCCTGCTGGAGGTCTGCGGCGCGATGTGGACCTTGATCATCGGGGCGGTCCTGCTGGTCCTGCCGTCGGTGCTGTACGTCGAGACCACAGCGAAACCGACCAGAAGGACGGGCCGGGGAGAGCGGCCGCCCTGGTTCCTTCTGGGGATATACGCGACCAGCGGCATGATAGCCCTGGCCTACGAAAGCGTCTGGACCAGGCAGTTGTCCTTCGTCCTGGGAAACAGCACCTACGCGTTTTCCCTGATGGGGGTGATGGTCCTTCTGGGAATAGGCCTGGGGAGCATCGCCGGACAGAAGGCTGGCAGCAGGGCGGCCAATCCGCTGGTCAGCCTGGCACTGGTGGAGACCGGGTTGGGCATAGCCAGCATACTGCCCCTGTCCGCCCTGGGAAGCTTCAACGACCTGGTGGATCTGTTCAGTGCGGGCGGCTGGGGAGGAATCGTACTGGGAAGAACCGTTTCCTGTGCCCTGTACATGTTGCCGTCGACCATGCTCATGGGAGCCACCTTTCCCCTGATGGTGATGGCTGCGGCCAGAAGTCAAAGGCTGGGAGAGGACGTGGGAACGCTGTCGATGGCCAACTGCATCGGCGCGGCCCTGGGCCCGGTCTTGGCCACCATGGTTCTGTTCCGCTTCCTGGGCGTTACGGTATCCACCGCGGTGCTGGCCTGCGGCAGCATAGCCCTGGGTACCCTTTTGTTCCTGAAGGCTTCCCGGAAGCTGTTTCTGCCGATAAGCCTGGTGGCGGCCGCGGTGGTGATAGCCCTGGTTGCGGAATCGCCCCCCCCCGGTTCGCAGCCCCCGCCGGACATGGAGCTTTTGTTCTTCAGGGAGGATCGAACGGCCACGCTGTCGGTTTTCGGAAGGGAGTGGGACTCGCATAGAAGCCTTCGCATAAACGGGGTGGAGGAGGTCCCGATCGACCAGCCGTCTCTGGAAGCGTTCTACTCCCTGGGACATCTTCCCTGGGGGTACAACCCCGGGGCGGACCGGGCGATGGTGGTTGCTCTGGGAGGAGGTGTTACCGCCGGGGCGCTGCTTACCCATCCCCTGCAGCGGGTGGTTTGCGTAGAGCTGTGCCCGGGGCTTCTGGAGGCGCTGCCCCTGTTCGAGCGGGAGAACCGCAGGCCGGATAGGGACCGGAGGTTCGAGCTGGTCGCAGACGACGGGCGCAACTTCCTTTTGGGCAATGCAGATCTTTACGACATAATAATTTGCGATGCAACTCATCCCGGTTCGGTGGACAGCTGGGTCCTCTACACCAGGGAGTTCTACGGATTGGTAAATTCCCGCCTGACCGAGGACGGGATCGCCGCCCAGTGGGTACCGCTCCATCAACTCCCACCGGAGGAAATGCTGCGCATACTCGCTACCTGGGCCAGGGTGTTTCCCCATGCCGCGGTTCACCTGGTCGGGGGAAGGCACATGGTGCTAGTAGGGTCTCCGGAGGAGCTGGAGCTGGACGTTCAGGCGATGTTCGAAGAGCCGGAGGCCGAAAGCCAGCTTCGAAGCTTGGGCTATGATCCCCGCTTCCCGGATCAGCTGAGGCCCCTTCTCCACGACCGACACCTGGACCGGCTGGCCGAAAGGGAGAATCTTCGTTCCAATACCGACACCAGGGCCTACTGCCAGTTCATTCGCTCCAAGCTGAAGGGAGGGGCGCAGAGCACGATCACCCCGAACGTGGCGTCTGCAATGTCCCTGAGGGATCGACCACCGTCCGATCTGCGCCTGGGCCAGATGATGTACTGGGAGGGTCTTCTTCCCCGGGCGGCGGAGCTTTTTCGGGACCTGGAATCTCCCCTGGGCAGAAGGTGGCTTTCGGTATGTCTGACCACGGCTGCCGAGCAGCAGGTCCAGGCCGGCAGAGGCGACGAATCGATACCGCTGTTGCGGGAGGCGCTGAGGGCGGATTCCACATGGAACCGGCCGAAGCGGCTCCTGGATATGATTGAGTCACGACTGCAGGAGTCATAGCTCTTTGGAGGAAAGATGCCCAAGATAGCCTTTCTCTTTCCCGGCCAGGCCTCCCAGAGTGTGGGCATGGACGAGCATCTCGATGCGTACCCGGAAGCCGTGGAGGTGCTGGACAACCTGTCTCAACTCCAAACCGACGAGGACCTGAGAGAGCTGATATCCAACGGCCCTGAGGATCTGCTGACCAGGACCGACAACGTTCAGCCCGCCATAGCGGCGGTCAGCCTGGCCACCCTGGCCGTGCTCGAGAGGGCGGGAGTGGTGCCGCAGGGAGCGGCCGGCCACAGCCTGGGCGAGTACTCGGCACTGGTGGCGGCCGAGGTGATCGATGTAGACCGGGCCTTGAGGCTGACCAGAGTCAGGGGAGAGCTGATGCAGCGATGCGCCGACCGTCATCCCGGAGGCATGCTCGCCCTGCTGGGTATGGAGGTGGAGCGGGTGAGAGAATGTCTGGAGGATGCTTCCCGATTGGGCCCGGTCGGCATCGCCAACGTCAACTCGTCCGGACAGGTTGTCGTCTCCGGTGCCCGGGAGGCCTTGGATAGGGCTAAGGAGCTGTGTAAAGAATCGGGTGCCAAGAGGATAATACCCCTGAAGGTGTCCGGGGCCTGGCACTCGCCGCTGATGGAGGATGCCGCGGAGGGATTGTGGTCGGCTCTGGTGGAGACCCGGTTCGACGACCCCGACCTGCCGGTTCTGGCCAACGTAACCGCCGACTACCTGGTCTCCGGGGATGAAAGCAGGATTCTTCTGCGCAAGCAGGTAGTATCTCCAGTGATGTGGGCGGCCACCATGGACAGGATGATCGATGACGGCTACGACACCTTCGTAGAGGTGGGGCCGGGTAGGGTGCTTCAGGGCCTTCTGCGCCGCAGGGAGGACATCTCCCTGTACGGCACCCAGGACGCGGACGCCCTCACCAGAACCGTAACCAACCTGGGGACGGGGGAACGTTAAATCTCAATTAAAGCAAGCATAGTACACTTTTGCCTGGCTCGAGTTGAACGCTCACCCCGATTGCGGGGCTACGGGATGCAGCAATTTAATTGGCGTTTAACATTCCCCCGTCCCCATAAGGGATAAGTTGGAAAACTGGCAAACCCTGCTGGAACGAGACCTGCAGAAGCTGGCCAAGCCCACCACCTCTCATCGGGGCGAGACTGCCCGGCTGGTCAAGGGAGAGCGCAGGAACGTGGCGGTTCTGTTCCTGGATCTGAAGGACTTCACCTCGCTTTCGGAGACCCTGGACCACGAAACGGTTCACAGCCTGGTGAACACGGTGATGAGCGCTTTGGCGGACGTGGTCACCAACTACGGAGGCTACGTGGACAAGATAGAGGGCGATAGAATCATGGCCCTCTTCGGTGCCAGAAGGGCCGCCGAGAACGACAGCATCAGGGCGGTCTCCTGCGGGCTCAGGATGCTGCAGACGGTGGACGAGCTCAACACCATCCTGGAGGAGAGGGGCATCAGGCTGGGCGTTCGGGCCGGGATAAGCTGGGGTCCGGTAACCGTGGCCCCGGATGCGGTGGACCATCTGACGGCGACCGGAGACACGGTCAATCTGGGATCCAGGATGGAGGCTTCAGCCCCCCCGGACTCGATAATGGTTACCGGGGAGGTGAGAAGCGAATGTGGGGACTACTTCTCCTGGGAGAACCTGGGGCGGATATCCGTTAAGGGCAAGAAGGAGCCGGTGGACGTTTACAAGCCTCTGGGCCCCGGAGAGGTGCAGAAGGCCAGATGGGAGAGGGCCTCCAGGCTGGCCAGCACCTCCCTGGTGGGAAGGGATACGGAGCTGGACCTGCTGCGGAACTACTTCCACAGTCAGGTCGCCGAACGGCCGGACCTCAACCTCAGGGGAGGGCGAAGACATCTGGTGGTGGGCCTGAAGGGAGAGGCGGGGGTGGGCAAATCCAGGCTGGTGCACGAATTTCTACGGGGCATCGACCGGACCGATGCGCTGGTGCTCAAGGGCCGGGCCCGGTCCTTCGCCCAGCAACCTTTCTGGCTCTGGACCTCCCTCGTAAGCGATTACCTGTCCCGAACCGGCGATGACTTCGACAGCGAGGCGGCGCTCTACGAGCGCGTAGAGTCCCTGGTGGCCGAACTGGATGCCCGGGCGGTCGGCGACGCTTTGGTCCGGTCGGTCCCGTTTCTCTGCTCGCTTCTGGCCGTTCCCTCCGAAGACCCCAGGCTGAGCGAGCTCGACGAGCGGTCCAGACACAGGGAGACGGTCATCGCCGTTCGTAATTTCGCAAGAGCCCTGGGCTCGGGTCACAGACTGGCGATCGTTCTGGACGACCTGCAGTGGATGGACCAGCCTTCCCGGCAGACCTTGAGCTTCGTGCTGAACAACTGCGACCTGCAACGGCCCATCCTGGTTCTGTGTATGTACAGGCCCGATTGGAAGGAAGAGGGATCTCCTCTGTCCGAGGTCCATCAAAATTACGCGGTAACGGAGGAGGTATTGCTGGAGCCTCTGACCGAGGCCGACTGCGAGCGACTGGCCGTAGGAATGCTGGATGGACCTCTGACCGAGGAGGCGCTGCGGTTCCTGGTCCGGCGTTCCGGCTGCAACCCCTTCTTCCTGGAGGAGCTGGTTCTGGATCTGGTCGAATGCGGAAACCTGACCGAGACCCCGGAGGGATGGGCCTTGTCGGGAATGGAGGAAGACGTTTACGTTCCCTCGTCCGTAGACGGCCTGATCCGTTCGAGGATAGACCGGCTTCCCCTCGGGGAAAGGGAGGCCATGCAGCACTGCTCGGTTCTGGGCATGGACTTCGATCTGGCCCTTTTCGAGGAGCTCCATGGGGGACTCGGTCTTCGGACCGATGCGAATGCGGTGCTCGATTACCTGGTGGAAAGAGGTTTTCTGGTTCGCCCGGATCCTGCGGAGACCGGGGATTACTCGTTTAAAAACGCCCTGATAAGGCATTCCGCCTACGACACCCTCCTTCTGCACAACCGGAGGACGCTCCACCGATTAGCCGCCGAGTCCATGGAAGCGACGTACGCCGAAGACGAGGTGGAGAGGATGGCCCCCGTAATCGCCATGCACTGGGAAAAAACGGGTGACGTCGACCGGGCGATTCGGTGGGGGCTTAGGGCCATGCACACCTGCAGAAGGAATTATCTCAACGAGGAAGGACTGCAGTGGTCGGAGAAGGTCCTGGCCATGCTGGAAGATCGCCCAAGGGAGGGACGGTGGAAGCGCGACCTCCTGGAGACCCTCCTGGGAAAGGACGATCTTCTCAAGATTCTGGGAAGGCCCGAGGAGAGGGAGCGAAACCTGGAAAGGCTGCTCCGGCAGGCTCCGGAGAGCGAGCTGCCCGCCGACCACGCCGAGGTGCTCAGCCGTACGGCCCAGCTGTACCGGGTAACCGGAAGGCCGAAGGAGGCCCTGGAGATATGCGAGAGCGCTCTTCCCATCGCCCGAAGGGCGGGTGCCAGGAAAACAGAGATATACGTACTCAATACGATGGGGGTAATAAGAAGCGGGCTGCTGGGGGAGAGCGAGAAGGCACGGAAGATAATGACGAAGGCCCTCCAGCTCGCAGAGGAAACCGGCGACCTTTTGAATCAGATCACGCTGCTGGGTAACCTGGGCAATCTGACCTTGAGGTTGATGGATCATAGGAAAGCCGCCGAGTATTGCAGCAGAGCGCTGGAGCTGGCCAGAGAGGTGGGAGAGAGAAGGATGGAGGGCATCCTGCTGGGCAATCTGGCCAGCCTTTACATGGAGGGCGGCAAATTCGACGAGGCCCACGAGTACTACCTCCAGGCTCTGGAGGTAAACAGGGAGACGGGTAACAGGCACGGTGAAGGCATAGTTCTGGGAAACCTGGGGATTCTTCTTAAAAGGCAGGAGAAGGCCGACGAGGCCAAGGAGTGCTACGACCGCGCTCTACAACTGAACGTCGAGACCGGAGACCTTGTGCCGCAGGCCCGGTTGCAGGTGAACCTGGGCAACCTGCACGATTCCCTGGAAGAGTACGAGGAGGCCATGAGCAGGTACGAGGCCGCCAGGGACATCGCTGCAAGCATAGGTGACAAGAGCACCCTGGCCATCGCCGAGGCCAGCCTGGCCCGGCAGTACGGAAGACTGGAGCAGGTGGACAAACAGGAAGAGGCCTTGAGGAGGTCGCTGCAGCTTTACAGGGAGCTTGCGAATCCCAGGAACGAGGCCATGGTGCTGGCCGACCTGGGAATAGTTCTGTCCGGGAAAGGCGAGGACAAGGCTGCCAGACGCTGCTATCTGAAAGCGGTGGAACTGATTGTTTCCAAACAGTTATCCTTGGCCGATTTCGACTCGCTGGGAACACTCTACGATATCCTGAGGCAGGGACAGGACGAAGCGACGGAGGAGCTGCCTCCTCCGCCCGAGGATTCGCTCGATGGGGAAAAGGATTAGATCAGGTCGCCCATCCCGAGCCGTTGCAGCCGGCACATCTGGAGACCTCTTCGGTGATCTCGTTCTTGATCCTGCCGCTTCCGTTGCACCTTCCACACTTGGTGGCCGGATCCGGGACTTCTAGGAAACCATCCCCACCGCATATGTCGCATGGAGAATCTCCGGGGCCGTCCACTCCCGAACCCTCGCACCATGCGCATTTGACCAAAGCCATACGGTTACTCCTTACGCTTAACGGGTCGTTCTCTCTGTTCGTCCAATGCTACGGATTACCGTTCTCGGGAGTCAAGTCTTTCGGCGGCCCCGAGAAGAATTCTTCTGTGAGCCTCGAACGCAAGCTCGGGGATCTCCGACAGTTCGGCCCACAGCGTGTCAGAGGCGTCATCGCCGGCCTCGGGGCTTCCGTACCACCGCAGGGCCTGCAAGGCTATCAGTAACACCCCCCCTTGGATGGTCCTCTCGGTCTCCGTTCCCTGTATCGCGAAGTCTTCGCATACCACGGAGGTTTCCTCCAGCAACTCTCTGCTGGCGCACTCCGCAACCGTCTCGTCCAGCTCCATGAAACCGCCGGGCAGACAGAGGGCCCCCACGGCCGGAGGCTGGGCCCGCTCTACCAGCAGCACCCTGGTTCCCTTCCGGACCACTATGGCCACCGCGGGCAGGGGATTGCGATAGAAGGAGGACCCGCATTCGGGACACAGGGCCTTCCGGAGTGGTTCCTGGCGCAGCTCCGTCCCGCAGGCGGGACAGAACCTGGGCGGCATGTAGAAGGCCTGCTCCGATCCCCTGGATATGGGCGGGAACAGCAGGGAAGGGAAGTGCCCGGGCAGCCGTCCGCCGATCCTGTCCAGGCTGCCCCTTATGACCACCCTAACGTAGCTTCTGGCCAGGAAAACCGCCCTGTCCAGATCGTAGCCGCCACCCAGCAGCGAGGCGATCGCGGAGGCCAGCGTGCAGCCGGTGCCGTGCACGTCGAAGTCGCCTATGCGCTCTCCTGCGAACCAAGTTGCGCCGTCGGAGGTCACCAGAACGTCCGCGGGGTCTCCCGCCAGATGTCCCCCGGTCACCAACACCGCCCCGCACCCCGATTGCAGGAGCTTTTCGGCGGCCTCCACCATGCCCTCTCGGCTGTCTGTGGGTACGCCGCTGAGCAACCTGGCCTCCTCCAAGTTGGGTGTGCACAGGTCGGCCAACGGTAGCAGTTCGCTGGCAACCGTTTCTACGATATCTCCATCGGTCAGCCGCTTTCCGGCACTCGCCGATAGAACCGGATCCAGAACGTAGGGGACGTCAGGGAGACGCCGCGCGAGGATCCGGGCCAGCTCTTTCACGGTTGTAGACGTGGCCAGCATGCCGCTTTTAACCGCGGAGACCGGACCATCGTCCAGGACGGCCTCCATCTGGCAACGGACGTCCTGCGGGGGGATCGGTTGCCAGGAGCGAACCTCCCCGCAGCTCTGGCACGTAACCGCGGTGACCACGGGGCATCCGTGCGCCCCCATGGCCGCAGCGGATTTAAGGTCCGCGGCCAGGCCGGCTCCACCGGTGGGATCGGTGCCCCCCAACAGAAGGACCATCGGAGCGCCTCCACCGGATACCGCATCCGACCGGTTCGATCGAATCAGGTGTCTACCTCCGTTCTTCGAAGCTGGTTATGGTTGGTTCTATGAAAGAACCGCTACTCTCCGCAAGGTTCGCTCTGTTTTTCTTCCTGGCTCTATTGAATCTGCCCGCGGTTGGCGCCTACGTCGAGCCCGAGGTGGATTCGATAGCTGTGGAGGGTACCCTGCCCGTCTCCGTGGGCGACCTGCTCGACGGCACCGGGCTCCGGGAGGGAGCCTCACTGTTCTCCACCACCAAGTCGGAGGTCTATAAGGGGGCGTTGGAGAATCTGAGGTCGCGTGGTTACCTCGATGCCCGGGTCGAGGTCGAATGGCCCAACTGGTACGATCCGGAGCCCCTGGTGGTCATAGATGTGGACCCCGGGCCGCAGTGTCTGGCCGGAGGGTTGGTCTTCAAAGGAGTGGACGTTCTGGATACGCGGCGGTTGGCCCGGATGTTTCCCCTGCGGGCGGGCGAGGTTCTGTCGCCGGAAGCCGTACAGGGCTTCGAGGATCGGGTGACCCGGATGTACAGGGAGCGAGGGTACGCCAGAGTCCGGGCGAACGTGACGGTACTGGCCGGCGATTCGTCGCTGGCGGATACCGGTACCATGCACCGCACCGTGGAATGTGTCGTCGAGGAGGACGAGAGGGTGTACCTGGGCGAGGTTCGAGTGGAGGGAACCGAGACCGTACGGGACAAGGTGGTGCGCAGGGAGATACCGCTTTGCCGGGGAGACTCGTTGAACATGACCCTACTGCGGGAAGCGGTAAGTGACATCTACAGGCTGAGACTGTTCAGGGAGGTCAGGTTCGGTTACGAGGGGCTGTCGGAAGGCAGGGACACCGTCGACCTGGTGGTCAGGGTGACCGAGAGGGACTACCACGAGTTGGACGTCGGCGTGGGATACCTCTCTCCGGCCGCGGTGATAACCAGCCTTTACTGGCGCCATCCCAACCTGTGGGGCAACAACCAGCGTCTGAGGATCGGAGGAACGTACAAACGCTACTTCGGGTCCGGCGGGGGGGACGTGTTCGAGCCCGAGCTCACCTACGTGGAGCCGTGGTTCATATCCACCAGATGGGAGGCCACTCTAAGGTTCAGCTACACGTACTTCCAGCTGCCCTCTCTAGAGGAGCGCAAGTACGGCGGAGAGCTGGAGATAGAGCGGGAGATCGCCCGGGACCTGGATTACTCCATAGGGTACAGCCTGGAGCGGGGGAGGCACCGCACCATCACGGAGAGTGGCGAGGAGGACGTATCCGACTGGACCACCAGTTCCAAGGTCTTCAGCGGCATCGTCTACGACACCAGGGAGCCGTTGCTGGATCCCGTTCGGGGAGAGATGGCGTCCTTCGGTGCCATGATGTCGGGAGGTCCCCTGGGTGGAAGGAGCTTCTACAAGTTCGAGGCGGAGTTCAGGTACGTCAAAGGCATAGCCGAGGGATTGGTGGTGGCATGGCGGTTGAGGTCCGGGGTTATCCATCCCTTCGGCGATACCGAGGTGGTTCCACCCACCGAGCGCTACTACCTGGGGGGAGGGTCGACCGTCCGCGGATACGGCTTCAGAGACATCGGCCCGGAGGACGGTGAAGGCAATCCCATAGGCGGCAAGGTAATGAACCTGGGTAACGCGGAGGTAAGAATCGGCTTGTGGGGAATCCTGGGAGCCGCTGTCTTCGTAGACGCCGGGGGCCTGTGGCAGTCGATATACGACGTAACCGCCGGCAGCACCGGTTTCGGAACCGGTATGGGCCTGAGGATAGCCACGCCGTTCGGGCCCCTTCGGCTGGACTACGGCTTCGCTCCCACCTGGCGGGAGGGTTTCCGGAGAGGAAGGGTGTACGTTGCGCTCGGGCATGCCTTCTAGAATCGGGCTCTCGGCATGAGCGGAAGAAGCATCAAGACCCTCAGGAGGCTGGTGATCTTCTCGGCCGGGGGCGTCTTGCTGTTGTTCCTCGTCTTCTACGTCCTGTTGGTGACCGGCTCGCTCACCGGCCCGGTCAGCGACCTGGTCGGAAAGCTGTCCTCCAGCGCCGAGACCACGGTAAGCATTGAGGGTCTGCGGACGGATCTGTTCTGGAAGACCACTGTGGACCGGATAAGGGTAACCGACGACGAGGGTCTGGTGGTGGAGGTGGACAGCGCAAGAGTGATCGGGAGCATGACCGACCTCCTGTGGAACAGGCACGTCGATACCCTGACCGTGGGCTGCGTGTACATAGCCCTTCCACCCCCCGGCCCGGACACCGAGCCGGACACCCTGGACAGGATACTGGAGGACGTCCGCTCCGGGTTCTACACCGCCACCGACCGCATCGGAGTTCGCTACGGAATTCTACTTGACCACAGGGGAACCCTTCTGGACTCGATGTACCTGGAGGGATCGATCTCCCTGGGAGAGGGAATGGAGCTGGCGTTGGACAGCGTTCACGTCCGCATTCGGGAGGTGGGTGGAGTATCGGGAAGAGGGCTTTTAGGCATGAGGGAGAACATCGCCTGGGCCCGGGACTTCCGTGCCAGCGCGGCCATGGGATCCCTGGTTGTGGACGGGACCTTTAGCGGGCCGGACGGAAGCTACGACTTCTCGGTCTCGGGTCGGGTTGGTCCTCGGATACCCGGGGTGCCCTTCGATCTGAGTATGGGAATGAGCGCTACCGTGGGAGGTAGGCTGGCCCATCCGACCGTTGCGATCTCCACCGGGGAAGGGAGCGCGAATCTGGCGGGGGAGACCACCGACTTCTCGGTCGATTCGGTACGGCTGTCGACCGACAGCGTGGAGGTGTTCGGTTTGCAGGCGAGCCGGTCGGGTCTTTACGCCACCCTCAGCGGTGCTCTCGACCTGGATGAGCTGGCATGGCGGGGGAGTGCGGATCTGTCGTTCGACCACCTCGATCCCCGATCGCTTACGGAGAGCATGCCCGAAGGAAACTGTACCGGCTGGGCCACCGTATCCGCTACGGGGAACCTGGACGGTCCCCGCAACCTGAGCGTGCACCTTAGAATGGACTCCAGCATCGTCGGTCCGATCAGGGTGCTCTCCACCGACGTGAGGGGAGGAATGCAGGGAAGCGGCTGGAATTGCTACGGAACGGTCGAGATTCCGGAGGGCAGGGTGCGGATGGATCTGAGGGGACGCATCGGGCCCGACGGTCTTCCGCACGGTTACCAGGGGACGCTGCAGGCGTTGCTGGACGGAGAGAGCATGGTGCGGATACTGCGGCTGGAAAGTATCGAGGAGTTGCGGACCGTAAGGCTCAGCGCAGAGATCGAAGGGGACAGGGAGGAGGTCTCGGGCACCGGTAACCTCCTGGTCTCCGGACTGGTAATCGGTCCGTTGGAGCTGGAGGATGCAGAGCTGGAGGGCCGGGCAAGTATCTCGTCCGGCTCCCGAACCGCAGAGGCCACTCTGGAGATTCCCGTTCTGAGGGTGGGTGGAAGAGAGTTGGCTTTGAACGGCACCTTCCGGCTGGATCAGGACAGCGCCTTCATCTCCGGGCTCTCGCTGGAAGAGCAGGATGGATACCGAGCCGACATGACCGCCCGGTCGCTCCTGGGCGACAGCCTTAGGTTCGCGCTTGAAGAGCTGCACGTAGGCAGGTCGAAGCTCATTCTGGTTACGAAGGGAAAGGTGTCTGGCCTGATGACCTCGGGCTTCGTCCGACTGGATTCCCTGTGGGTGATGACTCCCCATGGCTGGGTGGAAGGCTCGGCGGTCATCGGCCCGGGAGACTCGCTGGGGGCCGATCTGAAGGTAAACAACCTCGATCTTTCGGGTTTGGGCGGGGTGGTAAGGCCCTTGAGGGGCATCGCGGGGGTGGGGGACTTCCGCCTGTCCGCGTCCAGGCCTCGCGGCGCGCTCTCCGCCTCTCTGCGCGGTAGGGTGGTTTCCCCCGCGTTCGGGCCGTACATATCCGATAGTCTGACCATGGATGCCTCCATGAGCGACTCCATGCTGGTGGTGGAGGGCGTGTACTCCTGGACGGACGGAGTGAGATCGGGGATCAGGCTGGGAGCCAGAGATTTCTGGAACAGGGGCAGGCTGATTCCCGCCCTGTCGGACCTAACCTGGATGGAGCTGGAGCTGAGCAATATAGGTGACTGGCTCTTCTACGCCCTCCCCATACCCATCAAAACCAGGGGAGCGAGTATCTCCGCCCATGCCGAGTACTGGAGGAACGAGCAGGACGAGCCCGAGTTCGAGCTTCATGCGGTAGCCCAAGCCAGACAGATGATAATCACCACCATGGACCATATGCTGCCTAACGTAACCGTGAACCTGCTCTACGGTTACCCCAGCGAAGGCGATTACTCCGCCAGGCTGTCTCTGACCTCCGGTGACGAGAGCAACGGGATCCTAACCGCGCAGGCCATGGTGGACGTGGTCCGTCACTTCCCCTCTCCTCGTATCGGGGATTACTACATGGGAGTGGACTTCGACAATTTCAGGACCATCCTGGGTTCCTTCGCCGACGTTATCCTGGATGGGAGGATATCCTCCGGGGGACATGGGTTAAGCGAGCGCCCGGAGATAACCGGCGACCTGATCGTTAAGGAGGGTTTCGTGGGGGTACCACCCTCGTCCGAGGGCTCGGGGGGCTCGTCCGGCCCGGAGCTTCCTTTCGACCTGAGGATCGCCCTTACCAGCGAGCGTGGCCTGTGGTTCAGGAATCCGATGGCCGACCTCGAGCTGTACGCCGATCTGGTGGTACTTACGCAGGACCGCATACCAACCGTCTCCGGGCGGCTGACCGTCAGGAGGGGAAACGTCTATCTGTTGCAGAAGTCGTTCGATATCACGGAGGGATACGTGGAGTTCGCCCAGGGGACTCCTTTGAGGTTGCGGTTGTACATACTGGCCGAGACCAGGATCCGGGGCCTTCTGGATCACAAGAGCTACCTCATCTCCGTACAGATGACCGGCCCCCCGGACAATCCGGACGTGGTCCTGTCCGGTACCGGGCCCGACGGTGAGCTGGCCCAGGAAGATATAATCGCCCTGTTGGCCTCCGGCCTGACCTACGCTCAGCTACAGCAGCTGGATTCGGGAGCCATGGAGTCGGGGGTGGGTGAGCTGGCCCAGGGGTATCTGGGCAAGCTCTTGGCCAAGAGCCTCCGTGAGGATATAGGATTCGATGCGCTGGAGCTGTCCCCCGAGCTTTTGTCGGATACCACCAGCTTCCAGGTAAACGTGGGCAAGTACGTGCTCCCTGACCTGTTCATTTCCTACGAGGGGGACGTTTTCTCATCGGAGCCCGGTACCATCAGCGCCCAGTACTTCATAGGCAATAAGCTGTACATGTTGGGCAGCTCCCGGTCTACGCTGCACGGTGACCTGGAACCATCGATGGAGCTGCACTATACCTACAACTACTGATCCTCCCCTATCGGGTCGCTCTCAGGATACTTCTGCTTCTCGGGTATTACCCCTCTTACCCCTCCCCTGGGGTCGGGTACGTCGCGGTCGAAGCGGGGGATCATGTGCACGTGAGCATGGGCGATGGTCTGACCTGCGGCCCTACCGTCGTTGATCCCGATGTTGAACCCGTTGACGGTTAGGGTTTGGGCCAGCTGGTCCCTTCTGGCCCTCAGGGCCTCGACGATGGAGCGCAGCTCCTCCGGGGTGGCGTCGAAGAGGCTGGCGAAATGGCGGAATGGGACCACCAGGGAGTGGGAGGGAGATACCGGATAAAGGTCCCTAACGATGTAGACGTTCTCGTCTTGCCAGAGAATGGTCTCCGGGTCCGGATCGCAGAACGGGCAGTTCTTCATGCTGCCACCTCCCTTCTGAAGTCAATTCAACCATAATAATCCGTACGATGTCAAGACGAGAAGAAGGTTCGGAATGCCCGGAAGAGGTAAGGTTCTCCCACCTCCCCCCGGATACATGGCAAAAGCCCCCGCCTTCGCTGTTCGCAGAAGATGCGCTGACCCTGGCCGGTAAGTTACTCGGCTGCTTGCTGGTTCATACCACCGCAACGGATCGGCGCTCGGGGGTGATGGTGGAGACGGAGGCCTACATGGAGAGCGAGCCGTCCTGCCATGCCTGGGGAGGGCCGACCGAGAGGAACCGCCCCATGTTCGCCCGGGGCGGACTGGCGTACGTGTACCTTTCCTACGGGATTCACCACTGCTTCAACGTCGGCTCGGGAGGAAAGGGCAGGGGAGAAGCTGTGCTGGTAAGGGCTATGGAGCCTTGCGAAGGCCTGGAGATGATGAGTAAGGCGCGGGGCGGGAAGGACCTCTCCCAGCTGTGCAGCGGGCCTGGAAAGCTGTGTCAAGCCATGGGAATAGATTTGTCGCACAACGGAGTCAGCCTGACGGGCTCTTCACTGGGGATCCTGGTTCCCCGGGAAAGGTTGGTTTGGAGTATCGGACGGAGCGCCAGGATAGGCATCACCAAGGCAGCCGACCTTCCCTATAGGTTCTACGTGAAGGGATCGCCCTTTCTCTCCAGAAGCTCCTCGTAGATCCTCAAGTACTTCTGGACCTTCTTGGGGTCACACTGGAGGATCCTGGCCGCCTGGGATTTGTTACCGTCACAGGAGCGCACGATGCGGTGGATGTGCATGGCCATCGCTGTCTGTGACCACGCCGGGGACGTTTTCAAAAAACTTAAAAAACCATCTCCGGACGTTCAAGAATCGATGGCTCGTTCCCCCAGAAAAGCCAAAAAAGCCAGAAAGGCTAGGAACGTCCCTCGGGGTTAGAGGGAGTGTACCTCTATATCGCCCATGCTGGTGTCCAGTACGATGGTGGCTCCGCCCTCTCCCAGAATGGCCGTGCCCTCCGTCTCGGATATGTTGGCTTCCCGTAGTTCCAAGCCCTCGACGGAGATGTCGCCCATGGAGGTGTCCATTACCAGTTCGGCGCTCAAGTCCGGCGACAGGTAAACCACTACGTCGCCGTTCGAGGTTTCGAGGATGATCTCGTCGCCTTCGACGGCCCTGATTTCGGCTTCGATGTCGCCGTTGGAGGTGTCCGCACCCTTCAGGGTACCTCCCCGGACCGTGATATCGCCGTTGGAGGTGTACAGCTCGGATGTGCCGTCGAAATCGAGCACGGTTATATCCCCGTTGGAGCTGCTGGCCAGGAGATCGCCCCCGCCTCCGCTCACGGTTATGTCGCCGTTGCTGGTCTGTAGACGGCCCACGGTTACGTCTTCGGGAATGCTGACCGTGAAGTCGACCCCGACGTCGACGATTCTCTCCAGCTTGGTGGCCTCTACGTAGGTGGTGTCGCCCACCGAGACGGTTACCTCCACCTTGTCTAGCTCGGACTGGCTGCGCCAGGAGGTTCTCTCCACCTCCACCCTGAGGTCGTCGCCGTCGTACGTATTGACGGTGATGTCGCCGTTGAAGGTATCGATTACCACCACGCTTCCACTTTCTATGGCGTAGCTGTCGGTGTTGACCGTCATGTGTTGGCTGCACCCGGTGGTGCTCAGAAGCAGAAGAAGCGCTATTGACATCCGGAGTCCTATTCGGCTCATGTAGGGTTTCCCTTCCGCTTGGGCGATGACAATTCCATCTTCTCCATGGGATAAGACGGGATGTGAGCGGTTACGTTACACCTTTACCAATTGTACCTGGCCTGCAGCCAACCGAGCCAGTCCTCCAGACGGGCTCCGGACAGATGGTTATGGTTGTCGGTCCACCTGCGGCCGCCGCTTCCGTGCAGCTCCAGGCCCGGCCAGGGATACCAGGAAACCCCCACCCGGGCCCTGGTGGTGCGCTCCACTACTCCGGAGGGGAAGCTTCCCCCCGATTGGATTGAGTCCGGCCATCCCTCGTAGACGGTTCCCTCTCCCTGTCGCTCGTACTCGACTCTGCCCTTGAGCAGCAAGGGCCACAACTCGACCCAGCCTACGGAAAGCGTTGACCTGTCAGCGTCCGGGCCCAGGGTCGACCCGATTATCCGGCCGTCGTGAAGGTAGTAGTTGCAGGGTTTGCGCTGGCTGTAAACGTACCTGTCGATCCTGGTGTACTCCAGCGCGCCGCACAGACCGGACCCGTCATCCGCCATATCCGCTCCCAAGGTCCATCCCATCTTGTGCGGCCTGTCGTATCGACTCTGATACTGGAAGTCGTCGACCAGCAGCTCTCCATATAGGGCCATACCGGAGAAGGGCTTCCACTCCACATCGATTCCCAGCAGAACGTTGTCGTCGTCCCGCTCGTTCCACTGCACCAGGTAGTAAGGGACCAGCGGGTTGACGTAGGCCATCTCCAGCCCCTCGGACTTGTAGAGCACGGCCTCGGAGAGGCCTGCTCTCAGGTTGCGAAGGGGAAAGAAGTCCAGGCGGTGGGCGGACAGGTAGATGGACGAGTCGGAGGAAATGCTTCCGGTCAGTCCGGTAAAGGAAAGCCATTCGACCGGCTTTAGCCCCAGTCTTACCATATCGATGCCCGGGGCGTTATCGGACAGAAGCAGCTGGGTGAACCTTCCCGGCCCCCACCTTTGGGGAACCCTGCCCATGGAGGCGCAGACCCAGCCGCCCCGCCATCTCAGATAGCCCCAGTCCACGTAGAAGTGTCTGCCCTTCTCCGCGCCGATATGAAAGGGCGAGAAGAACTCCGGAGGTTGCTCGTCCGAGCCGGACCAGATGGACAGCCTCTCGTGTACCGAGAATCCGGCGGGAAGGCCGGCGAACAGGCGCAGAGCCGTCCCGACCCTGTACTCCCGGTCTGTATCGTCCAGCACCTCTGCGGTGACCAGACCATCCAATCCCAGGAAGAACTCCCCCGGCTTCCTACTTCCCGCTATCCCGTGCCTGCCCTCCAGGCCGCATCTGGAGAGGGCCGCAACGATTCCCCGGAAGTTTTCCGTGTAGGGTCCTTCGTAGCCGTAGCCCGAACGTGGCAGGATGCCCGGTACCACCTCCGGGCCCAGGGTCGATAGCCTGTAGGCCCAGTAGTGGGAGGGGCTGCTTAAGGGAAGGGCGGAAAAGGCGTTGGATATCGAAAGGGCAATCAATGCCACCCCGACCAAAACTGGCGCTCTCATCTGCTCCTCCGTTCCGGGCCGGCGGACAGACGGATCACGCACTCCACGTGATCCGTATGGGGAAATAGGTCCAACGGTCTGGCCTCTTCGGCCGTGTAACCGTTGTCATGTAGTATCTTCACATCTCTGGCCAACGCAAAGGGATTGCAGCTTACGTACACCACCGTTCGGGGAGAGAGCCTGGCCAGCAGCCGGGTCACCCTCTTGCCCAGGCCCGACCGGGGCGGGTCGACCACGGCGGTGTCTACTTTACGGTCCTCCGCCACCGCCCGGGACAGGAACCTTCTGGCGTAATCGCTCTCGAAGCTAACCCCTGTGATCCCGTTCATCTTCACCGCCTCTATGCCGGCATTCAGGGTGCTAACGTTCCTCTCGACCACGTGGACCGCCCGCCCGGGTCGAGCCAGGGCCAGGCCGAAGCACCCCATTCCTCCGTACAGGTCGAGAACCGGCCCGTCGCCGTCGGCCAGTTCCACGACCTGCTCCACCAGAACCTCCGCCGCCTTGGTGTTGACCTGGAAGAAGCAGCCCGGAGGAACGGGGAAGGCCAGGCCGGCCAACACTTCGGTCATTCTGTCACCCTTTTCGGTCCAGTTGCCGTCGATCCGGGAAGCCAGGCAGGTCGTTTCCCTCAGTACCCGCCCGGGCATCTCCGGTAACCCTCCCCTGAGCTCGATCATGGTGTCGGGCGTATTGCACGAAGCTCTTACGGTCAACCGCCGGCAGGAGGAAAGATCCGTTTCCAGCAGGCCCGTCATTAGCTTCCTTCCCCGGGGATGCAAGAGCGGGCAGTCGTCTACGGGGAGGGGATCGCCGCGGTACCTGTGAAGGGCAGGATGGCCGTCAACGACGTCGAACGAGACCCGATTCCGATAGCCCTGCATAAGAGGGCTACCGATGGTCGGAAGCACATCGATCCGCTCCAGACCGGCCCTCCGAAAGGCCCTGGCCACCCATTGCCTTTTCCAGTACAACTGTCTCTGGTAAGCCAAATGCTGAAGCGAACAGCCGCCGCACTCCGGAAAGAAGGGGCAGAACGGCTCCACCCGATGGGGGGAGGGGCTGAGGATTTCCTTCAGCTCCGCCTCCAGATGTCTTCGACCCACGCGGGAGGATGTGCACCTGATCCGTTCGCCGGGCAGCGCCCTCCTTACGAAGACCGTACGACTTCCCTCCCGGGGAGCGATGCCCCCGACCCCGTTCCCCAGGCGGGCGATATCCACCTCCAGCACCTCATCGAACGGATTCAATAGGTCTCCGAATCGAAGCTCTCTCTCGTTTCGTGCCAACACTGCCGGAATTCATGGTAAGCGTCCCGATCGATGGCCTTCCTGATGGATTCCATCAACCTGGCGTAGTAGCGGAGGTTGTGCAGGGTCGCCAGTATGGGTCCCAGCCATTCCCCGGCCAGGAAGAGATGCCTGAGGTAGGCGCGGCTGTGGTTCCGGCAGGCGTAGCAGTCGCAGCCATCCTGGACCGGTCGGGGATCCAGGGCGAACCTGGCGTTGGTTATGTTGACGTGTCCTCCGGGCACGAAGAAGCTTCCCCCCCGGGCGTTCCTGGTAGGAACCACGCAGTCGAACATATCCACTCCCATGGAGACGTAATCCACCAGATCATCGGGCTTGCCCACTCCCATCAGGTACCTCGGGCTGGTTTCGGGGAGAACCTCGATGGAGCTGGCCACGGCTCGAACGGTGCTGTATCTTTCCTCGCCCACCGAAAGCCCGCCCATGGCGTAGCCATCGAAGCCCATTTCGCAGAGTTCCTTGGCGGCCCTCTTCCTTAGATCCGGAAACGTTCCTCCCTGAACGATTCCAAATAGGGCCTGGCCGGACGACGGGCCCATCGCTTTTGATCTTCGGGCCCAACCCAGCGTACGGTCGAGGGATCTCTCCGTCCGTTCCCGGCTGCTCGGTTGTTCCAGGCACTCGTCCAGGACCATTGCGATATCGCTCCCGAAGGCCCGCTGGAGCTCTACGACCTTCTCCGGGGTCAGAAGATGGCTGGATCCGTCCACGTGAGACTGAAAGCTGTAGCCTTCGTCGGAGGACTTGCGCAGACGGGCCAGGCTCCAGATCTGGAAACCCCCGCTGTCGGTAAGGACCCCCCTGGGCCAGCCCATGAAATCGTGAAGACCGCCCACGCTCTCTATCGCCCTTACCCCCGGTCGTAGATAGAGATGGTAAGTGTTGGCGAGAACCAGCTCGAAGCCGTACTCCAGAAGGTCGGCCCCTCTGATCGTTTTGACGCTTCCCTGGGTGCCCACGGGCATGAACACCGGAGTTCGAACCGGGCCATGGGGAAGGTTTAGAACGCCGGTTCTGGCCAAGCCTGAGCTGTGGTCAAGGGTTAAGAGCCTTTTCTCAGATGTTGCTCTCTGCATCTTCAAGCATCCGGCCGTCGGTGGGGACGGGCTGCAGGGTATCACCCGCCGCAGCGCTGTCGGCCGGAATTTCCCCCGACGGCTCGATAGTGGTGGTGCTGTCCGGGGAAACTTCTTCGACGCTGGCGGTATCGGCTTTCTCCGACAGGGCGGAGTCGGGATGCAGGGAGGAGTAGACGGAGTCCTCGGGTGCGGGACCGCCGGTGGAGACCTGACTGTCCGGACGGGAAGTTATGAGTAGCCTGTCGTTCCCCGGTGAGTGGGAGTAGAACGGCGTGGCCTCGGCGATACCCACCGACCCGCTCGCTGCCGGACTACCCTCCTCTACGTGCACCAGCAGATCGCCGAACGTCAGGTCCACATCTTCTCCCAGAAGCAGCATCGGGTGATGGGGATCGAGTCGACGTATCTGAAGGAGCTCGTTCCTGAGGTCCCGCCGCATATCGTTGCGGTAGTAAAGACTCGCCAGCCTGACGTGGTATTCGATACTGTCGGGGCACCGGGCCGACATCTGCAGATATTCGCGCAGGAGCTCCCGGTCGGGGCCGTCCACGGTATCTGCGGCGCCGCGCACCACCACGCGTGGATTCAAGGGAATGGAAGGCTCTGGGAGCGAGGCGACCACGCCGGCTGCGGCCAGGGACAATAAGGCGTAACCGGAGACCCTGGCCAGAACGGAGCGGCGCCTACTGGTTATCGTCTCCGGGCTCCTGGGATCCAGGGCGGGTACGGTCTGGACCAGCCTGATTCCGGACAGGTATTCCGCCACCGAGGCCTTGCCGAATCCGGCGGGAGCCAGACCCAGGGTCAGGACGAGCAGGCAGGGAGGAGTGAGAAGGACCCGGAGGAAGATCCGGGGCAAACAGGGGCGTTCCCCATCTGCGGCAAGCTGAAGGATTCCCAACGCCCCCAATGGATTGGCGTCCCCAAAACGGGAATACCTCTCCAGCAGTGAAATCATCATACAAGATGCCAGGTACCAGAGGGGAATCAGAAAGTTCTGGTTGGAAAGCAGCAGTCCGGCCAGGGAGTGGAGAAGATAGCTCCAGGTCAGAGCCAGCAGGGTCTCCAACCCGCTCAGGCCAAGCAGTCTTGCGTATCCGGCCCCGGAAAGCTTACTCAGGGTAACCGCACCCGGTCGTCTGGACATCGGATCCTTCCGCTGCCAGTTCCTCATATCACCAGCATGGCGTCGCCGTAGCTGTAGAACCTGAACCTGTCCTCTATGGCCTTGGCATACGCATGCTTCATGAAATCCAACCCCATGAACGCAGCCAGAAGGCTCAACAGGGAACTCTCCGGCAGATGGAAGTTGGTCAGGAGCATGTCCGTGTTTCGGAATCGGTAGGGCGGGAATATAAACAGATCGGTGTGCCCTGAAACACCCTCCCGTCCGCGCCCTGCATGGAGATAAGCCTGCAGCAGGTCCTCCTCGATGGTCTCCAGAACCCGGGTCGAGGTGGTCCCCACGGCGATTATCCGACGTCCCTCCGATTTCGCCCGGGCGATCTTTCGAAGCTCCTCACCGCGGACCTCGAAGCGTTCCGGCTCCAGCTTATTCTCCCCCAGCTCTTCACGTCTCAGGGGCTCGAAGGTCCCCGGACCAACGTGGAGGGTGACGAAGCACAGCTCTACACTCATGGCCCTAAGATCATCCAGCATCGCCTCGTCGAAGTGAAGCCCCGCGGTCGGGGCGGCGACCGCTCCGCTCCGTGTTGCGTAGACGGTCTGGTAGCGGCTTCTATCCAGATCCACCGCTTCTCTTTTGATATACGGGGGCAGGGGCACCGATCCGTGCCTTTCGATCGACTCGGTCACCCTTCCGGACGGAGCCGCGAATCGCAGAAAAGCCCTGCCCCTCCCCAGAGACTCCAGGATCTCCGCTGACAGTCCACCCTCTTCGAACTCCAGCGAGATCCCCTTTCGGCACCTCTTTCCCGGTCTCACCAAGGCCCTCCATAAGTCCTCCCTCTTCCTTTCTAGAAGCAGCACCTCGGCCTTGCCTCCGGTATCGGCCCTTGCGCCGAACAATCTGGCCGGAAAGACCCTGGAGTCGTTCATTACCATAAGGTCTCCACTGGTGAGGTAATCCGGCAGGTCCGCGAAGCGGTCCGACCGGATCGACCGCTCGCTCCGCGAAGCGATCATAAGACGACTGCCCGTTCTATCCTCGGAAGGCCACTGAGCTATGAGCTCCGGGGGAAGATCGAAGTATAGATCCGATCGGCGGACGGTCTCATCCCGTCTGGTCTCAGCCACGGCCGGGCCCGATCATCCGGAAATCGGAAACCTGAGTATGAAGCGGGTACCCTGGCCCTCCTGGCTCCATACGGTGATGGTCCCGTCGAGGGACTCGGTGAACTTCTTTACTATGGCCAGACCCAGCCCCATGCCTTCCACCGTGTCGGCGGAGCTGCCGCCGGTGTAGAATCTGTCGTAGATGTGGGGAAGGGCCGAGGAAGGGATACCCCTTCCGGTGTCGGATACCTCCAGCACCCACGACTTCCCGTTCCGACGCAGAGATACGGTTACGCTTCCCCCCGGTTTGTTGAAGTGGATACCGTTGTCCACCAGGCTGATCAAGATGGCCTCCAACCGGTTTCTGTCGAAACACGCCGTAAACGGCTCATCGGGAAGGTCGGCAATTATCTCCACGTCCTTTCTCTCTCCCTTCTCCACGAAAATGGTCATCAGATCCTCGATCACGCCCGAGGGGTGAGCCCACCGGGAGTCCATCTCTCCCTCGGCCAGGTCCAGCTTCATGAAGGTAAGGAGTTTCTCGGATTGCTCGGCGATGTCCAGCAGGGCCCTGTCCATGGACATCAGCGCTTCCCTCTGGTCGTCGCTCAGCTCTCCCAGCTTGCCGCCCAGAGCCATGTCCAGGTTGGTTCTGGCGGAGGTTATGGGAGTTCGAATCCGGTCTGCCAGATTGGTGAACAACGCTTCCAGCTCCAACCTGTCCGATGTGCTCCGGGTGGCCCTGACCTGGGTCGAACCGGCCTTGAACCCTCCGGCTCCGAAAAGCAGAAGCGATATAGACGAAGCCACGGCCTGCAACACGGCGGGAATGGGAGCTCCGAAAGATCCTCTATTCCTGGAGCAGACCAGAAGAGATCCGTGGATCCTTCCCTGATGTACCAGGGGAACGCCCAGCTCGCTCTTGGAGTCCGGAGTCAGAGGGACGAACCTGGCGTCCCTGGGCATGTCCGCCACGTAGGCGATCTCCCCGTGGGTATACGACCAACAGGAAACGTACTCCTTCTGTACCGGGAGCGAGGGAAGCCTGCTTTCGAGCCCGTATCCGGCCAAAGGTTGGAGAACCGATTCCGTGCCCCTGACTATGCTGAGCAAGACCATGTCGGCCTTCGCAGTTGCGGCCACACCCTGGGCGATATTCTGCAGAGTTTGCTCAGAGGACGAGAGCGAAGAGACGAAGTTCGATATCTGGTCGAGTATGCGGGCCAATGAAACCTGGTATTCCCTGCTGGCTATGTAGGAGATCAGATGGGGAGCCAGGCTGAGAAAGAACCTGCCCATGGGGGGGAGGTTGTCCGACGGCAGACCGTAGAGCCTGAGATTCTGCAGGCCCCGCTCGTGCCTTATGGGAAGCGTAAGGTTGAAGGTTCCCTCCTCGGTTTCCTCCCAACTCCGGGTTCTCTCCAGCTTGCGCTGGGTCTCCTGCTGGGCTATGGGGACCTCGCCGGCGGAGACCGTCTTTTCCCTGCTGACCAGAAGGACGCCGTAGGCGTGAACTCCAGACCTGATCAGCTCCAACAGGTTGGAGGTCATATCCTCACGTGAGGCCTGATCGAGAAGCTCTGCCAGGCGGCTGGTCGGAGCCTGGGGAATGTGGGTGGAGTATCCGGGCAGGTCCCGCAGGGGCTCGATAAAGGCCAGCGTCTCGTCGCCGCTGGGGGTTCTCAGAGCCGTGACCTCGCAGGGTATGTCCATACCTTCGCCAAGGGAGAGCCTTACCTGGTACTTTATGGGAGCGTAGTGACCGGAGTTCCTCCTCTCCTGGAGCGCGTTCATCTTCTGTCTATCCTCTGGATGGATCCATTCCAGGTAATTGGTCGATTTGGGATGCTTTCCCGAAGCCTGCAGGGTTATCCTCACCAGCTCCTCGTTCGCCCTTACCACCGTGCCGTCCTTTCCAAGACGTATGGCGGGGACGGGCACGTTGCTCATTACCGTATCCAGGAAGTTTATCTCCTCCGGAGAGAAGTCGGCCAGGTTCAGGGTGGGGGATGAGAGGGCCACCGCGACCAGATTGCCCGGCACTCCCAGCCGCCATATCCTTACCACCTGAACCCCTCCGTGGCCGGAGTCCATGCGGGTTCTGACGGTGAACTCATAGGTCTCTCTTCCGGCCAGGCAGTCCTCCAGGGCGTCCTGGAAGGCCATTGAGGACGAGGAATCGAGTATCTCGGCCATCTTGGAACCGGCCAGATCCTTGGTCATCTCACTCTGGCAATGGCTGGACGCGGCGCATACTGACCCTTCCGGGCGCACCAATAGAACGTTCTCGCTTCCATAAACCCGATCCAGGTACTCCTGCAGGGACTTCGGATTCGCCAGCTCCGCGACCAGCAACCGGGCGTCCCGCCGGGGAAGGGTGACCGTGCACAGGAGGTACGACTCCCCCAGCCTGGCCGGATACTCACCCGTCCTGTCCAGCGCGAAGCTTAAGAAATCCTCCGCCATGCTTTCAGTGGTCGACCCCAGAAGATCGGTAAGCGACTTCGATAACCTGTGCTCCCCATCAGATTGGAGGACCGCCGCCAACCGATCGTCGGACACGGATACCAGCAGCTCTCCGCCTTCGAGGCTCTCGCCGTTCAAGTCGTTTCCCCCGTCTGTTCCGAAGTACCATCAAACACTGTGCAGAGAAGTCCTCACACTCTATATTAACGCCTAACCTGAAAAGGAGAAATCCTTTGAAGAACAGATGCTATTGCAAGTGGAACCTCATGTCCACTGACCGGTCCTCTGCAATCGCTGAGCTTCTCGACATTGTTCCGCCCTTCGATGAAAGGCGAAAGAGCCTTCTGCTTACGGCTCTGGAGTCCAGGGAGCAGGCCGGGGCAACGGTCGTACACGAGTCCATCTCGATGCCGCATTGCCGCAGCATCCTGGTGGACGATTTCGAGATAGTGTTGGGTCGCTCCAAGAAAGGCGTTGGATGGCCCGAGGAGAAAGTAGAGCTGGTTATCCTGTTCATCTCACCGGTCACCCCTAAGAGCCCCGAGGAGCATACCCAGCTGATCAAGCAGTTTGCCGACAGGATCAAGGACGGTGGAGCCGAGAAGATCTTTGCGGCGGAAGACTGCGCGGAGCTGGCGGAGCTGCTGGACCTCGACCTCCTGGACGGCGGCTGATATGGACCCGAATCTGGAGAGACTGATAAGCCTGCACGATCTGGACATCATGATCGCCGACCTTTCCAGGAACGATATCCGGAAGGAGGAGGAAAAGCTCGGTCTGTCGCCGGACGAGGCTCAGAAGGAGCTCAGACAGCTCCGCAAGGAGTTGTGCAACAAGATCGAAAAACGTCTTCTCGCCCGGTACGATCGCTTGGCCAGTCGTTACGGCAACGCCGTCGTTCCTGCGATTCAGAGCCGCTGCAGCGGTTGCCTTACCAGGCTTCCGACCGCCATGTGCTCCGACCCTAACAGAAACGAGCGCATTAGAACCTGTCCGACCTGCGGTCGGATAATCTATTGGGCGGACTGATTCGTCCGCCTACCACCGGGAGTAGAGCGATGGAACCTTTAAGGGCAAGGGAGACCTTGACTTTTGACGACATCTTGCTTCTTCCAGGATACTCCGAGATACTGCCACAGGAAGTCGATCTGAAGGTAGACCTCGGCAAAGACGTCACACTCAACATTCCCATTCTCAGCGCCGCCATGGATACCGTGACCGAGGAGAACATGGCCATCGCCATCGCCGAGCAGGGCGGCATGGGTGTGATACACAAGAATATGGATCTGCAGGAGCACGTCCGTCAGGTCAGGAAGGTAAAGAGGGCGGAGAGCGGGGTCATAGTCGATCCAATCGTTCTGAAGGCCGGAGCCACTATCAGGGAGGCCTTCCAGCTGGCCAAGGATGAAGGGGTATCCGGTTTCCCCGTCCTCAGGGACGGGGTTCTGGTGGGCATGCTGAGCAACCGCGACTACCAGTTCGAAGAGAACCTGGGCTGCCCGGTCGAGAAGCTGATGACTCCCGCGAAGAAGCTGGTGACCGCCCCGCCCGATACGGACCTCGAGGACGCTCTGGCCCTGTTGAGAAGACATCGTCTGGAGAAACTGCCCCTGGTGGATGACCAGATGCGTCTCAAGGGCTTGGTGACCATAAAGGACGTTCACAAGGCAAAGGCCTTTCCAAACGCTTGCAAGGATTCCGGGGGCAGGTTGCGGGTGGGCGTGGCCGTCGGTGTTGGAAAGGCAGGCCTGGATAGGGCCGCCGCACTGGTCGATGCGGGAGCCGACTGTGTGGTCGTGGATACCGCTCACGGTCATTCCAAGATGGTCATCGACACCGCCCGAGAACTGAGATCCGAGTTTCCAGACGTGCTGCTCATGGCCGGAAATGTGGTTACGGCCGAGGCAACCCAGAGTCTGCTGGAGGCCGGAGCCGACGTGGTCAAGGTGGGAGTCGGCCCGGGCTCGATCTGTACCACCCGGGTCATCTCCGGGGTGGGATGCCCTCAGGTCTCGGCCGTCTACGAATGTGCCACCGCCGCCTCCAAGGCCGGGTTTAGCGTGGTCTCCGACGGAGGCGTCAAGTACAGCGGAGACATAGTCAAGGCCCTGGCCGCTGGAGCGGGCTGCGTGATGATAGGCAGCCTGTTCGCGGGAATATCCGAGAGCCCCGGAGAAGCCGTGATATACAAGGGAAGAAAGTTCAAGATATACAGGGGGATGGGATCTATAGGGGCCATGAGGAAGGGCAGCGCCGACAGATACTTCCAGGAGAACAAGAACGCCAAGGAGCTGGTCCCGGAGGGAATCGAGGGCATGGTGCCCTTCAAGGGAGCACTGGCGGATTATATAGTCCAGCTGGTGGGTGGTCTCAGAGCCGGTATGGGCTACGTCGGTGCGGCCTGCGTGGAGGAGATACCCCGGAAGGCCCGGTTCGTACGGATAACCGCCGCCGGCCTGAAGGAGAGCCACGCCCACGACGTCATCGTTACCAAAGAATCGCCCAACTACTCGGTGGAGAACCGTGCTTTCTGACAAACTGTCGTCCCTGGCCGAGGTGGAGCGAATCGTGCTGGAGGTTGACGATTATCTCCTGGCGAGGGTCAGGGGAAAGGACAGGGAGTACCTGGCCGAGCTGATTCCCGACGAGGGCCGGCCCGATCCGGAGTGGCCATCGGTAAGGGGAGTGACCCAACCCCTGGCCTGCAAGAAGGTAAAGGGCGTATCGCTGAGAATATTCAAACCGCACTCCGGACGAGTCGTTCTGGAGGATATCCGGGAAAGACCGTACGGGGAGAAAAAGGCCTTCCGTATCGTTCTGGACCTAATCCCCATTCTGTATCGATTGCACGAGAGCGGTATGGTCCCTGGATACCTGGGGCCGGAGAACGTGCTGGTCACGGGAGAGGGAGAGACCGTGATGCTGGCCGGCGCCCGGGGCAATCCAGACCTTCCGTTCACCGCGCCGGAGAGCGTGGGCACCAGAACCACAGATCCCCGGAGCTCGGTGTTCGCTCTGGGAACGTTCCTGTTCAGGATGATAGCGGGGAGCGATGATCGGGACATCCAGATAGAGAAGTGGAACCAGCTGTCCGAGCAGGCCCGAACCGTTTTGGAGGAGTTGGTTGCCGCCGAGCCGGAAGCAAGGATCCCCAATCTCTCCATGTTGAGCCAGGAGATCGAGAGCTTTCTGGAGAGTCCTTCCCGATCCGTTTACGCCCCGAGCGCCAAACCCGCCCCGGGCGGGCCGCCGGAAAGGGGAGACCGCGAGGCCGGCGGCGAAGGTTCCGGGTTCGACGGCCGAAAGGTGGCCTACGGTCCGCCACGCAGGAAGAAGCCCCGCAAGAGAACGGCCCTGTGGGTGGTGGTGCTATTGGCCATAGTGGCCGCCGCGGTGTTCGTGATATGGCCCTTCCATGGGTCCGACGGCTCCTCGGGGCCGGAGGACGTGAGCGGACTCGTGGTGGAGGATACCTCGGGGGCCGGAGGTGAAGCCGTCGTCGATTCGGGTGAGGTAGCGGATACCGGTCCCGGCCCCGTGGAGGTAAGCGTGAGCAGCGATGTGGTTACCATATGGCTTTCCAACATGACCGGTACGGCCGGGAACGCCCGGGAGTACAGGGGGTCCTTCCTATCTGACTATTCGCACGTCTATCCTTCCTACGGGGGCGAGGTCCTGGACGACTCTCTGCTGCTGGTTCGTCGCCGGGACATCCGAAGACCCCTTAGCGAGCAGCCGGAATGGCCATTGGTACGGAGCATAACCTCCGCCGACTCCTCCCTCAGTGTTCTTCCGGTCGACGTCAGCCTGGTCCTGGGGAGGGACCTCAGCTACGCCGGGATCAACGAGGGATTTCTTGCCGAACCGGTGGCACCGGCGGGCACAATCTACGTAGAGGTGATAAACCAGGGTCTGCAGTATACCCTGGAGGGTCTTCCCCCCTCGCAATGGGTGTCCTCCGTTGTTGATGGAAGAAGCCTGACTCACGATGACCGGGAATGGTTGCTAAAGGTGGTGCAGACCCGAAAGGGGGACAGCCAGCCGAATCCGGAGCTGGGCATGCAGGCGGTTATGGACAGCACGGCCTTTCTATATCGGCCGGGCATAGAAGTCTGCGTCAAGACCGAAGAGTCGATCCGCTCTCTGCTCCAGGCATTATCCCCGTCGGTGGAAGGCCCACCGTCGGGAATCCCCGTTCCTGATATCTGGATTCTGCTGGGAAGCTGATGAACACATCTGATTACGCTGGCAATAACGCATATCGGAGCCATGGGAGGTTCTATGCGATTTTCTCCTAAAGATAAAGTTGTCCACCCCATACACGGCGCAGGCGTGATAACCGAGATAGCTGTAAAAAGCATCTCCGGCGAACCAACCGAATGCGTGGTGATAAAGCTGATGGTGGGTAACGCCGGCATACTTCTGCCGACGGATTCTGTGGAGAAGACCGACCTGAGGTTCGTTGTGGATAAGAAGTCCATGCAGGAAGCGCTGGACGTTCTCTCCGAAAAGGCGGAGGAGCTTCCCAAAGACTGGAGGCGCAGAATAGAGACCCTCAAGGAGCGGGTTCACTCCGGTGATCCCGGGGAGGTCGCCAAAGCGGTGAGGGACATCATAGCCCGGTCGATCAACAGCAAGATGAATCCCTCCGAGAAGCGGGTCCTTTCCGAGGCTGTGGGGGTTCTTGCCGGAGAGGTGGCTCTGGTGAAGGAGATCAAGGTCTCTTCGGCGAAGTCCATGATCCGCAGGGTGGCCAAAACGGCCCAGGAGGCGGAGCAGGAGGAAGACTGAGAGGATGCTCCCCGGAAAATGATCGAGCCCCAAAAGACGCTGAGTGCCGGGATTGTCGCTCCGGAGGAAGTAATACTCGTCCGGGTGTCCTCCGGGCCCTGGGATGAGCTGGATTCCCTGAGAGAGATAAAGGCCCTGGTCGAAAGCGCCGGAGGCCGGGTGGTAGAGACTTTCGCCCAGAAGAGGACTGCTCCCGATCCCAAGTACTACGTGGGCAGTGGCAAGCTGGAAGAGGTATCTTCTGCCGCCCGAGAGCTGGGTGTATCCACGCTGGTGTTCGACCACAACCTTTCTCCGGGACAGGTGGCCAAGCTGGAGGAGAGTACCGACTGCAAAGTTTTGGATCGAACGGAGATAATCCTTGCGATCTTCGCGACCAGGGCCAGGACAAAAGAGGCCAAGCTTCAGATCGAGCTGGCACAGCTCCGCTACGCTCTGCCCCGCCTGACCCGGAAGTGGCATCACCTCTCCCGTCTGGGAGCGGGAATAGGCACCAGGGGCCCGGGTGAGACCCAGCTGGAGATAGACAGAAGGAGGGCGAGGTCCCGGATCCGTCTCCTGGAGTCCCAGTTGGATAAGACCAAGCTGCAGGGCGAGGTTCGCAGAGAAAGGCGTGGGAACCTGTACCGGGTTACCCTCGTAGGATACACCAATGCCGGCAAGAGCACCCTGATGAACGCCTTCTGTGACGCGGGCGTATACTCGGCTGACAAACCGTTTGCCACCCTGGACACGGTATCCAGGAAGCTCAGGCTGGGGCACGACGATCACATATTGATATCGGACACCGTAGGCTTCATCAGAAGATTGCCCGAAACACTGGTGGCAAGCTTCGAGGCTACTCTGGCCAACGTCAGGACGGCGGGTCTTCTCCTGGTGGTGAGCGACAGATCCAGAGAGGATAGACAGACTCGTCTGGCTACCGTATACAGAACCCTGGAGAGAATAGGAGCGGGCGATATCCCCCGCCTGCTGGTGTGGAACAAGATGGACCTGGCCCGGAAGGACTTGCCTCCCAGGACCGGAATAGCCGTTTCGGCGACCCGGCGGGAAGGCCTGGACGAGCTGCTGAAGGCCATCAGGATGCACAGGGACCGGCGGTTGGAATGGTTCGAGCTGTCCATGGAAAGGCCGGGCGGGAAGTTCCTCAACTGGCTCTATAGGAACTGCCTGGTACGTGACTTCGACCGCGACGGCTCGGGAGTCAGTGTTCTGGCAGGATGCTATCCCGGTACCGAGAGGATAAAAAGCCGGCTGGGCGGAGAGAGCTTCGGATGGACGTTGCGGGAGGTCGCCTCCCCGGCCTCCGGGGATTATCACGAAAGCGGATCGGGCAATGGCTGAGGACAAGGTAGGAGAGGCAAGAGATACCTTGATGGAGCGGCTGCGCTCGCTACACGAGCTATTCGGTCGAAAGGTTCTTACCGCCCGTTTGCTGGGTAGGCAGCTAGTCCAGCTGGTAAGCTCCGACGAGGCCCGAACAATCTGTGCCGAGATACCGGCCAAAGAGCAGGAGGCCAGACGACTGCTCATTCGCATGTCTGATCCGGAGCAATGGCGCAACGACTCCCAGAAGAGCGAGGAGGAGAGAAGAAATCTCTTCCCGGCCAGGCTGGTAGAGGTCTTCCGATCCAAGGGCGAGCCTTCCGACGAGATGCTGGACGCCATACTGGACACCGCCAACCTCCCTTTCTTCGTGGGCTTCGTAAAGGATGAGCGCGGAGACAACGACGGACAGAAGAAGAACAGCAGGGTAAGCGTTCTGGATTAAGCCCTACCGGCTGGCCGAGGGAAGCTTCCTCACCATATTCGACGCGGGCAATGGCGATTGGTCAATCGTCGCCGGGCCTTGGGCAACACCCCTGGAGGGAGATCCGCTTGGGCGAAGGCAGCAACAAACGTTCGCGCCTCGACAAGCTCTTCAACGTTCTGGGAGTTCTGCTGGCGGCGGTGGCGCTGGTCTATCTGGCCAGGTCCTTCCACCAGGGGCTGACCAGAGCGGGAAGCCTGTCCGCCCTGCTGAGTTTCAAGCCATGGCTTTTCGCCGCATCCATGGCGCTCTTGATGGTTCACATGTGTTTGGCCGCGCTCTCCTGGATGATGGTCTCCGGCATCGTAGGCTGTCCCGTCAGCTATGGTCAGGCCTTCGCCATACATTTCCTCACCCAGGTGGGGAAGTACGTTCCGGGAAAGGTCTGGGCCGCCGTGGGAAAGGTCGGCCTGACCAGGACCCTGGGATTGTCGGCGACCAAGGCCAGTCATGCCATGGTTCTGGAATCACTGTTCATAGTTTCCGGCTCGATGATCGTGGCGCTGCCGCTGGTTCCGGTGGCGGCGGACCATCTGGGGATGGGAAGGGTACTCAGCCTGGTCGCGGTCTCGGTCACCGCAGGAGCCCTGGTTCTAACCGCCCATCCTACCGCTTTCCGCCGCACTCTGCGATTCGTAGGCAGGATCACCGGAAAGACCCTCAGCTGCGAGGACCCCGGGTTCTTCAACGTAGTAAGGCTGCTGCCTATCTATCTGCTTGTTTTCCTGACCCAGGGCCTGGCCTTCGTGCTACTGGCCTGGAGCTTCGGAACCGACCTTCCCCTGTATCCCGGAATGTTCGTCTTTCCCATGGCCATGGTCATCGGTTTCATAGTGGTGTTCGCTCCGGGCGGTCTGGGCGTGCGCGAGGTTACACTCTCATGGCTGGTCGCGCTCAGCGCGCCCACGGTCGGTCCGGGACAGGCCGAGTTGCTCTCCATAGCTGCCCGTCTTTGGATAACCCTGGTGGAGGCTCTGGCCTTCGGTATCGCCGTTTTCCTATGGGGTGGCGGTCGGCCGTGGAGAATCGTGATGGGCAGAGGTCAGAATACATCCAGACCTTCCACAGCCACGTAGGGCAGGCTGTCCTGCCCCACCAGGTGACGTTTCCGCCCCACCATGGAGATCCGGCTCAAGGCGCGGTATACGTTGCCGGTTACCCGCAGTCTTCCGGCCCTTCCCTCTACCGTGCCCCGACGGCATACGTAGGACAGACTCGCGTCCAGGCTGAAGTCTCCGCTGAGCACGTTGCTGGTTCCCCCGGACAGGATCTGGTCCACCAGGACGCAGTCCCCGGCGGCGGACAGCATCTCCTCCGGGGTGTGCTCGCCGGTCTCGACCAACAGATTCGTGCAGACCGGCTCGGGCAGGTCGTTGTAGTTCCTGCCGGCGTTTCCGGTAGAGGCCTCTCCTGCCTCCGAGGCGGTGGCCAGGTCGAAGATGAAGCCCGTGAACCTTCCCCGGTCCACCAGTGCCTTGTCCCTGGTCGCCGTTCCCTCGGCGTCGAAGGGAGCGGATGCCGCCCCGTAGTTCAAAAGCGGCCGGTCGTTTACGGTCAGCAGGTCGCTGAAGATAGCCCGACCCACCGAGCCGGCCAGGGGGCTGTATCCCCTGACCAGGGAGCTGCCGCTTACTCCGGCCCGGAAGCCCTGGAGAAGTACGGAGAAGGCCTCCGGTGACAGTACGACGGGCGTACCGCCGGGGGGATGGTGCGGAGGGGCCAAAGCCAGCCATTCCGATGGGGGAAGGATCCGGTCGGGATCGGGAAGGGCCTCTTGCCAGCTTCCCGATGAGCCGGTGGTGGCTATGCTCACGGTGCCCTCGCCGGTGGGGACGGAAACCCTCAGGTTCCATTCGACGAACATCTTTTCATAATCGGCGTCCAGGCCTTCGGAGTTGGCAAGACGGAACGATCTTCGATGAAGGCTTAGACTTCCATCCATTGATCCGTGAGGGAATACGTCGCGTACATCCTGTCTGAAAGCTCTCAGACGATCTAGAAGATCTTCGGGCCCGATCGGAGCCAGCTCCGGGTCGACCAGCTCGACCGAGGACGGCTGGAGCGAAGAAGGCAGGTCGAAGGTCGCGGGGCGGCCGAACTTGGACGAGGCCATGGCCAGCTCGGCCAGGGTCTCCAAATCTCCGGAGGCGGTGCCCGCGATACCGATTCTGCCGTTTCGGAAAATCCTCAGGCTGAGCAGATCCTCCGTTGCGCTGTGGACCTTGGTTATACCGGTCTTGGATATGCTTACCGTGTTTTCCTGCAGATACGTGCCCAGAGCCTCGGAGGAGTCGGATACATCCCGGACCAGGTCGAGGATCTCCTCGGTCCGGCCCAGGTTGGCTTCCGGGTCAGCCCGCATATACACTTCCCAGAAGAACGTGGGGGCCACCGAAGCTTACCGGAAGATAGTGATCCTCGCCCCTGGAGCAGCCCCCGATTCCGCTGAACATGGACAGCTCGTCACCCAGGGCCCGGACCGATCCCAGAACGTCGAAAACGCTTCCGGATATGGTAACCGGTCTGACCGGGTCCCGGACCATCCCCCCCTTTACGATGTATGCCGCCTCGGAGGTGAAGCTGAAGCGCTCCATGTCGGTCGTGCCGCCCGTGGCTCCCCGCAGGTACAGACCCTCGTCCATAAGAGCCAGCATGGATTCGAGGTCCAGGTCGCCGGGCTCGAGGTAGGTACAGGACATGCGAACCTCCGGCGGTTTACGGAAATCGACGGCCCTGCCATTACCTGTGCTCCTAGAGCCTTCCGCACCCGCGGTCTGGAGGGAGTGGAGCCTTCCCACCAGCTTGCCCCCGGAGACCAGAGTCGTGGACTGCCCAGGCTCTCCCTCGTCGTCGAAGTCGTAGCTTCCCGGCATGTCCTGCATCGTAGCGTCGTCCACCACGTTGACGCTGGGTGGACCGACCTGCCTGCCCAATTCCAGAAGATCCTCCAGGGCGGGGCTGTCCCGTTGAAAGTCGGCCTCGCTCAGGTGACCGAAGGCCTCGTGGGTAAGTATTCCCGCCAGCTCGGGGTCGACCAGAACCCTGTACTCGCCCGGGGTTATGCTGCGGTCGGTGTCCCGGCCGGAGAGCTCCTCCGCCATCTCCTCTATAAGCCGTTCCCTGTGTCTTACGAACTCGAAGCCTCCCCTGTGGGAAAATGCCCGGGAGACCGAGGTCGCGTGCTCGCCACCGGTCATCTCCAAGCTCATCCCGCATATGCTCTCGTGCTCCCTGACCCGGGTTCCCAGCGAGCTGAGTATGACCCGCTCCCTCTCGATCTCCCTGTAATAGACCCTGGAGGATACGTCGGGAAGCGCCGCTGCCATAAGGTCACAGTAACGGCGGCAGAGAAACGCCTTCTCCTTCATGGGAACGTCGCACAGGGGCTCCACCGAGGGGCGGCCCACCGTCTTCACCAACCCGCTTCCCGCCGCCAGCTGGATTCGTGGGCCCCCGGTGATGTCCTCCGCCCTGGCGATTGCCCGTTCCAGCGAGGAACTAAGCTGTTCGAGACCGGTGAAGGAAGCGGTACCCCAATTGCCGCCACTGAGCACGCGTACGAAACCGCCCTCGTCGAAGGCGGGGCCGTAGCTCTCTACGTTTCTGCCGGCGTGGACCAGATCGAGCACGTGCCTCTGCTCCAGGCGGACGTCCAGGAACTCGCCCCGGAAATCGTTGGTGAGATTTATCGCCTTGTTCACCAGCGCTTCGAAGGTGTCGCTGTATATCCTCATTCGAAGGCGGACCCGCTCTCGGTCATGTAGAGACCCTCGGAGGCCAGCTCGTCCAGAACCATCCTGGCAGAGTCGCTCCAGGGACCATCGGGCGAGAGGTAAAGGTACCTATTCATGTTGTCCGACGCCCTCATGTAGTCTTCCCATGCCAGGTAGACCCTGGCCAGACCCCAGTAGGCGGGGGGGTAGTCGGCCCGAGCGGCCGGGATGAGAACGTCCCGGGCCTCGCTCAGCTCCCCCTTGCCTCTCATCATGGAGCCCAACATCACTCTGGCCTGAAGCCCCGTATCCCCGCCGTGGTCTATCGTTTTAAGCAGCCACCGACGGGCTTGGGTCGAGTCCACGCAGGCGATGGAGGTACGGGCCATCAGCAACCAGGTTTCCGGAAGGGAGGGCGCGAGAAGATAGGCCTCGTTCGCCATCTCGTGGGCCGCTTCGGCGCTGTCGACCCGTAGCAGGATCCTGCCCAGCTCCAGGGGTCCCCTGTGGTCCTCCGGGTTTTGTTCCATGAACTCCCGGAGAAAGCTGCAGGCCGTCACCAGGTCGCCCTTTCTGGCCTTTATTATTCCCAGGCCCAGAAACGCCTCCGGGCATGAGACGCCGCTCTCCAGGGCGGTGGCGAACTCCGCCTCGGCCCGTTCCAGGAGTCCCTGGGACATGTAGGCCATACCCATCTCCACGTGTAGTTTCGTGGTCTCCTCCTCGTAGTCCAGGCCTAGAAACAAGACTGCAAGAACCAAGAGCCAGGCCATTGTGTCCTTCCTTTCCCTCAGGTCGAAGTTTATCATAAAAGCTCGCTTCATCACCGTCAGTAAGCAGCCTCCATCCTTCGCACAAACTACGGGGGAAAGAGCATGGAAGAGTTCGATCTGGTAGTAATCGGCGGTGGCCCGGGCGGATACGTCCCGGCCATCCGGGCGGCCCAGATGGGTAAGAAGGTGTTGGTGGTCGAGGAGAGGGAGCTGGGAGGAACCTGTCTGAACGTGGGGTGCATACCCACCAAGGCCCTGTGGGCTTCGGCCCGGCTTCTGCAGGATGTGCGTCAGGCGCGGAAGCTCGGTATGCAAGGATCCATGGAGTTCTCCTATTCCTCCCTGGCCAAGCGGAAGGATAAGGTAACCCGCCGGCTGAGGAAGGGAGTGGAAGGCCATCTGGAGAAGCTGGGGGTGGAGGTCCGCAAGCTCCACGGAGAGTTGGTGGCCCCCGACGTGGTGGATGTGGACGGAACGCGGGTCAAGGCATCCAGGGTTCTCCTGTCGCCGGGGTCACGTCCCGCCCTTCCCGGCCCCTTTTCAGTGGAGGGAGTTCCGACCAGCACCGAGGCTCTGGCGTGGACGGAGCTGCCCCGGAGCCTGACCGTGGTGGGCGGAGGCGTGATAGGTTGCGAGTTTGCGGGGATATTCGCCGCCCTGGATGTGAAAGTGACCGTAGTGGAGATGCTTCCGGACGTACTGCCCGGGGTGGACCCCGACGTTACCCGGGTGGTGGTCAAGGGGCTGAAGCGCCTGGGGGTGGAGGTTCTGACGGAGAGCCCCGCCAAGAGCGTGGAAGTGAACACCGATGCCGCTGCCGTGGTTCTGGAGCAAGGCGACCGAATAGAGTCCGACCGGCTCCTGGTGGCAGTGGGAAGATGGCCCAGAGTGGACGACCTGGGCTTAAAGCAGGCCGGGGTGGACCATACCTCAGAAGGCATCTCCATAGATGAGCATTGCAGAACCAACCTTCCCGGGGTCTACGCCGCCGGTGACGCGACGGGCAAGTGGCAGCTGGCGCACGCGGCCAGCGCTCAGGCCCTGGCCGCCGTGGATCACATGTTCGGCTCGGGCCGAAGAACGGTGGATCCCGATACCATGCCCGCCTGTATCTTCACTCATCCCGAGGTGGCGGTAGTGGGACCGGGAGAGGAGGAGTGCGAGGATCGGGGCATTCCGGTCCGAGTGGGCCGAGCGAGGTACATGGCCAACGGCAAGGCGGTGGGAATGGGAAAGACGGACGGCTTCCTGAAGCTTATCTGCCGGGAGGCGGATGACGTGGCGGTGGGAGTCCAGATAGTCGGAGCCGACGCCAGCTCCCTCGTCGGAGAGGCGGTAGCCGTGTTGGGTGCCGGTACGACGGCAACGGAGCTTGCCGGTCACCCGCATCCCCATCCCACCCTCACCGAGATGTTCATGGAGGCCGCCGAATCGCTGGGGGAGGGCGCCATCCATGGCTGACAGGCTTGAGGCGCTCTCCGAGCTGCTGGATGTTGTGGACAGGCTGCGGGGGCCGCAGGGATGCGCATGGGACCGGGATCAGACCCTTTCCTCGCTGCGACCCTACATGCTGGAGGAAGCTTACGAGGTAGCCGACAGCATACAGGATGGCGACTGGCACGCCCTACGGGGGGAATTGGGAGACCTTCTTCTACACGTGCTCATGATGGCGGCCATCGCCGGGGAAAGGGGGCTGTTCGACGTATCCGACGTAGCCGGAAGCATTCGGGACAAGCTGGTGAGAAGGCATCCCCACGTTTTCGGCGACGGAGACCAGCTGACGCCGGAGCAGGTGGAAAGGCAGTGGGAGTCCATAAAGGCGTCCGAGAAGCGCCTCGAGGGATTTTTCGACTCCATCCCCTCCAGCATGCCCGCTCTGCAATTGGCCTGGAGGATCCAGCAGAGGGCCTCCGAGGTGGGCTTCGACTGGCCGGTTCCGGAGGGGGCCCGGTACAAGTTGATGGAGGAGCTGGAGGAGTTCGAGGAGTCGCTGGAGAGCGAGAGCTCCTGCCGGCAGGAGGAAGAGCTGGGTGATCTGCTGTTCAGCCTGGTGAACTACTGCCGCCTCTCGGGGTTCGAGCCGGAGCAGGCCCTCAGGAGGGCGAACCGCAAGTTCATGTGCCGTTTCTATCTGATGGAGAAGGGATTGCGCCAAAAAGGACTATCGCTTCGGGACGCCAGCCTGGAGGAGATGGAGGAGGAATGGCGGAGGGCTAAGGAGACGGCCGAGCCCCCGGACGAAGGAGGTAATTCCTAGAGGAAGGGAGAGTCGGAATAACCCAGCCTGATCTCCTCGAAAAACGGACTGACTCGCCTGTTATCGGTCCCCAGCAGAATCCTGTACTGCAGGTATGCGCATCCGGGAAAGAACAACCGATCGATCTCTGCGGGTGAAGAGGAAAGGGTGTGCCATTCGCCCATGCGCAGCCGGTCCGGAGAGATTCTCACCTGCACCTCCACCGATGTTCCCGGGGGTTTCCGGGCAGTCCATTCCACCATCCCCATAGCCGGGTCTCCACCCAGGTAAAGTATCTCCGAGTCCAGCCTTCCCGAGTACGCGTGGTCGAAGAGGTTCCACCAGCAAAGCGAGCCGTCGGCCATGGATGCCGTAGCCAGCTCGAGTCGGTCGTCGGAGTCCATGTTCGCGGCGCATACCCAGGAGCACCCCTGCTGCATGCCGACCCGGTGGAGGGCGAAGCTCCTGGTACCGAGATTCTCCCACCAGGACACCTCGTTGCCCACCCTGGAGGAGGCGAAGATATCCGGGTCCCCGTCGCCGTCCAGATCGGCCGCCCCCACGTGCTCGGGGGCTACGATTCCTTTTGCCACCTCCGTTCGCAACCATTCGCCGCCGGTCCTGGAGAAACGGTATAGACGGTCTTCCCAGGAGGAGCAGGCCAGTACGTCGATAATCCCATCCCCGTTCAAGTCGGATTGGGTAAGGCAGGAAGGGCCGGGACACTCTCCCAGCAACTCCTTCCGCCAGCCGGAGCCTTCAGGACGCAGCAGCAGGATCCGGTGGGTGTCGAAGTCGCTTACCAGTATCTCCATGGAGCCGTTGCCCTCCAGATCGACCGCTCGCACGCACCAGGGCGCGGTTAGATCGACCTCGATCCGGTGCTCGGCCCATTCGTCTTCGGCGGCGCCGGGGTTGTCCATCCAGACCAGGGCTCCCTCCGAGGGGAAGGCGGCAACCAAGTCCGGGTCACCGTCGGCATCGATGTCCCCGGCGTCCACCCATCCGCAGCCCCCTCCCGAGTCGTACACCGCATGGACCGGCCAGGGATCCGACCCCGTGTTCTCCAGCCAGTAGATCCCCAGGGACTCGGAGGCCCGGGAGCAGGCGGCCATATCCAGGTCTCCGTCGGAGTCCATGTCCACCTCGACCACCATGTCTGGCCCGAACGCATCGAAGGTACGAAGGGAGTGGATCACGAAGCTACGCCCGGCTCCCAGGTTCTCGAACCAGGTGATGTTCCCCCTGAGCTCCAGGGCGGTGATATCCACGTCTCCGTCGGAATCCACGTCGAAGGCCAGCAGCTGCGATGCTCCCTCCCCCCGGGCCTGTATGCCTATGCATTCCGGGGAGTAACCCAGAGTGAGTTCCGAGTCGTCCGTCCACCAGTTGACGTGGTTGGAGGACCGGAAGGAGGACGACCAGGCCCTTACCGGAAACCCGGCGGAGGGACCGCCCGACCAGGAGCCCTGCGAGGCCTCGTGCGCCGCAGCCTGGGAGGCGAGCGAAAGTAGTATCATCGCCGCCCGGAAGACCTTCACCGGCTTCGGCCTCCGAAGTCGGTCTCTAGAGCCTCGAAGGATTCGCGGTCCAGAAGGAACTCGTAATCGAGAAAGCCCTCCGGACCAACCTCTCCCTCCTCCGGGAAGTAGTCGGGTCCGGGCGGGGGGAACCATACCATTTCCCCATCGGTGGTCCCACCCCTCAGCAGCTTTACGAAAACCTCGCCCGGATCGCCCTCCGAGCCGTCGCGTACCCCCACCCGAAAAGTCGTGTACTCCGCGCTGTCGGTGGGGAGGGAGAACGTGCCGTCAACCAGGTAGCCGCCCAACGGAGCCACGATCCAGGTAACCCTGCATACGGTGACCTCCGACGCTCCCATTCCCATAAGGGAACTCGCGGCCGCCTCGGAGGCCATCTGTGGCGTCAGGAGATCCGGAGACTCCAGACTGTCCGGGTAGTTCGCGGGCTCCAGCTCCACCCGCGGATGCATCCTCCAGTCGGCGGGGGTCTGGGTCCGCTCTCCGCAGGCCGATAGCTCGGACAGAACAATTGCGATAATGGCCAGGGTAATCGTTTTCGTCAGCATATGGCAACCTCTCTCCAATTCATTCCCGTCCGACGGTGGGGGAACGACCATCGAAGTTCGGGGCGCCGCTAAGGCTTTCCAAGCTTCGGCACCTTTGTATAGTCAAAGATATGCGAGAAATGGGGGAGGGAAAATGAGCAGGCTTTTGACGTACGTGCTCGGTTGTCTTTTAATCGCGGCCGGAACGGGCCGGTCGGTGTCGTTGGTATCCAAATCCAACGGCCTGGAGGTGCCCCAGAAGGAGGGTGGCAACACCGAGGTCGAGGTTGCTGACATAGACGCGGACGGCCATCTGGATCTGATCTCCGTGGGCGACCACGGTTCTCCTTACGTCAACTCCGATCAGCACGGCATAATGGTCTGGTTTGGCGACGGCGTCAGCAGTTGGTCGGTGGTGCAGACCGGCGAGTTCGGATACGGCGGCTGCGCCGTGGGCGATCTGAACCTCGATGGCTACATGGACGTCGCCTGGGGGGTACATCACGGGTGGGGCACCGGTGGTTTCGGCGACACCCTGATGGGTGCGGCCCTGGGTGACGGCTCGGCAAGCTCTTGGGACCCCTGGGACGACGGCCTTTGCAGCACCGGCGAGACCTGGGGGATGTTCGCGACCGATTTGGCCGATTTCGACCTCGACGGCGACCTGGACATAGTTTGCGAGTCGTTCGGCTCCGGCAACGGTGTAAGGCTGTACGAGAACAACATGGACGGGACCTGGAGCTACGCCTGGATGGTGGACGGGGGCAACGCCGGGTCCACCATAGAGTCGGGTGACTTCGATGCTGACGGCTGCATGGACTTCGTCTGTACCCGATGGGGCACGCAAATCTACTTCGGCGACGGGGAGATGGGCTTCACCCTCAACCAGGCCGGAATTCCCGACCAGGACATGGTGGCCGTGGATTGCGGCGACTACAACGGCGACGGCCGCGACGACGTTGTCTGCTCGTTTGGCTCCGACTCCGGCGTGCACTGCTACTACTACGACGATGGTTCCGGACAATGGATCGATGGATCCACCGGGCTGCCCTCGGGGGGTGCCTATTACGATCTGGTCCAGTTCGGTTACATCGATGGCGATTCCAACCTGGACCTGGTTATATACGACGACCCCACCGGAGAGGTCTATCTGGGAGACGGCAGCGGCAACTGGACCGCTGACGCCACCTGGACCATGCCGTCCTCCGGTGACGCCTCGGCCCTGAGGATCGACGGTGACGTAGACCACGACGGCCGCGAGGACATCGTGATCGAAGGCGAGGAGTCCGGAGGCATGTTCGACAGGAACCAGCTGCGGGTCTACTCGCCCTACAGCATGCCGGGGCAGTTGTCGACGGACGTTATATCTCCCGACGGAGGGGAGACACTGGTTGAATGGTCCGTGCGGGAGATCCGCTGGCTCACGGCGGTTCCCCCGTTGCAGGGGCAGGCGGAGATCGACCTCTACCTGTCCATGGACGGCTCCGGAGGTCCCTGGACCGAGATAGCCGGCAACCTGCCGGACAAAGGCAGCTACCAGTGGACGGTCCACGGCGACGGTTACTCCAGCACCTGCAGGATAAAAGTAGTAGCCACCAGCAGTTACGGATCCACGGAAGCCATCTCTGACGCCGACTTTACCATAACGGGCAACACAGGGGTGTCTCCGGAGCACGGGGCTCGAACGGAGGAACTGGCGATATCCGTAGTGCCCAACCCATGTAAGGGAACGCCGGTGATCAGGTTGGAAAGCCCATCCGGGGAACCGGTCGTGGTGAAAGTGTTCGACCTCACCGGACGGGAGGTCGGGTCCGTCGGGCTGAATGGCGGCTCCTACGGGCCGATCCCCCTGGAAGGATTCGAGCTGAGCCCCGGAATTTACCTGGTCAGAGCCAGCACAGCCGATCGTACCACCACAACCAGGCTGGTACAGCTCTAACCCGTCTCCGCCGAGGCGGAGAGGATATGGAGGAGTAGGAGGATCCAATGGTAGCGTTGATGCTCGCCGTTCTTTGCGCACAGCCGCATCCAAGGCTGGACCGCTCCGCCCTGGCCAGGCCGATACCTCCCACCTACGTCCTCTCCGGGGAGGAGCATCCTCCGAACCCATGCGATGTGATCCACTACGACATTGACCTGGAGGTTCTGCGGGACATCGAGGAGATCGATGCGGTGACCGGCATTCTGATGACCTCGGCCGGAGGAACGGTGTCCGAGATCAGGCTGGATCTGAAGCAGGTGGTGCCCGATTCGGTCTGGGACGCGTCCGGGCCCCTGGACTTCCATACCCAGGGCGACTCGCTGTTCCTCACTCTTTCCTCCCCCATCGGACCAGGCGACACCACCGAGGTGTTCGTCCATTACTCGGGAACTCCTTTCCACGAGGGATGGGGCGGCTTCTGGTTCAACGCCATGATCACCTACCACATAGGGGTTGGCATTTACACAGAGGGCCAGTGCATGGGCAAATGCATGTTCCCCTGCTGGGACCATCAGAACGACAAGGCAACCATAGATTTCCACATAACCTGCCCGGATACCCTCTACGCGGTGGCCAACGGTGACTCCACCGGCGTGGAGTACTCCGGTGGCAAGGCGACCTACAGCTGGGAGTTCGACCAGCCGATTCCCACCTACCTGGCCATGCTGGCGGTGGGAGACTACACCGTTCTGCACGACTCCACCGACCAGAGGATCTACTACTACGTGTACTCCTGGGACGTGGAGGACGCCCTGGGCAGCTACGTCAACGTGGATCACATGCTTGCCAACCTGGAGTCGCTGTTCGGCACCTACCCGTGGGACTGCAAGTTCAGCCTGGTGCAGACCCCCAAGGGGGACATGGAACATACCTCGGCCGTATCCCACGTGGGCTACGCGGTAAACGGAACCACCCAATACGATTGGCTGATAGCCCACGAGATGACCCACCAGTGGTGGGGATGCTGCGTCACCATGTCGGAGTGGCAGGACATATGGCTCAAGGAGGGCTTCGCGGTGCTGGGCGAGGCCCTGTGGATGGAGACCTACGGAGAGGATGAGTACGACCGCTACAGGGTGGAGGACATCATGATACCCTACCTGCAGAGTGGAGAGCTCTTCCCGATCTCCAGCCCGTCCACCCCCGGTGAGATATTCAGCTACACCACCTACGAGAAAGCGGGCGCCGTTCTGCACATGCTCCGGTACGTTCTGGGCGACGACCAGTTCTTCGATACCCTGAACTACTACTTCGACAAGCACATGTACGGACTGGTCTGCACCAACGATTTCCGCGACGACATCGAGGCGTACACGGGAACCGACATAGACTGGTTCTTCGATACCTGGGTGCACGACTGGGGCTATCCAGTCTACGACCTGGGATACGAATGGGTGCAGTCGGGTTCCCAGTGGGAGGTTACCGTATCCCTGCAGCAGGTCCAAACCGTGGGCCCGGTTTTCGAGATGCCTTTGGAGTTCCTCGTGGTAGGCCCTTCGGAGGACACCCTGGTTACTATGTGGAACGACGCGGAGATCCAGGAGGAGACTTACACGGTCGGTTTCGAGCCTCTAACCGTGGTTTTCGATCCCTACCGCGACATTCTGTGCGGCAACCTGCTGTCCGGAGCTCCGCCGGATCCTCCACCCGGGGGCGTGAGCACACTGACCTTTGGCCCCAATCCCTGCCGAAGCTCAACCACTGTTCTCTGGCCGGGAACCGAGACGATGCGGCTGGAGGTAAGGGTGTACGATCTGGCAGGTAGAGTGTTGAAGGAAACCAGACTGGGCCCGAACCAGAGGTCAGTCGACGTCTCGTCCCTTCCCACCGCCACCTATCTGGTGGAGGTAAGGGCCGAAGGGAATCTAAAGCAGACGGCTAGGCTGGTGGTTCTTTAAAGCTTAGGCTGTCTGGGGGCTATCCACCACCCCGTTGCCTCTTAGACAGGTGTAACACGCCTCCGTCCCTCCAAAGCCTAACGTCCAAGGGCGGAAAGGGCGTTTAGCAACCCCCCGTTCGGCCTGAGCTTTACCACCTCGCGGAGCTGGAAGACGGATATCAGCATGGGCAGAATGAGCAGGTACCTGATTCTACCCATTCTCATTATGCACCGGAGACCGATGGCGGATACGACGAGGGCCGTGCCCATCAGCGGAATCAGGTACCTGGATTGGAAATTGACGTACCGGCAGGACAACAGGAAGAAGGGGATCGTACCCAGAGCGAAGAGCAGAAGCCTTCCGTAATTCCCCCCCTGCCTACGTTTGGAAGACAAGATCCCGATCCCGACAAACACTCCTACCGCCGCCAAAGGGCCGGGAAAGGTTATGACAAGGAAAAACAGGCTGTATACCAATTGTCTGGAGTAGTCGGCCACCGAGCCGCACGGTTCCTCTATTGCCACGTGGAGCTGGCTGGTCTGTCTCAAAAGCTCTCCCAGGTGGATAACGTAGTTGGGAAAAAGAATCGCCAATGCCAGCAGTGCCGAAAGAAGAACCAGAACCAGGTTCTTCCACACCTCGCCAAATCCCGCCCGGAGGTCGCGAATGGCACAGATAAGCGTAACGGTAATGACAAGACCGCCACAGATCGCAAGCACCGTCCCTATCGGAACGGCGTCGGGAAATGGTGCGAGCAGGGCGGCGATTACGAGAACCGTGAAAACGATCCAGCGCCAGTATCTGGCAGCATATGCTCGATGGGGAAAGCATTCGGGAATCACCAGTATCACCGGAACCCAGAGGATGAAGGAAGACGGTCTGGCTCCGATCAGCAGGGCCATCACCGCTCCGGTCGTTACCGAATGCATCGCTTTGGGCTCGTATACAACCAGGCGATGTAGAAGCAGCAGCAGGCATAAGGTCATCACGTTCTCGGGCGTTAATTCGAACGACTCCACCAGGAAGATCGTAGAGCACAGCGCCGCCAGAGCCGTCGAGATCAGAACGGCGTTCCGGGAAGAACGCCCATCCAGGTTCAGCCCGATCCTGTAAGCTGCGCAGATGCTTCCCAGACCGATGAGGAACTGAACCAGCCTCAGCGCGTAAGGCGCAAAAGCCCCCAATCCAAGACGCAACAGCCCTTCCAGCAGGTATGGATTGATAAGCCCGTGAATCATGCAGGTCTCCGCCAGGTGTCCGTGATGGTAAAGCCTGGCTCCGGCGCCTATGGCGATCTGCGAATCTATGAATAGGGGAAGCTGCTTCGATACCGCTAAAGAGGCGATCCAGAAAGCTGCCGGCAGAACCAGCAGCAAAGCCATCCAGACGTATTTGGATCGAGCACGCATTTCGTGAACCGGATTCCTCCCCATGCTGCGCCGCGGTTAAGGCGGTGGTGCAGCAATTATAGCCACTTTATCGAACCTGAAGACAGACCCGTTCGGAGGCAGGAAAGAGAGAGCACGAAAGCTATGGCTCTATAAGTATCACCGGGCTTACGGAGAACAGCTCTTCTGCGCGCAGCTTCGCAAAGTACAGGCCCGAGGGGAGAGAGGTGCATTCCACGGTTAGGCTATGTGCCCCCCGGGTGATGATACCATCCACCATGGTGGTCATCCTCCGGCCTGCCAGGTCATGGAGGCTGATTTCTGTTCTTCGGCAGGAAGGTACTTCGAAGGTGACGGTGAACGTTCCGGTGGTGGGATTGGGGGAGATCGTCAGCGGCCGGGAGGAAACCCTTTCCCAGGTATCTTCCAGGCTGCCCATGTCCTCGCAGTACCGGTGCACAAGGTCCGAGTCGGGGTCGCTGAAGTAGAACCTGGTCTCACTTATCCTGGTTACCCCCACCGCGCTCGAGTAGTCACCGGTGTGCGTGGTCTGGTACGCCTCGTCGGCGTAGTAGAGCCTGACCGGTGAGGCGCTGTCCTCGCAGGCCACCGGGAGGGTGTTGTAGGTTTGCCCGACTCCTCCGATGTCGTGTATCCGGGGACAGTCTCCCAGATCCATGAGCTGTTCGACCGTCTGGAACCCGTTGTCGAACCGGGCGCGGTAGATCAGATTCTGGGTGGCGTCCCCGATAAGCAGCCAGTCCTGGTTGGTGCCCCAATACCAGGCCAGCCCGGAAACATCTACGGGACCGCTGTCCGAGAGATCCCAAACTCCCACCGAAGGACCGTGAATGGTCATTCCGTGAACCTTCGCCGTGCCGCTCTCGGCGAAGTAGACCGTATCGCCCTTACAGGCCAGCCCCACCGGAGGATTTGGGATGTAGGGAAGGCTTATGGTATCCAGGATGTCTCCGTTGTAGAGGTCGACCTCGTAGATCAGGTTTAGAGTCGAGTCCAGACAGAGAATGCCATCGGTGTACTGGCTGAAGCCCAAACCGCTGATGTGGTCGCTCGGAGCCGGTACGGACCATTCTATGTATTGGGCATAGGTGTTTGTTTGGATAACCATCGTAATGGCAACGGCGGTATAGAGATACTTTTTCATTGAAAACCTCCCTTACCATATCTAAGGTCGATCAGATTTATTGTCTATGGTTTGATTGTAGAGGCTTTTTCGGTGTAGAACTTCGCAAAAGCCCCACCACCGGCACCACCAGGGACACGATCATGCCCACCGATGCGGCCTGGGGAACCTTGGCCGACCCCCAGGTGAAGAACAGGACCAGACAGGTGCCCAGACCCAGGATGGATGATGCAAGTGCCTCGGGCTTCCGTATCCTCCCACCAAGGATGCCCCACAGGAACGGCCCCAGAAATACAGAGGCGATGGCTCCCCAGGATATGGAGAGGATCGTAACTATCACCGCCGGTTTCTGCCAGGCGATCAGCATGGAGATGATTATGAACAGGGCGCTGGTGGATCTTCCCATCAGGGTGAGACTTCGGTCGGCGGCGTTCTTGTTGACGAACCCGTGGTAAAAGTCCTTGGTAACGCTGGAGCTGGAAACCAGTATCAGAGAAGCCAGGGTGGACATGGAAGCGGACAGAACCAGCAGCAGGAGAACCACGGTGAGAGCGCTTGGAATTACGTAAACGATGAGTTCGGGCATCAGGGCATCCACTATCGGAGCGCCGGACTCGGAGAAGGCGCCGGGGGTTCTCTCGGGGCTGAGGAAGACTCTGGTCAGCGCTCCGGTGAAGTAGGCGGTTCCCGTAACCAGAAGGCCGAAGACGGTGGAAGCGATGGTTCCCACCTGCACCGCCTTGCGGTCCCGTACTGCGTAGAACTTCTGAAGAAGCTGGGGCATGGCGAACGGAGCCACGCTGGTGAGGAATACCAGTGATAACAGGGGGATAAACCCCGGTGGCCCTACCGGGGCGGCAAGCTTGGGCTCTATCTCCCGCAGGCTCTGCACGATGTTGGGAAGGCCACCTCCCTCGGAGATGGAGAACCACAGCAGAACCAGAACCCCTACGGTCATTATCAGGCCGAAGATGACGTCTATCATTGCCACCGAGCGATATCCGCCCATCACCAGGTAAACCCCGGTGAAGACTCCCATGAAGAGCAGGACGTATTCGTAGGGAAGCTGGAAGGAGACCTCGAAGAGGTAGCTCAGGCCCATGAAGACCGCTGCCGTGTATGGTATGAGAAACACGAATATGGCCAGAGCGGCGTATCCCTTGAAGAATGAGCTGTCGTACCTGGCTTCCAGATACTCCGGCATGGTCTTTACTTCCAGCGAGTGCGCCGCCTTCTTGATCCTGTTGCCCAGAAGAAGCCAGACGCCCAGAACTCCGATCAGGGTGTTTCCCACCGCGATCCATACCGAGGACAGCCCGAATCCCCAGCCGATCTTGCCCGCGAAGCCAATGAACAGCACGGCCGAGAAATACGCAGTACCGTACGAAAAGGCCGTCATCCAGGGACCGACGCTACCACCTGCGAGCAAAAAATCATCGAAAGAGCGCAATCTGCGCATACCCATAAGACCTATTACCACGATGAGCGCTGCATAGGCGGCAACCGCTACGTAGTTGGCAATCATTCCAGACACCCCTCCGGCTGTGTTTGATGTCCCTGCGGTGCTAGTTTGGATAAATATAAGGAATGGCCTGGTTTCGGAAACGAAGAAAGCTGGTCGAAGTCCGGGGGGTTTGCTTGAGGGCGATGGTGGCTATATTCCTGGAAGCAAGTCAGGTAACCGGTTAATTCAGCACCAAATAGATCATCCCCGACTAGATGGGTTGCGAGGGACGATGGGAACAGGCAAAAGGCGCGGAAAGCTTCGCAAGTCAACCATATGGGTTCTGGTTCTAACTGCGGTTCTTGTTCTACAGATTGCCACTCTGTTGCTTCACCAGTACCTCTTGCCGTCCACCGGTACCGACGAGGAAACAGGCCCCGATAAGGAGCTTCTGGCTACGGTACCCGTGGAATACACCTTCAACGACGGCGCAACCGTCGAGTACGAACGGGAACTGTCTCTCTGGTTCCCCCCGTGCGAGCCGGCCTGGGAGGACACCATCCGCATCTACAGGCTCCACAACCTGGACCCCCCCGAACAGTCCGGTGAGTTCGTCAAGGCTTACACGGCCGAGTTCGCCACCGGCCGCCAGCCCAGCCGGGCGGTCAGGGTGGAGATGTCCATCGCCGAGGAGTTGGAGGAGGGAACGGTAGATCTGGATGATGACATCTACGTGATGTACTTCGACGACGAGACCGGAGATTGGCGGGAAGTGGCTACCATGCTGGACCGGGAAAGCCAGCGGGCCGTTTTCTACGCCGAGCATTTTTCCGGCTACGTTCTGGTGGATAGCGCATCGACCCCTCACCCCATGATGAGGCTTCACCCTGTAAGGAGACTTCCCTCGCAGTTGCAGGCACGGCCGGACACCGCTCTGGCCAGGGATATTCTGCAATTGGTAAACATCACGCAGATTCCGGGCGAGAGCGCGATTGAGACGGGCGTGGAAGCGGTGGAGGAGGCCTTTGGCATCACATCTACCGGGGTTTCTTTCGCAAACGACCTTATGGGCTTGCCTATCTTAGAACGTTTCAACTCCGTGTCCGGCGAGATAGGTGTGGTGCTTGCCCTGACCAGTTTCAGCATCGACATCTTCCAGGGGGACGACGACGAGGCCAGAATGCACCTCAGCTCCAGCCTGCTCCAGTACTCACTGGGTCAATGGCTCGGACGGGGCATGAAGATCGCCAACATAGGCATCTTTATGATCAACTACTCCCTGACCGAGTTCGGTCAAGCCGCCTTAGACTCGGAGGAGAGGGAGTGGAGAGAAAGGTACCAGAACTACAACCGAACGGACAACCAACACAATATGAACCAGCAGGAATGGATAGATTTCGTTGTCGAGAAAATCAGCAACTCCAGAGACGTAACGGCGGCAATCGACGGCAAGATGCACGAATATCTTTGGGACTACTTCGACCACGACGTAGGCTCTGGTTGTCCTCGCAGGATTATTGACGTTCTGGTTGCCGAGGAGAAGGCGCGAGTCTGCAACATGCTGACGGAGTCCGTCGAAGCTATTCAGGATGAGGTCCGATATCTGCAGAACCGGGAGACGCTGGAGCATTTGAACGAGCAGCGGCTACTATTGAACGACCAGCAGCAGATCAGGGTATGCGTTTATGGAGATTCGGTGGGTGATCCGAAAGTGAGGAACCTTCCGGTGCGGGTAGTTGTCGAGGAGGATCACGATCTCTGGGAAGGTATTACGGACGACGCCGGTCAGTGGTGGATGAATCTGACCTGGATCGGTTACATCCATTACGGGAAGCCGACCACGGTCGAGCTGGAGTACGAAGGAAGAACGCTCACCAAGACCCTCGAAACCGAGCCTCCTGGGCGTTTTGCCACCGTCAGATTCTATCTCGAGGAAGCCCGAGACACGCTGATCAGCGTTACATCGGAACCATCGGGGGCTACGATCTACCTGGACGGGGCCAACACGGGCAAAACCACTCCGGCGGAGATCTCCGACTTCCAACCCGGCACCCACCAGGTGAGGGTATACCTGGAGGGCTACAACGAGTACCTGACCAGTTTCGACGTAGCAGAAGGGGAATCGCATTCGGTACACGCCGATCTGGGAGAGCCCCAACCGCCCTTGCCCGTGTTCGAGACCAACCTGTCCGACGGGGACACCTTCACCGACAACGTTATCACGGTGTCGGGAACCATCTCTCTCCTGGATGAGGAGGGAAACACATCAACCTTCCAGGGCAGCACGGCGATCCTCAACCTCAACGGCGCCGACCGGGAGATCGCGGTGGAGAACGGGCAGTTCAGCGTTCAGCTGTCCATACCTTCGGGGCCCAGCGTTGTCTCCATGCGGGCCAACAGTCATCTGGGGGATACGGGTGTATCCGAACCAGTAACTATCCACGGAGACTTCTCGGTACCGGACATCGAGGTCACCCTCACCTGGAATACCCCTACGTCGGATATAGACCTACACGTCTACAATCCCGAGGGGGAGCACTGCTGCTGGACCAGTACCTCCATATCCGATGGCTTCTTGGATATCGACGACACCCAGGGTTACGGACCGGAAACCTTCACTGCCGACTCGGCCAGCACGGGGACCTACACCGTGCAGGTGAACAGCTTCGATCTGGATGAAGACAGCTACTCCGACGCCACTATCACCATAAATGTAAACGGCCAGTTACAGGGAACCTACGGCCCTCATCGCTTCTCCACATCGGACAATATGGAGGGCGAGCCTGCAGCGTGGTGGGACGTGACGACGATAGACGTACCGGCCGAAGGACAAACTCCGGAGATCACCGACGGCGTAGCACCGGATTAGAATTGGTTGATAGTGGAAATCTATCCTAAGATCAGATGACCCCGAACAGCCAGGCCAAATATACGCCAACGGAAACTACCGCAACGATGAGCAGCCAGATAAGAATCGCTCTGGCCAGATTCTTTTTTGCCTTCCCGGTCTTTGAGCCGAAGGACCATATCAAGAGCAGAACCACATTCACTACGGGAATGGCGCTCAAGAGAAGCACCAGGAAATACTGGCCTACCGAGAGAGGTCGCGCCCGCTTCGACATCTGCTCCGCCGCCGCTTCAACGGCGGCAGGTGTTGGTAGATCCGGAGGAACCTCCTGCTTGAAGCCCGATTCGGGAGGAGGGGGAGGCGGTGGCGGCGTCTGAAAGAGCCCTTCCACCTCGCTTCCCGGAATCCACCCGCCGGTGTCCTCGGACCAGACCTGGTCAGTGGGCTCGATCGCGCCCGATTTCGCCTTCTCCAGGAGCTGTTGCCATGAGAAGGGTCCCATCCGCTGCTGATCCTTGAACAAATACCACTCATCGGCCATTGCTTCCATCCTCTCGTAAGGTTCGGGCAATCATCGTTGAAGAGGCATGGCATTAGCGGTCAATATATCGCCCGGTAGATGGTTTGCAAACGAAAGAACACGCTGGTTTCTCGGGAAGGTATGCAAAAGGTACAGAGAACAACGGAGCGATGATCTTAGTCGTACGTCGAAGAATGTATTACGAAGTAGTATATACAGTTAGAAAGTTTTTTGGTTTTTGAAAAACATCCCTGGGTGGCGACCCCCACGGGCGAAGCTTCGAACTTTCTCTGGAAGTGGCTATTAAGGCTAGGAATCCTCCAGCTGACGGAATAGATGGAGGGATTCTGCAGGCTGTTCCTAAGGGGGGATAAGCTGACGTACAGACTAGTAGCTCTGTTTCACCTGACCACCGCGAAGCGCTCCGAGGCAAGCTGGCCACCGGCCCGCATCCTGGCGACGTAGACGCCCGAGGGCAGATCGCTGACGACGACCTCGTGAAGCCCTGATGAGTGGGGGCCTTCAGCGGGGATCCGAACCAGCCGCCCGGCCAGGTCGTAGACGCCCAACTCGACTGCTGATTCTTCAAGCAGCTCGAACCTCACTGTAGCAGAGCCTGCGGAAGGATTGGGAACAACCTGCAGGAAGAAAGAACCTTCCTCTTCCTCCTCCACTCCCAGGTTGCTGTAGTAGAAGACGACCCGATCGATAAAGGGCGTACCTGAACGTTCGGGTGACTCCATATGCACCCGGTACTGCATGAACCTGTGCGTACTGTCCATGTAGCCCGCAAGGCTTCCCTGTGATTGGATGGGATCCGACCAGGCACCCAACTCTTCGGGATCGTTGGAACTGCGCACCCTGAAGTACATGTCCGTTCCGGAGGGCTCTGTAGCGATCCACGTAAGCGAGTCCCACTGGGGGTAACCACGCACGTCCAGTATCGAGGACTCCAGCCAGCCGTAGTCGAAACGGGAGATGGAGTACCAGTAGATGCTCGTGAAGCCGGTGGCTAGTATGTCAGTCAGCCCGTCCTCGTCGAAATCGGCGGCATCTGCGTCGTAGCCCAGACTAAGACCACGTAGTGTGTGCTCTGCCCATTCTCCGCCTGAACCGTCGAGGTTCTCGTAGAGATACAGGCCGGGGCTGCCATGCTCAACGAAGGCAATGTCGATGTATCCGTCGTTGGTGAAGTCCTCAGCGTGCACGGCTTCGGGCTCCCTTACCTCATACGCCACCACGTGCTCTTCCCAGCTATCTCCCTGGCCGTCCAGATTCTCGTACCAGTAGAGGCCCAATCCTGGATACGGGTAGTTCTCGGCATTGCAGGCAACCACATCGTGATCGCCATCACCGTCAATGTCGGCAGCGTGAACCGATTCCCAATGGGGTCTATTGCTAATATCGTTTTTGCCCCAGACAGTACCGGAACCATCGAGGTTCTCAATGAGAACCAGGCCAGGATCATGCCAGTTATCCGAGTAGACAATGTCGTTGTCGCCGTCCTGATCAAGATCGATTACGTAGAACTCATAACAATGATGTGTATCATTAAGTACAGTATGCCTCACCCACTGCGAATCCGGCGGCCAGGTGGTACTCTCCCACCAGGCGAGCTGGTCGGTGTTCCGATCCTGTGCTACGACGTCGAGGTGATCGTCTCCATTCATGTCGGCGAAGCACACGAAATCGGACAAGACCTCATCCTCGATGGTGAACCTGGTCCAGGAATCGCCAACCCCATCGTCGTTGCGCCACCATTCGAGCCTGGTGTTCGCCATGGCGGTATTCGCTCCTACTACATCCATGTCGCCGTCACCGTCGAGATCACCCGGGTAGGCACACCAGACCGCGGGGTAGCCCCATTCTATGTAGTGCTTGTGCCAACCGGTTCCCTGGCCTTCGTTCTCGAACCAGATGACTCCCTTGTCGTACCAGCCCGAAAACCGAGACAGAACATCCAGGTCTCCGTCGCCGTCCATGTCTGCTGGGAAGGCGAAATGGCTTCCCTCCACGTCGGACTCGATCTTGTGACGTGCGCTGGCGATCCCCAGCAGCAGATTGCTTGGATATCCCATGTAGTTCATCTGAACGGCGTTGGAGAAGGAGTCGGCCCAGAAAGTGACCGGGCCCGTTACGCCGGGGCCGCCCGACCATTCATGCTGGTATTTAGTTGCCGCATGGGCCAGAGGAAGAACGATAGCAGCTATCAGGATCGACCGATACAGGGCGACACCTCCTTCGCAATCAATCTGCCGCCACGGTTGCCGCAAGTCAACTTTGCGGTTGTAATTGGCTTTCCTAGCCTTCCTCCAGTTTTATCCAGCCCAGTCTGATGTCGATCGGCTCCAATCCGGGAGGGACGGGATCGGGAAGAGGCTCCTTGAAGCGGATGCGAAGGTCGTGTATGGTTCCGCTCCAGCCGGTTTCCTCGCTCATGTCGTAGGGCTCGAACTCCTTCCATTCGTCCCAACCGTCGGGCAGGCCGCTGCCAAAAGCGCTCCCAAGGGCGAAGTCGTATTCAGTACTATTGCTGTCCGTCCAGAGAAGCCTCAACCCGCAGCCGTTGGGATCCTCTTCGTTGGGGTTGTTGTAGACTCCCGCCAGGCTGATCATCGTGTACCTGTCGGCGTCTATGTGATCCTGCTCATCCTCGGCAAGCTGTATCTCCGCCAGGAAGTACTCTCCCTGGCCAGGCACCAGGATCCGTCCCTCGAACATCCCGCTCACCGAGTCGGTCCAACCTGTGGTAAGGTTGGAATCCCACCCTCCGGCAACGGCCTCCACGTCATCCGTTCTCCAAAGCGGACTGGGAGGGGAGGACGTTGATGTCTCCGTCATGTCCCAGGTATCTTCACGCACTTCGGTCGCGTAATCCCGGGGAGCAACCAGGAAGGTAACCCGTGTCGAGTTGTCGTCCGGGTCTGGCTCGCCCGTCCAGGTCTCGGCATTCACTCCAAAGATGTGCGCGCCTATGTCGCTGGAGGCAGGTGTCCACGTAAAGGTAGCCTCTTCGTAATCGCAGACCCTGTACGGGTCATCGGAGAGCCCCTCGAAGTCCAGGTACTTGGTGCTGCCTATCTGGCAGGCTTCAGTGCTGTC
>WJMA01000065.1 GCA_014728175.1 Candidatus Fermentibacterota bacterium
GATCTACGCCGACCAGGGATCCAGATGGGGTCTGCAGATAAGCGTGAAGTGCAAGGCCAGGGCCAAGATGGGGCTGGAGCTTTACGAGCAAGCGGAAGAAGACCTGCTTGAAGGTATCCGAGTAACCGACGAGATAGGCGCCACCCACAACTCAACCGAGACCTACCTCATGGCCGGGAACATGTTCAACGAGCTGGGCAAGCCGGAACGGGCGGTGGGCTGCTTCCAAAAAGGTATACGTATCGCCGAGGATCTGGAAATGGCCTACTGGGCCGCCCGTGGCTACGTAAGCCTGGCGACCACAACGGCGGAGCTGGGCCGGACGGATGAGAGCGAGAAGGGCTTCCGGAAGGCTCTGGAGTACTGCCTGAAGCTGGACGACCGGGATCTGCTGGAAGGCACCCTGCAGAGTTACCGCGAGCTACTGGAGAAGCAGGGGAACCACGAGGGGGCGACCAGAGTCGCCGATTGCCTGTCCCCGGAACCGGATTCGGCGTCTTTGGACAGCATGCGTAATCTGGCCAAAGACCTCCTCGACTGATTCATGGCAACGGCGGACCGGCAGAGCCGGAAGCGCCGGAGGGTCCGCGGGTCTTTTCAACGGCGCGAAAACCGGCTACTATTAGAGGTGCCACTTTTGAAAATTCCAACGGAGAGGATCGCAGCAGCTTAGACGCTGAGCCCTTTCGCATCCCGGGGGGAATTATGAGACTGGTTTTTACGGCCGTCCTTGTTCTGCTGGGTACCGCCTCGGCCGAGCTCCTTTTCTCCGACGATTTCGACGATGGCAACGCCGACGGATGGCTGGAGTTCCTGACCGGAGCCGAGTACACCGTTGAGAACGGCTGGTATCGGATGACCCACACCGATCCAGACGAAGCTTCCGCGATCTCCACCAACGGAGACCAGGCCGGGGCCATGAGCGTGGCGGATTACTCTATGAGGGTCGAGGTATCGGCCGAGGCCGGCCAGATACTGGTAGCCGTCAGGTACAACGTGGCCCGGTACACATGCTACTTCTTCGCCATCAACCCGGAGGATGATTACATCGCCATAGCCAGATCCGACGGTCTGGGCACGCCGGTTACCCTATCCGCCAACGCCTACGAGCTTGGCTACGGCGAGGAGTACTGGGCAAGGCTGGAGGTCTGCGGCAACTTGCTGGGAGCCAAGATATGGCAGGGGACGGTCTCCGACGAGCCCGCCAACTGGACCCTGATAGCCAACGACGACACATATGCCGGTCCCGGCTCGATCGGCCTCGGCGGGCACGATGACGACGAAGGTGGTTCGGCCGATCTGGATGTGAGATACGATAACGTAGAGGTTTTCGATGACGTTTCGCTGGACTTCGACCAGTCCACGTGGGGCTCGGTCAAGGCGGCGAACTGATCCCAGCCTCAGCCTGGCAAGCGCCTGGGGCTTACGATTGGAACGATCATGAGACTGTCGGTCAGCTTGGTGTTGTTGGTTGTGGTTGCTGTTGCCTTCTCCACCCCCGAAGGGGTGCGCATCCGGTACATGGATCCGGAGAACCGCGAGCCCAGCCCCCATTCACAGTACGTGCAGAATCGTCCGGACGCAGGTCTCCCCTACCGTATGGAGGCGGTCAGCCGGGCCAGCATAGGCTCGGATTCCCCGGGCGAGGTGGTATTGATCGTAGAGGAGAGGATATACGACGGGATACAATCCTCTCTATCCACCTTCCAGTCCGACCTGGAGTCGGAAGGATACACGGTAGAGGTATGGACCGTAAGCGGAGGAAGCGCATCCGACATAAGGTCCGACCTGCAGAGCGAGTACGGCTCCATCACCCTGGATGGAGCCATACTCATAGGTGACATCCCCACCGGATGGATGGAGAACGGTTACGGGGAGTATCCGGTGGATCTTTACCTGATGGACATGAACGGCACGTGGACCGACAGCGACGGCGACGGGCTTTTCGAATCGGCCAGCAACCAGGCCCCCGAGATCTGGGTGGGCAGGCTGACTCCGAATTTCCTCACCTTCGGCTCCACCGTGGAGCTTCTGAACGACTACTTCTCCAAGAACCACGCCTACCGGACGGGAACCCTGTCGCTTCCGGACAGGGCCCTGGCCTACGAGGAGGCCTTCACCGGTCTTACCGGATACCTGGACTTGGTCTACTCCGACATCACTCTGAAGAACGACCCGGAGGGAACCAACGCCGATGATTTCAAGAGCGAGCTCTTGAGCGACTACGAGTGGGTACATCTGATCAGCCATTCCAGTCCCTGGGGCAGCAGCTTCCATACCGGTGCCCCTCCGGAGGGCGGCGGCACCCTGGACTACTTCGAGGTTCCCCCTCTCGATCCCCACGCGTTCTTCTACGTGCTCAACTGCTGCAGCAACGGTCGCTGGACCGAGGTGGACAACCTGGCCAACAGCTACATCTGGTGCGACGACTACGGTCTGGCGGCCCTGGCCCAGACCAAGGTGGATTACACCAACTACTTCCAGGAGTACTACTCCGCCCTGGGCTCGGGAAGCAATCTGGGCGACGCCTTCAAGGACTGGTTGGGCAACAATCTCGGCATGGAGGACGGCGGCGTGCTATTCGGTGACCCCACCCTCAAGCCACACGGTCATTCCCTGGACGTGGCCGGCATGGCGGGTCAGCGGGAGCCGGAGGGACTGCGGGACCTGTGGTTGTCCTACCCCCTCACCGACGGTTTCCACTCCCAGGGCAGGCCGGACACCTACACCGACCCGTCCACGGGCAAGGTCTTCGCCACCTGCGGCACATCGGACGACGCCCGGGCAAACGTCCTGGCCACCAACAGTGACGGCGATACCTGGACCGAGCCGGTGATCGTATGCCAGCACGAGTACTGGGACTGGCACCCCACCGTCGGAGGCGACGGCACCGGGAACGTGTGGATAGCCTGGCAGAGCATGAGGCACAACCACGAGACCTACGACATCCTCCTGTCCCACTGGAACGGCTCCACGTGGGAGAGCTCCGAGCAGCTCACCAGCGGCGACCCCTTCGAGGTGGAGCCCACCATGAGCGGAGGCAACGGTCATACCTGGCTGATCTGGCAGAAGTGGGAGGAGACC
>WJMA01000066.1 GCA_014728175.1 Candidatus Fermentibacterota bacterium
CCCGCCAGCTTGGCGGACATGGCGATTACCGCGACGGCCAGCACCACCTTAACCCATTTGTCTCCCTTGGAAACGTTGAAGACCGTGCCCAGCCATCCGCCGGTGGTGGTTCCGACGGTCAGAACCAGGGCGTGAGGCCAGTCGATCTTGCCGCTGATGAGGAAGGTAACCGCGGCCACCAGGGTGAAGCAGGCTATGATTATCACCTTTACGCTGTTGGTACGGACCAGGGTTAAGCCTCCCAGGTTGTGCAGGAGCAGTATGGACAAAAAGCCCACCCCCGCCTGGATCAGCCCCCCGTAGAATCCCACCAGGAAGAACAGGGGAAACAGCAATCCCCTTCTCTGGGGGGCCACCCGGTCTTCGTCGGTATCCTTCCTGCTCCTGCCGAACAGGATGGCGGCCAGAACCAGAAGCATCACCACCGCCAAGAGACGCTGGAAGACCAGCTCGGACATATTGACCGCGACCAGCGATCCCACCACGGAGCCGGCCACGGCTGGAATGGCCAAAGTGAGGGCGAGAGCGGGTTGGAACATCCCCGACTTCCTGAACCTGGCCGAGGAGACCACGTTCTGGGCCAGGATGGCGATCCGGTTGGTGCCGTTGGCCACGGTGGGGGGCAGACCGACGAATATCAGGGCGGGTATTGTGAGGAGAGAGCCTCCACCGGCGGACACGTTTACGAATCCGGCCGCCGCCCCTGCGAGCGCGAGAATTGCAAGTCCGATGATATCCAAGGTATCTCCCCGATGTTGGCCCGAAGATATGCCGGGGCCGGGAAGCCGTCTACCGGGGTTCGCTTCTCGGCGTGGTGTCTAGGCAGGTTCCAGGTTGGCAGCCAGTCTCTCGGCCATGTTGATGTCCCGCAGTTGCCGGAGCATGGGATTCCTGGTGCGGGCCAGCTGCGAGGGCCGGAGAAAACGCTCCATGATGAGCCACGAGCCGTCGGCCCGGATGAGAACCGTTCCCAGCCCCGATCCCTTGGTGAGCAGGTTGGTATCCAGGCTGATCGGGCACTCCAGAACCAGAAGGTGGCCGTCGCGGATCTCCGCGTTGAAGCTGGGGCCGGTCGACTCTACCGCGGTGCGAAGGGCTATCTTGGCTCCGTAGGGTCTGGGATCGGTAAGCACGTGCCGTGAGCTCTGGACCCGCCTGCCGTACCGAACGCCTTCCAGCAGGCAGCTGGTGGATTCCGAGTTCGCATCTTCGATCCGGTTCAGGGAGGTAGAGAAGCTGTGTCTGTCCACGGTCCTCAGCCCGGCGTTGCCCAGTAGACGTCTGGAGGGGAAGGGTGCCTTTCTTCCGTGCCCGAGATCCAGCTCTTGGATGGCGGTGGAGAGTGCCATGGCAACGGTACCGGTGTTTCTGCTACCGGATACCGCATCGAGTACGAAGAAAAGGCCGGCGGCCGCGGTGAGAAGCCTTCTTCTCCAGAGCCGGCGGCAAAGGCTCCGGAACCAATTGGACGATGGGGGAACATCCTGGTGAGACTTGCTCTGCAGATCGGCCAACTCGGTGTCGGGGAGGCGAGTCTGGGCGTGGTACTCGTCTATCCCCAGCAGGTTGTTTCTTAGTCGGGAGAAACTGGCGAGCATTTTCCTTACCCTTCCCCTTGACGTCGGGCGCTTCGGTCCGGTTCGGTGCACTCCGGATATTGGGAAGAGAATGTTAACCCAAGATGTAATGGCGGCTAAACGATCTTCACTAATTTCGGGGGACACCGGAATGCGGCGGTCTTATAATCTTCCCGTGGACGTTTCGTCTGTCGGAGGGAGGCCCCGATGTGCATCGAGTACGTGATGCCCGGTCTGGTAGCGGCCGTAGGCCTTCTGCTGGGCGTTCGCATTCTTCGCAAGAAGGCGGCGAAGGAAGTTAGCCGCGAATTCAGGGGGCGGAACGTGGTCATCCATGACACCGCCGCCAACTACTTCGGGCTGCAGTCGAAAAAGGGCAAACAAATACGTGGTAACGGAATACTTGTCATGACGGACGAGGAGATCTACTTCCGGATGCTCTTGCCATCGCGGGAGATGAGGATACCCCTGCACAGGATTAAGTCGGTATCCCACCCCAAGAGCCACGTTGGAAAGTCGGTAGGCAGGAAGCTGCTGAGGGTGGATTTCGAGGACGATACCGGCCGCATTGACGGAGCCGCCTGGTACGTCAGGGATCCGGAAGCCTGGGCCCGGGCCATAGCCACCTACTCGCCCGGCGGTGGATGACGGCGGGGGCTTCTACTCCCGGTCGTCTTCGTCCAAGAGCCCCAGCTTGGCCAGCCTGGCCTCGACCGCCCTGGTGCTTCTGCCCAGCTTGGAGGCTATTCGGTCGGGGCTGGTTCCGGAGGCGAAGCTTTCGCGAAGCGAGCTTTCCTCCTGCTCCGTCCACTTGACGAAGGCCCGGGGAACCTCGGCCCTGCGGTCGGACACCGCTCCCTCCGGACGGCTGGCTATGGCCTCCGCCATGCTGTCGAGAGAGGCCTGAAGCTCGGACCGAAAGCCCTCGAGATTCTCCTCGAACAGCAGGATGCGCGACTGCTCGAAGCCCTCGGAGCTCTTCCTGCGGGATTCGGTGAGAACCAGGTAGTACCTGCCGTTGACCGCCTGCCTGACGTCCAGAAAGTAGCATACGGACCCCGCGGACACCCTTCCGCTTCGAACCGAGTTGCGTACGGTTTCCATGATCACTCCTTCCTATACACTAATGCTCAACGGTTGGAGATTGAATCAAACCCCGGCCCGCCGGGAATTCCGTTGCGGCGGCTCGTGAGGAATTATCGCCTTCGATTCTTTCATTTTCCTCACCTACCTCGGCCGGATAATCAATCGTTTTGGTACCGAAACATATGTTTACATTTACTATTGTACCCCCGTTTCGGGGGATTTCAAGGGGGGCCGGGAACCGATATGGAAATTGGGGTATATAACAGGTGCGGAGAGGGAAAGATAAGAAAAAGATCCTTCTTCGCAGTGGCAGCATTGAGTACTGCTGTTCCTCCTTACCCTCCAGGGGAGGAACCCCTCCGGGGAGGGGCACCGCCTCCTTACCGGCAGCCGACCCCTGCGGCAATCGGTGCCCCTCCCTCAACCTATTTTTTCGTCAGTCATCGGCGTATTCTTTTTGGAAACCTTTCCCCTCCACGATATGTTTATCCAGTGAGGGGGTGGGAGATGATAAAGCATATGCTGCTGGCTGCCGCCCTGATCCTGCTGGTTTCGGGTTGCGGAAAGTCCGAGTTGAACAAGCCGCCGAAGGTGGACTTTCCGGAGATGGAGCAGCAGGTCTTCACGCTGGTCAACAACTACCGGGAATCGATAGGGCTGGTCCCCCTGGTCTGGAACGAGTACATGGCCGTGGTCTGCAGAAGGCACAGCCTGGCCATGGCCTCGGGGGAGGTTCCATTCTCCCACCGGGGCTTCAACTTCAGGTACGATGTTCTCACCGACATGTTCGGCATGCAGGATTTCAGGGAGAACCTGTCGGAGATCAAGAACGTACCCGGCCCCGCCCTGGCCACGGTGAAGGGATGGCTGAACAGCCCTACCCACAGGTCAAACATGGAGGCCCTGGCCAACTCGACGGGGGTGGGAGTGGCCTGGGGAAGCGGCGGCTACTACATAACCCAGATCTACGCCATCGATCCGGCGGTGAGCTCGGTCGAGCATCTGATTCAGCATCACAACTGAAGACGGGTTCTGAGACCGGGACGAATCGTGTATTATCTTCCCGGCAATTCGTATAAGCATGGGTTCGTTCAAGCGGACGGGGGGTAGCCGTGCTCATAGTCATCTTCGTTCTCTACCTGGTCGTGGTTCTGGGTATAGGTCTATGGACGTCCAGACGCTCCAGGACCGAGTCGGACTACGTGCTGGGCGGCGGCAAGCTGTCCGGGACCACCCTGGCCCTCTCCGAGCGGGCCACAGGGGAGTCGGCCTGGTTGCTGCTGGGACTTACCGGCCATGCCTACGCAGAGGGAATAAGCTGCCTGTGGATAGCCCTGGGATGCGTGCTGGGAATACTGTTCATCTGGTTCGTCATGTCCAGCAGGCTCCGGGAAATGACCGAGAGAACCGGGGCCCTGACCGTACCGGGGCTTTTGTCCCGCAGATATCCCGGGTCTGAGAGGTCGATAGGCATTCTCTCGGCGATAGTGGTGATCTTCTTCTTCCTGTTCTACATAGCCGCCCAGTTCAGCGGCGCCGGCAGCATTCTGGAAGAGACGTTCGGGATCGATCCCACTCTGGGTATCGTCATCGGGTCGGTGGTGGTAACCCTGTACTGCCTGCTGGGGGGATTCATAGCGGTGGTGGTGACCGACCTCATACAGTCCATCCTGATGATAGGCACTTTGGTGGTGCTCCCCATAGTGGCTCTGTTCGTGGTGGCCGCCCACGACGTAAGCCTTGCGGAATCGCTGAGGGAGGCGGGGCCCGCGCTGAGCACGGTGACCGCCGGACACGGGGGCCTGGCCGCGGTGCTGTTCGTTCTCAGCGGCCTGAGCTGGGCCCTTGGTTACACGGGCCAGCCACAGCTTCTGACCAGGATGATGGCCATGCGTAGCGATAAGGACGTAAAGCGGGGCAAGTGGGTTGCAACGGTGTGGACCCTTCTGGCCTACACGGGGGCCCTGCTGATAGGCATTACGGGCTTCGCCCTGGTGAAGGCCGGAGTCCTGGGAGGAGAGGCCGGGAACCTGGTGGAGGAAGCGGAGGACATCCTGCCGGTTATGATCATGGGGCTTCTGACCCCTATACTGGCGGGCATCCTTCTGTCCGGGGCCATCTCGGCCATGATGTCCACGGCGGACTCCGAGCTTCTGGTCTGCTCCTCGTCGGCCAGCGAGGATGTGGTGGCTAACCTCTCCCCGCGGCGGCCACCGCAGAGGAAGATGCTATTTCTGACCCGTATCCTGACCGTGGCGATAGGTGCTCTGGCCCTGGTGCTGGCCCTTACCATGGAGGAGACGGTGTACAGCTTCGTCTCCTACGCCTGGGCCGGGCTGGGCTCCTCGTTCGGGCCCGCCCTGGTGCTGATGCTCTTCTGGAAGAGGTTCTCCAGGGCCGGCGTTTACGCATCTCTTATCTGTGGCTCGGTGGGAACCGTGGTTTGGAAGAACCTGCTACTGCAACCCACGGGGGTATCCGAAAGGCTGGGAAGCTACGTCTTCGCTTTCCTGATGGCCGTTTTGTTCTCACTGCTTCTGCCCGACAGGGAAAGGGCCACCGAAAAGGCGGCCTGAGCCGATACCGTTGAGAGGGGGTCGATTGGTCGGCCCCCTTTTCATATACGAGAAACTTTCTGAATAAATATAAACAAAAGTTGACAAATTAGAAAAGTAAAATATACTATTCCAAAACATAGAACCATTGCGAAGGGAGTAATGAAATGGATGAGGAGCGTAGGAAGATCCTGGAGATGATCGCCGACGGCAAGGTGACCGCGGATGAGGGGGCAAGGCTTCTCTCGGCACTGGAAACAGGAAGATCGCGCGAGAGGAAGGAAGCCAAGAGGTTTACAAAGAGTCGTCGCCGGAGGAAGATAGTGGACATGGAGGCGTTGGGCACGGCTCTCTCGGATATCGGGCCGACTGTGCGCGAGGCGATCGAGAACGCCTTCTCCGGCTTCCGCTCGACCGACATCGACCCCTTCGACGATACGGACCTCGACTTCGAAATCATGGTCGACGAAGGGCTCGATAGCGCCGATCCTATAGAGGTCGCCGAGGGTGCGGTCATCGATTTCAGGACCGCGGGCAGGAAGGGCGGTAACCTCGAGCTGGAGGGTTACGATGGCGATAAGCTCGAGGTCTCGGGGAATCACTCCGGACTGAGGATAGGAGGGTCGTCTGAGCATCTGGGTGTAAGCTGGACGGGAGGCAATCTGAAGGCGATGGTTCCAGATCATGCAGAGACGATAAGGATAAGGGTCTCGGGTGGAGGCGCGGTGCTCAGGCGGATCAGGTCGGACGTCTTCTCCAAGAACATGGGGGGGAACCTCGACATCGAGGACCTGGAGGGAACCTTCCAGAGCAAGCTGATGGGGGGCAACCTTTCGGTCGTTCTTGCCGAGGGTTCTATCGGAGAGTCCGAGGCGAAGATAATGGGTGGTAGGGTAACGTTGAGCGTACCTGAGTCGCTTCCCGTAGAAATTGACGCCGCCACATTGGGAGGCAAGATAGTCATCGATGAGTCCTTGGGTAAGGCCGACACTAAGGGCTCGGGAAGCATGGCCAGGGCAACCGTCTTAACAGGCGATGACGAAGCCCGAGCTAAGATCCAACTCAAGGTAGTCGGAGGAAACGTGGAGGTAGTCTCGGATGCAAAGGACTGAGGGCGAGGTACCACCCCGCTGTCCTTCCTGCGGTGCGGCGATGATCGTGGTCCGCCTGGAGTGCCCCGTCTGCGGGACGGAGGTCACCGGGGATTTCGAGCTCTGCCCCGCCTGCAGCCTGGAGGCGAAACACAGGCGGATTCTGGACGTCTTCCTGGACTCCAGAGGAAACATGCGGGAGGTACAGCGGCGGCTGGGGGTATCCTACCCTACGGCCCGACATAGGGTGGAGGAGATGTTCTCCGCTCTTCGCAGCCAACCTCCCAGGCCCGATCCGCGGGTGGTTCTGGAAAAGGTGGAATCCGGCGAGATCGACGTCGATAAGGCGATTAAGCTTCTATCCGAAGGTCAGTAGGTCGAGGAGTCGGTCATCCACTCCCGAGCGGCCCTGAGGCCGTCTTCGGGAACAGTATGAGCGCCGGAGAACCGATAGAAGGAGACGTCGTATCCGAAGCCCTCCAGAATCTCCCTGGCCCTGACCGCCTCCTCGTACGAAACCACCCTGTCCCCGGTGCCGTGCCCTATGAAGACCGGCAGGCCGGTGGAGCCAAGCAGAACGTCGTCCCCTATTGCATCGCGGTCCATCCAGCCTCCGAAGCAGATCAGCCCATCGAAGTCGCCGGGGTTTCTCAACCCTACGAGGTAGGCCAGGCCGCAACCCTGGGAGAACCCCATCAGATAGACCCGGTCTATGTTCAGGTCTTGCCTTAGCTGACGAACCGCCTCCAGCACGTACTCCTCGGTTAGGGGAGCCGCTCTGGCCGAGAGGGTGGAGTCCATGGGCACCACGTCCCAGGAGTAGCCCTCCTGGGAAGTGCCGGCGAGGGGGTATGGAGCCCGGGGGCAGACGTACACGAAGTCCGGGCTCTCGAATTTCCGGTACAGGCCTGCGAATCTGGCCGCGTTGCTGCCCAGGCCGTGCAGACCCACCAACAGCGTGTAGGTGGATTCCGGGTCGAATGCCTCCGGCAGCTTGAGCCTGCAGGGGCAGTAGGTCCTACACCTTATGAAGACGGGGACTCCCATCGACTGGAGCTGCCGGGTGAGGGTGGCCCTTATGGTGTCCATGGTGGCGGCGAAAGGCTCTTCGTCCCTTACCGGGTCGAAGTCCGGGTCCCACTCCATGTGGGGCAGGTTGGTGAATCCCCTTTCCACTGACAGCTCCAGATACACCGCGGCCAGCTCGGCCTCTCCCATCAACCCGTAGCAGCAGGCCAGGTTGTACAGACTGGCCGAGTCGTCGACGTTACTCTCTAAGAGCTCCAGGTACAACCGGGCGGCTTCCTCGTAATCCTCCTGCAGGTAGGCATCGTGGGCCTTATCGGCAAGCTCTCGGGTGTCTACCCGAAGCTGCTCTATGACCTCCGGATCGTAGGGATCGATGTCGCCGGGATCGGCCCGTGCGACCGGTAGGAGAAACAGAAGAAGGGTAACCACCACCGGCAGCTTGGCGAAAGCCCTTTGCGACATACGACCAGCCTCCCTGAGATCGTCCGTTCTTACGGCCCGGCGCTACTCAGCCTCCGTGCTTCTTGACCAGGTTGACCAGGTCGGGGAAGTCTATGCCCAGCGATTTGAGGGTCTTGGCCTTGGGTACCCCGTCCTTGGTCCATCCGCGTTTCTTGTAGACGGCGTCCAGAAGCTTCTCGTATGCCTCCTCGCGATACTCACGCAGGGCGGCCATCTTGTCCTCCGTGGACATGCCCGAGGGATCGACGCCAACCTCGTCGGCCAGCTGGGAGTCGTACCTGTCGGCCCTCGACTCGTACTCCTCCTTGATAACCGGCCCCAACGACCTGTAGGGAACTGCGTCATGCTCCCGCTTGCCGTAACCCATCCTCAGGTTGAAGACCCTCTGGAAGTTGTACATCCTCTCGGACATCTCCAGAAGGTCGTCGGGCTTTTGTCCTTTTCCGGTCACGCCCTCGAACAGCTCGCAGTAGTTCTGCACGTGCTCCGGTACCTTGGCCGGCTCGTCCGTCTCGGGGTTGTCTGCCGGTTCCACCTCGTTCCAGGGCAGCCTGCAAAGCCCGCAAAGACCGAACCAGGTGCGCCAGATGGGGAAGTAGTACAAGGCCTCCACCTTGTCCTTGAAGTTGGGGATCTGGTCCATCACCTTGTCCATCAGGACCAGCCAGGCCTCGTCGTGGTGCGCTCCCTTCAGGGCCATGCCGTATCCGCCCTGCTGGGCGAGTGAGTCCTTGGTTACGTACTGGGAGTACTCCAGTCCCTTCGCTTCCATGCCGATGTCCTGCAGCAGGCCGGAATCGGCATCGTAGTGCTCCTCGAAGTAGTACTTCATGAAGCGGATGCCCTTGCCGGCGATTCTGCCGAAGCCCTGTCCCTTCGCCATGAGGTGAAGCAGCTGCAGCACCTCGTCGGCGGCTCCGAAAACCAACTCCAGTCCCTCCGTTCTCTCGGGGTCCAGTATGCCTATCTCGAAGCATTCCATGGCAAAGGCCACGGAGCTGGAGAAGGATATGGCGTCTATTCCGTAGGTGTCGCAGTAGAACTTGTACTCCAGAACGAACTCGGGGTCGAATATGCCCATATTGGCCGCACCGGCGAGGGTTTCGTACTCCGGCCCCTCCACCAGCACCCGCTCGCCCTTGTAGGGACCGGTGGAGAGTTGGAAGCCGGGAACGGCCTTGCAGCAGGAGACCGTGCAGCCGAGCCAGCAACCGTCTGGCTTGCCCAGCTCGAAGTACTTCTTCCCGAAGACGTCCGAGCCTATTTGCTGCACGTCGTCGTGCGACCCGAACCTGAAGTTCATCACCGGAAGAAGATCGTTTTCGTTCATGGTCTCGATAAGGTGGGCTGTACCCACATCCCGCAGGTTGGACTGCTTGCGGTCCAGAAGGATCATCTCCCGGGTTACCCGCATGCCTGCCCTTCTGACCATGTCCGGATCGGCCGGCCCGTTGGGGTCGTCGGTCAATCGGATGGCATCGGTGGGGCATATCTCCACACAGGCCCCGCAGCCCGTGCAGTGCGGGTTCTCACCACCGTAGGGCATACTGATCCGGCGCTCGGTTGCCCTTCCCGAGAAGTTGACCACGTCCTCCAGGACGCCCTGGCTGCACACCTGAACGCACAGGCCGCACAGTATGCAGGCGTTGGGATTGCAGTCGGCCAGGGGATGCTGGAAACGCGGCTTATCCACGTTGAAGAATTTGGCCATGTCCATGATCGGCTTGACTTCCGGCCATCTGGCCAGCAGCAGCTCCAGGATCGTTTTGCGGGTTCTGGTTACCCTATCGGAGTCGGTGGTGACGGTGAGAGGCCCGCGGACGGGGTAGTTGCAGGAGGTGACCAGCCTGGGGCCGTCTCCCTCATCGACCTCGACCATGCACAGCCGGCAGGACGCGTAGGGCTCCACCAGCTCGCTGTGGCAGAGAGCGGGTATGTTGACGTCGACCTTCGCCGCCGCTTCGAAGACGGTGGTCTCGGGCTCTACCTCGACGGACTTGCCGTCGATCTCAACCTTGATCAACTGCTGGTCACTCATCAGCGCACCTCCACCGCATCGAACCTGCACACCTCTCTACAAATCCCGCAGCGGGTGCAGCCGTCTTGATCGATCACGTGGGGTTTCCCCGGCTCACCGGATATCACGTTCTCCGGACAAGCCTCGACGCACACCGTGCAGCCGGTGCAGTTGTCCGCTATAATGTTGTAAGATATCAGGTCTCGGCATTTCCCGGCCGAACATTTGCCGTCCTTGATGTGGATCTCGAACTCGTCCCTGAAGTAGCGCAGGGTACTGACGACGGGAGTCGCGGCGCTCCGGCCCAGATCGCACAGGCTGGCCTCGGTCATGGTTTGGCCGTACTCCGTGATCAGGTCCAGATCGCCCTTCTCTCCCTCGCCGGAGGCTATCTTCCGCAGCAGGACATCCATGGCCACCAGGCCTTCCCGGCAGGGAGTGCACTTGCCGCAGGACTCCTCCTTCAAAAAGCCGACCATGAACTTAGCCAGTTGAACCATGCACGTGGTTTCGTCCAGCGCTATCATAGAGCCGGACCCCAGAGGACAGTCCGCCTCGGAGAGGGCGTCGAACTCCAGGGGCAGATCGAGCTGGCTCTCCGGAAGTATTCCGCCCGTAGGCCCTCCCAACTGAACCGCTTTGAGCTCGCTTCCCTCGGGGAGCCCTCCCCCGAGATCGAAGACGATCTCTCGGAGAGTGGTCCCCATCGGCACCTCAAGGAGGCCCGCGTTTTTTACGGCTCCGGTAAGCGAGACCAGCTTGGTTCCGGTGTTACCGTTCCAGGGATCCTTGGATACGTCGCCCGTTCCGATGGACGAGAACCAGACCGGCCCCTTCTCCAGTATGGCCGGCAGCAGGGCTATGGTCTCCACGTTGTTGAGAACCGTGGGCATGTTCCTGAAGCCCCGCTCGGTGGTGTGAACGTACTTCGCCTCCGGCTCACCTGGACGCCCGGTCAGGGCCTGCATCAGGGCGGAGGATTCCCCGCTCACGTAGGCTCCGGCTCCCCTGTGGACGTTTATGTCGAAGCTGAAGTCGGTACCGAAGATGGCCACCCCCAGGAGTTTCTTCCTCCGGGCCTGCTCAATGGCCTTGCTCAGGCGTCTCAGGGCCAGGGGATGCTCCTTGCGGACGAACACGTATCCCTCTTTCGCTCCCACCGCGAAGGCCTCAATCATCATTCCCTCTATGACGGAGTGGGGGTCGGCCGCCAGAATGGCCTGGTCCATGAATCCGGGGTCACCCTCGTCGGCGTTGCATACGACCACCGGGTGATTGCCGGTCTTCTCCACGGCCTCCCGGCAGGCCCGCCACTTGAGCCCGGTGGGGTATCCGCCGCCGCCCCTTCCCCGTAGGCCGGAGCGGACGACGGTGTCCACCACCTCGGTGGGCTCCATGCCCGTGATGACCTCGTAGCATGTCTGGTAGCCGTTGGCGCCGATGTAGTCGTCTATCTTCTCCGGATTCAGTGTGGATCGATGTCTTAGAGACAGCAGCTGTTGACCGGCGTAGAAGGGGATCTCCTTCATATTGGCTATGGCTTTGCCCTCCAGCCTATAAAGCAGCCTGTCCACGAAGTTGTTCTGAAGCAGATGCTGCTTCACGATGTCGGCAAGATCGTCCTCGGAGACCCCGGTGTACAGTATTCCCTCGGGTTGGACCAGGATGAGGGGCCCTTCCGAGCACAGACCGAGACAGCCGGTGGGTACCACCAGGAACCTGTCCGTCAGATCACGCTTGATCAGCTCGTTCTCCAGGCGGTCGACCAGCGCCAGCGACCCACGGGCCTGACAGGTCGTTCCCGTGCAGACCATCAGTATGGCGTCGTACCTCTCACGCCTCTTTCCTATCTCGTCCCGGGTCTTTCTCAGTTCCTCTATGTTCATGCTAGAAAGCCCCTTCCTAACTGAGACCCGTGAGGAAGTCCGCCACGTCCGAAGGCCTTATGGTTCCTACCACCTCGTCGTTTACGGCAACGACCGGTCCGATGGCGCAGCAACCCAGGCAGCGTACCTTCCGAAGTGAGAACTTGCCGTCGGGAGTGGTCTCTCCGGGAGCTATGCCGAGCTCCCGTTCCAGGGCCTCCAGAACTCGCTGTGCCCCCAGTGCGTAACAGGTGGTGCCCATGCAGACCTGTATCTCGTTCTCACCCCTGGGCTGTAGGCTGAAAGCCTGGTAAAAGGTCGCTATGTGGAAGAGGCTGCCCCTGGGAGCGCCCGTGCGGTCGGAGACCTTCTCCAGCGCGTCCCGGGGGATGTGCCCCAACTGGTCCTGGACGTCCTGGAACATCTCCACCACGAACTCCGGGTCGGCGTTCCACCTGTCTATGATCTTGTCTAGCTTGGAAAGGTCGCTCACTATGCCCACCCCCTCAGCATGGTTCGGGCTCGGAGATCGACCAAACGGGCCCGGTACGGGGCGCCTTAACCATGACGGCCTTCAGGCCCTTCCTGCGGAAGACGGTTCCGATGCCTCCGCGGCCGGCCTGCCTGACCCTCATGGTTCTCCGTCTCCAGTCCCACCAGGAGAAGTTCAGGCATCCGATCCAGCTGTGGTCTGCACCCATACCGGCGGATACCGTGGATATGTGTCTCTTGTCGTCCTCGCTCTCGCTGTACATGTCCGCCAGTACCTGTGTCACCAGATGGGTGTTGGTTGGTAGAAGGGGACTCTCCATCAGGCTGACCTGCCCTTCCTTACCATCGATGACCACCAACAGGTCATCCTCCCTTCGGCCTACCAGAACCAGCCCGTCGAAGCCGGCGAATTTCAATAGGGGGCCGAAGTGCCCTCCGGTGGTCGAATCGGCCACCCTGCTGGTGGCGGGAGAGATGGAGGTGACGGCCGACTCCCCGGCGCCGGGGAAGGTGGTGGTCCCACCCAGGGGGCCGCTGGATATGCAGATCGGATTCTCCGGGCTGTCCCACTTGGTGTTTTCCTTGACCTCCTTCCAGGTCATCAGGAGATCGAAGCCCCTCCCCCCAACGAATACGTCCTTCATCTCATCGGTGACCGGGATGATGCTGAATGAGGGGCCAGAGAGGTCGACCTTGAGTATCTCGCCGGTGTAGCCCTTCTCGGCTTCCTTGGGCTGATACTTGAAGCTTCCGATAACCCTCTGGGCCTTCAGGATCTCCCGGGTGGTCCGTTTCTGTTTCATGCGATTCTCCCGGCTCTGCAGGTTCGCCGTCAATGGTTGTACAGATAATCCCGGTTTTAGAGCAGTATCTAAAACTACAGACAGCCACCCCATCTTGCAATACCCTACAGGGACGTTCCTAAACCTTTTTTACTTTTAACGGATATGAATTAGGTAATTTGCTCCCGAATCGACCTGCAACCATGGGATCGGCTTTGCGAAACCACCCCCGCATTAGCATATCTGCTGAACTGAAGGTGAGTATGAGCGAAGTTTGCTTTCTGAGACCCGAGCATGTTTCGCGGAAGGCGCTCCTCGCAGGACCGGGAGACGACGACTGCACGATGCTATGACTAAACAGCAGACGCCTACGGCGGCTGAAGGTTGCAGAGCGGGCTGGCCTGACTTCGCAGGAGCATAAAATCGTTGAGATCGGAGGCTTCGAGTGAAAGAGAGCACCAGGGCTGCGCTGCTGATGATCTCGGCCGCGCTCTGCCTTTCCCTGGTTCCGGTTATGGTCAAGGCCCTGCCGCCCGAAATCCCAGTGGGGGAGAAGCTGCTTTTCCGGGGCGCGGTAGGCGCGGTAGTTGCTTGGGCGGCGGCCCGGCGCCGCGGCATCCCACTGTTTCCGGGAAGCCCCTCTCTGCTCCTGGCCCGGGCGATGCTGGGTGGAACGGCCATGCTCTTCTACTTCGTAGCCATCGAAGGACTGACTCTGGCCCAGGCGGTAACGGTCAACAGGCTCAGCCCATTCTTTGTCGCCATCTTCGCCGCCGCTTTCCTGGGGGAGCGGTTGCGAGTCGTGCAGGTTGCGGCCATCGCGCTGGCCTTTCTGGGGGTGGCCATCATTCTGCGGCCCGGCGAGGTACCCGCGGGGCGATACGCCCTGCTGGCCCTGGGCTCGGCCGTGCTGGCGGGAGGTGCTCACACCGCCCTGCGGGCTTTGAGAAGACATGACAGGCCGGAGGCGGTCGTTTTCTGGTTCTCGGCAATAATCACGCTGATGGCCGTCCCCCTAACCATTGTGGGAGGTGGGAAGCTGCCCGATAGACCGGAAACTCTGTTCCTTCTGGGCAACGGCGTTTTCGGCGTAACCGGACAGCTGCTGATGACGGCCGCCTACCGTTACGCTCCCGGTGGCGAAGTGGCCATGTATGGTTACCTCAGCGTGGTCTACTCGGTAGTCTGGCAGCTGGCCTTCTGGGGCGTGTTGCCCTCGGTCTCCACGGTTCTGGGCGCGACCCTGGTGCTTACCGCCGGATGGATCAACTGGAAGTGCAAGCATGAACCCCAGGGACGTTCCTATCATTTTTAGCCTTTTAGCATAAATGAATTACTTGGATTCAAGTTCCAAGTGCAACAGTTAGCCTTTGCTCCTTATTGAAGAATACTTCAAAGGGTGTCATGTAGTCCAACACCTTCCTTGGTCTGTTGTTGAGACGCGACTCTGCTGATCTCACCTCCTTCCGCGTCACATCCCGCAGGTTTCGATTCTTGGGGAAGTATTTGCGGATCAGGCCGTTGGTGTTCTCGTTGGTTCCCCTCTCCCATGATGAGTAAGGGTGAGCGAAGAACACGTTCGCATCCAGCTTGCCGCCGAACTCCTCGTGACCCACGAACTCCCGGCCGTTGTCCAGCGTGAGGGTCAGGACCTTGTCCGAATGGACCCCAAGCCCTTCCACCAGGGACCCCGTTACGGCTGCGGAGGTCTTGCGCGGGACAACCCCGATCACAGTGAACCGTGATCTGCGTTCCACGGCGGTCACCAGGACCCCCTGGTGCCGCTTGCCGATCACTGTATCCCCCTCCCAGTATCCAAGGCGGGACCGCCTGTCCACCTCCTCAGGGCGCTCCTCTATGGAGCGCTGGTTGGGGATCCTGCCCCTGCGGTCACCGCCCCCATAGCGCTTCCGACGCTTCTTCTGACAGCGCAGGTGGCGATGGAGATCCCCGCCTGCAGCCTTGTCGACGTAGATGTACTGGTAGATCGTCTCGTGGCTTATGGTTCGACCGTGCTCATGCAGGAGCCTGCCGGATATCTGCTCGGGACTCCAGTCCTGACGTATCAGCCCCTCCACTATCGGCCAGAGCGGACTGGAAAAGCGGGGAGGCACCTTTGCCCTGCGACGCTCCATAGCCTTGCGGTGAGCCTGAGCGGGGCGATAACCCCTTAGGCCACGGTTGCGTCTCAGCTCACGGCTGATCGTACTCCTGCCACGCTCAAGTATTTCAGCTACCTCCGACTGGCTGTGCCCCGCTTGCCTCAGCGCGTAAACCTGGTATCGTTCCTCTTGGGTGAGCTGTTTGTACGAACTCATAAGCGCTCCTAAGGGTTAGGCTCCAAACGGATGTCGCTGTCGATTCTACAACAGCTCACCCACCAAGCCTATAGCCCTCTGTTGCACTTACGAGTTGGATCCAAGTGATACAAAGTTTATACTAAGCATATGCTAGCATTCTTCCCTCGCTTGTTTACAGACATTACAGCAATAGAATAGCAGAGCTACTCTGTCAATGCACTCAAGAATTGCTCCGGTCCATACAGATGGAATATCAGCACATTCAATGGGAGAATCGGGATTGACGTATAGCTGCTAGCCAACCCTCTTGCGGAAGCGGAGCACGGCCCCCGCCAGAAGGGAGGCGCCCAGGGCCGCCAGGGCAGCCATCTGAGGCCAGAGATGCGCCATGCCGGCCGCCCGAAGGAAGACCCCGCGGACTATCACCAGCATGTAGCGGAGGGGGTTGAGCAGCGACAGCCCCTGCGCCCACCAGGGCATGTTGGAGATGGGAAAGACGAAGCCAGAGAGCAGTATGGCCGGCATGATGAACAGGAAGTCGGTGAGCATCGCCTGCTGCTGGGTGGAGCTCACGGTGGAGATAAGCAACCCCATTCCCAGCGTAGAGAGCAGGAAAAGGGCGGCCCCCGCCATCAGCACGGCTATGCTTCCCCCGAAGGGGACGGAGAACCAGAGGACCGAGATGGTCACCACCAGGGCCACGTTCAGCATGCCCACCGCCGCGAAGGGCAGCAGCTTGCCCAGAATCAGCTCCGCACGGCTGATTGGGGTGACGGAAATCTGCTCTATGGTGCCCATCTCCTTCTCCCGGACCACGGCCATGCTGGACAGCATCAGGGTCACGATGGTCACCAGGGTCACCACCACGCCGGGAAGGTAGAAGTTCCGGCTCTCCAGCTCGGGGTTGAACCAGGCCCGGCTGCTCAGCTCCACGCCGCCGGCGGCCCGGGAGGCCGGCGACAGCCCCCGGCTCCAATCCGTCAATACGTCATTGGCGTACCCCATCACCGTGCCGGCTGTCCCGGAGGACGACCCGTCCAGTATCACCTGCACCGGGGCGTCCCCTTCACCGAGCCGCTCGCCGAAGCCCTGCGGCACGGAGAGGACCATGTCCACATCCCCCCGGTCCATCATCCCGGCGGCAGCGTC
>WJMA01000011.1 GCA_014728175.1 Candidatus Fermentibacterota bacterium
GCCCCTTTCGATTTGGAGAATTTCCGTCTCCTTCCGGGGTGAGCTGCGAGCCCTTCCCCGAAAAGACGTGGTAAGGTATTCTACCCACCGTATGGATCTTCTCAACGCAAACGGGACGGACTCGTTGAAGCCGCCCTTGGCGGATCTGGTTCGCCCTTCGGCTATCGACGAGATGATGGGCCAGGAGCATTTGCTCTCCCCGGACGCTCCCTTCCGCAAAGCTCTGGAGAGCGGGGTGCTCGGATCCTTCATCCTCTGGGGTCCTCCCGGCTCGGGGAAGACAACCCTGGCTATCCTGGTTGCCCGTCAGGAGGAGCAGCATTTCGTGCGGTTCAGCGCGGTTACTGGAGGGGTAAGGCAGGTCAGGCAAATCGTCTCGGACGCCGAGAAGCTCAGAAGGAGCGGCACCGCCACCATGCTCTTCGTGGACGAGATACACAGGTTCAACAAGGCCCAGCAGGACGCGTTTCTTCCCCATGTGGAGAATGGTACTATCAGGTTGGCGGGGGCCACCACGGAGAATCCCTCGTTCGAGATAAACGCTCCCCTTCTCAGCAGGTGCACGGTGTACGTGCTGCACCCACTTGAGGAGGAGGCCATCGTATCCATACTGACCCGCGCTGTCCGGCACCCGGATTTCGAGGGGAGGGCGCCGGGCGGATTCGAGGACGGTGTTCTCGGTCTTCTGGCCTCAGCGGCGGACGGAGATTCTCGCCGGGCCCTCAATATGCTGGAGCAGCTGGCGGGATCGGCGGGCGAGTCGACGGTTACGGTGGAGATGGCCAGGGAGGTGGTTGGATCCTCCCCCTTGCGCTACGACAAGTCGGGGGAGGAGCACTACAACCTGATAAGCGCCCTACACAAGTCGCTTCGCTCCAGTGATGTGGATGCGTCCCTATATTGGCTGGCTCGAATGATCGAGTCGGGCGAGAATCCTCTGTACATCGGTAGGAGACTGATCAGGTTCGCCTCCGAGGACGTGGGCCTGGCCGACCCTTCGGCCTTGACCGTTGCCATGAGGGCGGTGGATTCCTATCGGTTCCTGGGGTCGCCGGAGGGGGATCTGGCCCTGGCCGAGGCGGTGTGCTACCTGGCGTTGGCTCCTCGCTCGAACTCGGTGTACAAGGCGTGGGGGAAGGCTCTGAAGGAGGCTCGGGAGCATGGAAGCCTGCCCGTTCCACCCCATCTTAGGAACGCTCCCACTGGGTTGATGAAGAGGTTGGGTTACGGCAAGGGTTATCAGTATGCTCATGAGGTGTCCGGGGGTGTGGTAAGCCATCCCAACTTTCCCTCCCGGATCGGTGAGCCCACATTCTACGAGCCCGGCGACAGCGGCAGAGAGAAGCTGCTGGCCGAAAGGCTCCGGAAGTGGAAGCGCACGAGGGAAGAGGTGAGGAAAGAACTTGCAGGTTCGGAGCAGTCGGAAGAGAGAGCTGATAGACGTGACCGATGAGGTGGCGGCCCGGGTTCCTGCCGGGTCGGGTCTGCTTCACGTCTTCGTTCCCCACACCACCGCCGGGGTAACCCTGAACGAAGGGTACGATCCGGCGGTGGTGGAAGATATCCTGTCGGTCACCGGCAGGCTCGTACCGGAGGACATACCCCAAAGGCACGCCGAGGGAAACTCCGACTCCCACGCGCTCAGCAGCATCTTTGGGGTCTCGCTTTTCGTTCCGGTCGCAGGCGGCGAGCTCGGGCTGGGCAGATGGCAAAGGATATTCTTCGTAGAGATGGACGGCCCCCGCAGCAGAAGGCTTCGTCTGACGTTCCTGCCCGGTGAGGTGGTCGGGGATGGTTGACCGGGCCAGTAAGCTCAGGGAGAGGATGGTAAGCTGGCAGATCGCAGCCCGGGGCATTCTCGATCACCGCCTGCTGGATGCATTCAGAAAGGTTCCCCGGGAACGGTTCGTGCCCGAGGGTACTCCACTCTCTGCGGCATACGGCGATTACCCCCTTCCCATAGGCCACGGGCAAACCATATCCCAGCCGTTCATAGTCGCCCAGATGGTTGATCTGTTGGAGATAGATTCCGGTGACAGGATTCTGGAGATAGGTACCGGCTCCGGCTACCAGACCGCCGTCCTTCTGGAAATGGGCGCCGAGGTGGTGACCGTGGAGGTCTACGTGGAGCTGGTGTCTAAGGCCAGGCGGGCGGTGCGGGAGGTATGCCCGGGGAAAGAGGCCATGTTCCTGGTGGCCGACGGGTTTTCCGGATGGGAGCCCGGTTCTCCCTACAAAGGCATCGTGGTCTCGGCGGCCCCGCCGGAGGTTCCCGGTGCTCTGCTGAGTCAGCTGGCGGATGGCGGAAACCTGGTGATTCCCGTGGGCAGAGGGATCCAGGAACTTGTTACCATTCGTAGACGCGGCGAGCAGTACGACAGGAGATTCGTGGAATCGGTACGGTTCGTACCGCTGGTAAAAAAGGACCGCTCATGACCCGGGAAATAAGAACCAACGATGGGGCGGGAGCCGTTCTGGCGTGTGGCTCCCTGTCTGGGGCCCTGATTCCCTCCTCTATCTTTGTGGAAGCGGCGGAAGGCATACCCCCGACAGGCTCGGCCTGCCTGCTCGTTCTGTGCCCCGCAGACCGGGACGAGCTTTCCCGGTTGTTGTCGGCAAAGATGAAGAGCTCCTGGGCTTCCCCCCGGCCCGCGATCGTGGTAGCCGAGTTCGCCGACGTATCGGCTCCTCCAGAGGGAGGAGGTCTGATCACCTCCGCCGGAACGGCTGCGATGATACTGAAGGCTGCAGGGTCGACTTTGTCGCTGTTTTTACGCCCGGACGATGTGGGTTGCATGATCTTGTGCTCAACGGTTCTCGGATCGTTGCTCCCGCTGTTCGTACACAACCTCAACAACCTGATGCACGGAGCGGTAGGTAACCTCGATCTGGCGGTGCTCTTCGCCGAAGACAGGGAGAAATCCATGACCAAGGTGGAGAGCGCCCAGCAGGCTACGGCCAGGATCGGCGAGTTCGTAAGCGGCATGGGCAGGCTGTCCATGATGCAGAGCGACGAGCTCAGGGGCGCCTGGTTAGAACCTATTCTGGAGATGACGGAGATGGCCGCCGGAAGGGCGGTCAACTTCAGCCACCACCCCCATGACGGCCGACCGTCATCGCCTTCATGCGCGATCCGCACCATGCTGACGGGGCTTCTGGGCGCGGCTCTTCTGGCGGTGAGAGGGTGCGGGGAGGTGAGCCTGCGCGAGAGCCGGGAGTCCGGACGATTCACCTTCGAGGTTCGATGGGAACGGGCCGCCCAGCAGACCGGAAGACCGGACAGGAGCAGCGAGGTGGCAGTCCTTCTCGGTCGTACCCTTCTGCTGTCTGCGGCCGACGACGGATGCTGTGGAATAGGCCGGTGGGACAGTACCTCCGGCCGGGCCGCATTAACCGTTTTCGAATGAGCGACTCCGGAGACACCGATCGTGACCGGACCGTGGATCGGGTGATGGAGCTTTTACAGCACGAGTCCCGTAAATGGCACAAAATTGATCAGATACGGCGTTCGATACCCGGCGATAATCCCAGACTGGCCGAAGCGCTGGAGCAGCTTTGCAGGGAGGGGTCGCTCTGGCTGTCTCCCTCCAAGGGGTACGCCCTGGCCGATAGGGTCGGCGTGCTCAAGGGAAGGGTGAGGGTGCGCAGGGGAGGAAGCGCAGTGCTGTATTCCGGGGAGCAGACGGTGGAGATAGAGGAGCATCTTCTGAATGGAGCCCTGGATGGCGACCTGGTTCTGGCCAAGAAGATCCGGGGCAAGCTCCGGAACCGGCCCAGAGCGAAGGTGGTGGAGGTGCTGAAACGGGCCCGGGAAGGCGTGAGTGGGGTAGCCATTAAGAAGCGGGGTCGGTGGAAACTACGGCCCCTGGAGCCCTCGCTTCCGCCCGAGCTCCGGCTCGATATTCGGGGGGAAAAAGAGCCCGAGAAAGGCTCATTGGTGTACGCCAGCCTCGATTACGACGGGGAATGCGCGGTTCTGCAGGAATCGATCGGAGACCCCCGGTCTCCCCGCGCCCTTACCACCGCGGTAGCAGAGGATAACGGCCTTCCCTCCCGGTTCGATGACCGGATCCGGAAGGCGGCGTACGACGCGGCCCTCCGATCCCCTTCCCTGGAAGACCGACTCGATCTGAGGGACGAGTTCGTTATAACCATCGACCCCAGCGACGCCCGGGACTTCGACGATGCCGTATCTCTGGTACGGACCGAAGAAGGCTATCGCCTAGGGGTACACATAGCCGACGTAGCCTATTTCGTAGACAGGAAAGGGCCGATCGATCTAGAGGCCCGCAGAAGGGGCACCAGCGTCTACCTTCCCGACCGGGTTATACCGATGCTTCCCTTCGATCTGTCTGCGGACGCGTGCAGTCTACGGCCGGGAGAAGATAAACCTTGTAGATCGGTAATTCTTGCCTACGATAGAGATGGCAACCGGCAGGACTTCACCCTCGAGCGGTCGGTAATCAGGTCCAACCGGCGTCTGACCTACGAAGAGGCCCTGGCGATAATGGAGGGGGAGTCCTCGGGAGACCCGGAGCTGGACTCCCTTCTGGAAAGATGCGCCGATCTGGCGGGGGCCCTTCGCGCCCTGCGCCGGGAGGAGGGAATGCTGGATCTGGGCGGCGACGAGTTCAGGGCGATCCTGGACGACAAGGGCAATCCCGTGGATTTCGAGAAGCAAACCGGGGATGCCGCCCATAGTATGATCGAACATTTCATGATCGAGGCCAATCGCGCGGTCGCCGATCACTGCGGGTGGATGTCCCTTCCCGTTCTCTACCGGACCCACGGCTCGCCCGAGCCGGAGTCGCTGCAGCTCTTGAGGGGAAAATTGTCCGACTTGGGGGTGCCTTTACCTTCCTCTAAAGGCATACATCCGGCCCAGATACAGGAGGTAATCGACCGGACCGGGGAAGAGCCGATCGCTCCGCTAGTAAGGCTGGCAGTTCTCAAGTCCATGAAGCGGGCGGTGTACCATCCCCGGAACAGCGGTCATTACGGACTCGGTCTTTCCAGCTATCTGCACTTCACCAGCCCCATAAGGCGATATCCCGATTTGCAGGTCCATCAGGTGCTGGACGCGATTGACCGGGGTGAGGCCCTCGATTCCCAGCAGGACCTGGGAACCCTCGCCTCCCACTGCAACCGGACCGAGGACCGGGCGGAAAAAGCGGAGAGGGACGCCCTGGAAGTTCTGGGCATCTGGTACCTGGAGAGGCACGGGGGGCGGGTGTACGAAGGAGTGATCGAGGGCGTAGCCGATTTCGGGGCCTTCGTTTCCCTTCTGGAGGTGCCTGCGGAGGGCCTTCTACCCTCCAGAAAGATGGACCGGGGGTTCACGCCCGGCAGGGGAAAGGTTCTGGACGTTACCGTGCTCTCGGCGAACCCGCTTTCCAGGGAGCTGGCGCTTGCCCAGTACTGACCGGGTGGAGGGATAAAGCTAGATGGATTACAAGGTTTTGGCCGCGGCCATTCAGCGTTGGATAACTCGGGTTGTCGAGGAGGCCGGCAGGCTGGGAGTCGTTCTGGGCCTGAGTGGAGGCCTGGACTCCGGGGTGGGGGCGGCCCTGTCCGCGGGCGCTCTGGGCCCGGAAAGGGTCCTGGCTCTGTCCATGCCCTGCGGCGGCGACCCGGACGACGTCGCCGACGCCCGCAGGCTGGCGGACGTTTTGGGATTGGAGCTGAAGCCGATCGACCTCTCACCCGTTCTGAAAGCGCTGGTGGAGGTCGGGGGAGCGCCCGCGTCCGATACCATGGCCCTGGCCAACGCGAAGGCAAGGATGAGAATGGTTACCCTCTATGCCCATTCGGAGGGTAGGCTGGTTCAGGGCACGTCCAACCTGTCTGAGCTCAGCGTGGGATACTGGACGAAATGGGGCGATGGAGCGGCCGACTTTCTTCCCCAGGCCGGGCTGTACAAGGACGAGGTCCGGCAGCTGGCAGAGGCCTTGGACCTTCCCCGATGGCTGGTGGACCGAGAGCCCAGCGCGGGACTCTGGGAGGGACAGACCGACGAGGGTGAGATGGGGGTGAGTTATCGGCAGATCCGTTGTTTCTTCGACCCCGCCTACGCACGCGAGCACCCCGGGGCTCTTACCCCTGAGGCGGCCGATAAGATAGAGAATCTGGTGGCCCGAAACCGTCACAAGATGGAACCTATTCCCGGGTTCGATGCGAGAGGATGGATTTCCGAGAATGGCTGACAAGACCGCGCTCCTGAGCGCATTCGACAAGACCGGGCTGGAAGAGTTGGCCCGGGGGCTTTCCGAACTGGGCTGGACTATCTACGCATCCACCGGCACCGCCGGCCACCTCGAGCAGCGGGGCGTGGAGGTATTGCAGACCGAACGGATAACGGGAGTATCGTCGCTGCTGGGCGGCAGAGTGAAGACCCTGCATCCAGAGCTCCACGCCGCCATTCTGGCGGCGGGCGAGGACAGGAAGGCCCGCATCCGGGAAGGGAAGGTGGTCTTCGACCTGGTGGGGGTGGACTTCTACGATTTCTCCCGCACCTCCGAGCTGCCTTCGGATGACGAGAAGGTCGCCGAGATGATCGATATCGGAGGCCCGGCGATGGCCAGGGCCGCCGCCAAGAACTGGCGAAACGTTCTCTCCCTCACCGGTGCGGACTGCTTCGGGGACGCCTTGGACAAAATCCGCAGCGACGAGGACGACGATTCCTACCGGCGGATGATGGCGGCCAGGACGTTCGACATCGCTTTCCGCTACGATATGGCCATCGCCCTGAAGCTGGAGGAAGGCCTTCTTCCCGGTTTGCGCTACGGAGAGAATCCCCATCAGGAGGCCAAATTCCATCCGTTCAGGCCGATACAGGGATTGGCAGCGGTGGAGATAGCATCAGGTAAGACATTGAGCTACAATAATATAATGGATGCGGACGCGGCGTGGGATCTAATGCTGGACCTGCCGCAGGACCGCTGCTGCGTGGTGCTCCTGAAACATGGCAACCCCTGTGGGGTAGGAATGGGCGAAGAGTTTCCCCAGGCTTTCGACAGAGCGTTCCGCGCGGACACCGTCTCTCCCTACGGCGGAGTGATGGCCGTTAACCGCGAGGTGGACCAGGAGCTGGTGGGTAAATTGAAGGGCCTCTTTCTGGAGTTGATACTTGCGCCTTCCTATCGGGAGGACGCGATGCAAAGGCTCGGCAAGAGGAAGAAGCTCCGGGTGCTGACCATCCCCATGGGAAACCCCGATCCCATCCAGCTGAGAAGCGTCTGGGGAGGGCTGCTGGTCCAGGAGAGGGATCTGTCTGCGGCGGATGTTGACGGCGCTGAGGTGGCCACGGAGAGAGCGCCCACCGAAGGAGAGAGAAGGGCCCTGGACATCGCCTGGCGGGTGTGTCGGTCCGTGAGAAGCAACGCTATCGTTCTGGCCGACGAGAACGGTGTGCTGGGAGTGGGTGCGGGCCAGATGAGCAGGATAGAGAGTCTCGATCTCGCCGTACGAAGGGCGGAGAGGGAGAAGCTAGACCTACAGGGGGGCGTCCTTGCCTCCGACGGGTTCTTTCCCTTCCGGGATGGCCCGGACCGGGCGGCGGAGGCCGGGATAACCGCTATCGCACAACCCGGGGGATCGATAAGGGACGAAGAGGTGATTCAGGCGGCCGATGAGCACGGCATGGCCATGTTGATGACCCATCGCAGGCACTTCCGCCACTGATGCGAGAGATGGGGGTCGACCGGCAATGAGTCGGGGAATTTACAGAAGGTGGATCACGGTCGCCGTGACCTACGCCCTGCTTCTTTCCTGTCGAATGGTATCGGAAGGCCGAGGTTCGGGTCTGCCCCCGATTACCACCGGGTCACCATTCGACGTTGCGGACTCGCTGATTCTAAGGGGTGAGAACCGGGCGGCCGTCCAACGGTTGCTCGCCCTTCTGGAAAGCTCGCCCCGGTACCGCGACGCAGTTCTCTGGAGGCTTTTCGGCGTATTCCACGGCTGCGGGATGGAGGTACGGGGAGCGCAGCTTCTGGACAGTCTGGAAACGGAGGGATACGGGCCGCTTACGGGTTGGAGGATCTCCCTGCTGGACATGGGCAGGGAGACCGATCGGGCCCTGCAATTGATCGACGACGATGTGCTGCTGGGTCTTTGGCTGCAACGGGACCTTCCGGACAGCACGGTTCTGGGGGACGGTCTGGTGCTGCCCCGTCCCGCCGACATGGCCGACCGGTTCGTCAGGGTGATGTACGCCAAGATGGGAGGGCTGACCAGGGAGCAGATCGGGTTGGCGGTCGAGGACGCGGAGTTCCTGCCCGGGCTGAGGGGTAGGCTTGCCGAGGAGCTGGCGGTCAGGTGCGCCTTGGCCGGATCATGGTGGGAGGAGCTGGCTTCCCGACTTTTTCCCGCCGATTCCCCGGAGTCCCGACGGCTGGCCGTACTGCGAATGGAGCGTACGGGCGAGATCGACCCATCCTTGCTGCGGGAAGCTCTTGATGACGGCGGAGAAGTGGGGGCCGAGGCGGCCCGGTTGCTTTTGAGATACGATCCGTACTCCTACCGGAGGTCATGGCGGGTAGTCGACGCCCTGGCCGAGTCCGAGGATCTGGCAACCGCGGACAGCCTGATGGAAAGCAGCACCGATACCGTGTTCTCGGTGGGGGCCAGAATGGCCCTTCTCAGAGCCCGGGAGGAGTACGACAGCCTGGTTGTGCTCTGTCGTTCCGTGGATTCCGAATCCCCCGAAAGCCTTCTCTCCAGGTCGGCCCTTTACCAGGCTCGGGCTCTGCGTGCCCTGCGAAGGAGGCCCGACGCCTACCTGGCCTACCTGAACTTCGCCCGCAGGTTCCCCCATAATCCGACCGCCGGGGAAGCCGCATATCTGGCCGGCAAGTACTTCGACGGCGAGCAGGATTGGCCCATGGCGGCCCGGGCCTACCTCACCTCCCTGGGATGCGCCGGCACCTGGGAGGGCGATTCACGAGCCTACTGGCGGGGCGGATTCTCCCTGTACATGAGTGGGTCGGGACGCAGGGCCGACTCGCTGTGGCGGGAGGGAGTGGAGCGCTACTCTTACGACTACTGGCGGGACGAGATGCTGTTCTGGAGGGCGAGGTACGCTTTTAGAGACGGTGCGGAGGATGCGGGCGAGCGGTTGCTTCGCCAGCTGGCCAGGGAGCACCCCTGGGAGTTCTACGGCATGCTGGCGGCCCGAAGACTGGGAGCGGAAACCTTCCGCCCGGGGCCTGTACCCACCACCGACGTCTGCGCGGACAGGCTCTCCCGGCTGGCGGTGAAGATGACGGCGGAGGGCTACGGCAGCCTGGCTTCGGAGATGCTGTTGAACGGTACCCTGGGCGAGGCCTCGCAGAGGGCCAGGATGCTCTCTCTCATGGGGGAGCATCGACCCGCGCTCACCTTGCTGCGGCGAATGGACTCGGGGCTGAGAGAGAGCGGCAGGGGAATGCTGCCGGACACACTTCTGCCCTTCTACTTCCCCCTGCCCTACCGGGATCTGATAGCGTCTGTTTCCTCCGGCCTGCGGTTGGGTATCGCCGACATCGCCGGCATAGTAAGGGAGGAAAGCTACTTCAACAGATTCGTTGTGTCCTGGGCCGGGGCGACCGGGCTTATACAGCTTATGCCCGGTACGGCTTACGATATTGCTCGATGGAACGACCTCCCCCAGCTGTCGGAAGACGACTTCTACATGCCCTACAACTCACTGCTATACGGCTCGCTGTACATAGAGCGGCAGCTGGGAGCGTTCGGCGGGCAGGCACCGCTTTTTCTGGCCGCATACAACGCTGGGCCGGGTAACGCCTCCCGGTGGAAGAACGGGCACGGCTGGGACCCGGCCGACCCGGAGCTGTTCGTGGAGCAGATCACCTACAGGGAAACGCGTATGTACGTGAAGAAGGTCCTTCGGTCCGTGTGGATTTACGGGGGTTACTTATGATGACCGCTGCGGTACTTCTGGCCCTGGTTATGACGTTCGTGGACCCGGACGTGCCGACCACTCTGGTCTTTCCTCCCTACGGGCACTGCATGGGCATATACAGAGCCGGCACCGAGCAACTGGCTATGCTGCTGGGGGGGCTGGTGAGGTTCGACAATCCCCAGGGCCTGAGCTCCGTCAAGCTGGCGGAGTGGGACGAATCGGGAAGATCGGACGACGACGAGTTGGCCGTTTACGGAGTGAACAGCGGCTCGGGGCACGTGATCTACAATGCTACGATGTATACCCTGGGGTTGTACGGCGGGGAGGGGGCGGCCCCCGATCAACTCTCCCATCCCCATGGAATAAGCTCCTCCCCGGACGGAACCGTCCTGGTCGCGGACACGGGCAACGGCAGGGTGGTGATTCTGGGCAGGCGGGGAAGCCGGATGCGGCCTTCCGGAACCCTGGAGGGGTACTTCGACGCTCCGTGGGACGTGAGCATCAACGGCGACGGCTCGGTGTGCGTGACCGACCGCGACGCAGACCTCCTGTACCTGTTCGATGACCTGGAGGACACCTCGCCGGATACGGTCGGGCTTCCCTCGCCCACCGGTCTGGCCTCGGTATCCGGGGGAAGTTGGATAGTCGAGGAGGCTTCCCATCCACATCAGGTGGTGGTAGTGGAGAATGGGCAGAGACTGGTCAACGTGGAGGAGGGTGAGGTAACCGCATCCGTAGCCGTAGAGGAGTGCGGAGGCCTCGGGTTCAACTACGTGGCGATAGACTACCGGGGAAACGTTTGGGCAAGCGACAGCACGTCGAGCCAGATTCACAAGCTGACCTCCGAGCTGCGATACCTGGACAGCTTCGGAAGCCCGGGGACCGGGGATCGGCAGTTCGATCATCCAACGGGTATAACTATATGGAGAAGGTTCGGCCAGGTATTCATCGCCGAGAGGGAAGGCGCCCGCTACTATTGGATAGGCAGTGATATACGTGACTACAGCATGCGGCAGAGGCCCCGGGGTGTGGTAATTACCGGGGTGCTCACCGAGACCTCCCACGTCATGCTGGAGATAATCTCCGATGGGGAGAGGAGGGCCATGCCGGTCAACTCCAGAGAACCGGCGGGGGAGCTGCTGCTGGAATGGAACGGCGAGGACTCCTCGGGTAGGCCGGTTCCGAAAGGAACCTACACCATGAAGCTCCTAATCGAGCCCACCTACTCCAGCCGGGGATACTTCGAGAAGACCTGGACCGATGAGATCACGCTGGAGGAGGCCCCGCCGGTCGAGATGCAGGAGGGGGGAGGAAGACGGAGCTGAGGCTTCTCTCCCTTGTGGTGCTGCTGGCGACGTCCGCCTTCTTCAGCGGCAGCGAGACCGCCTACTTCAGTCTGAACCGGATGCAGAAGCACAGATTGGCTGGCTCCGGGGCCGGGCGGAAAGTGCTGCATCTGCTTCGCACCCCGGACAGATTGCTATCCACCATACTTCTGGGAAACACCGTGGTGAACGTGGTGGCCTCCGCACTGGCCGCCCTGATTCTGGCCGACATCCTGCCTGGATCGATGGGCCTGGGGGTGACCGTCGTGGGGATGACGTTCGTCCTGCTGATCTTCGGAGAGATCTCTCCCAAGTCCCTTGCCGTGCGCCACGCTGAATCCTGGAGCCGCCGAACCTCGGGCGCGCTAGACCGCATCATCACCGTCTCCAGGCCCGCGGTGGCGGCTCTGGAATGGGTGGCCAGGCTGGCGGTGAGGATCACCGGCGTCAGCCGAAACCGGGAGGAGATGTCCAGGCTGGAGCTGGTATCCATGATGGAGCTGGGAAGATCGGAGGGTGTGCTGGGTGTGGAGGCCCAGGCAACGGTCTCCCTGGTGACGCTGGACTCCCTCACCTGCAAGCAGGCCATGGTTCCCCGGGGGGAAACCGCGGTGGTGAGAGCCGGATGGAGCAGGGGGAAGACGGTCGACCTGGTTGGTTCCGCGCCTTACTCCAGGTTCCCGGTTCTGGAGGGGACCCGGGAGAGGGTGGTGGGCTACGTCAGGGCGGAAGACATTCTGGCCCCAAAAGCCGACGACGCTCCGGTATACGAGCTACCATCCTTTCCAGAGAACGCTTCCCTGCACAGCGTCCTGGAGGAATTGAGAGACGCCGGTGCGGACATGGGAGCCGTCTTCGACGAGTACGGCGACTGGGTGGGGATAGTGACCGTAGAGGACATCGTCGGGATGGCCGTGTTCTACTGGTTCGCAGAGGACGGAGAGCTGCCGGAGGGAGTGTTCCGGGTGAAGGACGGGCTCGAGGTGCCCGGTACCCTGAGGCTGGAGATTCTTTCCGACTTGACCGGCGTGGATTTGCAATCCAGGCACACGGAGACGTGCGCCGGTTTCGTAGAGGAGAGTACGGGCCGAATACCCTCCGAGGGTGAGATCATCCGGGTCCCGGGCCTGACCTTCGAGATAGTCCGAAAGGAAGGTCCCAAACTGGTGCGTTTGAAGGTGAGCAAATGAACCTGGAGCTCTTGCTTTTGCCTCTGGCCGTGGGGCTGAGCGCTTTTGGGTCTGGCAGCGAGATCGCGTTCTCGGGAGCCAGCAGGATTCGGGCCCACGGGAGATCCATGTTCAGGGGAGGGCTGCCCCGCATGGCCGACAGACTGCTGTCGAAACCGACTCTGTACCTCAGCACTACCCTGATCGCGACCAACGTGGGAAACGTTGTCGCCTCTACCATTGCGGCTCGCTGGGCCCGGGCCATGAATAAGGGTTGGGCCGAGCCGGTAACCGTAGCCCTGACCGCCCTGGTTCTATTGCTGGCCGGGGAGATCGTACCCAAACGGCTCTTTTTCGAGGCCAGGGACCGCATAGTGGACAAACTCGCCCCGGTGCTCCTGGCCATACGGGTAATCCTGTATCCGGTCATCCTGCTCGCCGAGAAGATTTCCGGGCTCATCTCCCGAGGCAGTGGCTCGTCCGCGACGCGGCTTTTCGAAAGTAGGGAGGAGGTCAGAAGCTTTCTGGAAAGCTCTGGCCATACCCACGGCAAGGTGGCGGGAAGGATACTCGACCTGGCCGCCGGCAGCGTTGAGCAGTACATGAAACCCGCCGCCGAGTTTTCGTCGGTAAGGACCGATGATTCCCCGGAGAAGGCGGTGGCGGAGGCCCTGAGATCCCGAAGGGGATTCGTGCTGGTGTACGAGCAGGACGGGAAGTCGCTGCTGGGCTACGCCAGAACGGGGAAGATGGTTAGGCGAGAAAAAGACTGGAGCGTGGAACAGGTGACCGAGTCGCTGCCCTATTTCGACCGCAACACCGTTCCCAGCAGGGCGGTCTACGAGATGAGGAGGGATGGATCACCGGTGGGGGTGGTGCTCGATCGAAGAGGGCAGCCGGCCGGCTTGATTTCCGTGGAGGAGGTCGTCGATGTACTGCTGGGATCCTCCGTGGAGGAAAGCCCGGAGCCGAAAGGCTCTCTCCATTGGGGTGAGAATGGATCGATCGTGCTCTGAGAATCCCGAGATTTGGTGGATCGGTGATTCCTCCGATCCGATGGCTGCGCTTGCGGACAGGGTGCTTTCCGACCCGCCTACCGATGGACCGGTCCCGGACGCGCTGCTTGTATCTGGAGAGCTGGAGCCGGAGACGGTCTCCAGAGCCTTGTCCGAATGGATCGGAGAGGGAGTGGTTCCCTGGATCGTACGTCCCGGCCGCCCCGAGGAGGAAAAGAACTGGATAAGGGTCGGAGCGTGGTCCGTCCTCCCCTCGGGATGCGCCCCCCGGGAAGCGTCGGCGATGGTTGGCAGGTTGGTGGGCGGGATAAGACGGGCCAACCTCTCCAATCCCCTTACCGGTCTTCCGGGAAACAGGGTTATAAGGCGGATATTGGAATCGCACATCGGAGGTTCCGGCTACTTCGTTGCCTACGTGGATATTAACAATTTCAAGCCTTTCAACGATTACTACGGATTTGCCCGGGGAGACGCCGTCATCCGAAGCCTGGCTTCCGTTCTCTCCTCCCACCTCGACCGGCATTTCGTAGGACACGTCGGGGGCGACGACTTCGTCTGCATCGGTCGGGGTGGAGGCTTCCGGAAGGCGCTGGAGAAAGGCCTGTCCGAGTTTCGCAGACGGGTTCCCTCCTTCTACGACGAGAGAGACAGGGCCGCGGGAGGAATAGAGACCCTCAGCCGGAGTGGAAACTTCCGACTTTATCCGTTCATGGATCTGACCGTAAGCGTGATCGACTCGGACTCGGTCCTTTCGGTGGACCATCTGGCAAGGCTGGCCGGTCTGCAGAAGAAGGAGGCCAAGGGAGAGCCGCATGCCTTTCCGCTGGCGGAGGATGTTGGAATGCGGGCCGGGGACCTGCTGAGAGTCATGGTTCGTTCCTTCTCCGAGGGTCGGTGCGGTTCCCGGGATACCAAAGCGCTCATCGAGGCCTGCGGCCTTTCCGGTGACAGGTCGGTGCTGCCCGAGCTTTTGGACGTTTTGCAGAGCGACGAGTGCCCCGATCTGAGGAAAAGCGCAGCACTGGCCCTGGCCGGGCTACCCTCGGAGGACGTCAGCGAGTCGCTTATCTCGGCCTGCAGGGATCGCAGCCCCCATGTTCGTAAGAGGGCCGTGGATGCCCTGGCTCTACTGGGGGGACCGGCGGTGGGACCGGTTCTGGTGGAGATGTTGGAGGACCGCAGCAGCTGGGTGAGAAGGGCCGCACTGAGAGGGGTGGGAATGTGTGGCTGGAAGCGGGCCCTTCCCATTTTAAAGGCTGGGACCCGGCTACGGGGAACCGGGGGGTCTTTGGACAAGAACGCTATCGAGGAGAGGCGGGCGGCGCTGGACGGGCTGGCCCTGATATCCGATCCGGAGGCCTCCCAGATCGTGTCTTCTCTGCTGGAGGATCGGGACTACCGACCCCGGGAGACCGCCTGGCAGACCCTGATGATGCTGGGGGGTGAAGAAGCGGCTCGTATGGCGGGTCACCATATCGAAACCTCGGGCCTTCCTCCCCCGGGCATGGAGCTGATGAGGGGCGAGGAGATGGCTCCGGACTCGCTGCGGCGGCTTTCGGTTAAGCTGTGCGGTTTGCTGGGAAAGAAAAACCGCTGCAACATGCAAGTTCTGATCACCCTGGGCAGGCTTCCGGGCGAATTGCCGGAAGCATGCCTGGATAGTCTGTCCGACGGCCTCGGCTACATGAGGGGTAAAGAGCTGGAAGAGCTGATCAAGGTGCTCGACCGGAAGGAGGTGCCCCCGCCGTCCGGAAGGTTGCCGCAACTCGTAGGAAGGATAAGATCCAACCGGCGTCTGCTGTCCAAGGCGGGATGCGTCTCCCTGATGGGATGGATCGCCCGAAGGGGATCGGTACATCCCGGTCTGCTCATAGAGCCCTTCCTGAGGCATGGCAGCAGGGAGGTGAGTACGGCGGCGGCCAGAGCCGTACTGTGCAGCGCCCGACGGCTTATGGAGAGCGAGGATCGGACCGATTGACGGAGTTGGAAATACGGATTGCCATCGGGACAGCGTTTTGTCATTACTTCAAGGGAGATTACTTCTAGGGAGGACACCTGATCGTAACCGTTAGGTAGAAGGGAAACTTTGAACGAGGAGATAGATAGCCTTCTGACAAGGCTGGAGAATGCCGAAGATCCCGCCCTGCTCCAATTCGTCCCCGATATCGAGAAGAACAACGCGGTGCTGGAGGGTCTTCCGGTTGCCGTTCTACTGCGGGACCTGGAAGACGGCAAGGTGCTGGGGGTCAACAGCGCTTGCAGAGCGTTGATCGGCGCCGACCGCGACGATCTGACCGGAAGAACCCTGACCGAGTGCGGGGTGGATCTCCTCAGAACCGGAACCTCCGGGAGGGTGGCCGCTCCCGGCGATCCGGTAAAGGTGACCGTCATCGATTCCAACAAGGCCAGGATCCCCTGTCTGATGTTCAGAAGAAGGCTGGAGGTGGGTCTGCGCAAGGTCGAGGCCACGGTTCTGGTCGAGTCCGGAATGTTGGGCGAGAGAACTTATAGAGGGGGAAAGAACGAGCGGTTGTATTCGGGAGCTCTCCAGTCCGTCGCGCCGGGCCATCTACTCTGTGAGCTGGAGTTTTCCAAGGAAGATGAGAGCTCCCAGTCAGAGGCCCCCACCGACATGCTGCTCATCGAGGCCAAAGGCCTCTTCGACAGCACGATTTCGGGCAGGATATCCGTAGGAGATTCCGTATGTGACGTTCTTCCCTTCCCCACCTGTCAGGCCATGATGGGGGCGGCGGGGCAGTCACTGAAGAGCGGAGGGCCCGTAGAGCTGGAGGTCGAGGGGCTGGGCTCGGTGATGGTGCTGTCGGAGAAGCCCAGCAAAGCCATGTTCTGCATACTTCCCCCGGCAGGTACGAAAGAGCGGGCCGAACAACCCGATTCCGAGGACGTCATAGTGGCCAGCTCCTCCGAAGAAGGGGGAGAAAAGGATTACACGGTCATGGCCGAGGAGCTGTTCGGGGACCACGCCGGGCCTCCGGAGGGCGATGAGCCGGAAATAGTAACTCCTCCCGCCTCCGAGGATCAGACCCAGCCCGTGAAGCCTCCCGAGTCGGAAGAGACGGAATCGAGGCCCGACACTCCGTCTAATCGGGCCAAGGTTTCCGACGCATTGTTCGTCTGCCTGGACAAGAACCTGGAGGAGTCGGGGGCCAGCATGCTCGGTATGCTCGGTTTCAACGCGGTGCCCGTTTGCTCCGCGGAGGAAGCGGTCTCCGCGATCGAGGACAGCGATGGTACCTTTGCGTTCGTGGTGGCCGAGGTGGGGATCAACGACGTGGGCCAGCTAGCTTCAGTCATGTCCAGCCTCAGCCAGTACAAGCTCATAGTCATGGCGGACGAGGAAACGGCCAAAAAACTAAATGAGAGCGACATCGAGCCAACCGTAATCATCGCCAAGCCGTACAGTATAAACGATCTCGCCACGGCGATATCCGAGGTTTACCGCTAGGAACGCCCCCCTGCGTAAATGATCAAAACGATTCGGGAATAACCGACGAGACGTAGCCATGCATATGCTCGACAGCAGAAACACCAAAGCTCTGGTCATTCTGGCGGCAGCCCTGGCGGCGGGGCTGGTGGTGGGAAGCTTGCGCTTCTCCGGGCTGGGCCAGGCGGGAAGAATAACGCTGGGCATCTTCACCGTTGCCGCGATTCTTTGGATGCTGGAGCCGTTTCCTCTGTACGTGACCTCGTTTCTGGTCCTCATCATGGAGGTCGTACTTCTTACCCGTCCCGGAGCGCCCCTGGCTCTGGCCGGCAAGAGCTACAGGATATTCGTAGCTCCGTTCTTCGATCCGGTCATAGTGCTCCTTCTGGGCGGGTTCACCATGGCCACGGCGGTAAAGAGGTGTGGCATAGACGAGATGATCTCGCGGCAGATACTGCAGAGGATGGGCACCGGACCGGGTAGCGTTCTCCTGGGCATGATGGTCACCTCCGCCTTCCTGTCCATGTGGTTGTCCAACACAGCTACCGCCGCTCTGATGCTGGCGGTAGCCATTCCCCTGGTCGAGTCGCTCCCAAAGGGGGAGAGGTTCGGCAAGGCCATAGTTCTGGGTATCCCCTTCGCCTGCAACGTGGGAGGAATGGCGACTCCCATCGGGACCCCACCCAACGCCATAGCGATGGGCATTCTCGACGGCATAGGGTCCCAGATAACTTTCTTGGAATGGATGATGAGAGGGGTCCCCCTGGTTGTGGTTCTCCTCGTGCTGTGCTGGCTGGTTCTGATGAAGATATTCAAGCCGGGGGTGGATTCGATAGAGGTGGATCTTGGAGTCCAGGATCGAATGGACGGGAGGACCAGATTCGTTCTGATACTTTTCTCGGTCGTGGTTCTGCTTTGGCTGACCACCAAATGGCACGGCATACCCTCCCCCATTGTGTCTCTCTTGCCCCTGGTGGTTCTCTTCGGGTTGCGTATCCTGAACGATGACGATCTACGAAATCTGGGTTGGGGAGTGCTGTTCATCGTGGGAGGTGGCATGAGCCTGGGGGTGGCCATGAGGGAGAGTGGGCTTACCGAGTGGCTAGTCGAGCTGGTGCCTTTCGGAGGAATCGGCCTGCTGCCGCTGATGCTGGTTTTCTCCGTGGGCGCGGCCGCCATAACCACTTTCATATCCAATAGCGCGACCGCGAACCTCTTGATACCTATAGTGGTGGGGATAACAGCGATATCACCCGACAGGAGCGCGGTTATCATCGCCCTCGCCTCTTCGGTGGCGATGATGCTGCCCATAAGCACCCCGCCGAATGCGATTGCCTATGGCTCGGGTTACCTGCGTATGAACGATATGCTGAAGGCCGGCTCGGTGATTACTTTCGCTTCATCGATCATGGTTGCGGCCTTCATATACATGGTCTTCTAGATTCGACGAGGGAGGTTCTCAGGTATGTCAGAGGAAAGAAGCGGTCGTCGAGAGAGGGCAAAGCTGGAACGTTGCACCAGTTGTGGCTCGAAAAGGATGAAGAACAACGTGTATCTCCCCACTGGAGGGGAGGTGAAGGTCTACGTGACCTGTGCCGACTGCGGTGCCTTCGTGGCCAGGTACAACGTCTGCGGGTACACGTCGGAGAGACGGTACGAGTCATTGTTGCACAGCATGCGTTTCGTGAGGCACTCCAGCGGTACCAGGACCATGAGGTTGTGCAAGGCCTTCGCGAAGGATTGCGAGCGCGAGGTCAGGCATGCTCTGGAGCTGGTGAGGGATCAGGAGGATCAGCGGAGCATAGAGACCATAATCGAGGAGGAATACGGCAACGATCCTCGGGGGACGGGGGAATGTTAATTGCAAAATAAATCCACCATGGAAAGGCGGAACCACGATTTAATTAACTTTTACAATTCCCCCGTCCCCATCGAGGTCCCCATCGAGGGTGGTGCCGGAGGAGGGATTCGAACCCTCACGCCCCAAGGGGCAATGGATTTTGAGTCCACCGCGTCTGCCGTTCCGCCACTCCGGCCCGGTTGGCCAATGTAACTATCTGGCCCTCATCTGGCAAGATACGGGCATTTGTGGTTGACAGTAGGCCACGCAACGACTAATTTCGGTTTCCTCGAAGGGCCCATAGCTCAGTTGGCTAGAGCCACCGGCTCATAACCGGTCGGTCCCTGGTTCGAGTCCAGGTGGGCCCACCAAAACCTTTCCGGAGGGCGGGTAGCTCAGTTGGGTAGAGCACAAGCTTCACACGTTTGGGGCCGCAGGTTCGACTCCTGTCCCGCCCACCATCGTACGTCCGACGCCCGCGGACGCCGCAGATGAGGTTCCAGACCAAAATCATCGGACGACGAAGGGTGTGCCTTCAGCACACCCGTTTTTTTGTTTTGAGGGGTTGAAGGATGGAGGAATACCTTCAACAGCTCATCGACCTTCAGGATGCTGACCGTAAATTGGACAGGCTCCGAAGCGACCTGGAGCGCATTCCAGGCGAGATAGAGGCGCAACAGAGAGAGATAGAGAGACGGGAGGCGGAGCACCGGGCGGCCGAGCAGAACTTGCGGGAGATCGTGGAGGAGCAGGAGGAGTGCGAGCGGCGGAAGGAAGAGCTCATCGCCAAGCTCGCGGAGTACAAGAACCAGCTCCTGACGCTGAAGACCAACGAGGAGTACAGGGCGATGCTCGACCAGATAGCCTACAGCGAGTCCAAGATCGACGAGATGGACAGCCGAATCCTGGAGCTTATGTACTCGCAGGAGGAGGCGGAAGCGGAGCTGGAGGAGTCCAGAAAGACGATGGAGCGGGCCGTCAAGCGATCCCGGAAGAGAATCGAGCTTCTTCGCGAGGAGCTGCGGGAACTGCAGGAGGACGTACGGTGTCGTACCGAGGAGCGGAACGGGCTGGCCGAGCTTATCAAGCCTCGATACCTGAGGAAGTACGATCAGCTGAGGACCGCCGGCAAGGGTCAGGTGGTTGTGGGTCTGCTTCACGGAGCATGCGGAGGCTGTAGGACCAACGTTCCTCCGCAGAGTGCCGTGGAGATAAAGGGAGGAACCGTCTTCACCTGTCCGATATGCGGCAGGTTCGTGGTCTGGACCGAAGACAGCTCTTTCGCCAGCGAGGAGAAACAGTAGGGGAGGGCGGACGGTCGCCCCGGGGAAACCCGTGGGAGGAAAGTCCGGGCACCCCAGGGCTGGACGCCGGAGGAAACCTCCGGTTCCGGTAACGGAAAGAACGTGCCACAGAAAGGAAACCGCCGGAACCAGTTCCGGTAAGGGTGAAAGGGTGAGGTAAGAGCTCACCGGGGATCGGGCAACCGGTCTCGCACGGCAAACCTCGTCCGGTGCAAGGCCAAGCAGGGGGGAAGGCCCTCGGGCCGGGGCGTTGCCCGCGCCCCCTGACCTCCGGGTTGGCCGCTAGAGGCCCCGGGCAACCGGGGTCCCAGACGGATGACCGTCGGCACTCCTTTATTAAGGGGTGCGCACAGAACCCGGCTTACAGCCCTCCCCTCTTTCCATTTTCCGAACCGTTTCGATCGAAGGGACCGACCGATCTCCGAGCATCCGACCAGAGAGTGGAGACGTAGAACCCCGAGTGGAGAAGCTCGCGCGAAAATTCCCACGGACCTCCGTTCCCTCCCGGGCCCGGTGGCCCGTTTGTTGCTGGAGCGGGGCCTCCCCGGGGACGGGCTTCGACGTTACCTGCACGGAAGCCTGAGCGACCTGTCGCCCTGGGATGCCCTTCCCAACGCAGCCGAGGCTGCGAGCATCGTCCGGCGTACGGTAGAGGAGGGGGGCAGGATAATGATCCACGGTGACTTCGACGCCGACGGGATGACCGCCACCGCCATTCTGCACCGGACGCTGGAAGAGCTGGGTGCCGACGTGGTTTACTACGTTCCGGACAGGCTGACCGAAGGTTACGGGATGGGCCCGGAAGGAATCCGGCAGGCCCGGGAGCGGGGGGCCGTCCTGGTGGTAACGGTGGACTGCGGTACCGGTGACCTGAATGCCATCCGCGAGCTCAGAGATTCCGGGGTGGAGGCCGTGGTGACCGACCACCACGAGCCGGATGGCTCGGACGTCTATCCCGGATGCGTGGTAAACCCCAAGCTGGCGGGCGATAGGTACCGGCCCTGGTCGCATCTCGCGGGGGCGGGGGTAGCCCTTCAGATAGCCCGGGGGCTTCTGGGGCGCGGTGCCCGGCCCGACCTGATTGCGGATCTGTTCCAGCTGGCCGCGGTGGGAACCGTGTGCGACGTGGTACCGCTGACGGATGACAACAGAACCATGGTCCGGGAAGGTATCGACGCGATGCGGAAGGAACCTTTGACCGGCATCTCCGCCCTGGCGGCCGAGTCCGGCGTGGATACCGGGTCGATGACCACCGCGGACATAGCCTTCGGCCTGGGTCCCCGGCTCAACGCCTGCGGCAGGCTGGCTAGGGCATCCCTGGGTATCGAGCTGCTGCTGGGTGGAGATCCGGAAGAGGCCCGCTGCCTGGCTGGTGAGCTGAACAGCCTGAACAGCCGCAGGAGGAAGCTGGAGGGAGAGCTGTTGCGGGAGGTCCTGCCCGCGGCCGCCGACCGAGCGCGACGGGGGGACAGAAGTCTGGTTCTGAGCGACGGATCCTGGCACAGGGGAGTTCTGGGCATTGTGTCAGGGAGGATCGCCTCTCGATTCGGACTGGTAAGCGTACTTCTATCCACGGAGGACGGGGTCGGGTACGGCTCGGCCAGAAGCGTGCCCGGCGTGCCGCTGCACGAGGTGCTGGCGGATATGGAGCCGCTTTTGCTCAGTTACGGCGGCCATGCCGCCGCGGCCGGGATCTCGGTGCGGGAAGAGGACATTCCGGCCTTCGGACATGCCTTGGAGAAGCGTCTCTCCGCGTTCGACCGAGGGGAATTCGAACCGGTGCTGTATCTGGATGGAACCCTGGCGGGGAGTGACATCAGCCTGGATACCCTCCGGGCGCTGGATGTGATGAGACCTTTCGGGGCGGGAAACGAGGAACCGGTGTGGCTGGTCAGAGAGGCCGAAATCGTCGACTGGCGGCTGGTGGGTAGACAGCGAAGTCATCTGAGCTGTGAGGTCATTGTAGACGGCAAGCGGATCCGGGCCATAGGGTTCGGTTTGGCCGGCAAGGTTCCCTTGCTTGGGTCTCCCGTCGATTTGGCCTGCAGGTTGAGGGAAGACCTGTACCGGGGCGGCGGCAGGCTGCAGCTGCATCTGGTCGACTTGAGGACGGCGCAGTGATCGAAGAACCCCGGCGTCTGGCGGTCCACATTGGTCGAATGCTCAGGGAGGACGATCTCTCCGTGCACGTAAAGGGCTACAGCCCCCGGGAGCGACAGGCGAGGATGGCGGAGGTGGTTTCGGACGCAGTCGAGAGCGGCGGGTGCTACCTTCTGGAAGCGGGAACCGGGGTGGGCAAGAGCCTGGCCTACCTTATGCCCTGCATAGCTTCCGGAAGGAAGACCATCGTCTCTACCGCTACCATAGCCCTGCAGGACCAGCTCCTGCTGAGGGACGTACCCGCGGCCGCGGGGGCTCTGGGGATCGAACTGGGGTCGGCGGTGCTGAAAGGCAGGAAGAACTACGTGTGCTTGCGCAAGTGGGATCAGAGAGCCCCTGATCTGGGTCTGACCGGCGCTCTGCAGAAGTGGGTGGCCAAGACCACTACTGGAGACCTTTCCGACGCCCCCGTCTCTCCGGACCGTAAGACCCGCCGCACGATCTGCAGCGACAGGCTGGATTGCCTGGGTGGCTCCTGCCCCTACAAGGGGAAGTGCTTCTACCTGGAGGCCCGGGCGAAGGCCCAGCAGGCCGGGCTGGTGGTACTGAACCACCATCTGCTTCTCACTGGGCTTCTGGGAGAGGACATCCTTCCCCAGGCGGAGGTGCTGGTGGCGGACGAGGCCCACCGGCTGGATGACGCTGCCGGGGAGTGTTTGGGTCTCTCCTTGGCCGGAGAGCACCTGCTTCCCGTTATGGACGAGGTGGCCTTCAGCGATCTTCCCGCCGACCAGAAAGAGGAGGTGCTGGGAAGGATCAGAGCTTTGTCTTCGGACTTGTCCGACCTGGTAGCGGGATACGAGGAGACCTCCGTCTGGTCCGCGGAGCGGCACCGCGACCGCCTGAATGCCGCTCGACGGCATGCGGATGAGTTGGCCGACAGGCTGGACCTGCTGGGAAGCTTGCCGGCGGCGTCCAGAGTGGTCCGGGAGATAGCGGAGACCACGGAGGAGGTTCGTGACCTGAACCCGGGGGAGTGGTGCAGCTTCGTGGAGGTATCCAGGGGCAGAAAGACCCTCCGGGCTGTTCCCCTGGAACTGGGGGAAAGAATCGATGATCTGGTCTACTCCTGCTTCTCGACCGTGGTCCTGACCTCCGGAACCATGACCGTGGCCGGGAGCTTCGAGTACTTCGCGGGAAGGCTGGGGGCGGATGGAGCGTACACGGAGAGCTTCGGAAGCCCGTTCGATTACGCCGGACAGGGAATGATGACCGTGCCCGACGGCCTGCCCCGACCGGACGACCACCGGGAGTTGGCGGCGGCGGTCTGGTCATCGGCGCGTGCGCTTTCTTCGACGGTGGGCGGCAGAACCATGATCCTGTTTACCAGCTATCGTAACCTCAATCTGGTTAAGCAGATGGCAAGAGACGACCTTCCAAGTGGAATCAGACTACTGGCCCAGGGAGACCGCTCCAGAACACGTCTGCTGACCGAGTTCAGGCAGTCTCCCTCGGCGGTCCTGCTGGGTACGGCCTCCTTCTGGGAGGGGGTGGACCTTCCCGGCAGAATCCTTCAGGTCCTGGTAATCGACCGTATCCCCTTTCCCTCCCCCGGTCATCCGTTGGTAAAAGCCAGGATGGAGCTGATCGAAGGTCGGGGCGGAAGCTCCTTCCTGGAGTACACCCTCCCCCTGGCCGTGGTCCGGCTGAGACAGGGAATGGGCAGGCTCATAAGGTCGTCCGAGGACAGAGGGGTTGTGGTTCTGACGGACAGGCGCCTGATAACGGCCTCCTACGGCCCGATCATACTGGAATCGATGCCGGCTTTGAGGAAGGCGTCGTTCCGGGAGGCGGTGGAGTTCGCGTCGACGGAGTGCAGCAACGACGGAAGAGGCGATGGCAAAGCCCCGTAAGGTCAAGCTGAGCTGGAAGGGCAGCTCTGCCTCGGTGGAGCTGGGGGAGGGGAAACCGGTGCTCCACGTTCTGGGAAAAGGGTGTGACGAGAGTGACCTGCCCCCGCAAGCTGTCCGGCTCAGCCAGGTACATGGCAACAGGATAGAGTTGTATCCCCGCGGCGGGGAGGAGGCTGACGGCATGGTGGTTCGACGAGGAGAGAGAACCCCCTGTCTGTCCGTAGCGGACTGCCTTCCGCTGTTCCTGGTGTCGGATCGGTACCTGGTGGCAGTCCATGCCGGCTGGCGCGGTCTGGCGGCCGGAGTGGCGGAGGCAGCCTTGTGGGCCCTGCCCGAGCCGGCTCGAATATGCGTTCTGGGGCCCTGCATCTGCGGCAAATGCTACCCCGTGGGCGACGATGTCCGCCGGGCCGTGCTCACCGGGCAGGACACCGAGAGGCACCCACCGGGGAGGGTGGACCTGAAGCTCTCGGCTCTGGGGCGGCTGGAAGCGGCCGGGCTGGCGGATGGATGCGAGGTCCTCCGCGTGAACGACTGCACCAGATGCGGCAGCCCCCAGCTCTGCTCGCACCGGGCCGGCGACCGGTCCGGCAGAAACCTGGTATGGCTGGAGGGCTGAGGGCCGCGGTTGCCTTCCCACGCCCGGGGGTACAATATTCCTCTTCCAACCGTATTCTAGACCGATGCGAACATAACTCCCATCTGACGGTATAGATGGATAGCGGGGAGGAAAGTATGCAGGCCAGAATCGCCTTGTCACTGCTGGTTCCCATGCTGTTGGGATGTGCCCATTCCTGGGCGTCTAACACGGAGGGAGCGGTAACCGTGGGGGTCATTCCCTTCGGATACTCGGGATCGGACACCCGCTGGGTGGCGGAGAAGCTGATGGACTTCCTCAGCGACCGGTTCGAGGAGAACAGCGAGTACGATCTGGTCGATTTCGACGATCTGGAGGACGCCTTCGACGACCTGGGCTTCGACACCGACCAGTTCAGGTACGGCGTACCCCCGGAAATGGTCTCCGAGGCCGGAAGCATGACCGGCTCGGACATGATAATCTTCGGCTTCGTCACCCCCTGCATGGGAGAGACATCCCAGATAAGCTGGAGCATATCGGTCGTCGCCTCCGAAAACACCATCTCCCCCGCGCCCATAAACGTTCAGAAGAACTCCGAGAGCGTATCAGAGGCCGCCTCCGCCATGGTGGCTTCGGTGGGCATCGAGGTTACCTCCCGGGCCCAGGACGCTTTGAACATGGCCGATTACCACATAAACACCGAGAACTGGCCGATGGCCATAATGTCGCTGAAACAGGCCATATCCACCGACCCCGGCCTGACCGACGCCAGGCTCCGGTTGGCCGAGATATATTCCCGCGACGAGGTGGACTCCCTGGACAAGGCGGGGGAGATATACACCGAGATCCTGGCCACCGACGAGACCAACTCTCAGGCTCTGGAGGGGATGGGCGAGGTGGAGCTTTCCAGGGAGGACTACGACCGGGCTAGGGAGTATTTCCAGACGGCCATAGACGCCAATCCCGACAACGCAGAGGCCTACATGGGTCTGGCCAAGGCGTTCCGATCCATGGGCCGTACGGACGAGGCGGTCCAGAACTTCGAGGCCGCCCTGGCCCAGAATCCGGACAACCTGCAGGCCAGGTACGCACTGGGTCTTCTGTATGTGGAGCTGGAGGATTACGAGAAATCGATCCCCCATCTGCTGGAGGTTCTGGATTCCCGCCCGGACTTCAGCAACCTCAGGCTGAAGCTGATATCCGCCTACACCGACCTGGGCCAGTACGGCAAGGCCGCGGACCAGGCGGAGATACTGCTGGAGTGCCAGCCCGACAACTCCGAACTGGTTCTGTACACCGCCCGCATGGAAGCCCTGGCCGGCCGAACCAGCAGCGCCATTGACCGGCTGGAAGGTCTGATAGCATCCACCGGGAACCGCCAGGCCTACATCACCCTGGCCACCATCTATCGGGACATTGGAAACCGCGGTGCCATGCAGAACGTGTTTTCCAGGCTGAAGAGCGCCTATCCGGCCGATCCGGTCGCCAACTACATGATGGGCGCCTTCTACTACCACAGCGGAACCTCCAAGGCCCGGGTGTCCGACCTGGTCCCGGAGAACGTCCCGGTCTGGAGGTCGGCCATAAGCGAGCTGCAGACCGCGATATCCTACCTCAACCAGGTAACGGGATACAGGGCGGAGAGGGCGCAGAACATGGTAAGCGCTGCCAGTAACGCTGTTTCGCTGTGTGAAGAAAAGATAGATCGCGTGGAGCGTTACAGCCAATAGCCTTCCGTCCTTGCCGGCCCCGGGCCCCCGCCCTGCGCCCCGGGGTGGCGCAGGATCGATATGCCTCGCTCGAAAGGCACCCGTTTGGCACGTAGATTCGTAGATTCCGTGGTCGTAGTGGCCACCGCCGGAAAGGGCGGCGACGGTATCGTATCTTTCCATCGTGAGCCTTACATACCCAAGGGAGGGCCCGACGGGGGCGACGGCGGTCGTGGAGGTCACGTGGTCGTGCGTGCCGACGAAAAGCTTTCCACCCTGGCCGACACCAGGAATAACGCGGTGATCAGAGCGGAGAACGGGAAACGCGGCGGCCCCTCGAACCGCAACGGACGCAAAGGCAGGGACGCGGTACTAACGGTTCCCCCCGGGACGGGCCTTTACGACGAGCGGACCGGAGAAGCTATCGGAGAGTTGTTGGAGAACGGTCAGAGCCTGGTTGCGGCCAGAGGAGGGGCGGGGGGAAGGGGAAACGCCTCGTTTAAGACGTCGACCAGACGCGCTCCCCGCAAAGCCACTCCAGGAGAGCCGGGACAACACAGAAGAATCAGGCTGGAGCTGAGGCTGCTGGCCGACGTGGGAATCATCGGCTTTCCCAACGCCGGGAAATCGACGCTTCTGCGAAGCATAAGCGCAGCGCGCCCCAAGGCCGCCCCCTATCCGTTTACCACCCTTCATCCGGCGTTGGGAGTGGTGGAGCTGGGAAGAGGCAGTAGCTTCGTGGTGGCGGACCTTCCCGGCCTTATTGAGGGAGCCGCCGAGGGAAAGGGAATGGGCCACGACTTCCTCAGGCACGCGGAGCGAAACAGGATAATCGTTGTCCTTCTGGCCCCGGACCTGGCCATCCCCCCCTCCCGCCAGCTCAGGGTACTGCGGTCGGAAATGCAGCGGTACGGAATGGATCTGACCGGGGTGGAGCAGGTAGTAGCCCTTGCAAAGGCCGACCTGTTGGAGGAAAATAGGGTAGAAGAGATATCCGCCGGGCTCCCGGAAGAGATCTACGTGCTGAGCTCGGTTAGCGGCAGGGGGGTCGAGCCTTTCGTAAAGAGATTGTACCGGCTTCTGAGCAGCCTTTCGGAGAGGCCGAAAGAGCGGCGGTAACCCTCGCCTCCTGGAAGGGCGCCGGCCGCCGCAGAATATTTCCCCTGCTCTCCGAACACGGGTGCCCCTCTACCGTGGTCCGGCGCATGCGAAAGGCCCGAATCGGCTCCCCGCCCTTGCCCGAGGAGGTCGCCGATCATCTGGTCGCTCTGGGGCGGTTGGGCTACGCGATCGCCTGGCCGGGCTCGGAAACCTACCCCCAAATGCTTCTCAGCATCCCGGATCCGCCCGCCGTACTCTTCTACAGGGGAGACCTCCCCCGGCATCTGGATGGACCCACGGTGGCGATGGTAGGCTCCCGAAGGTGCTCCATCTACGGAAGGTCCTCCGCCCGGCGGCTTGGAAGCGACCTCGCCGCGGCCGGGGTCACCGTGGTCAGTGGTCTGGCCCGGGGAATAGACGGAGAGGCCCACCGCGGAGCGCTACAGGGGGGAGGTCCGACCGTGGCCGTGATGGCCTGTGGCCCGGACGTGGTGTACCCGCCTGAACACCAAAAGCTGCTGGAAAGAATTGTCCGAGACGGGGCCACGGTAACCGAGTACCTTCCCCGAACCCGACCGGAACGGTTCCGTTTTCCGGAGCGGAACAGGATAATAAGCGGACTTTGCCTGGGAGTGGTGGTGGTGGAGGCCGGGAGGAAGAGCGGTGCCCTGATCACCGTAGACTGCGCGCTGGACCAGGGCCGGGAGGTTATGTGCGTCCCGGGGGAGATATCCAGGGAATGCTGCCGGGGCTCGAACCAGCTTCTCAAGAGCGGAGCGGGTTTCGTTACCTCCGCCGAAGACGTGGTGCAGACGCTGGGCATCACCGTCCGGAGTTCCATACGACGCGGTCGGTACGTGGAAGGTAAGTTGGAGAGGTCGATACTGGATGCTCTGGCCGAGGGCCCGTGTCACTTCGACCTGCTGCTGCGAAGGCTGGGGGCGAAGGCCGGTGATCTAAACGCGGCGCTGCTGGGGCTGGAGATGGCCGGAGCGGTGGTACAGAGACCGGGCCGCAACTATTCCCTGGTGTGAACGAGCATGCAGAAACGTATGCAAAAGGGTGCACAAGGGGGCATTCGTACCGGCCAAAAACGTAAAGTTATAACTGACATAGGGAAATAATATAGTTGGCAAGCATGATGCTTCTAATAGATGTGAAATGATTATGAAAACCGAAAATCGCAGGAAGAGAGAAGGCGGAGCGGCTCTGGTCATAGCGATGGCCATAGCGCTGGTGGTTATGCTGTCTGCCACCCTGCTGCTTAACTACATCTCCGGAATGGTGGACAGGCAGACCCGCCGGGAATGGCTGGCCCAGGCCCGTCTGGTCCAGCGCAGCGGAGTGGACCAGGCCAGGCATCTCCTGGCCAACGGGCAGATAGATCCCGGCGAGGCCCTTCCGGGTCTTACCATCGACGGCATCAGGACGGAGTTCACCCGCCCGGTGGTCAGTAACACGCCTCCCCGGGACATCGACGTTGTTCTGGACGGAGTCAGGGACGCCAAGATAGTTTCCGCCCGGGGCATACTCCTGGCGGGAGCGGTCGAAGACCAGCTGGTAGCGGCCCTGTTCGATACCGACCACGGCTCCATGCTAAGAGGATTCCCCATCGTTCTGGGGCGTGAGCCGTACGTTTTCGATTGCGTGGGATTCTCCCGGGGAGAGGCGGCGGGAGTGGTTCTGGCCCGTACCGGCTCCGGCGACCAGGTCTCGGTCATCTATACCGACGGTACCTGCAGAACCTTCACCACCAGGCTCGACCTGTGGGGAAGCTCCTCGGAGTTGAGCACGGCCGTGGTTAACGGCAAGCCCTGCCTGCTGGTGGACAACGGCAGGAACTGGGCGCACCTGGTTCTCCTGGATTCGCAGGAAGTTCTGACCGGCTGCTCGCCCCCCGGGACTTCTCCCTGCTTCCTGGAGGACGAGCTCCTGGGCGACTTCAGCCCCCGGACCGGAAATTTGAGCCTACCGGGCCCCCTGGTACGTGATTCCTACCAGGAGGACATCGACCACGACGGATTAGCCGATCACGTTTGGGTAACCACCTCCTCTGTCTCCTGTTACCTCAGCCGCCGGGACGAGTTGTTCCAGGATCGGAAGGGTGGGGGTTTGGTCGCGTACTGGGGAAGCTTCGAGCCCTGGTGTGATTTCGCCTACCGCTGGGTGGGTCCCGACGGCAGCTCGGAGTACAGAAGGCTGTCCTGGGACGGATTCGTCGAGTACAACTCACCCCCCTCCATAATGCAGGAACCATGGCACCATCGGGTGAGGAGCCACGACAATGCCTTCCTGGGCATGATGGGCGACAGATGCGTGATAATCTCGGGTTCCTCCACGACTCCGTGGGACGTAGGTCCGGCCGGAGACGTTCTGATCACAGATTTCGACGGATGGGGACCCGACGTAACCGAAAGGGTAGAGGAAGGAGGATTCTCGGTCCTCTTCAACCCCCTTGCCGGTGACGGCCAAAGGCTTTCCACGAAGGCCGTCACCGCCAGGGGGGACCAGCCTCTCACCGGCGGCTTTTACGAGTTTTTCGTCTTCTACGGCCCGCAGGGAGAAAGGCGGGTTCTGGTGAGAGAGGGGACGGAGGGAGCGCAAGAAGATGAGTAGGAACGACGGCTTCACGCTGGTGGAGACCATGGTGGCCTCGGTCATCATTCTGGTCGTGCTTACCTCCCTGGCCCTGTCCGTCCGTTTCTTCGCCCTCCAGACCAGGAAGGTGGAGAGCCGGAGGTCCGCCCTGGTTATAGCCAACGCCGAGGCCTCGGGGTTCGAGAGCGCGGACACCCTTCCAGATCCGGGGACGGACAGCCGCACCGTGGTCCTGACCGGAGACGAGTACACGGTAACCAACAGGGTGCTCGCCCCCTCCGACGACTCCCGAAGAATCGATATCTCGGTTGCCACCGAGTCCGGTGGCAGCATTAAGTTTAGCAGGATGATGTACAGATGAGAGCACAGACAGGGAGGATGCTTATGAACGCAAGGCTGATCAAGGCCGGCGGCTTCACTCTGGTCGAGCTGATGATCGCGAGCGTGATTCTCGCGCTTCTGTTGACCAGCATCGGTCTGTTCTTCGGCAACATGATCGAGCAGTCCGACAAGATGGACGACATGACCAGAGCGTTGGAGCTTTGCCAGCAGGGATTGGAGGAGTTCCGGACGGAGGACGTCCATACTCTTCCCGACGGTGTGGTGCAAACCGACACCGTCGATAAGTTCACCAGAGAGATAATCCTGGGAACTCCCGACCCGAGCATACCGTCGGCCCGAACCGTGAAGTGCAGGCTAGGCTGGACCGGGGCCGGTGGTCCCGACTCGACCAGCCTGACCACGATATACTAGTTTGGTGGTGAGTAGCATGATAAGAGACCCCAATGACAGACGGGGAATGAGCCTCGTCGAGCTGATAATAGTGGTAATGATCCTGGGGGTCGTCCTCGCAGGTGTCTTCCTGTTTTTTACCAAGGGTACCGAGAGCTTCCACTTCGCCCGGCGGCAGAACGAGTTGGATACCGAGGCCCGGATGATACTGGAGAAGATCACCAACGAGCTGATCTGGGCCGGATACATGCCCCAGGGCGGTTGGAGCGGCGACGACTGGCACCCGGTGGTTCTCGCTTACGAGGACTCCGTGGAGGTCTACTTCGACAAGGAGCCCTGGGAGTCGCTGCAGCCGACCGACTACATCAAGGTTTACCTTAGCGGCGACGAGGTGACCTGCATCGACCGAGCCGGCAACGACCAGCGAGTGGGCCACTACGCGACCGACCTCGACTTCACCTACCTGGACGGCGCCGGCAACGACCTGGGCGCTCCCCTGGTGACCGAGGACGAGAGAGACCAGGTGCGCCACATCGGAGTGGACCTTACCCTGACCCAGGACCAGGGGGGGCACGTATACCAGACGGTGATGCACACTACGATCTCACCCCGCAACCTGGGGGTGAACCACGACATCGAGCCCCTGTTCTTCGCCCCTCCCCAGCTTAAGGGCAACGTCGCCTTCAACTGCGCGGGGGCGGACACCAATCCCACTCCCACCGTGCACGAGCAGGTTATGATCAGCAAGCTGGTGGACTACGGCTTCACCATAAACAGGCTGACCGACGCCATGTGCGACACCTTCGACTACAGCGACATCGACCTGATCATCCTCCGCAGGAGGTCCGATCCCACCATGTCGCACCCGTCGCTGGGCATGATACATTCGCAGGACAGCATACCCGTGATCACCTTCCAGCCGCAGGACGCCTACCTGATGGGCCTGGGAACGGTAGCGGGCGACTCACTGGCCGACCACCAGATGAGGGTGCAGGCCGACTACTGGAACTGGCACCCGACGGTGATGGGCTTCGACAGCGTCTTCTACGTGTACGACCCCGACTCGTCGAACGTGTACCAGTACGGACTGCTGGGCGATACAGCCCTCGCCGACTCCACATTCACCTCGCCCTACCTCAGCCCGGGATACGCCGGGGTAATCTGCAACGACTACCCGGCCGGCTCGCCCGGCGAGAGGAGGGTCTTCTGCAGCGCCTACCAGGCGACCAACTACGACCCAGACTACGGCGAGCAGCTGTTCTACAACCTCGTCAAGTGGAGCTCGGGTACTCCTCCGGGATCGCCCGGAGTTCCCTTCACCGAGATGGAGGATTTCGAGTCGCCGGCGGGAGGCCAGGCCGACCTCGTTCTTTGGGACGACCAGGTCGACCCCGACTCCGCCTACTCGGTAAGCCCCATCTACGAGGACTACTTTACGGGGAGCACCTCCCTGGCCTGGGAGTTCGACGAGGACAGCCCGGGGGGGCAGGTTTTCGTGAGAACCACGACGCCCGACCCGAACGTTCTCCAAATGGACCGCGAGGATACCCCGCCTTACAACTACTGCCGGAACTTCGCCCGGGTGAACTTGGACATGAGCGCCTACAGCGAGTACAGCGACGAGATACTGCTGTGCTACGATACCAAGAAGCAGAGCGCCGCCAGGCCCGATTCGGCCGGGGTGTTCCTCAGGGACACGACCACCGGAACCCTGCAGAAGATAGCGAGCCTGGACTCCACCTACACCGACTGGATAGAGTACCAGATCGACTTCGACGAGGCGGTGAGGAACTGCAGCTTCGCCAGCTTCTCCACCCAGGACTGGGAGATAGTCCTGAGCCAGTACGGTGACGACAGCTACGAGAACGGCCAGGGCAGGCTGTGGGACGACTTCGTAGTGGGCGAGCAGGGCGGCGACTCCACTTGGGTAGAGGGTTGGGTCCATGCCCGTATGGATACCGCTCACGTAGACGACTGGGTCCCCGATAAGGTGCCCTCCTCCGGGCTGGGTTATTCCTGGACCACGTGGGCCAACAACCCCAGCACCCAGGAGTACAGCAACGACTCCTGGTGCTACCTGCAGACGCCCCCGGTCACCATACCCAACATGACCTGGGACACCCCACCGAAGCTGACCTTCATGCACAAGTGGGACACCCAGACCAACTCCGACGGAGGTTACGTGCAGATAAGGGTCGACGGCGGATTGTGGCAGGACCTCACCCTGCCGGGTACCAATCCCTCCGCCTCCGACTTCCCCGCCGGAGCGGGAGTGGACATCTTCACCGGCAGCTCTGCCGGCTGGGAGACCTGTGAGGTGGACCTGTCCTCCTACCTGGGCAGCACGGTTGAGTTCCGCTTCGTCTTCGGTTCCAACGGAACCACGGTGGGCGAGGGCTGGATGTTGGACGACTTCCAGATAAGCGGCCAAGTTACCGGCTTCGCGGTAACCGCGTTCGACTTCCAGGCCGCCTCCGCTCCCAGCTCGGCCTGGAGCACCCTGGACGTGTACATGGGTGCCACCACCAACACCGAGTTCACCGGAAGCGGCGAGTGGAACAAGGCTTCCATGACCCAGGTGGTCAGCGGTGGAACCTACGAAGTAAGCATGTCGGGGTGGAACCGCCTGCAGCTGGACCAGCCGTTCCTGCTGGCTCCGGGACAGAACCTGCAGGTGAAGATAGAGGTGGACAACAGCGTGGTAGGCAGCGGCAACGACTGGGAGGTGGACGACCTGTCCTCCAGCGCCTACAGGTGCCGCAATGATTACGGCGGAAGCGAGCCCACCACCCTCTTCCTCAACTACGACCGGCCCAACGTCAGGGTGGTTACCAACCAGGGCACCCTGACGCCAAACACCGGAACCCTCACCAGCGGCGAGGTGCCGATGTCCGACGACTACCAGTACAGCGACTGCGAGATGCTGTACCTCGGCTCCGAGCTGACCGGTGGAGGTGCCGGTTGGACCCACGGCGGGGTGGGCGACGACTGGGAGATTGGCTATCCGCTGTTCACCCCGGACATCGACCCCGCCCTCACTCCGGACAATGGCAACTCCATAGCCGGAAACGACCTGACCGATGACGGCTACTACAACGACAACTCCGGGTGCTGGCTGATGTCGCCGGCCTACGACATGCCCACCACGTCGTACGACACGGTCGTGGTGCGCTACGACAGATGCATCAGGGCCGAGAACGACGTCTGCTGGGTGGAGGTCGGCTTCAGCACCGACGGAAGCCAGCCCGACTCGTCCGACTGGCACGAGGTCCGGGACTACCCCGGCCCCTCCCACCAGTACTGGGACAACGAGGAGATCAACGTCACCTCCGAGTTCCACGACGCCGAGCTCAACGGGATGAACTACTTCTTCATAAGGTTCTTCCTGAGCACCGGCTCCTTCCTGGAGGATGGCGGATGGAACCTGGACAACATTCAGTTCTACGGCCGGAACATGTAGGGGGTGATGACAATGATAACTAACAGCAAGACGAGAAGAGGCTCGGCGCTGGCACTGGTGGTGCTGTTCGGATTGGTACTATCCGTACTAGCTACGGCCGTGTACATGCTCTTCAAGTCCAACGCTGCGAGCTACCGTTGGAACTACAACAAGCTGCAGGCCAGATACACGGCGGAGGCCGGGGCCAACCTGTCGGTGCACATGATCATGGGGGGCTCCGACGTCCCCCAGGGCGACGACGCGATAAGGTTCCTGCCGGACAGCGGAGCGGCCGCCACCTGGTACGACATGCCCGGAGAAATGGGTGAGGTGATGGTCTACGTGGACCCCAGCCATCATAACCCGGACGTCTCCACGTCCAACGCCTACCAGATAAGGGCGTTGGCCAAGCGGTCGATACCCAGCGGGGAGGGCACCTACGGTATGATAACCGCCGTAGTGCCCGAGAACTTCGCCAGGTTCGCCTGCTTCCTGGACGAGCCAAACCTGGGCGGCTACTACGCCGACGGCTACCACTTCGACGGGCCGTTCTACGCCAACGGGCCGATATGGATCTACAGCGTGTCGTCAACCTCGGACAACGACCCCTGGTTCTACTCGCTCCAGCTGACCAGCTCCTACTACTGCGCGCAGTCAAGCCAGGCCCACGCGACCTCCCCGGTCTACGGCAACCTGACCATACAGCCGGCGGACCGCATGGCCCTGGGCGCGCCCTACTTCGAGCTCAACGCCGACACCATCCCCTTCGGCAAGAACGAGGTCAACTGGCAGGCGGCCCGGGACGCGGCGCAGTCAGGCGGGCTCTATCTGACCACATCGGAGGCCCCCGACGGAACCCGCTTCATAATCTCCAGGGACACGGTGATGTGGCGGAGGTTCGATGGCGGGCCGATATACAAGTGTTGGCTGGACACCCTGTCCAACCCCGTGGTCTGGATCGAGAACGATCCTACCGACGCGGTCTACCTGAAAAGCATCCCCGATGCCGCGACGTCGGGGGGAGCGACACAATACGGGCTGGACACCCTGCTTACCTTCGGAACCAGGGGCACCATCTACGGCTACGGCCCCCTGGTCTACAAGAGCCAAAACATGGACCCCGAGGTTAATCGGGCCATGCTGGGGTTGATATCCGTGGACGGCGACTTCCTGATGGCAGACGACCCGGAAGACAACGGTATGGGAGACTGGGGCGGCGACTTCGAGATCGAGATGCCCTACCGGTCCGGCGGAGCCGACTGGGGCAACATCCCCTATCACTGCGTCATGATGGTTCTGGAAGGCGAATGGGCGGCCGAGAAGTACTATGAGCCCTATCCGCAGGTGGACTTCAACATACTGGGAGGCTACATAGTGAACGACGAGGGCCTCACCGGTACCAGCGGCGGAGACGGCTTCAACTCGGTCATCTACTACGATGTACGGCTGATGTCCATGCACCCGCCGTACTTCCCTCAGACCGGAACCTGGCACGTAATCTACTGGGAAGAGAGGCCCGGCCTTAACGAGTCGATTATAGGCCAGAACCTCTACTAGAGAGGGTCCACGGGTGCACACAGGTCTTCGGACCACAGGCGGGGGCCGCTCCAGGGGAGTGGCCCTCGCCATAGTCATTATCTTCGGCTTCGTGCTTGCCGTTCTGGCTACGGTGGTTCTGGTGTTCTTCCAGTCCAACGTCAGCTCCTACTCGTTCGTCAAGAACAGGCTGAAGGCCCGAATCGCCGCAGAGGCGGGGGCCATGCTGGCCCTGCATATCCTGGAACAGGACTACGACTCCGCCCCCCAGTCCGGCACCCCGTTCCACCTTCCCGGCGACAGCGCCCAGTGGGTGCGCCTACCGGAGTCCGAAGACCTGGCCTGGGTGGTGGTGGATCCCTGCAACCGAAACCGCGAGGACAACCTGGGCGCCGTAGAGATCCGCAGCAGGGGAATGGCGGGAGGTATGTCTCGGGACGTGGTGATGCGCGCCTGCCCCGATTACGCTTCCCGCTACGCCCTGATGGTGGACGGGGACGTGTTGGACTTCTTCGAGGACGGCAGGGTGGTGGACGGCCCGGTGCACGCCAACGGCAGGATCGAGTTCAGCAGCCTCACCCCTGACTCCACCAACGATCCCCGGGTACATGCGGTCTCCACCACTGCAGACGGCGGCTTCTACCTGGAGGGTATGGGCAGGATCGAACGGCCCCATCCGCCTGGAAGCAACCTTTGGGTGAGACCGTACTCCCACCACGTCCTGGGCAGGCCCTACTGGAACGACGCGGTTCCGGAGGCCGATTTCGACCGGATGGTTGAGTACTACCGACGCCTGGAGCACAACGCGGCGGTCGATGGCACTCAAATAACCGGGGGCGGAAGGCTGCTTTTGGACGGGGACATCGCTCTGTTCAAGGGGGGCCCGGCCGAACCGGCGGACACCATTCCCATTGCCGAACTGGACGTGCTGTTCGTGCGCAACGGATCGTCCCCCCTGTACGTCAAGACCCTCTCCGAGCCCTCCGAGCCGCTGTCCATCGTATCCAACGGAAGCATATACATAGCCGGGCTTATTGAGACCTCCTCGGTCAGCGTGGGCGGCCCCCTGGCCCTGATCGCCATGAGGGACGTAAGGGTGGCCCGGGACCCCGAGGCGTACGGCCAGCCGGACTGGCCCAATCCCTGGAACATAGACACCGACCGCGGGCTGCTGGTCAAGGCGGTGGTGGCGGCCCTGGGGGGGAGCCTGGAGGCGGAGGACCCCAGCCATCCCAACCCCTCCGGCAGGCTCAGTCTAGTGGGTGGCTTGATTCAGCGCAGGTTCGGCATCCTGGGCATAGCAGGACACGGCTACGAGCTTTCGATCAGCTACGACCAGGTACTGGCCTCCACCCGCCCTCCGTTCTTCCCTTCCCTGGGCCGGTGGCATATGCTCTCCTGGGAACAGGATCCGGATTACGGGGGCAGGGACATCGAACAGGACATGTACTAGGCGCGATCGGCCCGTCTACGCCCGGTTTCCCACCACGTTTTGAAGTATTTCCACCACCGAAGGGTCGAATATGCTGCCCGCGCGTCTACTCACCTCATGGTAGGCGGTTTCCGGATCGCTCCTCTCCCTCTCGGTGACATAGGTGTCGGCTATAGAAAGAATGCGGGATAGAAGGGGAATATCCTCACCCGAAAGGCCGTCGGGCTTTCCGGTTCCGTCGAAGTTCTCCCTTGCGTGGAGTATCGTCCTGACCGCCTCTCTGGGCAACTCGAAGCCCCCGTGGCCTTCAGACTCCGCGCCGGGCTCTTCGCCGGTCTGATCGGCGAGCACCATCTTGGGGTCCAGGTGATGCAGAAGGGCGGCCATGCGCAGGTTCTCCAACTGCAGGCTGTGTAGGCCGAGGCCTCGGCCTATTGCGGTGGCGACCTCGGCGACGCTCTTGGAGTGGCCCGCCAACCGCTTGTCGGACCTGTCCATCGAGTAAACCATCGCCTCCATGCAGCTCCAGGCCTCCCGATTGACCGTTCTGCGCAGATGAAGGTCCTGTATGGCCGCCTCGGTCTGGGCGATGAAAGTGTCCAGCCGGGCCCCGTCCAGAATGGTTCCGGCCTCCGGCCACACTTTGACCGTAAGGCCCGCCGAGCCGGTTCTGCGCAATGGTCTGGTCTCCTCCCGGTCGGGGCGGCCCGGGGGAAGCCGGTAGGAGACGTTCTCCCACCCCACCTCCAGGCGGCGGGATCTGGAAGCGGCCAGCCATGACTCGGCCAGGGCCCTCAGGGCACCCAGGGGGCTGGAGGCCCTGCTCAGGGCTCCGGTGAGCCTAGCCAGGGCGTTCTCCACGGCCAGGGCGCTTCCCCTGGTGTACTTGGAGCGCTCCAGGGCGGTGGAGAAGGCAATCTGGGAGACGATAAGGGCCAGGAGCCCGGCCTCCAGACCGATCGACTGCAAGGTTCCCCGGCCGGTGGGTCGCTTTATGCCGGTCGCAATCGTGGGCAGCAGCAGGGGGAGAAAGACCAGACCCACCCCGGTCTTGTGCAAGAAACGCAAACCCAACCGATGCAGGCTTCGTCCGCGCAGGGTCGAAGGCAGCGAACCCAGGACGCTGTTGGCGGCGACCACGGCCACCAGACAGGCCACTGCGGCGAGGGCGCTTTCCCAGAAGCCGGCGGGCGGGGAAGGGAGCACGGCGGTTAGAAGAGCCCTTGACAGCCGAAGACCCGTGTAGGCGGCCAGGGTGCCCCCCGTCGCCCGTAAGGCGCTGTCGCGGGGAGGGGCGCCTATGCGGAGGTGGAACGACAGGGTGCCCAGGAAGCAGGCCAGTACGAAACCTCCCTCGATTAGGGGGGTGAAACCCGTGAGTACCAACAGGGCCTGTATGCAGGGTAGAAGGGTGATCCTGAACCCCGTGGTGCCGGCGAAGGTGAAGGCGGTCGATCCCAGAACGCCGGCCCAGACCAGCAGGAAGGTGGTCAGCTCTATATGGCTGGGCAGGTCGACGTACCTTACGGGGGAGCCGATTATCACCGCCAGGTAGAAGCCGACCATCAAGACGCTCAGGTGGTAGTCTCTCTCCGGGTGCGATTCAGATGCCGGCAAGGTTCTCCGCTCCGTTCTCCACCATTTCCTCCAGCGCCCTTACCACCCTGGAGTCGAACTGGTGGCCGCTGGCCACCCGGATGATGTCCAGCGCGGTCTGGCTGTCGGAGTGAGCGTGGTAGGACCTGGTGCTGGTTATGGCGTCGAAGGTGTCGGCGACGGCAACTATCCTGGCCAGGAAAGGTATTTGCCTGCCCGACAGACCGTCGGGATATCCCACCCCGTTCAGCCTCTCGTGATGGCTCCTTATTATCTCCACTACCCTCTCATATCCGCTGAGGCCGCCCACCGTGCTCGCCCCTTCCTCCGGATGCTTCTCTATGATCTCTCTCTCCCTGGGGGTTAGAAAACCTTTCTTGGTGAGTATCTCGGTGGGTATGGCTATCTTGCCCAAATCGTGCAGCAGGGCCCCCACCCGGAGCGTTCTCAGATCCTCCTCCGAAAGGCCCAGCAGCTGCCCCAGCAGATGCGATATCTCCGCCACCCGCAGGGAATGGCCGTGGGTGTAATCGTCCTTGGCGTCCGCCAGTCGGGCCAGCATCACGGCGGCGGCCAGGAAGGCCTCCTCGCTCTTCAGGGAGTGGCCCATAGCGTGCCAGGAATGCTCCACCAAGTGTACGAAGCTGTCCCGGAGGTCCTCCGAGAAGTCGGCGGCGGTCCGTGAGCAGCCGCCTTCCAGGAAAAGCATCAGGTTCCGCTCCTCGTTCACCCCCAGGATGACACCGTCCCTTCCCAGTATCCGGGCCGGCGCGATCCGGTTGGCCCCGGGAAGGGGATCGGGCAGGTCCGACAGATCGACCGTGGCTTCCGTACCACCTCCCCAGGCGATCCAGCCCTCCCTGGTCTCCGTACGGCTGAGCAGGATGACCTCTCCCTCGCCGTCCCTGGCCAGATAGCTCCGGAGCCGGTGCAGGTACTCATCGGTGGACCCCGCCCGGGAGAGCCTGGCCGCCAGCCTGTTCTGCAGGCTCATCTCCTCCACTTTCTTGCTGTATCCGGCTACCGCCTTTCCCCTTACGACCAGAACCAGGGCCAGAACAACCAGCGGAGCGCCGATGAGAAAGGCCGCGCCGGGTCCTCCCTCCGATATAGAGAACACGTAGAGAGGGTACATGGGAGATACGGCCAGGTAAGATAGGAGGTAGCCCCCCCCGATCTTGGCCGGGGCCACCCGGTCGGAGACCACAGCCCGGTGGATGGTTGTATCGATGGCCGAGAGTATAAGAATCACCATAAGGTAGGCCACCGCGGGGTGGAGATGGCCGATCGGATCGATAAGGCTGAAGAGAAGGGTGACCGAGATCTGGGCCAGGCCTCCGAGTAGCTCGGAGAGCTCGAAGCCGTCCCGGCGGAAGTATCCGTAGACCAACCCGCCGGCCAGACTCAGCAGACAGGCGGGTATCGCCACCAGCGGGGGCTCTAGATGGAAGATGACGAAGTACACTACGATGGCGGGCCTGAGGATCAGCCCATTGCCGATCCTTACGGGGAATGCAGAGAGAACGGCCGCGGTTGCGGAAAGTACGGCCGTCGTGGCCAGGGAGACGGGATTCATCGGTTTCCGCCCGAGGCTGAAGTGCCGGTAGTCAACACCTGGACCAGCACCATCTGCCAGGAGTCGGGTTCGATCTGCACGGACGCACCCATGCCTATCTCGGTCGCGGAGGGGGCTAAGCAACTGAGAAGGTGGAAGGGGCTTATCAGGATCATGCTCCAGGCCTCGGAGTATCCCGAACCCCTCCCTATGTTCTCGGCAACGAAGCCCGTACCGTCGGGGAGCAACTCCCGCACAGAGCCGCCCGAGTCGCTGTAATGCTCGACGCCGCCGTTCATTGCCAGCTCGACCGCCCTGCCCCTGGCCACAGCTTGCAGCCCGCCGTCTTGGCGTAGCGGCCGCAGGCCCTGGGAAATCCTGATGGAGTTGAGCTCGGACAGGATCTCCTCTCTGGATACGGCCTCGGACTCGCCCATCGCCAGGTTCCCTTCGATAGCGTCTTCCGGAGAGGCTCCGCAGATAACCGGTAATAGTATGGTCACCTCGGGGCCCCGACCGCCCTCGGCCATGACCTCCAGCCAGTAGACCCCCTCGGTGGGGGTAAAAAGCGAGAAACGGCTCGAGGAATCGGGCCTGAGAACGTCAACCCTCATTCCGGGCGAGGAAAGCGCGACCGCGGCTCCCCGCAGAGTATCCAGCCCTTCCAACCGGAAGGAGGCCCGATCCCCGGGCAGGGTGGATAGGGGCAGGCCTCTTGGAACGCAGCCGGGCAGAGGTGCGGTGACGGTTACCGTCCTGCCCTCCGGCCCCTTCCAGCGGCCGTAGCAGAGGTCCGTTCCTGATGGCGCGGGAATGGGAGAGTCTTCGGGGTATCCAGCCACCACGTCGCCCACCCGGCCCGGCCAGCCCGCGGACGCGGACAGCACCAGCAGACTGGCGCCGGTGGGCACCCGTCCCAGGTGCCCTATGGCGGCCGCCAGGCTGTCCAACTCCTCGTACCTGGCCGTATCGCTCTCCGCTCGGGCAACGAGGAGCAGACAAGCGATGACCGGAGCGAGGCTGACCCAGGATGAAGCTGACCGTGGCATAGATTTCATTATACTCAAAAGGGAATTGTCCAGCGAACGAATCCTCGGAGGTCAAAGGGCTTGAGAATCATCCTTGCGCAGGCTCCGGCCGGACGCCCGGAGCCTCCCGTTTTCCCTTTGGGCCTGGCCTTCCTCGCCGGCCAGCTGAAGGGGCACGATATTCGGGCCATCGATCTGGCCCTGCATCGGGACCCGGCAGCGGCCCTGCGCCGTGCGGTCGGGAGCTTCGACCCGGACGTGATCGGCTTCTCCCTGAGGAATATAGACGACAGCTCGTACCCCATCACCTATTCCTACTTTCTGCCCTTCGGGGAAGTGGTTCGAAGCCTGGAGGACTGGAACGGAACGGTGGTGGTGGGTGGTACGGGCTTCTCCATCTATCCCCGTCAGGTCATGCAGAGGGCCCCCCGGGTGGATTACGGAATAGTCGGGGAGGCGGAGCTGGAGTTTCCCGGTCTGATGGAGCGGATAGAGAAGGAAACCGTACCTAGGAGAGCCGGGGGTACCCTATTGAAAGCCGGCCATGTGGACCTTTCCCGTCTGGACTCCCCGGCGTACGAGGTATTCGATATCGAGCCCTACCGGGGGAAGAGGTACTCCGTGGGGGTACAGAGCCGACGGGGATGTCCCATGGGCTGTACTTACTGCACCTACGGTTACCTGGGGGGAAGGGCCTTCAGGCGGCGGCCCATAGAAAGCGTCGTTGACGACATCGCCACCCTGGAAAGGCTGGGGCTGGCCTCGTTCGCTTTCGTAGACTCCCTTTTCAACGAGCCCAGGGATTACTTCCACGCCCTGCTGGAGGCCATTGCGGAGAGCGGGACGGAACTACGGTGGAGCTGCTGGATAGACGAGTCGGTCACCCCGGCCGACCTGGAGCGGATGGTGGAGGCCGGAGCCAGAAAGGTCGATTTCTCCCCCGACGCCATAACTGACCGGGGATCGTCCCTGCTGGGAAAGAGGGCCGGAGCGGGGAGGCTCTTTCCGATCGTGAGACAGGCCCGCAAGGCAGGCTTATTCGTGGGAGTCAACTTTTTCAACAACAATCCCGGGGAGGGTCTGGGCGCCCTACTGCGGAAGTTGCTGTTCACCCTCCGGGCCAGGCTTTTGCTGGGTTGGCGCAATACGGTAGTGAATATAGGAACCATAAGGGTTTACGATCACTCAAAGCTGGCCGAGGAAATGAGAGACCAGGGTCTGGTGGAGCAGGATTGCGACTTCTTCGAGCCGGTCTTCTACAGCAGTCCCGGTCCGGCCGACTGGCTGTACAGGGCGTTGTCCCGGCTCAGAAGGCTGAGGCACGGCGGTGGATGACCGACTCCTGAGGCTGGGAATCGTCGGTTGGCCTCTGGAGGGCTCGCTGTCTCCCTCCATACACCGTTGCTTCATTGAGCAGACCGGCCTGGAGGGGGATTACCGGATCTATCCCGTCAGACCGGGCCAGCTGTCGTCGCGTCTGGAAGAGCTTGGGAAGCGAGGTCTTACCGGCCTCAACGTTACCTATCCGCACAAGATCGAGGTGCTCGGTCTTTGCGGCCGCCTCTCGGATGACGCCCGCCTGGCGGGAGCGGCCAATACGCTGAGCAGAAGACGGAGAGAGTGGTGGGGTTACAACACCGATGTTGACGGGTTCGCCAGGGCCTTCCAGGAATCGGACGCCCGGGGCCCGGTGCTGGTAATGGGATGCGGCGGGGCGGCCAGAGCGGTAGCCCTGGCCGGCCGGAATATGGGCTTGCGGTGCCGCGTGTTCTGTCGGCGTCCGGAAACGTGGGGCGGGGAATGCCCGTCCCTGCCATTGGACGAGCTGCCGGCAAATCTGGCCAAGGAGGAGGGAACCCTGGTCAACGCCACGCCCCTGGGATGGGCCGATGACGACGTGCCTCCCCTGAGGGCCGATCGTATAAGGAACTGGTTCTTCTTCGACCTCAATTACAACCCTAACTGGCTATGGAGGAACGAGCTGCGGAGAAGCGGCCTTCCGGGGGGAGTGCAGACCGGTCTGGCCATGCTTGTCTATCAGGCGGCCGAGTCGTATCGTCTCTGGACCGCAAAGCGGCCCGATACGGGGGCCGCGTTGAGCCTGCTACGGCGAAAGGGCTATCGATGATAGACGAAGAATGGCTGGATCGGCGGATCTCCAGGGGTTTCGACCGCGCCGACCTGAGACGGATATTGACCTGCGACCACAGCGAGGCGGAGGCCGTGTTCGAGGCGGCCAGACGACTCAGGGAGGAAGTTTTCGGCCGGAAGGCCTTCATCAGGGCGGTGGTGGAGTTCGACAACAGCTGCCACTGCAACTGCCTGTACTGCGGCATGAGAAGGGAAAACACCGAAACTGTCCGCTTCAAGCTCAACGCCGACCAGATCCTTTCCGTGGCCCGACGGGCACACGAGAACGGCATCAGGACCTTCTTTCTGCAGTCCGCGGAGAGCGACGACTACGGAGCCGGGTGGCTGGCCGACGTAATAACCCGGATCAGGGAGCTGGGAATGGGAGTCATTCTCTGCGTGGGCATACACGAGGCGGGCGCCCTCGACCTGTGGTACGAGGCGGGAGCCAGAAAGTTCATCCTCAAGCACGAGACCGCCGATGGGGAGCTGTTTGCCAAAATGAAGCCGGGAGCCACTCTTGAGAACAGGCTGAGTTGGCTGAGGACCCTTCGGGAAAAAGGTTTCGACATAGGTTCGGGTACCCTGCTGGGGCTCCCGGGGCAGACGATCGACAGCCTGGTATCGGATCTGGTCCTGATGAAGGAGCTGGAAGTGGACATGTCCAGCGTGGCCCTCTTCCTTCCCGCCCGAGGAACGCCTCTTCAGGACCAGCCTTCCGGCGACGTGGACCTGGGGCTGCGGTTCGTGGCCGCCCTGCGGCTGTACCTGGGTGATCCTCTCATCCCGGCCACCAGTACCTTCGAAAGGCTCAGGGAGGGCGGTCAGCTGGGCTGCTTCCAGGCCGGTGCCAACGTGATAACCGTAAACATGACCCCACCCGGCCTCCGCGACGACTACCAGCTGTACACCGACCGCTTCTACGTAGGTCTGCGGCACGCCAGAAGGACCATCGAGAGAGCCGGCCTGGAGGAGACCACGGAGAGCGACCTCCTGGGCTAGTCTTCCGGTCCTTTCAGCACGCCGACTATTCTTTCGGCGACTTCCTCGGGGGACAGTCCGTTCGTGAGGACTGGATTGGGCAGGGAAAGGTAGTGCTCTCTGCGCCTGGAGAGCAACTCGGCGAGATCGGACCTGCTAGCAGCCAGAGGCCTGTCTCCCTCCCGCCATCTGGAGAGGATGACATCGTCGTCGGCAAGCAGCGTTACCACCACCGCCCGGTCTGCCGCCAGCTCCAGGTTGGTAGGCGAGAGAAGGCATCCTCCCCCTACGCCAACCACAGCGCTTTCCCCGAGGAGGGTCTCCCGCAGGAGCTCGGCCTCCATGCGTCTGAAGCTTTCCTCGCCCATGCGGTCGAATACCTCCGGTATGGAGAGACCCGTCCTGTCCCGGACCCGATCGTCGATGTCCACGAAGGGCACTCCCAGCCTATCGGCCAGGATGGACCCCACTGTGGTCTTTCCCGATATCGGGGGGCCCGCCAGGACGACAATCATAGTAGGTTTTCCCTCCGTCGCAGTTGTCCGTCGCCGTGGGATGATTATATCCCCGACTGGCCCGTTCGGCGAACTACCCTCCGGCGGCTTGACCGGCCGCTCCTTCGGGGATATTGACTTCAACGGGCGATGCAATGGTGAGATACTGACTGCTGCAGCCATCCCGCCCGGGGCTGCTTTCCTTCCGGCGGGTAGCGGGGGTACCAATGACCAAAGACGAGCTGGCAAAAGAGGTGGCGGGAAGGACCGGGCTTACCAGAAAGGAGGTGCTGTCGGTCGTCGAGAACCTGCTGGACGTTATCTCGGAGGAGTTGTGCCGCAACGAGAAGGTCTATCTTAGAGGATTCGGTTGCTTCGGGACCAAGCAGGGAAAGGGCCGCAGGGCCAGGGACCCCAGAGGCCAGGGGATAATGAGAATACCTCCCAAGGCCCGTCCCACGTTCAGGGCCTACGACGGCCTGAAGAAGGCCGTGGAGAAGGCCCTTTCGCCCCGGGTAGTCGTGGATTTTCTCTGCCTGGGAGCCTCCACGGCCAGGTACGTCTCGGTCGTGGGCTCGTTCAACGACTGGAAGGAAGATAAGACCCCCATGCAGAAGCTGCCCGACGGAAGCTGGGTGGCCGAGATCAAACTACCCCGGGGCCAGTCGATAAGCTACATGTACAACGTAGACGGTGATTGGCGACCGGACAGGGCCTTCCCCCGCGACGGGAAAGGCAGGACGGTCAGAAAGATATGAGCAGCCGCAAAAGAAAAAGGCGCAGCAGGAAGCGAAAAACCAGCACCTTCGGGAGCATCGTCTTCATAATCCTCCTGTTCTCCGGCCTGGCTGCGCTGGTGCTCCTGATCGCTCCTCCGGTCGGCGTGACCGCCCCGGTCAGGAGTTTTCTGTACCATCGGCTGGGATGGCTGTCCTTTGCCGTCCCCCTGTTCCTGGTGCAATCGGGGCTGTGGATATTGAACCTGGACAGCTCCGGAAGGGGCTTCAGGGCGGTTACCGGCCTGTTCGTTACCGGCTACTTCCTGATGGGGCTCGTCGATCTGCTGGGAGGAAGGTTCGACGCCTCCTTCCACAACGTTCCCGGGGGTACCGCGTCCGGCGGCCTGGTGGCCTTTCTGGAGAGCTCGTTGGGCTCCGTCATCACCTACCTGGCTCTCCTTACCTGCTTCCTGGCCTCCCTGGTGGTGTTCACCGGTTGGGATCTGGCGGCTGACTTCCGCAGCCTGTTCGGTAAGCTGTCCTCCGTAAGAATCGATCTGGCAAGCTTCCGTCTGCCGTCCCGGAGAAGAAGGAAGCCGAAGAAGGCTCCGCGGCCGGAAGTGCCTGCGGAAGAGGAGTCGGCATCCCCCTGGAAAAGGGTTCCACCCTTCAGGGTCGAGGAGGAAAAGCCCGCCGACGATGCTGCGCCCGCTCCGGTGGAATCCCGGTCTAACGGCCCCGCGTCCACCAAGCCTGCCCCCAAGGCCTCCGGCTCCTCCGCCCCGAAGCAGGTGGACGAGGTGTACTCCCTTCCCCCGGAGGATGTTCTCAATGCCCCTCCCACGGATCGACGCAGCGGGCAGACCAGGGAGCAGATCCGGGCCAGGGCGGAGGTGGTGGTGCAGAAGCTGGAGGACTTCGACGTCAGCTGCTCCGTGGTAAGCAGCCACCCCGGGCCGGTGTTGACCAGGTACGAGCTCAGACCCGGACCGGGGGTGAAGGTAAACAGGATCCTGGCCCTGGCCGACGACCTGGCATTGGCCCTAAAAGCCAAGCAGATCAGAGTTCTGGCCCCCATACCGGGCAAGGGCGCGGTGGGCATAGAGGTTCCCAATCCGGATCCGGAGACCGTCTACTTGAGAGAGGTCATGGGCAAGATCAGTGATGAGAGGTTGCCCATAGCCCTGGGCAAGAGGCTGGAAGGGGACCCATTCGTTGTGGACATCTGTGACATGCCTCACCTGCTGGTGGCGGGAGCGACCGGATCGGGCAAGAGCGTATGCCTGCATACCATCATAGCCAGCATGCTGATGAAGAAAACGCCCAAGCAGATCAGGCTGGCGATGATAGACCCCAAGATGCTGGAGCTCTCGGTGTACGAGGGCATTCCTCACCTGTGGTCGCCGGTCATACTGGAAGCCAGGAAAGCCGAACACCTTTTGGCGGCCTTAATCAGGGAGATGGAGGAGCGCTTCAGCCGGTTGAACAGGAGCGGCGTGAGATCCATAGAGAACTTCAACTCCAGGATAGCCCCCGAGTTCGAGGACGAGAGGATGCCCTACATACTAGTGGTCATAGACGAGCTCGCCGATCTGATGGTCACCTCCGGCACCGAGGTAGAGAACCACATAGAGAGGCTGGCCCATACCGCTCGCGCCGTTGGCATTCACCTGGTGGTGGCCACCCAGAGGCCTTCCGTGGACGTCATAACCGGCTCGATAAAGGCCAACTTTCCCTGCAGGATAGCGTTTAACGTCCAGTCGAAGACCGATTCCAGGACCATCCTGGACATGAACGGCGCGGAGAAGCTCCTGGGGAAGGGCGACATGCTCTACCTCCCTCCCAGCTCACCCGAGCCCGAGCGGGTGCACGGATCCTTCGTCTCCCCGGAGGAGGCGGCGCGGCTGGTCGAGCACTGGAAGTCCCAGCCGTCCTTGCCCTTCGAGTACGAGCCCCCGGAGGACGAGTCCGAGAAGATTTACCAGCCGGGGAAGATGAAGCTGGACGATCCGCTGTTGCCTAAAGCCAAACAGTTGGTGATAAGGGAGCAGCAGGGCTCGGTCTCCTTTCTTCAGAGAAGGCTAAGGGTTGGATACGCCCGGGCCGCCAGGCTGATAGACATGCTGGAACAGATGGGAGTGGTCGGCCCTTTCCAGGGCAGCAAGGCCCGTGAGGTGATGATAGGTCCGGAAGGAGGAAGTGGTGAAGAGGAGGAGTAGGAACCCCTCCGGACTTCGAGAGGGGGCGGCGTTGGTCACGGCCCTGGTATTGGCTTGCGGCTGTGGCGGGGGCGAGAATTTCGGTGAACAGGGCCTCGCGGAGGGCGGGGACGCCCTATCCCTGTTCGTAAGAGGGTGCCAGCAATACTTCAGAGGCAACCTTTCCAGCGCCGGGGAAGATCTCAACGGGATGGTTTACAGGTACCCGGAGTCTCCCCTGGTAGAGGATGCCAGACTTGCGGTAAGACGCATCGAGTCCGACCTTTCCGGGAACGAGTTGCCGGACACCTCCGACGCCGGGAACGGCGAGATGGAATTGTCGGTGGTGGTGGTGTGCAATCCCCGCGGCCTGCAGACCGCCCAGAAGCTGGCCCGGGCCTTTACCGTCAGGGGCGGGCAGGCCAGCGTGAGGGAGGACGAGGGAGCGCCGAACACCACCCTGGTTCTCTACTCCGAATCCTACCGCGACCGGGCCATTCTGGTGGCCGACTCGCTTTCCAAATGGCTCTCCCGGCCCGACACGGTACTGGTCCAGCCGGGAGGGCAGATGACCGCGACGGTGGTTCCGGGATACGAGGGAGTGGTGATTCTGGTAGGGGACCAGACCGAACCCGGCCCGGGGATCACCTTCGAAGGGGAGAACGGGCAATGACCATGCTCCTGGTTCTTCTTTCGCTTCATCTCTCCGCCGATACGCTGCCCAACCCCCTTAGTCCTCTCCTGGCCAAGCTGGAGGGCGCCTCGATGATGAGCGGAAGATTCGTAAGGACCGACAGGTGGGCCCTGACCCTGGAGGAGGAGACCACCAGGGGGGTCTTCAGCCTCTGCGAGCCGGACCTCTTCCTGCTGGACTACTCCCAGCCGGAGGGCAGGAGGACCGGTTACGACGGCAGCCGGCTGTACACCGTGGAGCCGGAGTCCGAACAGGTGGTCGTATTTTCCTCCGGAGGCCCGGGCAGCTTTCTGCACAGGATGAGGTCCTACGCCGACTCGGGACGGGTCACGGCGGTAGAGACCCGGGGAGACAGCATGGAGGTTACCCTGGAGGGGGACCTGGGTAAGAGCCTTCGCCGCATCGAGGTGGGGTTCTTTCTCGGCGATTCCCTACCCTACCTCTTCGCCAGCACCGACGCGAACGGCAACACGACCACGTACAGGCTGGAGGGAGTCCACACCTCTTCCCATCCCGATCCCGAGTCTCTGGAGATGGTCGTTCCGGAGGGCTTCGAGGTAGTTGTCTCGGAAGGGTGAGGGCAACCTGAGAGCATTTGTTCGAACTCTGGGCTGCCCCAAGAACGAGGTCGACTCCGAGCGATTCAGGGGCGTTCTGAGCCGGGCCGGTTACGACCGGGCCCCGAGCCCGGAGGAGGCCGACCTGCTTCTGCTGAATACCTGCGCGTTCATCGAGCCCGCGGTAAGGGAGTCCCTGGACGCTCTGCGGGAAGCGGTCTCATGGAGGAAACGATCGCCGGGCAGAAGGCTGGTTCTCGCCGGTTGCTTGCCGGGACGGTATCCTCCCGGGCCCGGGGAGAGGCCGGAGGGCGTCGATCTGGTCGCAGGCCCCGGAGACACCGCCTCCCTGGAGGCATATCTCGGTCTTTTCCCCGCCGGGCGGGACCTGCTGCTCCCAGAGGGTTCCCTCTACTCCAGGTTCCTCAAGATATCCGACGGCTGCGACAACGCCTGCTCCTACTGCACCATCCCCCTGATAAGGGGCCCCTACCGGGGTATCCGTCCGGATGCGATCCGGGAGAGTGCGGATCAGCTGGTAAGGCAGGGCGCGGTGGAGATAGGGCTGGTGGGGCAGGATACCGGAAGGTGGTCGTTCGAGGGGATGAGTCTGACCGATTTGCTGGCAACGCTTTCCGAGGAACATGGCGATGTGTGGTGGAGGCTGTACTACGTTCATCCGTCCCACTTACCACCGGGGCTTCTGGAGCTGATGACGGCCCGTTCCAACGTAGTGCCCTACCTCGATCTTCCCATTCAGCACGCCAGCGACCACGTCCTTCGCAGGATGGGAAGGCCGTACACGGAATCCCGGCTCCGTTCGCTCCTGGAGCGGGTGGGGAATTGCGAGACGTTGATAGCCGTAAGGCTTACGGTGATGGTCGGCTACCCGGGAGAGTCGGACCGCGACTTCCAGACGCTTCTGGATTTCCTGGGGGACTTCGACTGCATACGCAACCTGGTCGTCTTCAGGTATTACCCGGAGGAGGGAACCCGGGAGCACTCGCAAGGCCGCGAGTTGCCCGGGCCGGCTGTGGTCTCCGACAGGTTGGCCGACGTCGAGGCACTCTCGGAGTTCTTCAGCGCGGAATGGGCGACTCGTTTGTCCGGTAAGGAGCTGAAGGTCGTTGTTGACGGCCCCCGGGAAGGTCATTGCATGTACGACGCTCCGTTCGTCGATGGAAGGTGTCTTTTCGACAGGGCGGTTTCCGCTCCCGGAAGGTTGCGGGCGGAGGTTATGGACTTCCGGGGAAATGATATATTAGTCCGACCGGTTATTGAGGATGACAGCATGGGGGAGCTCGAATCCGAGCCGTCTTCCCCCGCCAACAGTGGAGATACCAGCCCGGGAGAGGTTTCATGTCTTCCATAGCCCTGATCCTGACCCTTTTCGTCGTTCTTTATCCACCCACCAACCTGGAGCTTACCGAGCGGGCGGTTACCGAGGCCTGCTCCGGTCTGCCCTCCCAGCTCAAGGCCAGTTCCATAGACACCCTGTCGCTGCAGATGGAAGGCAATCACCAGGGTGGCTGGCTGGTCGATCAGACCGCCGTGTCTCTCCTTACCGAAGAAGGTCTGACGATCATGGGTTCGACGTCGGAGGAGAATAGCTACCCCATACTCAAGCTCCGGCCCATGGATCTGGGAGTCAGGTACGGAGACGTCTCCCGCGCATGGCTGGTGGGAACGAAGAAGGTGGAGAGGGTGGCTTCCTGCGAGCTTTCCGCAACCGCTCTGGACGCCCACGGACACGTTCTGATGTCGGTCCGGCTCAGCGCGACTGTTTCCGACGAGGTACCGCACTCCGACCTGTCCCGGCTTGCGGGCTCGGAGCAGGAGACCTGGCTGGGCTCGGGGATCCCCGAGGAGGGTGGTACCAGCCTCCTCGAGCCTCTGGTGGTATCGGGGGTCGTCGCCAGCCTGATCTACCTGTTCTACTCCAGCAGGGCGGAGTGATGCTGAAGGGACCAGCCCGGATCGTACTGGTAACGCTTCTGTTCTTTCCACTGTCCTGCGGAGGACGAGGCCAGGGATCCGATGCGCTGGAAGAGGCCCGACTACTGCATAGAGCAGGCAGATACGGGCAGTCTCTGGTGATGTACGAGAGTATTCTGGAGGAGGGCCCGTACGACCCCCAGCTACAGCTGGAGTACGCCCGTACCGCGGTTCTGGCCGCCCAATCGGAGCGGAGCAGGAGCTTTCGACAGAGAGCGCTGCAGGCGCTTCGAAAGCTGGGCGAGGAACCCGGGGACGCCGATTCCTCCGAGGTGGGCGAGCTCTGGAGAAGGCTGGGTTGGGAGATGGCGAGGGACCACGACTCGCTCCAGGCCTACAGGGCTTTCGGCATGTCGGCCGAGCACCTGGGAATGGCCGATCCCAGCCTGGAGGAGGAGTGGCTGCTCAGGGGCCTTTACGCCGGAAGACACCTGGCCCAGGTGGGAGGCGTTCCCGACAGCGTAAGGGAGACCCAGGTGGGTGACAGCCTGCTGGCCGCCGCCGCGGAGAGGCACCTCGTGGAGCTGGACAGGGTTCCGCTCACCCGCACCGACCTTCGCCCCTCGGTGTTGATAGCCAGGGCCCTGCTTCTCCCCTATACCGACCGCCGCCGGGAGGAACTGGAAGTTCTGACGGAACTCGACAGGCACGGAGAGATAGACCCCGGGTGGAGGCACCGAAGAATGCAGTTGATGCTCGAGTTGGCCCGGGAGGACATCGAGGAGGGGAGGTCCGGGTTGGCCAGGGAGAAGCTCCTGGAGATATGGAGCTCCAGCTTCGTTGGCGAGCAGGTGGAGGCCGCTGTTCTCCTGGGAGAGCTGGCCGAGCAGGACAATGACCCGGAGGGGGCCCTCAGGTGGTACCGAAACGCATGCAGCATCTCGCCCGATCTGTCCACGCCCGCTGCGAGGCTGGCCGCCGCAAGGCGGGACTCCCTGCTCTATTTGATGCCATGACCAGACGCGCCGGGGTTTTTGCGATCGCCTGGGTGATCTTCCTGACCGTTCTCGCTACGGGTTGCGGCCCCTCCTACAGCACGGAGGGCATGAATCGCCCGGAGATGGAAAGATTGGCCGACCAGGTCTTTCGGGAAGACAGGTGGTACAGGGTATCCCTTCTATACACGGAGCTGATGTTTCGTTTTCCCGGCGCCCCCCGCACCGACATGTACCTGTACAGGCTGGCCTGGAGCGAGATGGAGCAGAAGCACTGGGCGGACGCGGAGTTCAACTTCCGTCGGGTGACCAGGGAGTTTCCCAACAGCCTGTACGCCGACGACGCGCAGCTGGGGCTGGTGGAGTGTTACTGGAGGCAGAGAAAGGACTACCGCAGAGACGTCACCCCCGTGGAGAAAGCTTTGGAGGAGCTGGCCGTCTTCTACGAGAATTACCCCGGTTCCGATCTGACCGACTCGGCCGAGGAGCTCAGAAGGTCCATATACGACATCATGGCCCGTAGGGCCCTGTACATCGGAAGGTTCTACGCCCGGAGGGACGAGCTCGACGCCGCGCTTCTGTACCTGCAGGAAGCGTCGCACGATTTCGACTCACCTTCCTGCAGCGGAGAGATATACCTGGCCATGGCTGATATATACCTGAAGCTGGGCAACGAGTACTCGGCGAGAAACTTCTACCAGAAGGCTCTCCGGGAGGACGACCTTGACGAGGATCAGTCCGAGCATGCCCGCCTCCGGCTGGAGTCGCTTTGATTCCCAAGGGGAGGGTCGGCATTCTGGGGGGGACCTTCGACCCGCCGCACTTCGGACATCTGGTGCTGGCCCAGGAGGCGGTGGATCGATTCGATCTGTTGAAGGTGCTGTTCGTACCCACCAGAAGGCCGCCCCACAAGCAAAGCCACCGGCTTACGCCGCTTGGGAAAAGGCTGAGGATGTTGCAATTGTCGGTGGCCGGGGAGGATTCCTTCGAGGTGGCCGACCTGGAGAGCACCACCGGATACTCGTACACCGTAGACCTGCTCCAGGCTCTGGACCGGCCGGCCGAGGACACCTTCTTCGTAATGGGCATGGACGCTCTGCTGGAACTGGATACATGGAAGCAGCCCGACCGGCTTTTGGGTATGGCCAGCGTGGTGGTGGGAACCCGTCCCGGTTACGACCCCGAGGGCGTACGCCGGGAGTTCGTAGAATCGGTCCGGATCTTCGAGATACCCGGGCTTTGGATATCTTCCACTCAGGTGAGGGAGAGGTTTGCCCTGGGTAGGCCGACCAAATATCTTATCCCCGAATCGGCTCGAACGTTCATTCTCAGGGAGGCCATTTATGGCTGAGGGCGTCGACAAGATCCTGACCATGCTGCTCGACGAAGATGTCAGCGACATTCATTTCAAGGTCAACCATGCTCCCATAGTGCGGATCTCGGGCAGAATAGTACACTCCCAGGATTTCAACGCGCTGGGTCCGGACCATGTGGACCGGATCGCCAGAGACCTGATGACCGAGAAGCAGATAAAAGACTACGAGCGGGGGGAGGAGGTGGACCTGGCCCATTCGGTTCCCGGGAAGGCCAGGTTCAGGGTGAACATATTCCACCAGAGGGGCAGCCCGGCGATCGTCATGAGGAAGATACCCTTCGAGATACCGGAGATGGAGGACCTTGGCCTGCCCATGGTGGTCAAAGACATAGCCCTGGAGCAGAGGGGGCTGGTCCTGGTCACCGGTGCGACCGGCAGCGGCAAGTCCACCACTCTGGCCTCGATGATAGAGCATATAAACTGTAACCGCGAGACCCACATCGTGACCATCGAGGATCCCATCGAATTCATACACACGGACGAGCTGGCCAGCATCTGCCAGAGAGAGGTGGGCATAGATACGCCCAACTGGCACAGCGCGCTGAGGTCGGTGTTCAGACAGGACCCCGACGTGATCCTGATAGGTGAGATGCGGGACAAGGAAACGGCGTCGGTGGCCCTGACCGGAGCGGAGACCGGCCATCTGGTCATGAGCACCCTCCATACCCTGGATGCCCAGGAGACGGTCAACAGAATAATAGACCTGTTCTCGGCCGCGCAGCAGATGCAGGTGAGGGTGCAATTGGGAGGCCTTTTGAAGGCGGTGATAAGCCAGCGTCTTCTTCCCTCTCCGGACGGGGAGAGCAGGGTTCTGGCGGCCGAGGTGATGCTGCACACCGCTCTGATGCAGGACTGTATAAGCAACCCCGAGAAAACGGCTTCCATTCGGGACATGATGGACGAAAGTGGTGAGAAGTACGGGATGCAGACCTTCGATATGGCTCTGATCAAACTTTTATCAGAGAATAAGATAGACACGGAGACGGCCCTGGCGGCCGCGACCAACCCCACCACGCTTCAGCTGAAGCTCGATGGGGTACAGAAGATATCCGAGTGGGAGCAGAGAGGACCCTAGTGGAGCAGCAATATCAGCAACTCGTAGAGTCCATAGGTTTTCCCTTCCTCATCCTGTTCGTGGTGATAGCTCTCTACCTTCTCTACCTGGGGCTGAGGGCCCAGAAGCGAGGTTCGGAGACCGGTCTGGACACCATGATCGGCCAAACAGGGGTCGTGACCGAGGGCCGGAAGTTCAGGAACCGCTACTCGGTGGAGATCCGGGGGGAACGTTGGTGGTGCGTGAGCGATTACGAGCTGAGGCCGGGCATGGAGGTCAGGGTGACCGGGGTGAGCGGCATGATCTTCGAAGTGGAACCGGTCTGAGGCTGGAAACGGACCTTTAACCTGCTCCCGCCCGGGTCGAGCAGAGAATCTCCATCCAGGGAAGGTGGCTGAGATGCCGATAGTACCCATACTGATAGTTATCGTGGTCTTTCTGCTGTGGGCCCTGAGAGTCCTCAAGGAGTACGAGAGGGGCGTCGTCTTCAGGCTGGGGAAGGTGATCGGCATAAAGGGCCCCGGCCTGATAATCGTTTGGCCTATAATAGACGGGCTCAAGAAGGTTCCTCTCAGGGTGGTGGCGATGGACGTCCCACCCCAGGACGTTATTACGCTGGACAACGTTTCGGTGAGCGTCAACGCGGTGGTGTACTTCCGGGTCGTCGACCCCAAGAAGGCCATAATCGAGGTGGAGAACTACCACTACGCCACCAGCCAGCTCTCCCAGACCACCCTGCGGAGCGTACTGGGCGAGGCGTCGTTGGACGAGCTTCTCTCCAACCGCGACGAGATAAACAGCAAGCTTCAGGACATCCTGGATCGAATGACCGACCCCTGGGGGATCAAGGTGTCCACGGTCGAGGTAAAGCACGTGGACCTGCCGGAAGCAATGCAGAGAGTCATGGCTCAGCAGGCGGAGGCCGAGAGAGACCGCCGGGGCAAGGTAATCAGGGCCCAGGCCGAGTTCGAGGCCTCCAAGAGGCTCGCCGACGCCGCCGACGTCATCTCCAGGCACCCGGTGGCTCTTCAGCTGCGCTACCTGCAGACCCTGAGCGAGATAGCGGTGGAGAACAACTCCACCACCGTGTTCCCCATTCCGCTGGAGCTGCTGAAGCCCTTCATCAAGCAGCTGGTGGAGCCCGGGGAGGAGGAGCAGTAGATGTTCACAGGTGCCGTTACCGCCCTGGTGACCCCGTTCGACCGGGAGGGCGAGGTAGACCTGAAGGCCCTCTCTCGACTGGTCCACTGGCAGGTGGAGCAGGGAATCGACGGATTGCTGGCCTGCGGCTGTACCGGAGAGGCGGCGACCCTGAAAGAATCGGAAAGGCTGGAGGTTGTAAAGGCCGTACTCGAGGCAGCCGACGGTAAGGTTCCCGTTATGGCCGGCACCGGTACAAACGGCACCAGCTCGACCATTGACCTGTCCGTAAAGGTGTCCGATCTGGGCGTGGACGGGCTTCTTCTGATAACCCCGTACTACAACAAGCCCACCGCCGAGGGGCAATTTCGTCACTTCACGGCGGTGGCCGACGCGGTGGACTTGCCGGTCTACGTCTACAACGTGCCCGGCAGGACCGGGGCCAGCATAGAGGTGTCCACCGCGGCGGAGCTATCCGAGCACCCGCGCATAGCGGGGATCAAGGACGCAGCCGGCTCCGCGGAGAGAGTAACCGCCCTCCGAAGAAGCTGCGCCGACGGTTTTTCCGTGCTGAGCGGTGATGATCCGATCGCCATGGCCCAGGCAGCGCTGGGAGCGGACGGGGTGGTATCCGTGACCTCCAACGTAGCGCCGGCGGAGATGTCCGAGCTTATGGAAGCGGCCGGTGGGGGCGACCTGGAAAGGGCCCGGGGCATCCAGCAGCGTCTCTACCCGGTCTTCAAGGCTCTGTTCCTGCAGACCAACCCCATTCCCGTGAAGTGCGCGCTGAGCATGAAGGGCATGATCGATAATAGCCTGAGGTTGCCCCTGGTGCCCCTGGCCGAAGAGCTCAGGCCCAGGCTGCGGTCCGTGCTGGAGGAGGCTGGCCTGGTTTGATCCGCATAGCGGTTTTCGGCAGCGAGGGCCGAATGGGCAAGCTTGTTCGGGAGGAGTCCGGCGACGGCTTCGGGGTGGAGGCATGCTACGACGTGCGATCCCCCGGTCTGTCCCCCGACCGGAGCCCGCCCCCCGAGGTCCAGGTGGTTGTGGATTTCTCGGCAGCCGATGCCTGGGCCGACCTCGACGGTTTACTGAAGGGGACCGACGTCGCTCTGGTATCCGGCACCACCGGTCTGGGCGACCGGCAACGCGAGCTACTCGACGCTTGGGCCGTTGATCGCGCCGTATTCTGGGCGGCCAACATGAGCAGGGGCGTCTACGTTCTCCGCCGGCTCTTGGGTATGGCCGCGAAGATGCTGGACGACGCGGACATCGAGCTGGTCGAGACCCACCACAAGCACAAGACCGACAGTCCCAGCGGGACGGCCGTTCGCATCGCCGAAGACCTGGGAGAGGTCCGCCCCGGTCTGCAGCCGGTTTACGGCAGAGAGGGAGATTGTGGGGCCCGGCGACCTCACGAGTTGGGTATACATTCCCTCAGGGGGGGCGACGTTCCCGGTGACCACTCGGTCGGCTTCTTCTGCCGGGGGGAGTCGGTTACCCTCCGCCACAGCGTGACTAGCAGGAGGACGTTTGCCTTGGGGGCGCTCCGGGCTGCGGCCTTCGTGGCCGGCCGGCCTCCGGGCAGGTACGGGATGCAGGACCTAATCACATATTTGGAAAGGAACAAGAATGATACGTGATCCCGTAGTTGCCGGGATGTTCTACCCTTCCGATCCCAACGATCTCCGTCGTGACGTAGCCAGGTACGTAAACGATTCCGGGCGGAGCCCCGACCCGCTGGTAAAGGGTTTGGTGTGCCCCCACGCCGGATACGTATACTCCGGAGCGGTGGCCGGCGCATCGTTCGCCGTAGCGCCCGAAGAGGTGGATACAGTGGTGATCGTCGCTCCCGCCCACCGGTATCCCGTTTACGGGGCCAGCGTGTTCGGCGGAGAGGGTTACAGGACCCCTCTGGGAACCGCCAGCATCAATTCCGTCGTGGTGCAGAGGCTGAACGAAATGGGGCTGAAGTTCGACAGCAGGGCGCACTCCTCTGAGCACTCGACCGAGGTGCAGGTTCCGTTCGTCCAGTATCGCTGGCCGGAGGCCGACCTGGTAGTAATCATACAGGGCGATTCCTCCGAGCAGTTCTCCGGCGAGCTGGCGGGAAAGCTGGACGATGTCCTTTCCGAGACGGAGAACGTTCTGATGGTTGCCTCCACCGATCTTTCTCATTACCATGCGGAGAGCACGGCCAACGAGATGGACGCAAAGGTTATCGAGGCTTTCGTCAACGGTGATCCGTCCAGGCTTCGGGACGTTTTGGCCGGAAGGGAAGGCGAGGCCTGCGGCGGAGGACCGATGCTGGTCCTCATGAATTGGGCCTTGGCCAACCAGGCCGACGATTTCAGAAAGCTCGAGTACGCCACCTCCGCCAGGGCCTCCGGCGACACCAGCGCCGTGGTGGGCTACTTCGCCGGCGCGGTGGCCGGAAGGGGCTGACACGATGCCCGACGAAGAGGAGAGAAAGGGTCTTCTTCGGCTGGCCCGCAGGTCCGTAAGGGCGGCGGCGGAAGGAAGCCCTCCTCCCGAGCCTCCCGAAGGTGGTATCTACGGACGGGAAGGCGGTGCCTTCGTGACCCTCCACAAAAGGGATGAGCTCAGGGGATGCATAGGGCACTTCACGGGGGAGGGCGGAATCGGCCGAACCGTGGTCAAGATGGCGGCGGCCGCCGCCGTCCAGGATCCCAGGTTCCCTCCGGTAAGGCCGGACGAGTTGGAAAATATAGACATAGAGATATCCATCCTGTCTAAGATGGTTCCGGCCAAGCCAGAAGAGGTACAGCCCGGAAAGCACGGCGTATACGTCAGGTACGGCCCGTTCTCCGGAACGCTGCTTCCCCAGGTGGCCACCGAGCAGGGCTGGGACCGGGAGACGTTCCTGGATCACAGCTGTCTGAAAGCGGGCCTGGACCCGGGCGCCTGGAGGGACGGCAGGGCGGATATAATGATCTACACCGCCGAGGTTTTCGGAGAGAAGGACTTTCAAGAGAAGGAGGACGTCGAATGAGGTTTCTGCTACTCGCTGCGCTGCTGTTGCTTCTGGCTTTCGGCTGCAGCGTGCCAGGTATGGAAGAGGTGCACTCGAAGGTAGACGACCTTTCGGACAGGATGGAAGAGGTGGCCGAGGACGCTGAAAGTCGCGCCGATGCCGCCTGCGAGGACCTGGAGGGAAGAGTGTCCGACCTGGAGATGCAGATAGGCGCCGGTGCCGGGTCTCCCTCGGAAGCCAGCGCTTCCCTACCCGAGTCGCCCGAAGCGAGCCCACCGGCGATACCGGACAGCGTAATCGAGGTCCTCCAGTCCCAATCGGAAGCTCTGCAGCAACTTTCCTCGAGGATGGACTCCCTGCTGCAAAGCAGCGCCGCCTCCGACTCGATCATCGAGTCCCTTTCCGAGGACGTGGATGTCCTGGAGGGCGAGGTCTACAGCCTTCGCCAGCGTCTGCAATCGCAGAGCTCCTCCGGGGGCGGAAGAACGGGTAGAGGCGGCTCGGGCCGGTAGTACCGTCCGGAAGCTCGTCGCCGAATACAGGGATTCGATCGTATAGTGGTGAGGTAATTGTTGGGGAGGGGGTAGAGCCCATGCTCGGAACCAACAAGCTCGTTGTTCACTATGCGGATGGGAGGGTCTTCAAGGGGACCGCCGCCGACTTCAGGCCCAACAAGGACAAATTCCATCTGCGTTCCCAGGCGGATTCGAAATACATGAAGGAGGTATTTCTAAAGGATCTCAAGGCGGTCTTCTTCGTAAAGGACTTCGAGGGAGACTCTTCCTACGAGCCACGGAAGAGCTTCGAGCGGGTTCAGGCACCCGGGAAGAAGCTGAAGGTCAAGTTCCGGGACGGAGAGGTGCTGGTGGGGACCACCCAGGCGTACCATCCCAACAGGGTGGGTTTCTTCCTGATTCCGGTAGACCCGGACGAGAATACAATAAGGGCTTTCGTAATAAACGGTTTCGTGGAGTCCGTAGAGCAGGTAAGCTGATATCCGGCCGCCCGGCGGACATGGCGCTTAGCCGTTTCGGAACGAGACCACGTAGTAGCGCTTCTTTCCCGCTCTAAGACGCAGGTTGCCGTCCCGGTCCAGCTGAGCCTCCCGCAGGTTCTCCAGCGGATTCTCGACCCTCTGCTCGTTGAGGTACAGGCCTCCCTGCTTCGCCAGCCTTCTCACCTCCGCCCGGCTGGAGCATAGGCCCGTCTCCACGAAGAGGTCCAGACAGTTCACTCCCTCCGTCAGCCGGGAAAGGGGAAGGCTCAGGGAGGGGACGTGCTCTCGGGCACCGGCCCCGTCGAAGAGCGCCCTGGACGCTTCTCTGGCCTCGTCCGCCCGCCTCTCGCCGTGTGCGATCGCCGTAGCCTCCCAGGCCAGCCTTTCCTTCGCCTCTCGCATCTCCCGACCCTTCAGCCGGGCGTAACGCTCATCTATCTCCTCCGTGGGCACGAAGGTGTACAACTTGAGAAAGTAGACTACGTCCCGGTCGTCGACGTTTATCCAGAACTGATAGTAGTCGTACGGAGAGGTCATGCCCGGGTCCAGCCAGACCGCTCCCCCGGGCATGCTCTTGCTCATCTTTTCGCCGGTGGAGGTGGTCACCAGAGGGCAGGTTAAGCCGAACGCCTCGCCGCCCTCAACCCTCCTAATAAGGTCTATCCCGGCCACGATGTTGCCCCACTGGTCCGCTCCGCCCATCTGAAGGGTGCATTGATGGTTGCGGAACAGGTGCAGGTAGTCGTATGCCTGCAGCAGCATGTAGTTGAACTCCAGGAAGGAGAGGCCGGTCTGGAGCCTGCTCTTTACCGACTCCACCGAGAGCATGCGGTTCACGCTGAAATGTCTGCCGTAATCGCGTAGGAAGTCGATGTATCCCAGCTCGGTCAGCCAGTCGCTGTTATCGAGCATCAACGGCTTCTCGTATTCCTCACCGAGGTCCAGGAAACCTTCCATCTGGTCCGCGACGGAATCTGCCCACTCTCCGATCTGCCCCTTTGACTCCAGGGTTCGCTCGGCGCTTCGGCCGGAGGGATCTCCCACCAGGGCGGTTCCTCCCCCGATCACTATGATGGGACGATGGCCCGCCCTTCGCAGGTATCCCGCCGCCATCAGGGGGACCAGATGGCCCAGATGCAGGCTGGGCGCGGTGGGATCGAAACCGATGTAGAAGGATAGCCTCTCTCCGCCCAGCACCTCCGCCATCCGTTCCTCGTCGGTCATCTGGTAAACCAGGCCCCGCTCGGTCAGTCGTCTGAGAACTTCCATCGGCTCTCCTTCCGGAAATGGTCGTCAACTGGCGACAGTATTCACTGGCTTTTATGTTGTCAACGTGACACAAGGAGGAACTGTGGAAATAATCGAGTTTGAGCATCCGGTAGCCAGGGACCTTCTTACGCGTTTGAGGGACAAGTGCACGGATGCCCCGGGATTCCGTCTTTACAGCCAGCGGCTGGCCTCTCTGCTGGCCATGGAGGCCACCAGGGACCTTCGTACCGCTCCGGTCCAGGTCGATACCCCGCTGGAGGCCACCTTGGGAGAGATGGTCCAGACACCTCCGGTTCTGGTATCCTTCATGAGGGGAGGCATTCCCCTGATAGACGCTTTTCTGGATTTCCTGCCGGATTCCCCCGTGGGGTTCGTCGCTCCCCTGGAGGCCAGGAGGGAAGGGAAGTGGAGCTACTCCTCCATACCCCGCATAGAAGGCCGGGACGTTATTCTGCTGGTGCCCGTGCTGTCCACCGGGAAAGATGCCGAGGAAGTGGTGGAGCACCTCTTTGATGGTAACGCCAGGTCGATAGCTCTGGTATGCCTGCTGGCCTCTCCGGAAGGTATCGCCCGTCTGAAGCGGTTCGGTGAGCTGGCGATAATCACCGCCTCCATGGACCGGGAGTTGGACGAGGACGATCAGGTAAAGCCCGGTTTGGGGAGTTTCAGCCAAAGGCTCTATGCGAGCCCAGAGAAGGGCCGGGACTGAGCGGATGGCTCAGGGCATCTTCGTAGCCGGCGCCAAGAAGGATGCGGGTAAAACCACCCTCAGCCTGGGCCTCATCCATCACCTCCGCAGCAGGATAGACGGCGGTGTCAGCTTCACCAAGCCTCTCGGCCAGAAGACCACCATAGTGGACGACACCGCGGCCGGACAGGATTCCTGGTTCGTGGACAAAGCCCTGGATCTGAACCTCGACCTGGAGTATACCGCTCCCTTCTCCGCATCCAGCGGGGCGGCTACCGAGTACATAGTCACCGGGGAGCCCGGCGACATTCTCAGGAGGATCAAGAGAGCCTACCGTCACCTGGGCAGAAAGTCCGGCCTGGTCGTGGTAGAGGGCACCGGGCATCCGGGGGTGGGTTCGGTGTTCAACCTTTCCAACGCCTCAGTGGCCAAAGTGCTGGACCTGCCGGTAATCCTGGTTCTGGACGGAGGGATCGGCAGGACCATAGACATGTTCTCCCTCTGCAGATCCCTGTTCGAGCAGCAGCAGGTAAGGATACTAGGGGTGGTAGTCAATCGGGTCATTCCCAGCAAGATGGACAAGATCAGCTCCATTCTGGGGAAATGGTTCGAGAAAGCGGGGGTAAGGATCTTCGGCATGATTCCCTTCGAAAGAAGGATAAGCACCCCTTCCCTGGGAGTAATCAGCCGGACCCTGGACGCCAGCCCCATGCTCTCGATGTCTTCCATAGGGATTCACAGGGTGTCCGGATACCTGACCGCATTCGGCAGCTCCGACGAGGTCGTACGAAACGTACGGGAGAGCCCGGAGAGCGCCCTCCTGGTAAGCGCCAATCGCAGGGACGTTCTGGACTCGCTCTTCTCCCGCAAACTCGCGGGGGAGGTCCCCGAAGGTCCGGGGGCCCTGATACTCTGCGGCTCCGAGGGCAACAGGTACACGTACATCCACTCGGCCTGCGAGAAGCTTTCGATACCTCTGTACCGTACCGAGGGTACGGTGGCCGGCTCGGCCTACAGGCTGGAGAGCAGAGTGTTCAAGGTGGAGCCGGACGAGAGGGAGAAGATAGAGGCCATAATCGATCTGGTTGGAACCCACGTGGACATAGACGCTATACTCCACGAGCTTGCGGTTCCTCCCGCCGAGCCCCGGAAGAAGGCCACCGGTTTGCAGAGATTCCTCGGCAGATCCGTGAGGTTCTTCGAGAAGCTGTTCGGCCCGGGAGAGGACGACACCGAGACGGAGGATACTGCTGAAGAGGAGCGCTAGAAGGCTCCTGGTCCTGGTCGCCCTGGGAGTGGTTCTGACCGTTCTGTTGATGCATCCACCCCAAAGCGACGCCGGGGCGCGCTGGTCGTGCCTGGAGCACCGGGAGCCGCTACGAACCTGGAACGACTCACTGCTGGCCGAGCTGGCGGACACGGTGGAGGTAGTATCCGCCACCGTGGACGTTTCCCTGTGGGGAACCATGCTGGAGCTGGGGCTGGATGGAAGCGAGAATCTCGCCTGCTGCCGGGTTCTCCAGGACAGCCTGGGCTGGGGCAACAGCCAGCACCCTGGCGACACCGTGGAAGCCGTTCTCTGCCGGGGCCGACTGCGGTGGATCCGGGCGTTCCCCGGGAACAGAAGAGGCTTCTACGAGGTCACGCTGGGTCCCGACGGCATGCCCGAAAGCTGGCGGTACGTTCCCCAGGTGAGATGGCGCAGGTTGCGGTCGGTCACCATGGAGGTGAGCACCACCGTCTACGAAGCGATACGGGACGAGGCGCTCCCCGAGAATCTCACCCCGTCGGGCAGAATCGCCACCAGGCGGGACTCGGTGAGGGCTTGCGCTTACGTGGTGGAGCTCCAGCAGGACTTGACCGATCATCTTTTCGCCTACGACATCGATTTCTACTACGATGTCCGAAGTGGTGACAGCATCTGGGTGCTGTTCGAGGAGACCAGGTACCCCGAGACGAACGAGGTTGGATTTCACCGGATACTGGCGGCGAAGTACAAGTTCGAGAACGGTTCAATGGTGGAGGCCTTTCCTTTCCACCATGCTCCCGGCCCCGAGGCGTCCGAGGAGAGCGGTCTGATCCTGGATCACTACCATCGTGACGGAGCCTCGCTTCGCACCATGTTCCTCAAGATGCCGGTACCTTTCGGAAGGATAAGCTCACCTTACAACAGCGCCAGGCTTCACCCCATACTGGGATACACCCGGGCCCATCGGGGAGTCGACTACGCAGCGCC
>WJMA01000067.1 GCA_014728175.1 Candidatus Fermentibacterota bacterium
ACCCCCAGCAGCGTAACGGTGCCCAGACCCAGGAATATGCATAAAGCGGTGGACACGAACGTGGCGTTCCTCAGAACCGAGCTAGGCCTTCCCCTTCCGCTGAGCACCTTTACGAACAACGTTCCCAGTATGCTGGATACCGTCCCCAGAGCGGCGAAGGCTATAGGAAGGCCTATCAGGGTCTGCCTGATGGACTCCAGCGAGGCTTCCGGGCTCCCCCCCCAGAGACGTCCCAGGGTCTGGTCACCCATTCCGAAGGCCAGCACCACCGAGGCTATGATGCTGCCCACGTACGACTCGAAGAGGTCGGCGCCCATCCCGGCCACGTCGCCGACGTTGTCACCCACGTTGTCGGCGATCACCGCCGGGTTCCGAGGGTCGTCCTCGGGTATGCCGGCCTCCACCTTGCCCACCAGGTCGGCTCCCACGTCGGCGCTCTTGGTGTAAATTCCTCCCCCGACCCTGGCGAACAGCGCGATTGAGCTGGCTCCCATTCCGAACCCGGTCACGTGTTTGAGGATTATACCCGGATCGGTTCCATCCAAACCCATAAGACCGTTGAGGAATCGGGTGAGAGCCTCCAGCTCGTGGTAGGCCAGGTAGAATATCAGGATTCCCAGAAGCCCCATCACCGCCACGGACAGGCCCATGATGGTGCCCCCCTTGAAGGCCACCCTAAGAGCGTTGGACAGGCCCTCCCGGGCCGCGTTGGTCGTTCTTACGTTCCCCAGGGTGGCGGCCTTCATGCCCAGGTAACCCGCCAGCATGCTGAAGCCGGCCCCGAAGACGAAGGCCAGGGCCGTACCGGGGTGCACCCCGAAGAACAACGCCACGGCGATAAGCACTACGAACAGGAGAAGTATTCTGTACTGGGTTCCCAGATAGGTCATCGCTCCCGAGCTGATCTGCTCGGCCAGGTGCCTCATCCTGTCGGTGCCGCTGGGAGCCTTCCGCAGGGATAGGTAGTTCAAGAGGACCACCAGCGCGCCCACCAGGACCACCAGGGGGCTGATCAACAGAAGCGCGACAGCCAGAATGCTCATCGGTTACTCCTTCTCGAGGTCAGACGGACCATGTTTCCATTGCAGCGACTGCGGGGCTTCCTACTGCTGCCGCAATCCAGGGTCAACCCCCTGCAGGATGCGCGAGAGCCGCAAGCCCTTTGCGCTGCCGGGATACTCCGTTCGCAGAACCTCCGCCCACTGCTCGGCCTCCTCCATATCTCCCCTGCCCGCCGCGATCAGCCCCAGGTTGTACAGGGCATCCATCCTGTTGAGATCGATCCGGTCCTCCCTGGAGGAACCCCGCTGAACGGCCCGGAGGAAGAGGGCCTCTGCGCGGTCGATCCTTCCCTCCCGGACGTGCGCCACCCCGTCGAAGAACTCCATGTTGACCCCCGACCTCTCCACGTACCCCTCCGTGGCCGAGAGCAGCAGGAATCCCGCCACGAACCCGGCCGGAGCCAGAAGCAACGAGACCCGGGGCGCCCTGGACACCCGGACCAGCAGGGCTATCAGAAGGAAGGGAACCGCGGGAAGCCTTAACCTGGCTGTCACGAAGAATAGAAGCGGCGCCAGCAACAGCAGGCAGGTCCACAGGTCCAGCATGCGCATCGCCCTGGACTTCCTGCGGCGCCCGATCCCGGCCCAGAGAGCGCCCGGGACCAGCAGCCACAACACGGCGAAGGGAAGCGCGAGCACCCTCCTCCGAAGCAGAACCGCCAACAGGGGTGAGTACCTGCGGTAGTAGTAGGGATCATAGTTGCTCGGTATCTCCACGGTAGAGGCCAGGCACAGGAGCTTCTTTCCCTCCAGGCTCAACCAGGCCAGCGGATGGCGAAGAACGTGCTCCAGCGTTCTGGCCGTCCACCACCCGGATACGGCCGAAGGCTCGACCCCACCCTCCGATCCGGTCCGCTGCCGGTAGATCTGCTCCGCGGCGGCCTGGACGTTGTCCCGGTAAGCCTCCGGCTCCTCAGGGCCGCCCTCTCCGGCCTCGACGTACGCGGGGGCGAACGCGGTGTACCCGTCCGCATCGGGGCCGTTGCCTACGTAGAGGTTTATCCCGCCCTGGCTGGCCACCACGTTCAGCGGGTCGCCGCTGCCGGCGTTGAAGGCCCAGACCAGAACCAGAGGGGCCGCGAACATGCATCCCCGCTTGAGGTCCGGCCTGTGGTACCACCAAAGCAGGGGCAGAAGCAGCAGCGCGGTGGGCCGGGTTACGCAGGCCAGCCCCAGTAGAAGCCACGAACCCGCCTTGCCCCGCAGGGCCAGCCACATCGACCATAGCAGCAGGAACGTGAACAGAGGGGTGATGAGCAGGGTGGTGGAGTAGAAGACCGCCGTACCCCACAGCCCCCAGCAGAGGGAGGCCCCCAACGCCCATCCACGACCCACGAATCTGGATGCTATGAGGTAAACAAGAATGGCGGATGTAACGTCCAGGCCGACCGACAGCAGGGTGCCGGCGAGAACGGAGGGACCGGTAAGGAAGTAAAGCGATCCCAGCACCCAGGGGTACAGCGGTGCCCTGAAAAAGGGTGCATAGGCGGCGAGGTCTCCTCCGGCGACGGCCGAGGCCCACAGATGGTGCCAACGGGCGTCCACCACCGGATTGGCCAGCAGAGGTATCTCCAGGATCGAAAACAAATGGATGGTCCTGGTCAGCAGCGCGACCGAAGCCACCATGACCAGGTCTCCAACCGGAAGGGTCCCCTTCGAACCTTCGCCCGAAACCGGCTCCCTCAAGCGCCGCTTCCGCCTTTCGGGCCAGACCGCAGCCTCCGGATCAGATCAGAAGTGGAGTAGCCCTCCAGAAGGGGCACGATCTCCACCCTTCCCCCGTTTTCCTCCACCACCGCTCTGCCCACCACCGTCCGGGGTGTGTAGTCACCACCCTTTACCAGAACGTCGGGCACCACCGCACGGATGAGTTCCGCCGGGGTCGACTGGTCGAAGGGAACTATCCAGTCCACGCAACTCAGTGCGCTCAGCATCACGATACGGTCCTGCAGGGGGAACAACGGTCTGCCCGGGCCCTTCAACTCTCTCACGGACCGGTCGGTGTTCAGGCCCACGAACACCACATCCCCCAGCTCGCTGCATCTCCGCAAAAGATGCACGTGGCCGGGATGGAGAATATCGAAGCACCCGTTGGTGAATACGACGGTCCGGTCCCGAGAACAAAGACGGTCCGCCTTCTCGGCCGCCTCAGTCGCGGTCAGGGTCTTGCTCATAGGCCCGTACTTCCCTCAGCACGTCCGACGAGGTCACCGCGTAAACGCCAGGCTCGGCGCAAACGGCGGCCGCCGCGAAACCTGCCAGGCGCGAGGCGTCGGCAAGCTCCACCGACCCGGCCAGGCACAGGGCCATCACGGCGATTACCGTATCACCGGCTCCGGAGACGTCGTAGACGTGATGGGCCACCGTAGGCATTCGAAAGGACGGACGACCCTCCTCGCACAGAACCGAGCCCTCCGGGCCCAGGGTAATCAGAACGGCCTTGGCCTGCAACCTTCGTCTCAGCTCCTCCGCGGCCTTCGACGCCGAGGCCGCGTCGTCCATAATCACCCCCAGCGCCCTCTCCGTTTCCCGCCGGTTGGGCTTGAACAGGGTGCAGCCCCGGTACTCGAAGAAGTTCCTCAACTTGGGGTCGGCCGCCACCGGCACCTCCAGATCGAGGCTACGCTTTACCAGGTCGGATATCAGCTTTTCGTCCAGGGCCCCTTTGTCGTAGTCCTCGAACAGCAGTACGTCGCAGGAGGGCAACATGTCGGCCACCTTTTCGGCCAGGTCGGCGGTTATCTCCTCCCGGGCCCGGTCGTCGGACTCCTCGTCCATCCTCAGCAGATGCTGGCTGTGGGACATAACCCTGGTCTTGGTGGTCGTGGGTCGGCTTTCGTCGACCATCACCGCATCGACGTTCGCTCCGGTCTGACGCAGCAGCTCCAGGAGGCGCTCCCCCCGTTCGTCGTCGCCGACCAGCCCGGCCAGGGACACCTTTCCGCCCAGGGAGATGACGTTACGGGCGACGTTGGCCGCACCGCCGGGAACCCATCGCTCTCCCATTCTGTCCACGGCGACCACCGGCACCGGGGCCTCGGGGGATATCCGGCTGACCTCGCCCACCAGGTAGTGATCCAGTACCAGGTCGCCCACCACGACGACCCGTCGGTCTTTGAAACCCGACAGAATGCTGGTTGCGCTCTCCTTCTGCGGCAGCATCGCCCCTCCAACGGTTGCGCACTGGTTGACTGCGGGGCCCCGGAGCATAATAGCTGGCATCGAGCCCCGTAAGCCATAGGATTGGAGGTAAGATGATAAAGCGTAACCCTCAAATCAACGTCAAGGCGGAAGACGCCGACGGCGTTTACAGCAACCTGGTGCTCATAGCCTTCTCCCGGGACGAGTTCGTGCTGGACTTCGCAAGGATGATGCCCGGGGTCAAGACCGCCACCCTCAAGTCCAGGATCATCATGTCCCCCCACAAGGTAAAGAGCCTGGTCAAGGCCCTGCAGGGGAGGGTCGAGGCCTACGAGGAGAAGTTCGGGACCCTGGAGGAGAGTGACGCCCAGTCCACCATAGGCTTCCAGAATCCCGTGCAACCGATACCGGAAGGTTAACGGAGGTGAGAGACCGCACGGGCCGCGATCCGACCGGCGAGGAGCGGGCGCGGTCCCGCAGCGTCATGCTGCCCTGGGTGTTCTCGGTGGCGGTGGCCATAGTGTTGTGGCTGGTCGCGGTACAGAACAGGACCTTCACCGTGGAGTCCCGGCTCGCGGTCACGGCCACGGGTTTCCCGGACAGCCTGGCCATACTGGACAAAGGTCCGACCGACTCGGTCACCGTAAGATTCGAGGGAAGCGGAGCCATGGTTCTCTGGGACCAGTTGGAGGGCCATCCCATCTCGGTACGTTTTCCGTTTCGGGGTCTGGACCTCCGCGGCGGCTTCCCCCGCGAGGTCCGTCATTCGTTCGAGGCCCGTGACGTCGCCTTCAGAGACGACGGGTACGACGTACTGGTACCGGTCGGCTTCGATCCGGGTTCCTACGCTCTATTGCTGGACGTTCAGGTAGAGAGGTACAAGCCGGTACGGCTGGTGGTATCGGGAGAGATACCGGAGCGCTACATGTGGTCCACTGTCGACCCTCCCGTGGTGGAGGTATCGGGGCCGGCGTCCCGTCTGGTGGAGTTCGACTGCTTCTCCACCCGTCCGGTGATCGCAGGGGACCAATCCTCAACGGTGGCCTTGGACCTGCCGGACACCACGTTATCACTAGAACCAACAGAAGTTACTGTCTCCCTTAAAATTCCGGTTCCCATTGTCAGGATGTCAGATTTGGGCACGGAACCCGTCCGCCAGCGGGTTCACCATCATTGACAGGTATTGACGACCAGCGCTAGATTTGCTTTCGTTCAGTTCCCGTTTCGGCCGGGCATCATCGCGTCATCTGTGGAGGGTCCTCGATCATGATGCAAAAGGTTCTGGTAAGAGTCCTAATAGTCGTTCTTGCGGCACTACTCATATTCAGGATTCACCAGAAGGTAGAGAGCTACAGGATTCCCCGGGAAAACTGCCGGGAGCAAATACTTACCCTCGCCAAAACGAACATCAATTACATGAAGCAGAACGACGGCCTGCCCGCACCCAGTCTGGACAGTCTGATTTCCTGGGCCGACCTCCAGGACAGCATTCTGATCTGCCCCACGCTTATGGAACAGGGCTACACCGACTCCCAGTACATCTACGACCCCAAACTGGCGCTGGGCACGCAGTTCGCCATTTCCTGCCCCAACCACGAGCGACACGGCGGGGTGATAGGCGGGCTCATCGAGGAAGATTTCCCCGATACGCTCTTCTACGAGGCCGACTGGATGAATACGTACTTCCGCACCCACTTCCCGGAGTACGCCCAGCGCAGAAGAGTCGAGGTTTCCAGGTCGGCCTTGGTTCGGGTGTCGGAGGAACAGGCAACGTACCTGGGCAACCGCTATCCCCAGGTGCTCAAGCCCAAGGAGCCCGAGAACCTCGACGTCAACACGGAGGAACTGGTGGACCCCCTGGGCGGGGAGTACGTCTTCGAGGTACGGCCCGACACCCTCTACACTTTCTACGAGAATCCCGACGCCCCTAGCTGGAGAAGAGGGGGGTCGGTAAACGTCCAGACCTACAAGTTCGTAGCCTACACCACCTCCAACCCCGATACTTCCAGGGTGGAGATCTTCTACAAGCATCCCCTCACTCTACCCAGCAGGCCGGATGGTTCTTCCGCCGGATCCAACGACCGTTTGGTCATAATCAGGTACTGGGACTACTCCGAGTTCGGCAGCCTTCGGAAGGAAGAGAGGGAGGTCGACCTTCTGGACGTACCCCGGTGGCAGTTCCTTCAGAACTACGCGGAGCAACACTCCGAGTTACAGGAGACCGATTGATCCTCCGGGGACGAACCTTTCGGAACACCGGACCATCTTAGGGATAAACCACAAACAGGAAAGCTCTTGTCGGAAGCCCCGATGAATCGGAGGAGCCACGGATGGACAAGGAGCAGGAGTTAAAAGAGATAGCGGCATCGGCTGACAATCAGTACCTCCTCGCGCTCGCCCTGGCCAAAAGGGTGAGGAGCCTGAAGTCAGGGGCTCCCCCGATAACCGATGTCAAGGGCCACGTGTTGAGCCCTGCGGACGTGGCCATGGCGGAGTTCGCAAAGGGTCTTATCGATTACGGCCTTTCTCACGGGAAGGGAGCCGCAAAGAGCGAAGACCCGAAGGAGTGAAAGGATGTACCGATACATGAGAGCTTTTGTTATCTGCACTGCCATATCGATGATCGTCCTCTCGGCTTGCGGGGCACCCAGGCCCTCGTCGGCCGAGCAGGAGATGGACAACTCGATAATGGCCACCGTAGGAGACACCGCAATAACCAGGGAAGACATTCAGGAGGAGCTTAACCGCATCCCGCCCTACCAGAGGACCAACTTCGAGACCCCTCAGGGTCAGAGGGTTCTTCTGGAACATATGGTCGAGCGGCTTCTGCTGTTGCAGGCCGCCGAAGACGCCGGCCTGGAAGAGGACTCCTTCGTAGTCGCCCAGGTCGAGCAGGCCATGCGGCAGGTGGAGGCCGCCAAGCAGAGGGCTCTGATCCAGACTTACTACGAGAAGATGGTCGTCGACTCGGTGGAGGTGCCGGAAGACTCGATCCTGGCCTACTACGAGCAGCACAAGGACGACATGTACCACCAAGACAACGAGGTTAAGGTCTCCCACATTCTCAGCGAGACCGAGGAAGACCTGGATCAGGTCAGTCAGATGCTGGAGTCCGGAACCGCGTTCGCAGACGTCGCGGACTCCCTCAGCGCCCACGCTCCCACCGCCGGACGGGGCGGGGAGCTGGGCTGGGTAACCGAGTCCTCTCCCTTCCCCTACATGGGCAACCAGCCCGAGATCGCCGAGAGCCTCTTCGCGGCCGACTCCGGGGACGTACTGGGACCCTTCCAGACCGAGCTGGGGTACCACTTCTTCAAGGTCAACGAAAAGAAGGAGGAAGGAACCAAGCCCCTGGAGCAGGTAAGGGAGTCCATAGCCCAGGTCCTCAGGCCTCCCCTGGTGAACAACTACTTCCAGGGAAGAGTCATGCCCTCCCTGCACGAGCGGTACGGGGTTACAATCAACGAGCAGGCCTTCCTGCCGGACGAGTCCGTACCCGCCGATTCGCTGATGAGCATGGCTCAGGGCCTTATGGAGCGCGACCCCCAGAGGGCGGTGGAGTACTTCGAGCTGTTCCTGCAGCGGTTCCCCGAGCACGAGAAGGCCCACCAGGCGCAGTTCCTGATCGGTTTCACCTACTCGGAGTACCTGGGCGACTACGAGGCCGCCAGAGAGGCCTTCACCGGAGTCGCCGACAACTATCCGGAATCCGAGCTGGCCGACGACGCCGAATGGATGATAGACAACATGGACCGCCCGCCGGAGGAGCTACTTCCCCCTGAGGGAGATGTCGATTCTCTGATCGAGATCGAAGAGGGTACGGAATAGCTCCCACAACCTAGTCGGGCCCGGGGTCGACCCCGGGCCCTCTCTTTGCCCGACTTGGCCGTCGAAGGTTTGTCTGGGCATATTCGACTCCGAACCGAGCGGCATGCGGCAGCGCTTCCGGAGGTTGTCTTGCGCAGATACCTTTCTTTTCTGGCGGTATCGCTGATAATCCTCTGCGGATGCAGAGAGACCGACGTAACCACGTCCCCGGCCGAGCAGCTGGCCGACAGGGCCCGGTCCTCCTACCAGTCGAGCAACTATCGGACGGCCGTCGATCTCTACGAGCAGGCTCTCGGGGAAGACCCCGACCATCCGGACGCCTCGGAATGGCTGAGGGGCGAGGCCCGCGCCCTGCTGGCCCTGGAGAGGTACGACGAGGCCGCGCAGGCCGCACAAAGGTCGGCCTCCCTTTCCCGGGACGACTCCGGACGGAACTCGGCCATTCTCCTGCAGGCGCAAATAGAGCTTCAGAAGGGCAGCTACCTGGCCTGCTCCCGAACCCTGGCCGGGCTGGACACCGAACAGCTGGACCGCGACCGGATGCGTCGGGCCGAGGAGCTGGCCCTGGAGTGTACCGAGAACCTCCAGACCGACCGTCTGGTGGACATGAGAGACCAGGGCTGGCTGGAGCTGTTCGTCCTTTTGGAGCTGGAGAAGCGTTACTACTATCAGGGCGACCTGGAACGGGCCGCCCTGGTGGGAAGCGAGCTGGACCGCCTTTATCCCGACGCCCACCAGCGCTTCGGCCGTCCCGAGCTTCGGGAGGTGGAAAACACCTACATGGCGCTGGTGCTGCCCCTGACCGGCGGGGAGGCCTCCACCTACGCCAAGGTGGCCAGGGAGGGCGCCGTTCTGGCCTTCGAGAGGGCCCAGAACACCCGGCCCGGAGTGCCCGAGCTGGTAGTCATGGACACCGGCTCCAGCAACCGCAAGCTCCTGTCCATCGTGTCCACCCTGGGTGAGGACCCCAGGTGCCTGGGGATAATAGGCCCCCTCACCAGCTCGTCCACCATCCTGGTGGCCGACGACGTGAGAAGGCACCACCTGCCCCTGATCACCCCTACCGCTACCTCCGGGGAGATAGACAGGTACGACTCCTACGTGCACCGGCTCTCGGTGGGGGGCACCCGTGAGGTGGCCTGCATGGCCGAGTACGCCGTCCGCACCGCCGGCTGCATGAAGCTCTCGGTACTCCACGCCTACACCAGCGAGTCCACCAACATGGCCCAGACCTTCGTGGAGCTGGTGGAGGAGATGGGCGGCGAGGTGATGATAATGGAGGGCTACGAGCCGGGCACCACCGACTTCCGCGACCAGATAAGAGCCATAAAGGCCGCCCGGCCCGACGGCATATACCTCCCGGTAACCGCCTGGGACGCGGTCCAGATAGCCCCCCAGCTGAGGTTCTACCAGGTCGAACTCAAGCTCTTCGGTTCCTCCGGCTGGGACGACGAAATGACCCCCAGGCTGGGCGGGGAGTACGTGGAGAACGCGGTCTTCCCCGTGGGCACCGGCTCGGGGTCGCTCTACCCTCCCGCCGCCAGGTTCACCTACTACTACCAGAGGAAGTATGGCGATGATCCTTCTACCGTCGCCAGACAGGCCTACGACGCCGCCGGGATATTCCTTAAGGCCTGGAACACGGGAGGAGACGACAGGGAAGCGGTAGAGAGAGCCCTGCAGGGCATACGCCTCTATCACGGCGCCACCGGCACCTGCACTCTGGGCTCGGTGGAGTTCCCCCGCACCTCCTGCCCCCTCCTTACCATAAGGGAGGGTGAGATAATAAGCATTGAGTAGCTACTGGGGAGCGGACATCGGAGGCACCTCCACCAAGCTGGGCAGGATCGACGGCCGGGAGTTCGAGATGGTCGCCGTCCTTCCCACCCCCGCCGACTCCCCTCCCCGGGCCCTCCTGCAGCGCCTGACAGAAGAGATCCTCGATTACGATTCCCACCCGGAGGGCCTGGGAGTGGGAGTGGCCGGCCTGGTGGAGATCGAGCGCGGTCTCCTTCTGACATCCCCCAACATGCCCGCCTGGGTCAACGTCCCCGTGAGGGAGACCCTCCGAAGCCTTCTGAGCTGTCCCATCGTGGTACACAACGATGCCAACACATTCGCCTACGGAGCCGTGGCCAGGAAGGAGATACCCTCCGAGGGCGTCTGGCTCCTCATTACCCTGGGCACAGGCATAGGCGGCACCATAGTCCACGACGGACGCATAATCTTCGGCAAGGGCTTCGCCGGGGAGTTCGGCCACATGAGCGTGAAGGCCCACGGCCTCCCCTGCCCCTGCGGCTCGAAGGGCTGCTGGGAGCGTTACGCCTCCAAGGACGCCATCATCTCCTACTACCGGGAAATTTCCGGCACCGATGACCAGCCGGACCCCCGGGAGATAGCCGACAGGGCAAGACGCGGAGAGCAACCGGCCATCGAGGCCTTCGACCGCCTCGGCTATTGGATAGGGGTGGGCCTGGCCAACCTGGGCTGGTGCTTCAGCCCCCATGGCTTCGTTCTTGCCGGTGGGCTGGCCCCCAATCTGGACCTGTTCGAGAGCTCCTGCAGAGAGACCTACCGCCAGAGATGCCCCCTGGACCTAGACATCTCCCGGCTAAAGCTGGCCTCCGACGCCGGGGCCCTGGGCGCGGCCCTTCTGGTCAGGGACGAGGACCAGTGAGCTACCTGCTGATACTGCTGGCCGTCATAGGCCAGGGCCGCCCGGAGGAGGAGGACAGCCTAACCCAGCCGGAGATAGAGACCGTAGCCTACTCGGCCGACTCCATGGTCTACGACTCGGACAGCGGGGTCCTGCTTCTGGTAGGCAACGGCGAGGTCGACTACCGCAACATGTCCCTGCAATCCGACACCATCCGCTACCTGACCGACGAGGAGACCCTGTGGGCCTCCGGGGAGCCGGAGCTTTTCGACAGGGGCGAGTCCATCCGGGGCACCAGGATGGTCTACGACTTGGGCACCAGGAAGGGCAGCATAGAGCAAGCCGCCTCCCAGTACGAGTTCGGCTACTACCGGGGAAGGAGCATAACCAGGGTGGGCCGCAACGAGTACAACATAGTAGACGCCAGGTTCACCACCTGCGAGATAGACTCCGCCCCCCACTACTACTTCTTCAGCCCCCGCATGAAGGTCTACCCCAACGACAAGGCCGTATGCAAACCGCTCTACATGTACATCGACGACACTGTAGTCTTTTACTTCCCCTGGATGGTCTTCCCCATTAGGACGGGAAGGCAGTCCGGCTTCACCCTTCCCTCCCTGGGGCAGACCACCAGGGACGGCAGGTACCTGAGGGGCTTCGGCTACTACTTCGCCTTCTCCGACTACTGCGACCTCTTGCTGGAGGGAGACATCCTGGAGAAGAGCAGGTTCGCCCTACGGGCCCAGGAAAGGCACAGGCTCAGGTACGTCTTCCACGGCAACCTGCGCACCGAGTGGCGCCGCGAGTTTCGCGACAAGCGTGACCGGTGGATGATATTCGGCAACCACCTGCACGACTTCCACGACGGCACCACAGCCCGGCTCCAGGGGGAGTTCATAAGCGACCGCAGCTACCTGGAGGAGACCCAGCAGACCCCCGAGGAGCGCATGAACCGCGAGCTCCGCTCCTGGCTCAGCCTCAGCAGGTCCTTCGGCCCGGCCAGGGTGGAGGCGGTGGTGGACCATACCAGCTATCTGGATACCGACCCCGACTCCATCTACAACGAGCTGAAGAGTGAGAGCGAGCTGCCCCGAATAAACGTAAGTCTTCCCTCCAATCCCCTTTTCGGACGCCCATCCGATCCGTCGCAACAGCGCCTCTACCACTCGATCTACTACAACGTCAACTCCCGCTACCTGTCCAAAGACGTCAGGTACGAGGAGACCAGGCGCGCCAACTCCGGCCTCCGCACCACCAGCAGCCTCAGCGCCTCGCAGAGGCTGGGCGGCTGGCTCAGCCTGTCGCCCTCCCTCACCGCGATATCCACCGTCTACGACCGCGACCGGCTGGGCAACAGCCTGCCGGCGTGGTTGCACGGGCAGGCCGGAATAAGCACCTCCACCGACTTATACGGCATCTTCCGCACCACCATGTTCGGCCTGGACGCCTTCCGGCACACCATCACCCCCTCGATAGGCTACACCTACGCTCCGGAGATCTACCTCAACACCCAGGACGGAACGGCCGACACCAAAGAAGCCGACAGCCTCTACTACACCTTCTCCGGTTTCTCCCTTCCTTCCGCCCGCAACAGCCTCTCGCTGGGCCTTTACAACTCGCTGGAAGCAAAAGGTGTCGACGAGGACCAGACCAAAAGGTACGAGATAGCCTCCCTGAACGTATCCACCTCCGCCGACCTCAGTGCCGGCGAGCGGCACTTCTCTCCCCTCTCGGCCACTCTGGAGATACAGCCCATACAGCCCCTGTCCTTCCAGTCCAACGGCGCATACGACCTCTACGACGGAGAGCTCACCAGCCTGACCTTCACCACCACCCTCACCCTCAGCGGAGAGGACCCCACCTTCACCACCACCGACTCCATGGGAAGAACCAGCATCCTGGAGAGCCTACCCTGGAGGCTGGGCCTCTCGCACAACTACAGGCTGGGCCTGGACGAAGCCAGGGACCTGAGCAAGCTCAAGCTCACCGCATCGCTTAGCCTCACCAACGCCTGGAGCGTGGACTACCGCGCCTACTACGACCTCCTGGACCAGGAGTTCATCAACCAGTACTACACCCTCCGGCGCGACCTCCACTGCTGGGAAGCGATATTCGTCAGACACGTCTCGGAAACGGACACCGGCTTCTACTTCCGCATAAACATCAAAGAGCTGCCCGACATCAAAGTCGAACAGCACGTCTCCCGCTTCTAACTCCGGAACATTTTTCAAAAAACTCAAAAAACCACTGGTTCAGCAAACCGGGACGTTCGTAAAGAAACAAAAGTGATCCCTGCTTGCCTCTCCCTAGCAGCCGGGTATTCCCGGTTACAGACAATCCAGAAGACACTTCATGTCCATACCATGGGTACGTCGAGGGCCATCAAGCGTCATCAAGCGCCTTCGCACGGGAGTTTGGTGGCTATCTTTGGATGATACTATAACACAGCAAATTGCCGGCTTAGTGTCACCACGAATAGGAAAAGACGTACATAAAAGGATAACTCGTACCCTCACTTCCCCGAAAAACACCCGAATCCGTTGGAATCGCTCTCATACTGCCCGATTACGGTCCTTGACAACCATCATCTGGCGACCTACAGTAGATCTAAATAGCCTAGTGGAGGGGGGTGAGCAGTGACTAAGAAGGATCTCGTCAATCACGTAGCCGGTCGTGCCGATCTCACAAAGAAAGACTCGGCAAAGGCGGTCGATGCTATTCTTGAGGGAATCTCCAAGACTCTCAAGAAGGGCGGTAAGGTCAGCCTCGTAGGATTCGGTACCTTCTCCGTCAAGCAGCGCGCTGCGCGTGTCGGAGTCGATCCGCAGACCAAGCAGAAGAGGCGTTATCCCGCTAAGAAGGTTCCACATTTTAAGGCGGGCAAGAACCTCAAGGAGGCAGTCCGCTAGCTAACTCGCTAGCTTATTTGCATTGAGGGAGCGCAACCACCCAAGTTGCGCTCCCTTGCTATATGCCAGCATTTCTTGGTAATTCTCCTAGCGTAAATCGACATAAAGGCTACAGGTAAATTTCTTATTCCGGTGGTTATTTTTTGGGTGGCCTTTAGGATGCGGAATTAGAATGCATTATTCTCGAATATTTGCTAGAGATAACTTTGAGTGTCTCAGATCTTTTTCCTTACAATGATTGTAATTTTCTAGATTCACCGCACGGGTAGATAAGCTTCTAACAGCCCTACTGTGAGCAACTACAAAGATCATTGATCCTTCATTTGCCATTTGTCGAATGGTTTTCAGGACTATTTGCTCGGTATATCCGTCAACATGAGCGGTTGGCTCATCAAGCAAGACAATATTTGGCGAGCGAAGAACAACCGCAGCCAATGCTAATCGCTGCTTTTCCCCACCCGATAGATTTGATCCCGCCTCTTTAAGGTCCGTCGTACAGGCCAAAGCTGCATCAAGTCTATCATCTAATTTGAGCTGGCTAAGCACATCAGAAAGCCGATCATCACTGAATTTGACTCCCGATAGCATCTCCATATTCCATCTAAGACAACCGGAGAAGAATCGTACTTCCTGAGGCACGTATACCGCATTTAGTCCTAATTCCATAAGGCCCAGTACTTCCTTATTGTTGACGAGAATTTTGCCTTTACTCCTTTTATTGAATCCAAAAAGAGTCCTTAGAAGCGTAGTTTTTCCGCATCCGCTTTGCCCGTAAATTGCTAGTATTTCTCCACTGTTCATACAAATGTTAAGATTCGAAAATACTTCCTGGCCATCGACTTTGCTAGCCAATCTCGAGATTTCAACAAATTCCACTTTTCTGGGTGCGTAACTTTTCGACGACGCTTGATGGCCAGGCTTTTCTAAGAGCTCCCCCATTCTATGCAATTTTACCAAGGATTGCTGCATGTTCCCGATAACACCCGATAACGAAGCTGACTTAGCTGCAAGTATCCACACGTAACCAAGAAATGCTACTACCGTTCCAGCGCGGGCAGAGGCAATTCGTGGTGAATCCTCGATGAAGTATAGGAAGGCAACCAGACCGAACATTATAGTACCGATCAATAAAAATATAAGCCCTATAATCTTCAGAGAATTATGCAAATCTGTTTTAGTTGCCCAACTAAGCTTATTAGAAATGTAATTGGTCATTCTAACGCTAGCTGCGTATGCCCTTATTTGGAATTGGGCCGCTATGAAATCAGTAGATGTACCTTCAAATCGAGACCAAGTCTCCACTATTTTACTCATAAGCCCTTTTGCACGCCTGAGCACTAACAACCCCAAGGGTACAATGACAAGAACTGCTGCGATCAAAACGATCGTGATATACGGCAATAGCTTGAATAGCATAACTACGCTGAGTGTTATTACCAGAATGGATTTAATCACTTGAGGAGCATGCTTAGTAAAGAGTTCTGGCACTGATTGAATCTCAGACGTTAATCTTTTATTCACATACCCAACCTCCATAGATGTTAGATCCTCGTATTCCATGGTTGATATCTTCTCAGCCATTCTAGGCACCCAGTACTCCAAAAATGACTTCTTATATAGCCTTTGAAATATTTGTGTTAATCCTTGTACTAAGAGAGATGCGACCGCCAACAATATCAGCCATCTCAGCCCAGTAAAAGAAAGCCGAACAAGACCTCTCGGTCCTAGTATCCCTTCAATGGAATCGCCGAATACGATCGGAGCAACGCCTGTAACTAAAGCAGCAGCCAAAGTAATGATAAGAATAACAATCAATGAAAGACGGCATTTCTGAGCAGAGTCTCTTATAATTCTTTTGGTAATTTTATTCATATAATAATCTCAATCAAATATTGCTTTGTGCTTCATTGGAATCGTAGCGAATCAGGTGGACGATATCACTTCTATCTGGGTGAAGATCGTACGCAACGATTCCGAAGGAGTTAATATGGGTAACCCAGAATTTAGTATGATCTCTTTCATCAAAGATAAGTGTATGCTGGTATTCCCCTTGAGTTGAATAAACATCGTAGGCCAAGCTATTGGTTGTTCCCTTTCTTATCCATAGATTCCTATCAGGACCAATACCAATTTCAATAATCTGGTCCCAATACGGCTCCGGTTCCCAACAAATAGGAACACCTTCAAGCTCAGCGATTCTTGATAAAGATTCCATGACAATGACCTCTTCCTCTTTTGAGGCCTTTTCCTTTTCTACAAGTGCAACTTCTTGCTCAATTCTACCGACTTCTTCACCATTTAGGTTATATTGAGTAACTAGATACGTATCCGGTGTTCTTTGAGCGACAAACACAGTCTTATTGGGACCTTCGCAGAAGCTCGCATTTAAAAATGCCATTCCTAGAAAATCATTCGCAGATGAAAAATCAATTATCTTCCCCCCGTCGCTCCATATTGATTTTATATGCTCATCTTCGAAAACAACTACTTTTGTGACGGCTATCAAACCCTCATCATCTGACTTCAATTCCATAATACGCCCAACAAGACATGAATCTGCAAATGCTTTTATATTTAATGGATAGAACACACCTGTCTCTGTAATCGATGATATGAACGTTGTATCGCGGTAGAAGAGTATTTGACCCCTTACGTCGGATATGGCGACCATGTTACACCCAAGAAGACATCCATGAATTGGCCGTGTGTACTCATCTGGTCCCGGGCCTTGCCTTCCTATCTGAGATACTGTCATGGAGTTCAGGTCAACTGTACTCACTAGTCCTCTTACGTACTCAATAACGACGATAGAATTGCTGTCGACAAAGAAAGCATCGGTTACGCCTGCCAAGCATAGGTTTTCAATATCTTCTCCAATTGTTCCACCGTACTTCAATGATGTGCTATCAACTAGGTATTCGCGATGTATGCTCTCACTGCTATCTTCGCAGCCTAGAAAAAGCAGTACAGCAATAAGTCCCAATCTATTCATCGAGCACCTTTACCTTGCCACAAAAGATTTCCGTAAATCACCTTGCACAAAGAGCAATAAGGTTGATTGCCGACAATGTGTCCCGAATAATCGTAAGCTAAACCTCTACACCCACCAGCACAAAGATATCTCAAGTCGCAAGTTGAACATCCGGGTATAGTATCAACTGTAGGAAAAAAGAATCTGTAGTACTTTTGCAAAGCCTTTTGCGGGTTTCTCCTAATATCTCCAGCAATTCTACGTATCTTCATACAGTCTAGTAAATTACATTCCGAATCTATGACGGCGGATCCCTTAGAAGATAATCCGCATGGGTATACACTAAAGTAGTTTGGAGACCTCGTATGATAGTCTAGGTCAAAACCAGTTGGATTCTCAAAGAACTCAACCATGGTTTCAGCTAATACCTTGTTCATAGTTGTGTAGGAAAAGGAACTGCTATTTCCCCTACCTAGTTTTGAGAACATGCTAATAGTTATTCTCCAATTTCTGTCTTTCGCGAATTTGTAGAGCATTGGATACTCGTTCGCGTTATAGGGAGTAATTGTCATTTTAAGTTGAATATTCCTTAGTCTGTAATGATAGAGCATATCAAGTGTGGACATTATCTTATCATATGTTCCTTCCCCTCTTATAGCATCGTTCGTTTCACGTTGGTAACCATCAATGCTAATCTGTATTCTCGTCCTCGATTGACTGTCTGTTATTAGATCAATAATACGACTGTTAAGATGGATTCCATTTGAATATACTGTAATCATTCGGCAATTTGTCATTGAGAGAGTTAGATAAAGCATCTTATCAAAATCGGGATGTACGGTAGGTTCGCCTCCAATGAAGCCTATATGACTGGCATTGACCATATTAATAAATGGAATCACATGATCCTCGAAATCCGCAAATAATATCTTGGCAGATCCACCGTTCTGGGAATCTCTTAGGCAGTATTTACAATTCAAGTTGCAATTCATCGTAGGTTCGATATGCAAATTGTGTATCTGACCAAGATAGCCATGTTCGCAAGGGGAACTTTGTTCTTCCAATACCCACTCGTTTTCTATAAGTTTATCTAGCAATTCATCATTTGGTGCTTCCTCATCATGGAAATGTAACATGTTGTTGCATAAAGTATTATATCTCTCCCGCGTAACGAGTAGGAATCCTTTCTGCGATTTGATATCCTGCAAGGCAACACGGTCATCTCTATCAGTCATCCTTATATTCTTGCTAAACATCATATCGAATTTTCCTTTTGTTCTGGGATAGGAGTCCCTACTTCGTTTATTTGTGTTGAGACTGTTTGCTTTACCCTATTCCACTACTAGTTCGATACTAGCCTCGATTTTCAGGGCACATCCACTTATGCAGCCGCATATCTTATGCCCTTGACAAATATCGTTATCGATCTCAATCGCATCGATCAGCACTCCAGGGTCCATGGAACTCACCTCCACGTAGGGACTCCTATCCCACCAATAGGTTCCAAGAGGAGCTTCATAAATAATTGCGATGCTTTAATGGAAAAGGCAAGAACGATGTTTGTTATATCGAATATTGAATATTAATCACAAATTAATTGCGATGAAGCATAACTCTTTTCTCCTATCGAACACATATCGATGCCTTATTATATGTCTATAATAAAGTTAATAGTTAGTTACAGGAACGCAGACATTCAAATCTTTCAAGAAACTATTAAATTGATCGATAAAAATAGCCTTCTAAATTCATAGCAACTCACCTAGTTC
>WJMA01000001.1 GCA_014728175.1 Candidatus Fermentibacterota bacterium
CTAGGACGTCTATATCGCCGTCGCCATCTAGGTCTTCGCCGTAGACCGAGCTGGGGCTGCCGTCGATATTACCATCTATGAGGTGCTTGGTCCAGCTGGTTCCGGATCCATCATCGTTCTCCCACCAGGTAATCTCATCGACATCGTAGGCGGCCCCTACAACATCCATGTTACCATCGCCGTTGATATCTTCCGCGTGAACGGCGAATGCACGCTCGAAGTACCCTTCGATGAGGTGTGTGGTCCAGCTGGTGCCGGACCCGTCGTCGTTCTCCCACCAGGTGATGTCGTTGTCGTCCCTGGCCGCACCTACAATGTCCATATACCCATCGTCATTGATGTCTTCAGCCTGAATGCCGTGACCTCCCCTAAAGCTGAGGTCCACGACGTGATGTGTCCAGCTGGTACCTGATCCGTTTTCGTTTTTCCACCACCTGACATCTTCATCAAAGGCGTAAGATGCGGATACGATATCTATGTAGCCGTCACCATTGATATCTTCGGCGTAAAGGGATCTGGGCTCCTCCCAATTCTCGAAAACCAGATGCTCGACGACTTTAATCTGCAGATTCAAATTGCCCGGGGAATCTGACCAGTTGACATCTGTATCAACGTAGAACTCGTCTCCCCAGCTGGTCACCGGGCCCCAGACTCCGTCACCCCCCGACCAATCGGTCTGGGTGGCGGTTCCTGCGAGACAGATCGAGACGATAAGAAGGATGGGTGAGAGGGTTAGGAAACGCATTGTCTTACCTTTCAGGTCGATTAAGCCATCAATTGTGATAATTGGTTATATAATATGAAGTTGGGTCGTAAGCAAATCCCATCCCAGAGATACTTCGCGGCCATCCAATCGATCTTGCTTTTGGATCGAGAGTTACCTTCTGAGGCGATTTCGAGGGCTCATGAAGGTCCGTGCCATCTATGGACTGGAACCAGTTTTGCAGCCGCAGGTCGAGTACTTCGATGGACGTGCCGGTTGGCGCTGAAACGCTATAGGGTCATATGGCTCGACCGTAGGCAAGATGATTACGCGCTAATCGATAACCACGAACCTTCTCGTCGCCGTGAACCCCCCCGCTCTCATCCTGATCAGGTAGACGCCGCAGGCGAGGTCGCTGACCTCGAGCTGGTGTGTTCCGGCCGAATAGCTGTCTTCCGTATGGCTGACAACTCGGCCGGCGATGTCGTAGACGGTAAGCTCCGCCCTGGAGTCTGCGGGTAGGATGAAGGACAGAACGGCGGTTCCATACGCGGGATTGGGAAGGGCGCCTTGGAGGCCGTAGCTCTGGACCTCGATGCCCGTTTCGTCCTCCGTCCCGATGTAAGGCTCCCAGGTTATCGTAACGTCGTGGAGGGTGGGCGTGGTGTCGGGATCGGTCGTGGTCATTATGACCCTGTACTGGAATAGACTGTCCTGATCGGCCACTATGCCGGAGAGGCTACCTGGTGAGGTCAGGGTATCGGACCATGTACCCATGTTGTCAGGATCGTCGGATGCTCTCACCAAGAAGACTACCCTAGTGCTCTCCGGCTCCGTACTCGTCCAACCTATGTCCTGCCAGTCCGGGTTTTCCTGGATGTCGAGGATACTTGATTCGACAGCCCCACTTGACCGACCAATTAGGCCGTACCAGCTTATGCGATCCCAAACGCAGTCTGATACCACCATGTCAAGATCTCCGTCCGTGTCCATATCAGCAGCGTAGGTGGATCGCGCGTTACCAGTTGTCCAGCCAATGCCATGCTCGATCCAGCTTGTCCCCAATCCATCGTAATTCTCCCACCAGGTCGGGTTGTCGCTGCTCGCGCATCCCAGAACGTCCAAGTCATCATCGTCGTCCATGTCGGCGGCGTAAACGGCGAAGGGACCCCAGAAAGAATCACTTATAACGTACTTCGTCCAGTTGGTTCCGACGCTATCGTCGTTCGACCACCAAGCGACCTCCCTTGCACTCCCATTGATCGAACCCCCTACTACGTCCATGTCGCCATCGCCATCAATGTCTGCCGAGAAGACGGTCGAGGGTTCAGTGAAGGCCACGTCTATAGGATGCTCGGTCCAGCTTGTTCCTAGGCCATCATCGTTTGACCACCATGATACGGAATTGACATCGCGACCAACGGCCACAACGTCCTTGTCATCATCACCATCGATATCCTCGCAATGGATGGACTCAGCTCCGGGGAGATCGGCAACGATCACACGCTCTGTCCAACTGGTCCCGACGCCGTCGTCGTTGGACCACCACGTGACGTTGTTAGCCCGGTTGGCTACGGCCAGCACATCGTTGTCACCGTCGTCGTCCAGGTCGTGAGAGCACACCGAATATGCACCGTCGTAGTTGCTTTCTATGGTGTGCATTGTCCAACTGGTCCCCACGCCGTCGTCGTTGGACCACCAAGCGATGTCATCGGCTTGCCACGCGGCACCTACTACGTCGAAATCCAAATCTCCATCGATATCTGCAGAGCAAACTCCCCGAGCCAGGTTGAAGCTGGAGGATACGCTGTGCTTTACCCAGCTAGTTCCTGAACCGAACTCGTTCTCCCACCAAGCGATCTCGCCTGCGGCGTCCGCTGCTGCGAGAACATCCCAGTCGCCGTCCTCATCCATGTCCACTGGGAAGACTCTGTAAGCCCCTTCGAATGAGGTAGTTACGAACTGCCGATATGCCGGGTACAAGATGGTCTCTGAGATCTGCAGTTCTCCCGGCGATTCCGACCAGCTAGCGTCGGTGTCCGAGTAGAATTCGTCTCCCCAGTCGATTACCGGGCCCCAGACTCCGTCACCCCCCGACCAGTCGGTCTGGTGGGCCGTTCCTGCGAGACAGATCGAGACGATAAGAAGGATGGGTGAGAGGGTTAGGAACCGCATTGTCTTACCTTTCAGGTCGATTAAGCCATCAATTGTGATAATTGGTTATATAATATGAAGTTGGGTCGTAAGCAAATCCCATCCCAGAGATACTTCGCGGCCATCCAATCGATCTTTCTTTTGGATCGAGAGTTACCTTCTGAGGCGATTTCGAGGGCTCATGAAGTTCCGTACCTTCTATGGACTGGAACCAGTTTTGCGACCGCAGGTCGAGTACTTCGATGGACGTGCCGACTTGTCGCTGAGGCCTTATTTGGCCGGATGGCTCATTCAACCCGGGGCAGATGCTCGCGGATAAAGGCATCCAGACCCCCGGTGTAAACGGTACCCGATATCAGGAAGCCTTCGTTGTGGGAGCCGATGAGCTCCAGGAAGGCCTTGGGTTCGGGGGCGGCCTGGTAGATGGCCCGGCCGTGCTGGAAGGGGATCATCTCGTCTCCGGGGCTATGGACTACCAGTACGGGGCAGCTCGCGTTCTCTACGAGATCTACCGTGGAGTAGTCGTACCTGGAAATCAGCCGGACCGGCAGGAAGGGGTACGCCTTTGCTCCCACGTCGGAGATGGAGGTAAAGGCCGACTCGACTATGAGGGCGCCGGGATCGTGATGGGTTGCCAGATGGGCGGCGACCGGCGCGCCCAGGGACCTGCCGAAGAGAACTATCATCCGGGGTGCTACCTGTCTTTGGTTTGTGAGGTAGCTCCAGGCGGCCTCGGCGTCGCGGTAGGTGCCCTCCTCGGAGAGCGAGCCCTCGCTGTTACCGTAGCCTCGGTAGTCGAAGATCAGGACGCTCAGGCCGAGGTCGTGGAGCAGTTGGATGGTGTCCAACCGGTGGGAGATGTTGCCGGCGTTGCCGTGGCAGAAGAGGACCACCGGGCCTTCGACGTCTGACGGGACGAACCAGGCGTTTATGGCAACCCCGTCGGAAGTGGTGAGCGTAAGGTCTTCGTAGTTCAGTCCTACGTCCGAGGGTGTCGCGATGAGGTCTTGCTCGGGGAAGTAGATCAGGCGGGACTGGAAGATGAAGGCCAGCAGCACCAGTGCTGCATAGAGTGCTACGATAGGAACCAGAATTTTCAGGAGCATAACGTTTCGGCCTTTGCTGTGAAGAACTACCCAGGGGTAGATACATCAAATTGTAAGTCGGCCGCAAGCGAGGTCCTTCCGGGTGGCGGGATATACCGGGTGAGGGGTGCTTCTTTTACGGTCTGACACAACAAATGGGAAAAAGTAGTAAAATTTCCGAAAAAGTCATACGAAAAATTCGCATCGAAGCGAAAACTCTTGATTATTCGTTTGTCAACTCCAAAATCGGTGTGGAACTTACGCCGCCGTCTTCCTGCGGGCCCTCGATTCGGTTTCCCGTATTAGCTGACCGTTTGGGAACCCATCAGTACGGGTAGAAGAAGTAGAACAGCAGGGAGAGGGCTCCCAGTATCCACAGCCCCGCGTGGACCTGCCGGGCCCTGCCCGTGAGCACCTTCATCAGGGGATAGAGTACGAAGCCCGCCGTCATGCCCACTCCCAGGTTGTACGAAAAGCTCATCAGAACTATGGTGGCCACCGCCGGCACCAGCTCGGTCATGTCCTCCGTCTTCAGGTTCACGAAGGGCTTGACCATGGTGAAGCCCACCACGATAAGCACCGGGCCGTAGGCGCAGGCCGGTACGGCGGTGAACAGGGGGGCGAAGAACAGGGCCAGCAGGAACAGGATGCCGGTGGTGACGGCCGTCAGGCCGGAGCGGCCGCCCTCCTGCACGCCGGCCGCGGATTCTATGAAGGTTCCGGTGGTGCTGGTTCCCAGCAGTGATCCCACCACGGTGGCCAGGGAGTCGGCCAGCATTGGCTTCTCGATGTGGGGAAGCTCTCCGTTCTCGTCCAGCATGTCCGCTTTGTAGGCGACGCCGAGCAGGGTGCCCATCGTGTCCACGAAGTCCATCACGAACACCGTCAGGATCACCGAGAAGAAGCCCCAGGTAAGTGCACCGGCGATGTCCAGCTTCAGGAAGGTGCTGCTGAGCGAGGGGGGCATGCTGACTATCCTCTCCGGCAGGGGCGCCAGGCCGGTGATGAATGCCAGAGCGGTAACCACGATTATCCCCAGCAGCATAGCGCCCTTGACCCTCAGGGCCATCAGGAGGCTTATAAGGAAGAACCCCAGAAGGGCCAGGAGCACGGTTCCGCTGCCCAGGTCGCCCACCTGGACCGGAGCGCTTTCGGTGCCCAGGGCCACTATGCCGGTGTCGTTGAGCCCTATGAAGGCCAGGAACAGGCCTATGCCCACCGCGAAGGCTATCTTCAGGCCCTCGGGAATGGAGTTGGCCAGCCAGGAGCGGACCTTCAGAAGGGTGAGGATGGTGAACAGCACGCCGCCTACGAATACCGCTCCCAGGGCGGTCTGCCAGCTGTAGCCCAGGACCGCCACCACGGTGTAGGCGATGAATGCGTTCTCGCCCATGTAGGGGGCGATGGCGAAGGGCCGGTTGGCGTACAGGCCCATGACCATGGTGCCGAAGAAGGCGCTGATTATGGTGGCCGTGGTGCAGGCGTCCTTGGGGATGCCGGCGGCTGACAGAATGGCCGGGTTGACTATTATGATGTAGGCCATGGTGATGAAGGTGGTCAGGCCCGCCAGCACCTCGCGCTTCGGTGTAGATCCCAGCTCCTCCAGCCTGAAGAATTTCCGGATCATTGCTTCCCCCCGTCGGACGTGGCATTGGCGTGTTTTGCGCTTGATATGTCGGGGCTTATTATAGTCCACACGCTTTCGGATGCGGGAGGATTCGTCTGTGGCTACCTGCGCGCGTTTCGATCCTTTCAGCGGCGTATCGGGCAACATGGTGCTGGGGGCCCTGCTGGATGCGGGGGTGGACCCCCGTGCCCTGTTGAAGCACCTGCGCGCCCTCCCCCTGGACGGATGGGACCTTTTCAGCGAGAAGGTAACCCGGAAGGGCCTGGCCGGAACCCTGGTCAGAGTCGACTGCGACGAGGAGCGCAGGGTTCGCACCATCTCCGACGTGGAGCGGATAGTGGGGGAGGCAGACCTGCCGGGCTGGGTGGCGCAGAGAAGCGTAGATGCCTTCCGCAGACTGGCCCACGCGGAGTCCAAGGCCCACGGCACCAGCATAGACAACGTTCATTTCCACGAGGTGGGTACCGTGGACGCGGTGATAGACGTGGTGGGAAGCATGGCCGGCTTTTACCTGCTGGGGGTGAAGAACTTCTTCAGCTCTCCGGTGGCCACCGGCAGCGGGACGGTGGAGTGCGCCCACGGGGTGCTTCCCCTCCCGGCGCCGGCTACGGTGAAGCTGCTGGAGGGCGTCCCCACCGTTCCCACCGTGGAAGGGGTGGAACTCACCACGCCTACGGGGGCGGCCATACTGACCACCCTGGTGGAGGATTGGAACTCGCCTCCTCCGCCGGGGGTTTTGAGGACCGCCGGAATGGGCGCCGGGACCAGGGAGGTGGGAAGGGCCAACTTCCTGCGCCTGCTTCTGTACGAAACGCGTGAGCACTACGGCAGCGACGTGTGCCTGGAGATTCGCACCCTGATAGACGACATGGATCCCCAGCTGTTTCCGGAGCTCTCGAAGGCTCTGCGGGTCAAGGGGGCGGTGGACTGCTACGCCTCGCAGTGCCTGGGCAAGAAGGGCAGGCCGGCGCTGGACGTGACCGTGATGTGCCCTCCGGAGAGCAGGGAGACGGTGCTGCGGTGCCTGTTTCGAGAGTCCTCTACAATGGGGGCCAGGGTACAGGTTATACCCAGGGTGCTCTTGGACAGGGAGCACCGGATGGTTACCACCTCCTACGGGGAGGTGAGGGTAAAGCTGGGGCGGCTGGACGGACGAGTGGTCAACGCGGAGCCCGAGTACGAGGATTGCGTAAAGGTGGCCCGTGAGAGCGGGGTCGCGGTGAAGCTGGTTCTGCAGGAGGCAAGCGGCGAGGCGGCCGAGTTTCTGGACGAACCCGAAACGAGCTGAGACGGGGGGCGGCCCTTGGACCGATACTCCGAAGACTTGATGATGAACCGTCGCGGAAAACGGCAGATCCTGTCCCGCTGGCTGTTCGGGGTGGCCGTGGTTGTAGCGGCTGGAGGATTGGCGGTAATCTACAGGCTGCAGGACGGCTCGCCTCCCAGCACCGAGAGATACCAGTCGGTGGGCGACTTCCCCGAGGGGCACGTATGGTTCAACACCGCCGAGCCCATTAGCCTTTACGATCAGCTGACCGGTCACGTGGTGGTGGTGCACTTCTGCGAGTTCACCCATCTGTCGGACGTGCAGGACCTCACCAAGCTGCGGGATTTGAGGGATGAGTTCGAGGAGATGCCGATTTCGGTTATAGTGGTGTACCGGACCGACCAGACCGATCTGGACTCGCTGCAGCGGACCGTGGACAGCTGGGAGGTTGGATTTCCGATCGTGGTGGACCATGAGGGAACGATCAGCGATAACTTCGGTGTTAGCAGCTTTCCCGCCGTTCTGGCCCTGGGAACCCACAAGAGGGTCTCGGCGAAGTACTACACCGGATGGCAGAGGGTGGACCTCCAGGGAGTGGTCAACGATCTGATCCAGGAGGCGGTGGCCAGCAGATCCATCGCCCGTTACAGGTTCGAGCCGGAGAGAGGGAGATACGTTCCTCCCGGCATGAGGGAAGGTGAGGGACGGGAGTAGATGTATCCCGAGGACAAGCTGGCGGCCATTGCCTACGGAGACGACGTCACCCTGACCGACCGGGACCTGGCCAGCATTCTCAACGGCTACGAGGAGATGGACGAGGCCCTGTTCATGGCCTCCTCCATAGTCCTGGACAGAACCCTGGGAAGGGATACCTACCTGCACGGAATAGTGCAGATAACCAACGAGTGCCAGCGGAACTGCTACTACTGCGGCCTTCGACGCAGCAACGACAGCCAGCCCAGGTTCAGCCTGCCCTTCGGCGAGGTGATGAACTCTCTTACCAGGGGCTACAACGCCGGCGTCCGGTCTTTCATGCTGCAGTCCGGGGAGCTTCTGGACGAAAGGACCGTAAGCCTGGTGGAGCACTTGCTGCTCGAGGTGGAGAAGAAGTGGGGCGACAAGGTGGCCATGGCCCTGTCCATAGGCGAGCATCCGCTGTCCGATTTGGAGAGGTTCAAGAGCAAGGGAGCCTCCAGGTACCTGCTGCGGATAGAGTCCAGCGACCGCGAGCTGTACATGAAGCTCCATCCCCGGGACTCCATACACCGCTACAGCTCCCGGTTGGACTGCCTGGTGAACCTGCACGGCTCGGGCTGGGAGACCGGCACCGGGGTGCTGGTGGGAGTACCCTGGCAGAACGACGCCCACCTGGCCGGCGACCTCAGGTTCATGCAGCGTCTGGACGTCGACGTATGCAACATGAACCCCTACGCGGTGCACGACGGTACGCCCTTCGCCAAGGAGAGAAGGCTTATACCTCCGGCCGAAGAGAGGCTCCTCAAGTACCTCAGGATGATAGGCCTGATGCGCATACTCATGCCCGACATCAACATACCCATAAGCGCTCGCCTTCTGTCCGTTCATCACAGCGGGCCGATGAGGGCCCTGAAGGCGGGGGCCAACGCCTACATGGCCAACCTGACGCCCGCCAAGTACCGCCGGAACTACGATCTGTACGGAGGAAAGCCCGCGGAGACCAACTCGATAGAGGTGGTCGTAAACGACGCCATAAGGCTGTGCGAGAACGTGGGCCGCCCGGTGAAGCTCCTGGACCCGGGAGTGTCGCGGCACTACCGGAAGAGAATGGAAGAGAAGGAATGAGGAGCCGCCTTGGGTGACAACGAATCCCTGAAGAGGCTGACGGAGGCCCTGAAGAAGGCCGAGGTCGGCGCGGAAGAGGCCCTTCGGCTGCTGCGGAACCAGGCCACCCTGGACATGGGCTTCGCCCGCCTGGACTCGGCCAGAGGGGTGTTGCGGTTCTTCCCCGAGGTGGTCCTGGCCAGGGGCAAGTCCGCCGCGGAAGTGGTGAGCATAGTCGACCGGCTGCACCGGGAGACCGGTTTCGCCGTGGCGTCCAGGGTGGAGGCGGAGCACGCGAAGCCCCTCATGGACGAGTTTCCCCGGGGAGAGTACCATCCCCGGGCCATGGTTTTCGCGGTAGGCAAGCCTGAAGTGGAGCGGATGGAGGACGAGGGATCGGTCGGCCTGGTTACCGCCGGAACCTCCGACAACAGAGTGGCCGAGGAGGCGGGGGTTATTCTGGAGCTTCTGGACGTGGAGGTCGGTCGCTACTACGACGTGGGGGTGGCGGGCATACACCGCCTGGAGAAGGTTCTCCCCGAGCTGAGGGAAGCCGCCGTGCTGGTGGTATGCGCGGGAATGGACGCCGCCCTGCCCAGCGTGGTGGGAGGCCTGTTCGCGGGGCCCTTGATAGCGATTCCCACCAGCGTGGGATACGGCGCCGCTTTCGGAGGGGTGTCCGCCCTTCTGTCCATGCTGAACTCCTGCAGCCCCGGGGTGTGCGTGACCAACATAGACAACGGGGTAGGAGCCGCGGCCGCGGCGGTCAGAATTCTGAGGGGAACGGGAACCAAGAGGTGAGATACCTCCTGACCGGCGGGGCGGGTTTCATAGGAAGCAACATCGCCAGGGGATGCCTGTCCAGGGGCATCGAGGTACGGATACTGGACAACTTCTCCACCGGGCATCGGTCCAACGTAGAGGATCTGAGGGACCGGTTGGAGATCGTGGAGGGCGACCTGCGGAGCTACCACATAGTCAAAAGCGCCATGGAGGGCGTGGACGTGGTTCTGCATCAAGGCGCACTGCCCAGCGTTCCCCGGTCGATAGCCGACCCGCTGACCACCAACGAGGTCAACGTACAGGGTACCCTAAACGTCCTGCACTCCGCTCTGGACCAGGGGGTGGGGAGAGTGGTGTACGCCTCTTCTTCGTCCATCTACGGCGATGCCCCGCAGGAAGTGAAGAGCGAGAGCCTGCCGGTGAGGCCCATGTCCCCGTACGCGGTAAGCAAGCTGGCCGGAGAGAAGTACTGCCAGGTGTTTTACCGGATATACGGCCTGCAGACGGTCGCTCTGAGGTACTTCAACGTGTTCGGCCCCTACCAGGATCCGGACAGCCCGTACTCGGCGGTGGTTCCCCTGTTCGTAAGGGCCTGCGCCGAAGGCAGGCGGCCCACGATTCATGGGGACGGTGAGCAGTCCAGGGACTTCACGTACGTGGAGAACGTGGTGCACGGCAATCTGTTGGCCGCGGAGTCCGATAAGGCGGTGGGGCAGGTCATGAACCTGGCCTGCGGCGGCCGGGTGTCCATCAATCGGCTGGCCGCGGAGGTGGCCAGGCTCACCGGCCGGGAGGACCTGGAGTCGGTGCACGGGCCGCCCAGGGCCGGAGACGTGCGCCACAGCCTGGCCGACGTATCCAAGGCCGAGGAGCTTCTGGGGTACCGGCCGGTGGTGGATTTCGCCGAAGGTCTGGCCCGGACCGTCGAATTCTTCGCCGATTGACCTTTTCTCCCTGCTTCGCGGGGAGTTGACTTCCTCTCTGAGCTGTTGTTAAAATCGTCGTTGCCTTACACCGGAAGGAATGAACTTGAGAGCTGGCCTTTGTGTTCGCAGCAGGGGAGGTCGTTCGAGGGAGCGGTCATTCCGCTCCTGCGCGATGTCCGCCTAGAGCAGGTTCCTCGCCCGGGCTCCATGCCCTTCCGGTTCCCTTTTGGAAATTTACCGGAGCAGAACGTTCCCGACCCGGTCGCGGCGGAAAACCCGGGTAGGGGGGCCGAATCGCCTGTTCGACCGCAGGAAACAGCGGCCTTCCGAACCGGAGGTAACGTGAGATGAAAATCAAGGACCTGTACACCAAGGGTCCGCCGGTGCTGTCGCTGGAGGTGTTTCCACCCCGGCGGAGCAGCGGGCTGGACACGGTGTTCGATACGCTGAGCAAGCTCAGGGAGCTTCAGCCTGATTTCATAAGCGTTACCTACGGGGCGGCCGGGTCGCAGCGCGACCACACGGTGGAGATCTCATCCAGAATACTAAGCGACTTCGAAATAGAACCCCTCGCCCACCTTACCTGCATAGGCCACACCCGGGAGGAGATCCGGGACATCCTGCAAAAGCTTTCCGATCGGGGCATAGAGAACGTACTCGCCCTGAGGGGCGACCTGCCGGAGAACGAGGAAGACCTCCCGGACAGGCGGGACTACGTGTTCGCCCGCGACCTGGTAAGGGACATAACGGCCAACAGCGGTTTCGGGATAGGGGCGGCCGCCTACCCCGAGGGGCACGTGGAGTGCCCCCGGATAGAGCAGGACCTTCAGCATCTAAAGCAAAAGGTGGACGCCGGGGTGGACTTCCTTATAACCCAGCTCTTCTTCGACAACAGGATCTACTACGATTTCGTGGAGCGGGCCCGCAAGGTGGGCATAGATGTACCCATAGTTCCCGGCATAATGCCCGTACTCAGCGCGTCGCAGATAAAGAGGATAATCTACCTGTGCGGGGTCTCCATACCGGCGGGGATACTCAAGCTGCTCGACCATCACGGCGACGACCCCAGGGAGATGGAGCGGGCGGGGATCGAGTACGCCAGCAGGCAGGTGTGCGATCTGCTTGAGAACGGGGTTCCCGGGGTTCACCTGTACACCATGAACCGCCACCGGCAGATAAGGCAGATAGCGGAGTCCACCGGCCTGGCCGGGGAGAAGAAGAGCCGCTGTGGCGCGGAGGTGCGGGGAGGATGCGCTTGCGAAAGGTTGTGAGGGCCGCACCGGAGTGCGCGGAGGTGATGCCCTCGCCGGCCCACGTTCTAAGAAGGGCCTCCTGTCCCAAGGAGGCGGGTTCGGAGATGGAGGCTCGAGTCGAGAGGATGATGGAGCTGCTCGGGAAACTCGCCCGGCCCGGCTGGGCGGCGCTGGACCTGGATGTCGAAGGCCGGGAGGAATGCGCCCTCAGGACGGAGGCTCTGGTTCTGAAAAGCTGCATGATCGCCGACAGGCTGGCCTCCTCGGAGATGGTGACCCTTATCCTGGGAACCCTGGGACCCGACCCCGAGCGGAAGTGCTCGGAATTGGACGCAGAGGGCGAGCACCTGGATTCGATGCTGCTGGACGCAGCCGCCTCGGCCATGGTGGAAGAGGTGATGAGGACCGCCCATACCCAGTCCGCCCGGCGAATGGAAGGAATGGAGGGCACCGCTCGGTACGCGCCCGGCTACGGGGATTTCTTGCTGGATCATCAGGTGGAGATACTGAAAGCATTGGGGGATAACGAAGTGCAGGTATCCAGGGACACTTACATGCTGAACCCCCGGAAGAGCTCCACCGCCGTGGTGGGGTGGCGTCATGGGTAGGGCGGAGGACCTTCGATCGCTGCTGCGGCAGCGGGTGGCCTTCCTGGACGGGGCCACCGGTACCTACCTGATGGTCGCCGGGATGCCCGCGGGGGCCTGCCTCGAGCTGTGGGCGGCCGATCACCAGGACGTTCTCAGGAGGATGCACCGGGAGTACGCTGAGGCGGGGGCCGACGTCTGCCTGACCTGCACCTTCGGGGGCACCGCCGCCAAGCTGCCGGAGGGTGAGGACGTGGCCCGGGTGAACGGGGTTCTGGCCCAGGCCGCCATGCACGAGGTGGGCGACCGGATGATAGTAGCCGGCAGCGTGGGACCCACCGGAGAGGTGATGTATCCCTCGGGTCGGCTGCGCTGGGAGGAAGCCTACGGACTGTTCAAGGCCCAGATGAAGGCCCTGGCCGGCGAGGGGGTGGAGGTGTTCTTCCTGGAGACCTTCTCCGATCCCCGGGAGCTGAAGGCCGCCGCCCTGGCGGCCCGGGACGTCTGTCCGAACGGCTTCGTCTCCGCCCAGATGAGCTTCGGGGAGGGAGACCGCACCCTGGCCGGAACGCCTCCCGCCGCCCTGGTGGTACTGGCCGACCAGCTGCCGGTGGACGCGGTGGGGGCCAACTGCTCGGTGGGCCCGGAGAGGATGCTTCCCGTGGCCCAGGAGATGGCCCGTTTCTCGTCCAAGCCGGTGGTTGTGGAGCCCAACGCGGGGCTTCCCGACCGGGACGGCGGGTACTCGATGACCCCGGAAGAGTTCGCCGGGTGGGCGGAGGACATGGCCTGGGCCGGAGTAAGCCTGATAGGTGGTTGCTGCGGCACGGGGCCTGAACACGTGTCCCGCTACGTAGAGCTGGTGGGAAGAAGGCCGGCGCAGGAGGTGGAGAAGGAAGGAATAAGGGCGGTGACCTCGCTGGACACCGTGGTACCGATGGGACGGGGCCTTTTGTCGATAGGGGAGAAGCTCAACCCCACCGGCCGCAAGCCGCTGCGGAAGGCCATCCGGTCGGAAGACGTGGACTGGATAGTATCCTTCGCCCGCAGCCAGGAGAGCGCCGACCTGCTGGACGTGAACCTGGGCCTGGAGAAGATGGTGCCCGAGGGACTGGTTTCCGAGCTTATTCCCAAGCTGGCGTCCGGGCCACCTTTGTCCGTGGACCTGTCCTCGCCCGAGCTTCTGCGACAAGCCTTCCGGCGGCTGGGAGGGGTGGGTGTTCTCAACTCCCTCACCGCCATGGAGAAGGACATCGCCTCCAAGGTGGAGATACTTCTGCGGCACGGAGGGTACGCCGTTTTGCTTCCCATCGACGAGAAAGGTCTGGGGGAGACCCCCGAGGAGAGGCTTTCGAAGATAGAGCGGGGCCTGGAGATACTTCGAGAGAAAGGCTTTCCTGAGGACCGGGTGGTAGCCGACCCCATAGTGCAGTCCATGGCCGCCGGAAACGACCCGGAGGTCACTCTGGCCACCTTGAGGCTGTTGCGGAAACGAGGGCTTCTGACCGTGGCCGGGGTGTCCAACGTGTCCCACGGCCTTCCGGGCCGTCACCGGCTCAACGCATCGTTCCTGTCCATGCTGGCCGCCGAGGGCCTGGACCTGGCCATAGTGGACGTGACCGAGAGGTCGGTCGGGGATGCCCTGGTGGGCTCGCAGGTGCTCCTGGGGCGACTGGACCCGGCGGAGTACGCGGCCACCGCCCTTCCCGAGGAGGACGAGGAAGAAGTTAAGCCCTCGGCCGAGGAGGAGCTTCGAAGGGCCATCCTGTCCGGGGACAGGCACGCGGTGGGAGAGATATCCGGAAAGCTTCTCCGGGAGAAGGGAATGGTTCCCTCCAGGCTGATCGAGGCGTGCCTGGCCCCGGCCATGCAGAGGGTGGGTGACCTCTACGCCCGACGCAAGCTGTTCCTTCCCCACCTGGTGGCGTCCGCCGAGGCCGCCGAGGCCCTTATGGAGAAGATACGTCCCCTTCTGGGGGAGTCGGAGGCGGTGAAGGGAACCGTGGTCCTGGCCTCGGTGAAGGGTGACATTCACGACATAGGCAAGAATCTGGTGGCCCTGTTTTTGCGCAACGCAGGCTTCAGGGTGGTGGACCTGGGGCGGGACGTTCCCTCCGAGGAGATCGTGGAGACGGCATCGGCGGAGAACGCCGATCTGGTAGCGTTGTCCGCCCTGATGAGCACCACCGCCCCCCGGATGGAGGAAGTCATTGGGCTGCTCCGCTCCCGGGGCCTGGGGGCCAGGGTCATGGTGGGGGGCGCCGTTGTGGGCCCAGATTACGCCCAATCCATCGGAGCCGACGGATATGCGCCCGATGCCTGGAAGGCCGCCGAGCTGGCCCTAGAGCTGGTCTGAGAACGCCCATCCGTAACGCGGCAGGAACCTACGCCAGCTGACTTACGTTATTCTCCAGTCATTGCCTAGGAAATAATATTCGCTATCTTGTTGTGCGGAATGTTGGCTTTCGCCAAAGAGAAAGGGACGATTAGATGATCAGGTCTTTAACGTTTGCAGCGCTCCTGTGCGCAGCCGCCGCGGCGAGCAGCATGATGGCTGTGGAGGTCGACTATAGGACGGTGGACCGGCCTTTGCTGGATAACGTTCAAATCCTGTACGTGACGAAAGACTACATGATAGTGGCCGGTGACGGCTCCCTTGCCGAGGGCAATCCCAGGATCACGGTGCTGGAACCGGAAATGGGCCCTCTGGAAGATTACGTTATCGTTCACCTGCAGGGGCCTGAGCACGTTACACGCGCCGGCGAGCTGGGCACAATTCTATTCAGCGAGGACCACGTTGCGATTGTCAGGCTGAGCGGGGAAGTGCCGGCCGGTTATACGTCCCTACCGGGGGTTCACTTCGTTCAACCCATGCGGACCGTACGACCGCAGATAGATTCAGCGCCCATTATGAGGCGCGGAGAGTACGATGACTACGTCGCGGACATGGTGGCAGCGATAAGCGAGGATACCATACAGGCCCACATACAGCTGCTGGAGGACTTCGACACCAGATACTCCTCCACTGACAACTACGATACCGCGGCCATGTGGGTACGCGACAAGTTCACCTCCTACGGAATAGACGCAGAGCTGCAGTACTTCGACATGGGAAGCTACGACTGCGAAAACATCGTCGCCGAGCAACCGGGGCATGAGGACTCGACCCTGATCTACATCATATGCGGCCATCTGGACAGCACTTCTCCCTATCCTCAGACCGACGCACCCGGGGCGGACGACAACGCCAGCGGCTCCATCGGGGTGGTGGAGGCGGCGAGGGTGATGTCGCCGTACAATTTCAGGTACACGGTCAGGTATCTCTGCTTCGGCGGGGAGGAACAGGGACTATACGGCAGCGCGTACTACGCCAGTGAGGCCGCATCCGCGGGGGACAGCATCCTGGGCGTGGTTAACCTGGATATGGTCCTCTACGCCCCGGAGGGGGACGACGTATTCTGGGTGGTCTACGACGGGCAATCGACCGGTCTGGCGCTTGCCCTGGACGCTATCTCCGACACTTACGTACCGGTGTTGCAGAAGAACATCGACTACAATCCGGGGATGACGTCAAGCGATCACTCGTCCTTCTGGAACCACGGATACCCGGCGGTCCTGGGTATCGAGCAGGAGGTATACAGCAACCCGTATTACCACTCGACGTCGGACTTGCTGGCCAACTACATGGAATATTTTCCGTTCGGTACGAACTGCATTAAGGGATCCATAGCGACGGTCTCCTATCTTGCAGAGCCTATCAGCGTGGGAGTGGAGGAGAGCGGGTCGCTACCCGTGGAGCCCGGGTTGCCGACGCTGACCGTTGCGCCGAATCCGGTCTCGTCCATGGCCCGGGTAGACTTCGGCACGGGGGAGTTCGACGTTTCGCTGTTCGATCTCTCCGGAAGAAGGAGACAGAGCTGGAAAGGCAGTCAGGGCACCTTGGAGGTCGACTTTTCCGATTACGGTACCGGTCTTTACCTGATCAAAGCGGTATCGGGTGGTCGCAGCGTCAGCAGAATGCTGGTCGTAGCTCGCTGATCCGGCGAGGGGAAAAGATCAATAGGTCGCTGAGAGTTGCTGGAGGATCGGTGACAGCTCCTCCTCGGTAAGACCTACTCCGCCCATGGGCCGTTTGTCGGCATCGTGGCAGTCCGAGCCGCCCGTCACCACCAGATCCTGCCTCTCCGCCCACTGCCTAAGCAACTCCTTGTGCTCCTCGGTGTGGCCGGGATACTCCACCTCCAGGCCCCGGACCCCCACCTCCAGGAACTCCGGCAGAAGGGCCTCCACCGTCTCGAGTGGAGGCAGCACCTCGCTGTAGTGGCTGTCGCCGGGGTAGCTGCCGGCCGCCGGATGGGCCAGCACTGGGAGTGCCGGATGCTTGGAAAGGAAGGGGGAGAATCCCTCCAGCTCCACCCCGGAGGGAACGTAGGCCGGGCTGTCGTTGGATATGACCGCGTTAACCTCTTCGGGGCCCAGGCCGTGTATCTCCGAGAGGGCCAGGGCGAAGTGGCGCCGGCTGGCGTGGGAGCTGTAGCCGTGGATCTCTTCTTCCTCCAGGGGTTTTTGCAGCAAAGGTTCGGAGCCGTCCGGCCCGAAGATCCGGTTTATGGCCCTCACCCTCTCTACGACCAGACCGGGGCCCCTGCCGCTCTCCACCAGGTCTGTCAGATCGTACATCAGCGACGACCCGATGGCCATCTCCCAGGTGAAATAGATCAGCAAGTGCAGCGAGCCGGTAAAAAACTCTCGCCGGAAACGGACCGTGGCCTCCATGCCGGGAACGAAGAGCAGCCCCAGCCTATCCGCTTCGTCCGAGGCCTCGGTGAGCCCTGCCACCGTGTCGTGGTCGGTCAGGGAGAAGGCCCTGTAGCCAAGACCTGCGACCGTCCGGGCCAATCGGGCCGGGGGGAAATCGCCGTCGGAGTAGGTGCTGTGCATGTGCAGGTCGGCGGCTATCTCCCGGTCGCCGCCCACGTTCTACCTGGTCTCCGAGGCCAGCAGGAGCTCCGTGGTGTCTTCGGAGTCGTTCCGGAGGTGGAACTCCTCCCAGGGCTGCAGGAAGACCGTATGCCCCCGGGCCAGGTTGTGTATCATTCCGTCGCCGTCGATGAGGGTGACCTCGCCGGAAAGAACGTGGTAGGCCCTGCCCCCCGGGAAGGACTCCCTGGGGGTGTGGCCGCCCGGGCGGAGGGAGATCGCGGAGAGCGAGAATCGGTTGCAGCCGTCCGCCGGGCCGGCCAGGACGGCCTTGAAGAACTTGGAGTAGCCGCTTCCACGAATCTTGCTGGGCCTTACGCTGTCCGGGGGTTTGACTATTGCCAAGTGTTAATGTTCCCTTCCGTGCCGGTGAAGCCGAGTTGACGCCCATATTGCTAATCGAAAACGAATCCGGGCGCCACCTGTAGGAACCAGGTGGGGAACTTGGAAGTTGTGACGGTTGGAACCGCAGATGCCGGAAACGGTCTTTATCAACAGAATGCAGGCTCTTTCAATAACTTGGCGAGCGGATAGTGCTTGACGGTTTGGACCGAACACCGGATACTACATCGGCAAGGTAGTAGGAATTCCCATCGAGAGGAGCGGAAAATGTCGAGGATTCTTTTCGTTTTGATGATCGCGTCCGGCATGTGTATGGCCGCCGGTCTGGTCACCGTCGAGAGCACGGTGGAGGGTATAACCTTCGCCCTGGAGGCCGCGCAGCCGGAATTCTCCACTGTCGAGCTTAAGGGACAAACCTTTACCTCCGTGTCCATGCGGGGCGCGGAAGTGTTGGCGGACTTCCGGATGCCCAGGCTGCCCGTCTACAGGGCGTGGCTGGAGGTGCCGGTGGGCGCGGAGATGGAGGTCATCACCACCGAGGTGGAGTTGGACCAGCTGCCTGGAACGGCAACCCCTGTGGAGCCGGGCGTTCTGTCCGCGCCCAAAAGTAGACCCTACGACGAGTTCGTGATGGAGCTGGACCCGGCGGTTTACGACCAGGGGCAGTCGTTCCCCGAGAACTGGGTCAGGCTGACCGACGCCGGCATGATGCGGGGTAGAAGGCTGGTTCTGGTGGAGGTGACGCCCCTGAGGTGGAATCCCTCCAGATGCAGCTTCGATCTGCTTCGCAAGGCCGGGGTGAGAATAGATTACGAAGGCGGAGACGTTCAGCGCAGCTTCGACCTGGCCGAACGCTACCGCTCGGCCTACTTCGACCGCGAGCTGGAAAGCATGCTCACGAACTACGGCACCTTCGAGCTGGACGCTGGTTTCGATACCCCGCCATCGCCCTACCTGATTGTTGGTGACGCGGACTTCGTGGACACCGCCATGGACGAGTTCGTCAGCTGGAAGGAAAGCCTGGGCTTCGACGTTACCATGGTCGACCTCTCGGTCACCGGCAGCACCTCCGAGGAGATCAAGGCCTACATACACGACGCCATAGAGAACTGGCCGGATCCGGTGGAGTTCGTTCTGCTGGTGGGTGACGAGGAGTACGTGCCGGCCTGCGACCCCACCGAGTACAGCGGGGTGACCGACCTGTACTACTCCGCCCTGGACGACGGCGATTACCTGCCCGACGCCTACATAGGCAGGTTCTCGGTGAGGACGGCCGGCGAGACCGATCTCATGGAGAGCAGGGTAAGGGACTACGAGCAGAACGTATCCGGGAGTACCTCCTGGGTGCAGAACACCTGCTGGATAGCGAGCAGCGACAACTCCAACGTAAGCGAGGGAACCCACAACTACTGCATAGACAACTACCTCGACCCGCTGGGCTACACCTGGGACAAGGTCTACCCGGACACCTACGGCTCCAACGCCGACGACGCCATAACCTCCATCAACGGGGGCGTGTCCATGCTTACGTTCTCCGGCCATGGCTCGGAGACCTATTGGCACGACATGAGCTTCGGGCAGAGCGATTTCAATCAGCTTACCAACGACGGCATGTTCCCAGGAGTTCTGTCGCACGCCTGTCTGACCGGCAGCTTCGATACGGGTACCGGTTGGTGCGAGACCTGGACCCGGACCGACGGTCGGGGAGGCCTGTGGTTCTGGGGCTCGGATCCCTCCACGTACTGGGACGAGGACGACTGGCAAGAGAAGGCCGAGTTCGAGTCCTTCCTGGACACCGGCATCGAATGGCCGATGGGATTCCTCAACCAGGGCAAGATGGCGGTGTACGAGAGCAGCAGCTCGCGCAAGCAGTACTACTTCGAGGGCTACAACCTTATGGGCGACCCCTCGGTGGACATGGTGGTCTGGGGTGAGACCGGCGTGGCCGACGAGCCCAGCGCGCCCCGGCCGGGTCCCTCCGGGCTGCACATACTGGCTCCCAACCCGGTGATGGCGTCCACGGTAGTTGACCTGAGGGCCAACGGCGAGAGCGAGCTGGCGGTGTTCGACATAGCGGGCCGCAGAGTGGCCACCCCATTCCAGGGTGAGGTACGGGGACGGATGAGCGTATCCTGGGACGCCTCGGCGCTGTCCCCGGGCGTGTACTTCCTCCGCCTGACCCAGGACGACCAAATGACCTCTCTCAAGGTCACCGTCATCAAATAGGAGGGACGTTCCTAAACCTTTTGAACTATTAATCGAGGAGCCTTAAGTAATCGGTTTTGGGAGCGCTGGCCCAAAATAGACTACAGCTAATTGATAAACTTACAGTTAGAGCATTACTTTAATTACTTTAAGAACGTCCCGGCGGGGGGGCGGAGGAAGGCCAGGTAGGAGAGCGCCGGGCGGTCGAAGGCCTTCTGCACCGCTTCCACGTAGCCCAGCTGCTGGCTGCGGTGGTGGGACACCAGCGAGCTCATACCCTCCGGTGGGATCCGGTCGGTCTTGTAGTCTACCACGATCAGTTTTTCCCCGTCGTCCAGCAGAAGGTCTATGTACCCTTCCTCGGTACCCGTTTGCCCTTTGACTACCAGGGGGTACTCCCGCCCTAGGACCGTGCAGGCCTGCAGGTCGAAGGGAAGGTCCATCTCGAAGAAGGCCAGGGCCAGCCTGGCGGCTTCGTCATCGGGGTCGGCGTTCTCCTCGATCCATTCCCGGGGACGGTCGAAGTCGATAACCTCCAGGATGGCGTGGGTCCTCAGGCCCAGCTCCTCCTCGGGGGTGGGCTCCTCGAAGGTGATCGAGATGGGGAAAAGCGGCCCGGCCGGAGGGTCGTCGATGCGCTCGGGCGGGCTCAGGACGGGCCTGTCGAAGGTCGGCGGCCTTTCCTCCTCGGGCTCCAGCTCGCGCTGCAGGACGTCTCCTTTTAGACGACGGACGGCCTGCTCTGCGGCCTCGGCCATCATGGTATCATCGGAGTATATCAGGGTAAGGCTTTCCATGGCCCTGGTCGCTCCGACGTAGAAGAGCCTTCTTTTCTCAGCCCTGTTTCTGGCGTTCTCTATGCGTTCGATCTCCGGGTAGTTCGGGCCCCTCAGGTAGTTCCTGCGCGATCCCATGCTGAAGGCCGCGATCCGTCCATGGTCGTAGGTGGTTAGGATGTCCGATCTACCCCCGCCCCTTTTGCCGGATATCTCGGCCAATACTACGTGTTTGTAGCCCAAGCCCTTGGAGCGGTATATGGTGGCCAGGGTTACCGCCCGCATGTCCGGCCTGGGACGGGCCGGGTCCTCCAACCCCTCCGTCACGGGCTGCTCCTTCTCCAGCAGCTCGGCCATCCCCCCGCAGGTGACTGCCCTGCCTTCGACCGCCCATTCCAGGACGCTCTGCAGGCTGGACAGCCTTCTGTCCACCTCGTATCTCGCCCCCGAGATGGCCGCCATCAGGTCGGTCCGGTAGTAGATCCGCAGAAGCAGGTCGGGCAGGGGAAGCCTGACCGCCGCCTCCCTGAGAGTGCGGAGCATCGCGTTGGCCCTGGACACTTTCGGCGGGGTTTTATCGCTGGGCTCCAGGTAGCCCGTGCAGCCCCGGGCCTTGGCCCTGGTTATGGATGCGTCGTCGACGCCGAAGGCCAGGGATCGGAGGGTGTGGATCCAGGCCTGCAGGTCGGAGGGGGCGGACAGGCAGCGCAGAAGCTCCCTGAGGTCCGACACCTCCGTACGCTTCTTGAAGTTCGATCTGGTCGCGACGGATACCTTTATGCCCGCCTGCCTGAGCGCGCCGACGAAGATCGGCACGTGGGTGCCCTTGCGCACCAGCAGGGCGTAATCGCCCGGCTGGTCGCCCTTGGCGCATCCTTCTTCAATGAGCCGCGCAAACCAGGAGGCGGCCCTCGCGGCGCAGTCCGGGACCCTGGGCCTGGTACCGTCTGCCAGCTTCCGGGGAAACCTCAGCAACCTGACCGGCTCTCCGGGGGGAGCGTTCTCGCGGGGCTGTATGGGGGAATAGGTGCAGCCGAAGGGGACCTCTTCGGGATCCTGGGCTTCGAACAGCGCCTGTCCGAAAGCGTTGACGAAGGCTACGATTGTCTCCGTGCTGCGGAAGTTGACGCTTATCGACTGGTCCAGCGCGCCCGATTCCCGCAGGGCGTCGATGGTTTTGGAGTAGACCTCTATGTCCGCGTTGCGCCAGCCGTATATGGACTGCTTGGGGTCTCCCACTACGGTGATGCTACCCTTTTCGAAGGTTCCGTCCAGCGTTCGCAGGAAATTGCCGAACAGCTCGGCCTGCAGCCTGCTCGTATCCTGGAACTCGTCCACCAGGACGTGGTCGAACCTCCTTCTCAGGTCCTCCCTGATCTCCTCGCTCTCGGCGATCGCTTTGGTCGCCAGGAGCAGCTGCTCGTCGAAGGGGACGTAGGAGGGATCGTCACTCACCCTCTTACGCAGCATGGTTACGAAAGGCTCCAGGAGCTCCCAGAGCGGCACCACGTACCCGGCCCCGGCCAGGCTGGGAAGAGCTTCCCCGATGACCGTGGTGATGTCTTTCAAAGCTTCCTTGACCCTCCGCTTGCCTTCCTCGCCTCCCCAGTTGTCCTTTTTCCCCTGGTTTCCCGGCCTGGCGGCCTTCAGAGCGGTCCCTATGCGGTCTATGTCCAGATCGGCTGCGGTGTAGAGCGAGAGGTTCACCAGCTCCCGACAGCTTACCAGCGCTTCGTACAGCTTGTCGGACTTGTCCCGACAGCCGTCCTCCTCGCCCATCAGATCCAGCTGGTCGTGCAGCTCGCTCTTCAGTCGCTCCTGCAGCGAGGAGAGCGACCCGAACACGCCGGGGTCGTCGATCCAGTGCCGCTGCTCCATCCCCAGAGCCAGCTCGAGCAGCCCCTGTGATCCCGCCCTCTCCAGAAGAGGAGCACACTGACGCAGAAGCTCTCCGTCCAGGCCGGAGAGGTACTCGTCCCACAGCCTGGCGATATCCGGCTCCCGGTGACGTTCCGGTCCGTACTCGAACAGGGGGTCGACTCCGGTGAGATGGGAGTAGTACCTAAGGATGTGTCGGGCGAAGCCGTGGATGGTTGAGATGTGGGCCAGAGGAAGCTCCCGGAGCTGCCCGGTCAGCCCGGCCTGCACCAGCTTTTGCCGGGTGCGCGCCCTGAGCTCCGCCGCCGCGGCCTTGGTGAAGGTGACCGCCACCAGCCTGCGGATGCTGTTTCCCGCTTCCAGAAGGGCCGCGATGCGCTCTATCATCAGGGTGGTCTTGCCCGTGCCGGCGCTGGCCTCCACCACCACGTTCCGCTCCCTTTCGTCGATGATACGCTTTCTGGACTCGTGGTCGGCGGGCCTGCTCATCCGCTCTCGCCCTCCAATCGCTGCACCCGGGAATCGTTCTCCCGCTTCCACTTAATGCGGTCCTCGGGGGTAAGCCGGCAGAGCTCGCGGAAGCAGCAGTTGTAACACACGTTTTTCTCGGCGATCGGGGGGAAGAATCCCTCTTTCATCAGGCCGTCCAGCCTGGTCGCGGCCTCGGCGGCGGCCGGCAGCATCTCCTCGACCCGCCCGGCCTCGAACATCGGTTGGCGGTCGGAGGCCTGGTCGAGGTACAGGTATCCGGCGAGAACGGGCAGCTCCTCGGGAGCCAGGAGGACGAAGTAGAAGGGCAGCTGGAACATCTTTCCGGTAAGGACGTAATTCGCTACCTTTTTTGTTCCCTTAGGTTTGCCGCTCTTGAAGTCTGCGACCACCAGACCCTCCGGTCCCCTGAAGAGCAGGTCTATCTTGCCTTTGAGCAACAGTTTACCCAAACGTCCCTCCCTGAGCTGCTCGACCTCCTTCAGTTTCCACTTCCGGGAGGCCAGGGAGTGCATGAACGCGTGGAGGGATCTGGAATGGAGCTCCACGAACCTCTCGGCCAGAGCCGCGTTACCCATCGTCTGGGCGACACCGGCCTCCTCGCAGACCTTCCGCAGAACGTCACGGACCTCATCCAGCCGCGCGGAGAAGCCGTGCCTGGAAAGCGCTCTCTCCAGGGCCTGGTGCATAAGGCTGCCCTTGACGGTGGGCTCCAACCGGCTGGTTATGCCCGGGCTGGGGCGCTCCCGGAGCCCCCAGACCCGCTCGGCCAGGTACTTGAAGGGGCAGCGTAGGTAACTCTCCAGGGCCGTGGCCGAGCACCTGGACGGTAGCTCTACCACCCCCTTTCCCAGGACTCCGTCGAACACCCCCAGGGGGGCTGGAGAGATCCTCTCGAACTCGGCGCTCAGGGCGTCGTATAGGAAGGGCCTTTGCAACGGAGGCTTTTTGGCCAGAGCCTGGCGGGCGGCGGTCTGGCCGGGATGGCATCCACCCAGAAGGGATTCGACCGGCCCCCCCGGAACGTGGACCTTCTCCAATCCTTGATGATCCGACAGGGGCTGAATGAACATCGACGGGTAGCACTCCTTGCCCTCGGAGGTCATCACCATGTGAACCAGGTCCGCGTGACGGGCGGTGGCTTCCATGCTCTGAAGAAACATGAATCCCTGCTCCCGGACGCCCATGGTCTCGCTAGGAAGCTGGAGCTTCCGCCGCAGCTCGGGAGGCAGCATGGGATCCTCCCGGGGAAGCTGGGGGAAGACCCCCTCCTCCAGATCCGTAAAGAGCACCGCGTCGAAAAGAGTGCCCCTGGCGGTTTCCGGGGAAAGAAGATGGAAGCCCTGGGGATCCGCCCTCCGAATCTCGACCCGGTCGTGGGACAGCTCCAGACGAAGCAGCGCGGCGAAGCCCTTTCGATCTACCTCCACCGGGGAGAGAAAGCGATCCTCGGAGAGCATTCGATTCAGCAGGGCCACGGGCGTCTCATCGGACAGCCATCCCTCGACCCTTCTAGCCGTCAGCCGGGCGAAAGCGGACGGAGCAGCGGTATCGGGCAGATCGTCTGCCAGCTCGGCGAGAGCCGAAAGCAGCGAGTCGAAGCTCTCCAGACTTTTGCCGTTCGAGGCGGCCTCCTTCCAGGCGGCGAGCCCGCTTCTCACCCCGCTGGCGCTGACCAGCCCGTTGATGGTCTCCCGGTCGGGAGACAGCGACGGATTCAGGCAACCCGTTCTGACAATGGTCTGTAGGGCGGAGTAGTGGTAACCCTTCTCTTCGACTTCGATAACTGCGGCCAGAAGCTCACCCAGCGGAAACTCCGACAGGGGAACCGAAAGCTTCTCCGCCACCGGAACGCCCTCGTGGTGGGCAAGCCGGCAGACGTTCCTCCGGGTCTCCTCCCTTCCCACCACCGCGATTGCTTCCAGGGGTACGAACTCCGAATCGCAAAGCTCCGATACGCGCTTCAGCACCGCCCTGACGGTGGCGGTCTCACCCTCCGTCGATACCACCCTCAGGCCTTCCGGAGGCGGGGGCAGCTTCTGGTCGTTGAGCATCGCGCCGGCGATGTCCATGAACGGTCCCTGCGACACCAGGGTATCGGTTCGGACCCTGTCGGAGGAGTGATTGCCCAGGAGCTCGGAGGTTCTTCTGTACAGCTCCTCCCATTTCGAGGCATCGCTCAGGGGGCTGAACCAGTAGCAGTCCGTAGACGTGGAGAGAAGCTTGCGCACGAACCTCCTCTGGCCCGGGTTGAGGTCGTAGAATCCGTAGAGGATCAGATTGTCGAAGGGTAGACCGGCTCCATCGTAGGAGTCGACCAGCCGGTCCGCGGCTCGGGGATAGAGCCGGTTTCTGGCCGACTCGTAGCCTTCGAACAGCTCGGCCACCGACCGGGCGACCGGGCCCGGATCGGTTTTCAGCATCATCGACGTCGTGTTGTAGGCCCGGCTGTCTATTCCCAGGTCCAGAAGCTTCTCGAAGAAGCGGCCCAGGGAGTGGGCGGCGGGAATGCTTCCAGAAAGCCCGGAGAAGGGTTCCCCCTCGGGCAGCTGCTTTATGGCCCGGAGAACCAGAAGAGCGCTGTCCGCATGGCTGACCCCTCTCTCCCGGTGTACCGGCCGGGCCAGCTTGGCGGCCAGCCTGGAAAGACCTGGAAAGAACTGGCAGCCGGCGAGGACCGGGGCATCATGGGTCAGAATCCGCTGTAGTCGCTCCAGGAGCGGCCTGCCGGTCGTCACCACCGCCGTGACGGCCGAAGGATCTTCGGCGAATTCGGACAGCAGCGCTACCAGCGACCCCTCCAGGGATCTGTAGTGCCCCTCTAAGACTTTAAGCAGCGGCATAGACCTCCGTAACCTGCTTTTGGTTTCCGAAGCGAGAACGACGATGGCTAGAATAGGAGCTTACGGCACTTGCGCCGTCAACCTCGGGAATGCTTCTGTCTCCCTTGGGTGGTGGATGGCATTTCATCGGCCGGCGATTCGATGTATGATTCCGGTACATCACGCGAATCGAGCCGGTCTTCCCCGGGGGTATGCGGCGAGGAGGGAAGACGGGCTCCGGAATAACTCAAGGAACCGCGGCTCGAGGCCTTGTCTGGAAGGTCATCGGCACGAACAGGGGTACATTGCGGGATCTCGGCGGTAACGGTCAGATCGGGGAAGAGCGGACGGGTCTGTCCAGGCGGGACGTGGCCTACAAGATCATGTTCTTCCTGCTCCTGGTCTATCTCTTCCTGGTCAGCATACGGTTGATGGGCTGCTCCTTCAAGCTCTTCGGCGCCGATTTCGCCGAGACCCTCATCGCCCAGACCACGAATCCCGTAAAGGGCCTGCTGGTGGGCATACTGGCCACTTCCATAGTCCAGAGTTCGTCCTGCACCACCTCCATAGTGGTGGGTTTCGTGGCCAGCGGCAGCCTGACCATACAGAACGCCGTGCCCATAGTTATGGGCGCGAACATCGGGACCACCATTACCAACACCGTCGTCTCCCTCGGCCACGTGCACAGGCGCAGCGAGTTTACCCATGCCTTCGCCGGAGCGACGGTGCACGATTTCTTCAACCTGTTGGCCGTGGTGATACTGCTTCCGCTGCAGGTGAAGTTCTCGCTCTTGGAGCGCATCTCCTCGTTCCTGACCAAGGCCTTCGTCAACGTGGGAGGCATAGAGCTGCTCAACCCCGTGAAGCTGGTTACCGGCCCCGTGGTGGGTTTTCTTCGAGTCGTGGCCCTGGGCCAGCCCGTAGGGATGCTGATCATCGCCCTTCTTCTGCTGTTCGTTTCGCTCCGGGTCATCACCAGGTTGATGAGGGGGCTGGTCGCAACCCAGGCCGAGAAAAGGATCAACGAGTACATCTTCGACCGGCCGGTTCGGGCGTTTCTGATGGGAGGCTCGCTGACGGCGGTCATCCAGAGCAGCTCGGTGGCCACCTCGCTGGCCGTACCTCTGGTGGGGGCCCGGATAATATCCGTGGAGAAGATCTTTCCCTACACCCTGGGGACCAACATAGGAACCACGTTCACAGCCATACTGGCTTCCCTGGCCACCGCGAACCCGCTGGCCATAACCATCGCCCTTACCCATCTGGTGTTCAATGTGCTGGGCATATGCATCCTCTACCCGTTCCGGTTCGTACCCATAGGGCTGGCCAAAGAGTTGGGTAACCAGGTGGCAAGAAACAGAATACTGGCCATTGTCTACATTGGCGTAATGTTTTATCTAGTACCCCTGGTTCTGATGTTCGTCTGGAGGTAAGCATTGTTCAAACGACTGTTCTCCTGGTGGCAGGAGGACGTTCTTCTCAAGGAATCGCTGGATGAGAGCGCGTCGGCCATAGACAAGGCCAGCGAGATGTTCTCCTTCGCCATGGAGGTGGTGACGAACTATCCGGATGAGGAAGCCAACGTCTACGCCATGGACAGGGAGCTCAACCAGACGCAGGTGGACATTCGCAAGAAGGTCCTGGAGCATCTGGCCATAAACCCCAACCAGGACGTGACGGCCTCCCTGGTGCTTATCTCCATTATCATCGACATCGAGCGGGTGGGGGACCTGGCCAAGAACATCACCGAGCTGACCCAGATAGCAAGGGGGAAGCTGATCAACCCCACGTACGATACGGTCGTGGCGGAGATAAGAAAGAAAATAGAGGCTTCCACGGTGACCACCAGAAAAGCCTTCGCGGACGCGGACCCGGAGAAGGCCAAGCAGGTTATGTCCGTTTACACCTGGATTAGCAACACCTGCGACGCTCATCTGCAGACCATAGCGGGCGACCAGGACCTGGAGGTACGCACGGCCGTGGCCTACTGCCTGCTCTTCAGGTACTTCAAGAGAATAAGCCTTCACCTGAGGAACATCGCATCCAGCGTTGTGAACCCTTTTCACAAACTGGGCTACAAGCCGGAGTAACCCGAGATCCCGTCGGGAACGGAGAGCGAATCATCAAACCGATAGCCTACCTCAGTGTCTTGATTCTGACCACGGTGGCCATGGCCGGTACCCTGGGTACCATGGCGGGCACGGTAACCGATGAGTCCGGCGAGCCGGTGGTGGGAGCCAGCGTGATCATAGAGGGGACTCCCTACGGCAGCATGACCGACGAGAACGGTGAGTACTACATCCCCCGGCTCAGCGCGGGAAGCTACACCGTAACCGCCAGGCTGGTGGGCATGGCTCCGGTGACCAAGGAAGGGGTGACCATAGTCGCCGACCAACTGACCAGGATCGATTTCACCCTGCGGGAGGCGGCGGCGGGACACACGGTGATCGAGGTCAAGGATCAGCGCAGCGTTATACTGCACGACGTGCCCGCCACCATCCATGTGCTAGACCGGGAAGAGATAGGCCTGATGCCCGTCTCGGGGGTTCTGGACGCGGTTCGTCACCAGCCGGGCATAGTCTTCAGAAGGGGTGCCATCCATGTGAGGGGAGGGCGCCCGGGAGAGGTGGCCTTCCTGCTGGACGGGATTCCCATGAGGTCGCCGATCGAGAACACCTTCGCTTCCTCGGTTCCCATGTCCGCGCTGTCGGAGATGTCGGTGACCACCGGTGGGCTGGGAGCGGAGTATGGCAACGCCATGTCGGGCATAGTCAACATGGTGACCAGGGAGGGCGGCCCCACCTACGAGGCCGAGCTGCACCTCAAGGGCGGGGATATGACCGAGATCGGCTGGGAGGACGTGGCCCGGAACTACACCGAGCCATCGGAGAACGACGATTTCCGATCCCAGTGCGCCAACGTAGAGGCCACCCTGGGTGGCCCGGAACCCATGACCGAGTACCTCCTGCCGGCGATGGGGATCAACGTGCCCTGGAACGCCCGGTTCTTCGGGGCCCTCGGTTGGCTCCGAAGCGGAAGGAACCTCACCGACAGCCGGGGCAGCTGGGAGAACAACTGGCAGAACGGACTGACCGGATCGATGAAGGTTACCGCCAGGCTGTCGGAAGGCACCAAGCTGTCGTTCCTGGGCCATTACTTCTACCGGCAGAACGGCTGGGACGAATGGGCCTGGTCCAGGTACGACGAGCCCATCTACATAGAAGGCGTTCCCTACCTGGGAGGGGATCTGGACTACGCGCTTCCCATAAGATTCAGGGAGGACTGGGGTTACACCCTGATGTTGACCCAGATGGTGGGCGACGAGAGCTACGTGGACCTGAAGCTCAACCGGAACATTTTCGCCAACTGGCGCCGGATACGCTCGGAGGCCGGAGGCTACCAGGGCGGCGATCTCACCCCTCCCGACTGGTACAGCGGCTACCATCCGGAGGACAGGGTGTCCGACTCACTGGGCTTCTACCATGCCGGGGTGCATCCGGACGTGTGGCTGGAGTCGATGAGCAAGGTGGTCAACGGGCGTTTCGACCTGGTAACCCGCTTCGGGGACGGGTTGGAGCTGCAGACCGGTCTGGAGGGCCGCTACTACGACATTTACGATTACAGCGTGCACGTGGAGAGCTCCCAGGACAAGTACGTCAGCCTGTGGAACGCCTATCCCCACGCGGGAGGGGCCTACGTACAGGGCACCTCGAGGTTCACCGGGGGGCTGGTGCTGAACAGCGGGCTCAGGTTCGACTACTTCGACCCCAATACCCAGAAGCTCTCCCTGGACGAAGGCACCCTGACGGACATACCCGCCAAGTACCAGGTCAGTCCCCGGATAGGGATGACCCATCCCATATCCACCCACGACGTCTTCTTCGCCACCTACGGCCACTACTTCCAGATGCCCAACCTCAACCAGTTGTTCTTCGGGACCGACTACAACCCCTCCGGACCAAACTCCATACTGGGCAACCCAGACCTGGAGGCGGAGCAGACCATATCCTACGAGCTGGGGCTGAGACATCTGTTCGCCGAGCTGACCTCGGTGGCTGTCTCCGCGTTCTACAAAGACATAACCGGGCTGGTGAGGACGTCCGAGCAGTACAGCGAGACCTACGACTACATCTACATCTACGACAACGACGACAGCCACGGCACGGTCAGAGGCATGGAGGTAAAGCTTCTGCAGCTTCCCGGCTCGTGGATATCGGGCAGTCTGGGCTACACCTACTCCATAGCCAAGGGCAGGTACTCCACGCCCACCGAGCAGTGGGAGTACGCGACCGAGGGCTTGATAATCCCACCCCGGGAGGACAACTACCTGGACTGGGACCAGACCCACACCGCCGACCTCAACCTCACCCTGTCGATGCCCTACGGCGGCGGACCCTCCCTTGCCGGGTGGCGCTTCCTGGAGGGCGGCAAGCTGACCGTGGACTGGTGCTACGGAAGCGGCTTCCCCTACAGCCCTCCACTGGGGGAGTCGGAGCAGCCCCGGGTGAACACCGAGCGCTACCCGTGGACCATGCGGACCGACGTCGTGGCATCCAAGAGCATACCGGTGGGACCGGTGGACCTGAGGGCGGGGGTCACCGTGTACAACCTGTTCGACCGGAGGAATGTCAGCCGGATACTCGACACCGGCCACTACCTGAGCACCGGGGAGCCCGGAGGGCCCACCGGCAACCCGGGGGCCTGGTCCTCGGCCCGGCATTTTCTGGCCAGGCTGGACGTGATCTGGTGAGGGCGCGGCTGGGCCTGCTCTGCGCCGTGCTGGCCGTTTCAGCCTGCCACAGCATTACCGAGTACGAGACCGGGGGCGAGGGCCAGGTGGCGATGATCGACATATCCGAACTCTCCGTGGAGAGCACCATGGGAGGTTTGGAGGGGGCGAGGTCGCTCTGCTCGATAGACTACGACGAGTTCCTGGTGGCATCGTCTTCCGGCAGGCTGTACAGGGTCAACTCCGAGACGATGTCCGTGGACACCTCCTACCGGGTGGGCTCCAGTGGTCTGGGCGGTGGCTACAGACGAATGTCCAGGGTCCCCGGAGGCAGAAGGGTTTACCTGATAGACGCCGGGGGGAAGATCCTGGACATAAATCTTTACGGGAACGAGGTGGTGGACCAGTTCGAGGTGGGTCCGGCTCCGGCGGACATGTGCTCGTCGGTCAGCGGGCTTATGAGGGTCTACGTGGTGGACGGCTCGGACGACAAGGTCCGGGAGATAGACACCGAGGACAACCGGCTGGTCAGGGAGCGGGAGCTCAGGTACCGCCCCGTGGGGATTGCCGGCTTCGATGGTGGTCACGACTACCTGGGCATAGTCTCCTCGGAGAGCTCGGGCAGCTACGAGATGTTCGACACCCAGGACATGTACGGCTGCCGTATCTATACCGGAAGCCCCTGTGAAGAGGTGGCGATCCTGCCGGACAGCCTACTATCATGCGTCATCCAACCCCACTGGGGCTCGCCCGCGGGAACGGCCCTGATGGCAAGCGGCTACTTTCCCCTTATCGAGGCCACCCTGGAGATGCCCGGTAACCCGACGTGCGTCTGCGTGCATCCGGAGGGAAAGTACTTCTTCGTGGCCTGTGCCTCGGACGGGGGAACGGTGGTGGCGGTGATAGACCCCCTTACCCTGGACGTTATCAAGGGAATCGCGGTGGACGGTTACCCGTGGGACGTCACCACCCATCGAAGCGGGCAGTACCTGCTGGTTCTCACCGACCTCTAGCCTGCTCGCCCGCCCACTGCAGGGCGTAATCCAGCACCGGGTCCACCCCGGCCTCGAAGTCCTCCTCCGTAGCCTGTACGAAGATGTGGGGCGGCACGCCCACTCCCTGTACCCAGGAGGTGTCGGAGGCGGTGGCTATGGTCCAGTCCGGGGTCCAGTAGTAGACGTAGTCGCCCAGCTGGTGCATCGACTCGCCGGATAGCTCGTTGACCTGGCCCCTGGTGGTGTCGCCGATGATGGTCACCTGAGGCATCTGGTCCATCATGCAGGCGAAGGCCTCGGCCGTGCTCTGGCACCGCTCGCCCACCAGCAACGCCACCGGCCTTTCCCAGGCCTTGTAGTACCGCTCGACCTTGTACGCCCGGGGCGGGGAAAGGTCGTCGTGCTCCGGACCTTCACGGTAGATCTTGTAAAAGCCGGTTACATGATCGGTGCAGAACTCCCTGGCCCCGAACTTGGCCGCGGTGATGTCCCCGCCGTCGTTCATCCGGATGTCGAAGATCGCGGCGGGAGCGTTGGGAAACCGGTCCAGGAAGTCGTCCAGGTCGCCTATGTAGTAAGAATCGTCCCAGTAGGTGAACATCACGTAGGGAATGGAGTCGCCCAGGGCGCAGCCGCCCCATACCTCGTCGACCACCCAGAAGCTGTCCGGCTCGACCAGGTAGTTGTTCCACAGAACGCCCATGTCGTAGTTCTGGTGGTAGGCAATGGAGCAGGGATAGTGGTAACCTCCGGAGGGCTCGTAGAGGTAGATGTGCCCGTCCTCCAGGGGCGAGAGCATCTCGGTGAGGACCGAAACCAGGCCGCCCCGGCAGGTAACCGTGTCGGCCATCTCGCTGTACCTGGAGTAGGAAGCCTCCCAGTCGACGTCGACGAAGATGAAGCCGATGTACTCCCGGTCGAACGTCTCCCAGAGCAGCTCGAATTGCGAGCGGTACCGGTTGGGCTCGGTGAAGTCTACCGGGTCGTCCAGGCAGCAGCACTGAGCCAGAATGATCGCCACCGCCAGGGTCGGCCAGCTTCTGGAAAGAATGCCGGAGCGTCCCATCGTCGACCAACTCCTGGTTTTTAGGAACACCATCTTAAACCGAACCGTAGATAATCGTCCCCGCCTTCGGTGTCGACGGGGCGAGTGAGTTGGGCCGGGAAAGATTTCGTATAATGTCCAATCGAGTCCTGGAATTCGGCCCGGCGTACTGGGAGGAGGAGCGACATGCGCTCATCGATTGTATTGATGGTGTTTGCGGTGATCACGGCGGCCGGCGGCCTTCCCGGTCCGGAGCCGCTTTTCGACTGGACCGCCTACCCCGAGGTTGGAGATGCCGACCTGGTGAATCCGGCGGGCTACGCGCTTTTTTCGGACGTAGGTCTCTCCATAGGCGTCTGCTACACCGACACTTCGCTGGAGGAGCCGGACAGGATCTCCCTGCGGTTTCCCGGGGGAGGCTTCTCCGGATGGTGGTGCGACGAGCAAAGCCTGAGACGCTTCGATAGCGGGGCCGGGATCGAGCTGTTCGGCGGAATGTCGTCCGTGGGAGTGGGATACACCTGGTTCGATCCCACGGTGGGGAACAGCCCCTGGGAGGGCCGGAAGGCCTGGCAGCTGGGATACCTGCTGAGGCCTGCCGAGTGGCTGAGCCTGGGGGCGGTGCGCCGAAGCGGCGCCGACCTCCCCTCGAGGGAGATAGACACCGAGTACCGCGTGGGGGTGGCCGGCAGACCCCTGGGGGATCGGTTGACCGTGGTGGCCAACTACAGGCTGGAATCGGACCACACCGAGGACCTGCTCACCGGAGGCCTGGAGTACCGTCCGCTGCACGGCCTGGCGATATCCGCGGAAGCGGGAGAGGACTTCGTGAAGGCGGGTCTGTCCGCCGAGCTGGGATACCTGACCCTGTCCGGTACGGCCCGCAGCGACGAAAACGAGCTGTCCGGGGGACGGGCGGAGATCACGCTCACCTCCCGGGCCCGGGAGAACCTACTCCGGGGGGGAGGACGGTTCGTCAGGTTCACCCCGGCGGAGACGGAGGAGGAGAGGACCCGCCCCTTCCTGGGCTCGGTGAGGCCCTGCTTCACCGACCGGATGCTCCTTCTGCACCGGCTGGCGCAGGATCCCTCCGTGGACGGGGTGATACTGGAAGTCAAGAAGGGAACGGGTTCCCTGGCCCAGGCCGAGGAGCTCAGAGGTGCGCTGCAGCGCCTTCGGGCCCGGGGAAAGAGGATCTATGTATTCCTGGAGAACGCCGGCAACGGGGACTACTACGTCGCTTCCCTGGCCGACGAGATATACGTGCATCCCGGGGGAGGAGTGTCCTTCCTGGGCCTGTCGTCGTTCGGGTTTTTCGCCCGGGACTTCCTGGATAGAATAGGCATCTACCCCGACATGATGCACATTGGTAAATACAAGAGTGCCAGCGACATGCTTACCAGATCTTCCATGTCCGAGGCCCAGAGGGAAGCCACCACCGCCTATCTGGGCTCCTCCCAGGAGGAGCTGGTGCGGGGGGTCAGCTCGGGTCGGGGCCTGGAGCCGGCCCAGTTGAGACTACTGATGGAGACCGGCCCGCATACGCCGTCCCGGGCGGTGCAGGCGGGGTTGGTAGACGCCACCGCTCACTCCGACGAGGTGGAGGACCTGGTGGAGGCCGACCTGGGCAGGAGCGTCAGCGTACTTCCCCTGGAGAGGTACTCCCGGGAGATACCGGTGGACAGGGAATGGGGACCGCAGCGTCACGTGGCCGTGGTGGTGGCCAGCGGCGCCATCTTTCAGGGAGAGAGCGGCGACGCTTTCCCCATGGGTGAGGTCCTGGGAAGCGAGTCCTACGCGGAGACGTTGGAGGAAGCGGTATCCGAGCCGGGAGTGGCCGCGCTGGTGGTGCGGATAGATTCTCCGGGCGGAGACGGTCTGGCCAGCGAGGACATGCTACATGCCCTGGAGAGGGCCCGGGAGAAGGTGCCTGTGGTGGTATCGATGGGCACAGTGGCCGGTTCGGGCGGTTACTACATGGCCTGCGGGGCCGACGTGATATTCGCTGACCACATGACCCTGACCGGCTCGATAGGCGTTATTATGGGCAAGTTCTCGGTGAGGGACATGCTGACCTCGCTGGGCATCAATACGGAGGAGGTGGCCGGCGCTCCCCGCTCGGGAATGTGGAGCATGCTGCGCCGCTTCACCGAGGAGGAGAGGGTCGTCCAGAGGGAGCTTTTGGAGGACTCGTACCAGATGTTCGTGGACCGGGTGGCCGAGGGCAGGGGCATGACCTACTCCCAGGTCGATTCCGTGGCCCGGGGACGGGTCTGGACCGGCGCGGACGCCCTGGAAGAAGGCCTGGTGGACCGGATTGGGGGAGTGACGGACGCGGTGATGGCCGCGGCGCGAATGGGCGGAGTGGAGGCCGATCCCGTTCCCCGGGTGAGGATCTATCCCCGGCCCTCCTTCCCCGGGCAGATCGGGTTGCCCGGGTCCATGGCGTTCTCCGACCTGGAGGAGCTGCTCAGCACCACCGGCCCTCTGTACCTTATGCAGCCGGTGGTCATGGAGTGAGCCCGGAAACCACCCCCCTCGATCCCGAGGTGCTTCCGACCGAGCTGCTGGACGTTCTAAGCCCACTTCCCTCCGCCTGCGTAATGCTCTCCGGAGGCATCGACAGCGAGGTCCTGCTTCGGGGCGCCGTGCTGGCCGGGGGGGAGGAAAACGTACTCGCGCTGACCGCCGACTCCCCGCTGCTGGCAGACCATTACCGAAGGTTGGTCCGGAGGATTGCCAAAGCGGTGGGGGTCCGGCACGAGCTGGTGACCTGGGCTCCCCTGGAGGTTGCCGGTTTGGTGGAGAACGGCCCCGACCGGTGCTACCATTGCAAGAGGGAGATGTACCGGGTGATGGAGGAGCGGGGACGGGAGCTGGGCTTCGGCGAGGTTCTGGACGGAACCAACGCGGACGATTTCGAGACGGATCGCCCGGGCCTCAGAGCCGCCGCGGAGGCCGGAGTGCTTCACCCCCTGGCCCGGGCCGGCCTGGGAGAGTCGGACGTGCGGCGGCTGGCCCAGTCACTGGGGGCGCTGAAGCCGGACCGGCCTTCGGACTCCTGTCTGGCCACCAGAATGGAGGAAGGATGCAGGCTGACCAGGGAGGATCTGGGACTGGTGGAGCGGATGGAGGCCCCTCTCCGCCCCATGGTGAAGAAGCGCTTCCGGGTGCACCTGTACGGACCGGTGGCTGTGGTTCACTACAGGGAGAGAGACGCCACGGCGGTGAACCGGATGCGCAAGACGATGAAGGACATGGCCCGGGAGTCGGGAGTGAGGAGGATCAGATTCATCCTGGAAGACGCCTAGCGGCGCCTAGCGGGCGCCTCGCCTAGCGGGGACGGGGGAATTGTAAACGCGAGATAAAATGACTTCCTCTGACCGTCGAATATGCAATTTATTTAAGGTTTAACATTCCCCCGTCCCCCTAAGGGTTGTCGGGGGTAAAGGCTCTTCCCAGAAGCCAGGCCACTGGGACCCAGAGGATGGCCACGCCCAGGAAGAACCAGAAGGCCCGGTCGATCCCCAGGTCGGGGCCGTGAAGGCTTACTATCGCGTCGGCGCCCCAGCCCATCAGCATCAGGCCGAGAACCACGTTGCCGCGCTCCCGGACGCCTCTGGCGATCGAAGCCAACCCTACTATCACGAAAAACAGCGGCCACCACCTGCCCAGGTCGACGCCCAGGCCCAGAAGCACCAGAAGCACGCCTACGCCACCGAACAGAACCGCGAAGATGATCCAATTGCGTGTAGCCAGTCCCATTTTCCTACCTTTCGATGGGGGGCTCCAGGCTGGTCAGGTCGACCAGCCACTCGCCTTCGATCCGCCTTGCGACTATGGTCTGCAGCCCTTCGTCCGTGTCCAGCACCACCGCGGCCACCCCGGAGTCGGGATAGGTGACCGATTCCACCGTGGTGCTCAGCTCCGAGGGGTCGCCGGAAGCCCGTATCAACCTGACGAAAAGGTCCTTTCCGGTGAGAGACTCGAACTCCTCCCTGGTCATCTCCCCGGCTATCCTGTTGGCCGCGTCCCGGGCCTCGGTCCAGCCGAACTTGTGCAACAGCACGACGGTGGAGTCGTAGAGCTGGTGGGTCTGTGGGGTGAGGAGGTTCCAGGCCGTGTCGTAACTGGAGTCGGCCAGAGCCCGGGTGAAGTCCAGCACGGTCTGGGAAGCCTCCCCGCCGGGGCCGCAGCCGGCCAGGGCCAGCAGGGCCGCAAACCCGAGAGTCAGTCCCTCCCGGAGGGTCATAGTACGTGCACCACTATTCCGCTGCGGAGCTTGGGCTCGAACCAGGTGGACTTCGGCGGCATGACCCGGCCGGACTCTGCAACGTTCATCAGCTGGTCTATCGTGGTCGGGTACATGGAGAAGGCGACGCTATACTCCCCGGAGTCAACCAGCCTCTCCAGCTCCCCTGTGCCCCGGATTCCTCCCACGAAGTCTATGCGGTCGGACTTCCGGGGGTCCTCTATGCCCAGCACGGGCGACAGGAGGTTCTCCTGCAGTATGCTGGCGTCCAGGTTGCCCACGGGGTCGGAGGGATCGAACGTGCCCTCCCGGGGTTTGAGGCCGAACCATTCGCCGGACAGGTACATGGAGTAGCGCCGGGGCGAACCGGGCGAGGGGTTGGCTCCCTCGGTCAGCTCGAAGCTTCGGCCCACCCGGGAAAGGAACGATTCCTCCTCCATGCCGGCCAGGTCCGAGACCACCCTGTTGTACGGAAGTATCTTCATGTGGCTCTTCGGGAACAGCACTGCCAGGAAGAAGTTGTACTCCTCGTCTCCGGTGTGGTTGGGGTTGGTCTCCCTCCGCTTCCGGGCGACGATGGTGCCCGCGGCGCTGCGGTGATGGCCGTCGGCCACGTACAGGGTGGGCAGGCCGGCGAAGGCCTCTACTATTCCCCGGACCCGATCCTCTTCGGTAACCTTCCAGAAGGTATGGCGAACGCCGTCCTCGGCGGTGAAGTCGTACACGGGCTCCTCCGAGCAGACCTCATCCCGGATCCCGCCGAGGGCGGGCAGGTCCGGGTAGGTGAGGAAAACCGGGCCGGAGTGCGCGTTCTGGGCCTCGATGTGGCGCACTCTGTCCCTCTCCTTCGCCTCCCGGGTATGCTCGTGCTTCTTTATGACGTCGTTCTCGTAGTCGACCGCCGATACGCAGGCCACCAGCCCGGTCTGGGAGTGATCGTCCATAATCTGCCTGTAGAAATAGAAGAGCGGATGCGGATCCTGTATCATGGAGCCGTCCTCCATCAGGGATCTTAGGTTGGCGGCCCCCTGCCTGTACACCTGGTCGCTGTAGAGGTCGACCGACGGGTCCAGGTCCACCTCCGGCTTAACCACCCGCAAAAAGCTGAGGGGATTGTCCCTTACCATCTCTCTGGCCTCGTCCGAGTCCAGCACGTCGTAGGGCGGCGAGGCCACCTTCGCCACCAGATCCGGGCGGGGTCTGAGGCCTCTGAACGGTCTTACAACAGCCATCTCCTTCTCCTTAATAGTGCCGGTACGATAGAGAATTTGCGAGAGTAAAGCGAAGCGACCCCCGGCCGACTGGATATTCTATCCCCAACTGCTGCATGATGTAAAGTAGGCGCCCCATCGCCTTCAGAACTGCTCGTCGAAACCGGTGGCCATCTTGAAGCCCTCGGGGGAGAACGCGAAGTCGGCCACCATTACCACTCCTCCGGGCAGGTAGAGCCTTCCTCCCAGGCCGGCGTCGAAGTGCAACTCGTCCATGCGCAGGCCGGGTAGGCCGTCCGCCACCTCGCCGGCGTCCAGGAAGCCCACCAGGCCCACCCCCATGCTGCGTCGGCCCCTGCCCATTCTGTAGACCAGCTGTCGCAGCTCGAGGTTGCCAACAACGAAAACGTTTCCCGAGAAGCGGTTGTCATCGTAGCCTCGCAGGCCCTGGTCGTATCCCAGGTACTGCTGGAACCAGAACGGGGTCCGGGAGGTCCCGAAGTGCCGGGAGAGGTTTCCATGGATTCCCAGAACAGTGGTCTGCGACAGGGGAACGAATAGCGCGGCGCCTCCCCCCGCCCGGGAGTAAGAGACGTCGCTTCCCTCCTGGTGAAGCAACGAGAGGTAGACGTAGCCGGGCAGCGGGGAGTCGAAGCGCCTGCGGGCCTCCAGGGCCGGACCTGCGGTCCACTCAGACCCGTAGTGCTCGGTGGGTGAGGTGCGCCACAGGGAGTCGCTCTCCCTCCGGTACACGGTGGAGTGACGCAGCACGCCGCCGAGCGAGAGGTCCGTCCCGTCCAGGACCTCCAGCCCGGCCAGAAGGCTCAGGTGCTGGAACTCGGTGTCGTACTCCGCGTATACGTCCGGGTCGCCTCCGTTGCCGTAACCGTAGAACCTCCGGTCGAACCTCTTCTCTACCCTCAGCTCGGCGTCCAGGCCTACCGGGGTTCGGCTCAGGTGGAGCTCGGGCACCAGAGAGATCTCTCCCTTGGTGCTCCAGGAGGCCGTGGTCCGGAACCTTCCCTGGCTCCACCGGGTGCCCACCAGCCCGCCCAGGATGAACCCGGCCGTCGAGCTGTAGCCGGCGACCGGATAGATGTGCCATGCCGCCGGGCCGGAGCAAAGGATCGCCAGCGGCAGCACCAGCCGCAGCGCTCTGCCAATCATCTACCGCCTTCCGAATCCGCGTGGGTTACCGTTCCCGACCGGTCGGGGGATTATAAGCCGGCCCGATCCGGGAACGTAACCCCGCCCCACCCGCGGTGTGGCGGGTCCAGCGCCTTTGGCTATATTCTGGACCATCGGGAGGGGATGCCTTGAACAAGCCACTGGTGATCGTTCCCACTTACAACGAGTTGGACAACATTAGAGCGTTGACTCCCCGGCTTCTGGAGCTTCCCATAGACGTCGACGTCCTGGTGGTGGACGACAACAGCCCGGACGGAACCGGGGACGCGGTACGGGAGATGGCCGCCGGAGGCAGGGTGCACTTGCTGGAAAGGCCGGGCAAGCAGGGCCTGGGCCAAGCCTACGTGGCCGGCTTCCATTGGGCGCTGGAGCGGGACTACGATCTGATAGTCCAGATGGATGCAGACTTCTCGCACAATCCCCAGAAGGTGCCCGAGCTGGTGGAAGCGCTGGAGGAGTGCGACCTGGCCATAGGCTCGCGCTACTGCAGCGGGGTGAACGTGGTGAACTGGCCTTTGAGCAGGTTGCTGCTCTCGTACTTCGCCAACCGGTACACCAAGCTGATCACCGGCCTGCCGGTCAACGATGCTACGGGGGGCTTCAAGGCCTTCCGCCGCAGCGCACTGGCAAAGCTGGACCTGTCACAGATAAAGAGCGATGGATACTCGTTCCAGATAGAAGTAACCTACAAGCTACACAAGTCGGGATGTACGGTGATGGAGATCCCCATAATCTTCGTGGACAGGCACGCTGGAACGTCCAAGATGACCAAGAGGATAGTCTGGGAAGCGGTGTGGATGGTCTGGCACCTGCGGTTTCCCTGGCTGATCTAAGGCCTTTTTCCCCAAGCTCCGCCCGATCCCCGGGGTGGGCGGCTCGTGGTGAATCGACATGGAAGTAAGACAGCTGGTCGAGGCGGACAGGGACGCGTGGGCCGACTTCGTCCACAGGTCCAACAACGGCACCGTGTTCCATCTGCCGCAGTTCCTCGATTACCATCCGCCGGACAGGTTCGACGACCACCATCTGACGGTCGAGGACGGCGGGGAGATGCTGGCCGTGGTTCCGGGGGCGCTTTCCGAGGTGGAGGGAGAGACCTGGTTCTCCTCCTACCCCGGCGCCTCCTACGGGGGCCCGGTCATTCCCGACCGGATGGGGCTGCGGAAGGTGGAAAAGGTTATGGACGCCGTGGTCGGGTACTGCCGGGACCGGGGCTGGGAAGGAGTCCGGATGACTATTCCTCCCCAGGTCTACTTCCGCCGGCCTCACAACTACATCGATTTCGCCTTGTCCAAGCAGGGCCTGGGCTACTCGAAGCGCGAGCTCTCCGCGGTGATCGACCTCTCCCGGTTCGGCGAGGAGGTGGACCTGGCCTTCAGGTCGTCGGCCCGTAGAGGGGTGCGCAAGGCGATCAAGAACGGGATAAGGGTCGAGGAGAACGATGACTTCGGGGCCTTCTATCCGGTACTGGAAACCAACCTCAAGGACAGGCACGGGGTCAGGCCCACCCATACCCTGGAGGAGCTCTTCCTGCTGCGGAAGCTCCTGGGCGGCGAGAAGGTAAGGCAGTTCGTGGCGGTCGACGACCGGGACAGGATACTGGCGGGAATGGTAATGTTCCACTGCAACCCCCGGGTGACCCTCGCCTTCTACATATCGCACGACGAGGAATTCCAGAAGCTCCGCCCCGTGAACCTCCTGTACAGGGAGGTGATCGACTGGGCCCGACAGATGGGTTACCGCTACCTCGACTTAGGCACCTTCACCCTGGAGATGGACGTGAATTACGGGCTGTGTCGGTTCAAGGAGTCGTTCACCGCCCGGGGAAGGTTCAGGGACACTTTCAGTGGCCGTATCTGAGACCGCCGTCTCCAGCAACATCGAATCTTCCAGCCGGCTCCGGACGGCCCTTCTCTGGTCTTCGCTTCTGATCCTGGTCTTCGGGGGCAGGATGTACACCACCGACGTGGTGGCCCAGTACCAGGTCGGCAAGTCTTTAATAGGGAGCAGGGCCTTCCTGACCGCCGATGAGGGCTGGACCGTGGAAGGGGTTCGGGAGGACGGCCGCTACGTTCCCCACGGGCTGGGCTGGTCCATCCTTCTGGTCCCCGCCGCGGCGGTGGGGGCGCTTCTGGGAGCCTCGGCGGGAAAGGTGGCCACCGCGGCCACCGCGGCGGTCGCCAGCCTTATCCTGATTGCCATGTGGCACCGGCTGGCGGAGTCCAGGTTCGGACGGGTGGGCCCCTGGAGAATGGCCGCCCTGGGCGTGGGATGCATGGTTCTGGTTTACGGCAGGCTGCCCTTCGACGTCACCGCGGCGACCGCCTCGGCCCTGGCCGGGCTGGTGCTTCTGGAGCGGGACCGGCCGGTTTGGGCCGGGGTTTGCGTGGGGTTCGCCGTTCTGGTAAGGCTGGACAGCGTTCTGCTGCTGCCCGCCTTCTGGCGGGGGTGGAGAAAGAGCCTGCGGGTGGCCGGGGGCATGGCTCCGTTTCTGGTTCTGATCCTCGCGGCCAACTGGTACAGGTTCGGCAGCCTTCTCGACGACGGGCATTCCCAGGATCCGGCTGCGGCCCTGAAGCTGAGGGCGCGGGGAGTGGCGGGGCTGCTTCTCAGCCCCGGGAAGGGCCTTCTCTGGTACGCTCCCATGTTCGTCCTGGCCCTGGCTGTGAACCGCAGCTGGCGGCTGGTGACGCCCTTCGTCCTGGCTCTGCTCTTTCACGGCCTTATGCACGATTGGACCGGGGGTACGGGCTGGGGCCCCAGATTCATGCTGCCCGCCCTTCCCCTGCTCGCGCTTCCCCTGGCCAGACCGGGCCGGGGAGGGATCCTTTTCTGGGTGCTGGCGGGCTGGGGGGCATTGCTGACGGTCGCGGCGGTGTGGAGCAACCCGGCCGCGGTGGAGCAGGGCCTGGGGCCAGACCTCATAGACACCGCGGGAAGGCAATCCGTGGTATGGTCCCTTTCCTCCTCCCCCCTGCTAGCCAGTCTGCGGCGCATCGGCACCGGGACGCCCGACATGTTCGGGGCCCACCTGGCCTCAGCCGCCGGGATCCCGCCGGCGGTGGGAGCCGCCTTCCAGGTGGTGTCGGCCCTGGTGGTGGCCGGGGCCTCCAGGATGGTGGGCGGAAGGCAGGAAGCTTGAGGATACTGCACATCTCCCCCCAGAACTACACCGGGGTTCTCGACCTGTTTCCCCGTGGTCACAGGGCCCTGGGGCACCAGAGCAGGCTGGTCACCTTCTACCGGGCGAAGAACGTCTATCCGGAGGACATCTGCCTGAACCTTCCCTTCGTGGGGCCCATGGGCTGGCTGTGGACGATGAAGAGGCTGCTGAGGGTAGGCAGCCTGCGGGTTCCCTTCACCGGATCCGACCGGCACGTGGTCTGGCGTCCGGGCGCGGTGGAGAGGGTGCTTCTGGGCCTGAGGAACCTGGTGTGGAACCCCATCGTAAGCAGGGCAGCCCGCCGGTACGGCCTGTGGGACTTCGACGTCTACCATCTGGAGGGGGGGATGAGCTTCTTCCGGGACGGCCGGGACGTACGGATGCTCAAGGAGAGGGGCAAGAAGATAGTCTCCTACTACCACGGCCTGGACCTGAGGATGAGGGGGGCGATACCCCCGGTCTGGGAGGCCACCGACCTGCACCTTACCTGCGAGTTCGACCTTTACCGCCGTTACCCCGAGCTCCGGTACGTTTTCCTGCCCTTCGACCCCGAGTCCGTACCCGCCGCCGATCCGGAGGGAGACCGGATAAGGATCTGCCACGCCCCCAGGATAAGGAGTGTGAAGGGAACCGAGAGGATAATCGAGGTGGTCAAAGGTCTGTCCGGGGAGCTGCCGGTGGAGCTGGTTATGATAGAGAACCTTTCCCACGCCGAGGCCATAAGGCTGAAGGCCACCTGCCACGTAGCCGTAGACCAGATCGCGAGGGGCGACATGGGCTACGGGGTTAACTCCCTGGAGAGCCTGTCCATGGGCATTCCCACCGTAACCAACCTCTCCGGGGCCTACCGGGAGTTCGTACCGGACCATCCGTTCATCCTGGCCGACCCCGAAAACCTGAGCGAGGTTCTGCGGGAGCTGGTCCTGGACCCGGACATGAGGAGCCGTCACGGGGAGGCCGGCAAGGACTGGATAGCCAAGAGGCACCACTGGCGGTCGGTGGCGGAGGAGATACACCGGATCTACAGGGAGATGGGATGGGAAGACCCCGCCCGGGAATGACCGAAGCCGCCGCGTTGACCACCGAGAGGGGGGACCTGAAGAGGGAGACCTTCCTCTACGGGATCTCGATAGTGGTGAGCGGCCTGGTCCAGGCCGCCTTCCTTCCCTTCGTGTCCCTGTTCCTGCCCGCGGCGGCCGCCGGAGAGCTGGGAGCTCTGCGGGTCACGTCGGAGGCGGTGGCGGGAATAGTGGTACTGGGGCTGCCCACCGCCCTGGTGAAGTTATGGCAGGTAAGCAGGGCCCGGAGGTCGATCCTGCTGAGGGCCCTGGGGATTCCCCTGTTCCCCGCCCTGATCGTCGCCGCTCTGCTGTTCGCGCTGAAGGGTCCACTGGCCTCCCTGCTGCGTCTGGATCATCCCGGGTACCTGTTCCACGCCCTGCTGCTGGGCGTCGCGGTGGCCTACGTGCAGGTGATCCTGGCCCTGCCCCGCGCCGAGGGCCTGGCCGGAAGGTACATGGGCTTCCAGCTGGTCAGAGGGCTGGGCTCGGTGGGCCTGCTGGCCATGCTGCTGTTCGGGGGATGGGGAGGAGTACCGGCCTTCCTTTCCGCCAGATGGATTCCCTCCTACCTGGTGGTGGCGGTGGTGGCGGTGATTATGTGGAGGCGTACCGCGGCCTTTGCCCGGACCGAGCCGGAGGTGCCGGTTACCCGCAAGCTCCTGTCCTTCGGCCTCCCCCTGGTTCCGGCCAGCCTGGCCATGATAGTGCTGTCCTCCGCGGACATATACATGCTCAGGAACATCTATCCCGATCTGGCCGAGAGCGGGTACTACGAGTGGGCCAGCCGGGTGTGCATGGTTCTGGTTCCCCTGGTGCTGGGCTTCAGGATGGCCTGGCACAGGTTCATCTTTCGCCGGGGCCGGGAAGGGGGACGCCTGGAGGAGCTGGGCCGGCTGGCCATGCTGTTCATGCTTCTGGTCAACTGGGCGGCGCTGGTCCTGGCCATGGCCTCCCCGGAGATAAGCTGGCTGGTCGGCGGCAGCACGTACTACCCGGCCTCGCGGATACTGCCCTGGTTGGCCGGGTCTTCGGCGATGTACGCGCTGTTCCTGGTTTCCCAGACCGGCCCGCTTCTGACCGGGCATACCAAGCTGATAGGAGCGATGACCGTAATCGGGGCGGTGCTGAACATCATATTCAACCTGAGGCTCATCCCCGTCGCCGGCGGGGTGGGAGCGGCGTTCGCCACCCTGGCCACCAACCTGTTCATGGCCCTCAGCCTGTTCTGGATGGGCAGAAAGGTATTCCCCATAAGCTTTTTGGCCGTGACCATGGTGGTGATTCCCCCCATCGTTTACGGACCGTTGGCCGGTCTATCGGGTATGGTAAGGGGAATGGTCGCTCTGGGAGGGTCGGTGCTGATGGCTCTGCTGACCTGGGTGCTCAGAGCGGCCGGAACCAGGCTGAAGGGACTGCGTGGAAGCTGAGATATCGGTTCAGATACCGGCCAAGGATCCTCCCCGTGAGGCCTTCCAAACCACTCTGGACTGCCTCCGCCGCCAGGAGACGGGAGGCAGGCCCTGGGAGCTGGTTATCGTGGACGACGGCAGCGAGGTCCCGGTAAGGGAGCGGTTCGACCTCACCTTCCCCGGAAACGTCTCGGTCAAGCTGGAGGAGACCGGGCGGCCCAGCGGACGGGCCACCGCCAGGAACCTGGCCTGGCGGAGCTCGGCCGCGCCTATCTCGCTCATGATGGACGCCGACCTGGCCTCCGAGCCCGATCTGCTCCGGAGGCATCTGAGAGACCATGGGGAAGAGGGATGGGACGTGGTGATGGGAGCCCGGGTCAACGCCTGGAGGGAGAACGCCTCCTCCTGGGAGAGGTGGTGCGACGGCAGGGCCATGGACCATCTTCCCCCCGGGCCCTTTCCCTGGAGGTACTTCATAACCGGCAACATCAGCGTCCCCCGGCGGATGATGGAGGAAACGGGAGGATTCGATACCAACATAGTTCTCTACGGCGGAGAGGACACCGAGCTGGGATTGAGGTTGAAAAAGCTGGGCGTCAGCCTGTTCTGGGATCCCGAGATAAGGGTGAGGCATCTGGACCACGTTCCCCTGCGCAGGCACCTGGGAAGGCTGGTCGACTACGGCAAGACCGGTCTGCGCTATATTCTGGAGAAGCATCCGGAGGCCCGAACCCTCCTGGGAAGTCACTGGGTGGTGGGGCCGGCCCGGGGAGCGATCGTACTGTGGAGGCCGTTGGTCCGCCTTACTCTGCTCAGACCGGTCTACAGGAGCGTACTGCGATGGATGGAGCGGGTGGGCCGGCCCGGTTTCCTGTTCACCTACCTCTCGGTGGGCGCTCACCTGATGGGCCTTCTGGACCGGGATTTCAGATGAGGGTGCTGCAGGAGATTAAGGACAGGTTCGGGAGCATGGTCAGCACCGTACCTCTGAGGGACGCCACCACCTGGAGGATAGGGGGCCCGGGGCTGGTGCTGGACCTGCCCGGGGTGGACGCTCTGGCGGAGGCTCTTTCCCTGGCCGAAAGTACGGGAGTCCCCTGGTTCGTTCTCGGAAGGGGGTCCAACGTACTGGCCGCCGATGAAGGCTATGACGGTATTGTGGTAAGGCTCTCCGGGCGGCTTGCCGGCTACAGCATCCGCCGCCGGGGCCGCGGCTACGTGATGCAGGCCGGAGGTGGGGCTCCCCTTCCCAGCGCGGCCGGGGCGGCCTGCATGGCCGGAGCCACCGGCCTGGAGTTCGCCTGCGGAATACCCGGGACCATCGGAGGCGCGGTATTCATGAACGCCGGAGCCTACGGGGGGTCGATGTCCGACCTGGTGATAGTGGTGACCGCGGTGGGCCCGGACGGCTCCGTGGTTCGTCTGGACGGGGTGGACTGCGGCTTCGGCTACCGCGACAGCGTGTTCCAGAGGCGTAGGATGGTGGTGGCCGGGGTCGAGCTGTACATGCCGGAGGGAGATGTGTTCGATATAAAAAGGGAGGCCTCCCGTCTTCTGGACGAGAGGCGCCATAAGTATCCCCTGGACCTTCCCAACGCGGGAAGCGTGTTCAAAAGGCCCCCGGACGGTCCTCCCCCGGGCAGGCTTTTGGAGGATGCGGGAATGAAGGGGGTACGGGAGGGAGACGCCGAGGTTTCCCGGGTGCACGCCAACTTCATAATCAACAGGGGCCGGGCCACCGCCGCCGAGGTTCGGCGCCTTATTGAGAGGGCGAGGAAGGCCGTGCTCAAGCGAAGCGGCATCTCGCTGGAAGAGGAGATACGCTACCTGGGGTAGATGGAGAGAAGATGGCTGAACGCAGCGACTCGTCGAGGCTTGGTGGGCCGGTCCTGGTAACCGGTGCGGCCGGGTTCGTGGGGGGGCATCTCATGCGGAAGCTCTCCCTGGGGGAAGGAGACTACGCCACGGACATCGACGACCGCTTCCAGGCTCCTCCGGGAGTGACCCGGCTGGCATGGCGGCTCCCCGGAGATCCTCCCCCCGGGCTGGGCGAGGTCGGATGCGTGGTGCACCTGGCCGCGGTGAGCTCGGTGCGCCGCTCACTCGAGGGGATGCGCAGCACCTGGGAGACCAACCTGATGGGAACCCTGGCGGTGCTGGATTACATGGTTCGGAAAATCCCGGAGGCCAGGCTGCTTCTGGTGAGCTCCTCCGAGGTGTACAGGCCATCGGAGGACGTTCTGACCGAGGAATCACCCCTAGGCCCTGTGAACCCCTACGGGGCTACCAAGGCGGCCGCGGAGCGGGCGGCCTTCCAGTACGCCTCCGTACACGGGTTGGACGTGGTCGTGGCCCGATCCTTTCCCCACTTCGGGCCCGGACAGAGCTCCGATTTCGCCCTCCCGGCATTCTGCCGGAGGATAGTGCGGGCGGAGAGAAACGGGGAAGACGGGGTACGGGTCGGCAACCTGGAGGCGGTGCGGGATTACCTGTACGTTGACGACGTGGTGAGGGCCTACGAAGAGCTGATTACAGAGGGGAGGCCGGGAAGCGCTTACAACGTATGCAGCGGCTCGGGCTCCTCCATGGGCCAAATATTGGAGATTCTGCTGGACCTGGCGGAAGCCGATCTCGAGATCGAGAAAGATCCGGATCTGTTCAGGCCGGTAGACGTTCGCTGCCAGGTGGGCGACCCTTCCCGGCTCCGCTCCCTCTCCGGCTGGTCCCCGGGGGTGAGCCTGCGGGGAGGGCTGGGCATGCTGCTCGATTATTGGAGGGAGCGGGAATGAGTGCCCTGATCGGCTTCCTGGCCTGCCTGATTTCCTCCCCCGGGGTAAGCGAGTGGGAACACTTCACCCATCTGGGAGCGGTGAGCGACCTGGCCCTGCAGGGCGAAGTCGTGGTCTGCGCCACCTCCGGGGGGGTATGCTTCACCGGCATACACGGCGACTCCGCATCCTGGGACTCGGTGTGGAGCTACCCCCAGAGGCTCTCGCACTGCGACGCGCGGGCACTGTCCATCGACGGGGAAGGGGGATTGTGGATAGGCCTGCACGGGGGAGGGATAGACCTGGTCCGTTCCGACGGCTCCACCCGGCATTACGGGCAGCTGGAGGGGCTGCCGCTGTCTCTGGAGCTCACCTCCATCGTTCCGGACACCTTCGTGTACGCCGGCACCACGGAAGGGTTGGCCATAAAGGAGATGGATTACTTCGTAACCTGGACCACCTACGGCACCGGCGGCGGGCTGCCGGGCAACCGGGTGACCTGTCTGCAACCGGTGGAGGCCGGCCTCGTGGTAGGGACGAACGGCAACGGCATAAGCATGCTTGGAGCCGGCGGATACCCGGGAGATATCTCCTCCTGGCTGGTGTACGACGAGACCTCCGGAATGTCCGTCCACGACATGGCTACGTCCGGGGATACGGTATGGGCGGCGACCTCCGGGGCGCTGCTGCGGCTGCTTCCCGACAGCTCCTGGCAGGTGGTGACCGGTTACCCCGGGGCTACCGCCTTCAGCGTCAGCGCCGAAGGGGGCACGCTGGCGGTGGGAGATGTCGGCCGGGTGCACGTTCGACGGGAGGGCTCGTGGATATCAAGTGAGATTTACGGGGGCCAGGTGATCAGGTGCATCGAGCTGGTAGGCCCCGATTCGCTTCTGGCCGGGATGGTGGGCGAGCTTTCCGTGGAGCGGGCCAGCGGAAGGGGCCTGGCCTGGGGCTGGCTGGAGAGCTGGGCCTACGACTGGCCCGCATCCTGTCCGTCCAACGATCTGATGGACGTGACCCTGGACTCCGCAGGCGATTGCTGGGTAAGCACCAATCACAACGGCGCGGGGGTCCTGTCCGACGGTGAGTGGACCGATTTCCAATCCCAGCTGTCCGGCTCCAACCAGGTTTTCGTCTGCCAGGGCGATCCCGGAGGAGGGGTATTCGTAGCGCCCTACCACAGGGGCCTGGATTGGCTGGACTGGCGGGGAACCCCTTCCATCGCAGACGACACGCTGCTCCATTGGGACTCCGCCGAAAGCGGCCTTCTGAACGACCAGGTAACCGCTTCCGCGTCGGCGTCGGAGGGCGTAATGTGGATCGGGCAGGAACCCTTCTGGACCACCCCGGGCGAAGTCTCGGGAGTGGTCCGGCTCAGCTGGGACCCCGGAGATCCCAATACCTGCTCCTGGGTCTCGGTCAGCACCTCCGAGAACCTGCCCTCGCCCTTCGTGAACTCGGTGGCAGCGGTGTCGACCTCCCGGGCCTGGGCGGGCACCGACGAGGGTGCCGCCCTGGTGGACGCCGGGGCCGGAGAGGTGGTTCGGGTGGTGGGGGAGGCCCAGGGCCTTCCCTCATCGGAGGTGAGCGCGGTGGCGGTGGGCCCCAACGGCAGGGTGTACATGGGGACCACGGCCGGGCTGTCCCGACTGGAGAACGATGGTAGCGTTTCCGACGTGGAGCCGGTGCAGGGGATGGTCGGTGAGGTGACCGTCGACAACCTGTCCGCCGTGTGGGCGGCGACGGAGGAAGCGGTGTACCGGATACTCTGGGACGGCGACTGGGAGGAGTTCAACCCTCTGAGCAGCCCGCTCCTGTCCACCAACGTCAGGGCGATGACCTGCGACCGGGAGGCGGGGCTTCTGTACATGGCCACCGACCACGGCCTGTGGCGGCTGACCCTGGAGTCCGGGCTGCAGGGCGACGGCTCCAGTCCCTCCGTCTTCCCCAATCCATTTCTGCCGGGCAGGGGGGAGGTCCTCCGGGTGGCCGGAATACCCGACGAGCCTACCTCCTTGCAGGTGTTTGACCTAGATGGAAGCCTTGTTTATGAGTCTCAGTCCCGGAACAGGTCGGCCCTGTCCTGGGAGGGAAGGACGGCCGCCGGATCGAAGGCGGCCTCGGGCACGTACCTGGTTCGCATAACTCAGGGAGGCAGCTTCTGGTTGGTGAAGCTGGCTCTGATCAGATGAGCGTGTGGGGAGGAGGTTTGCGGTGAAAGGCGTGGTGCTGGCCGGGGGCCTGGGAACCAGGCTCCGTTCGCTGACCAGAATAACCAACAAGCATCTTTTGCCGGTCTACGACCAGCCCATGATATTCTACCCGCTGCAGAAGCTGGCCGAGGCCGGGGTGGTGGACGTCATGCTGGTCACCGGCGGAAGCAGCGCCGGCGATTTCCTCCGGCTCCTGGGAGACGGATCCAGGTTCGGGCTGGAGAGCCTGAACTACGCCTACCAGGAGCGGGAGGGTGGAATCGCGGAGGCCATAGGCCTGGCCCGGGGATTCGTGGGCGACGACAGGTTCGTGGTAATTTTGGGCGACAACATAATGGAGTGCTCCCTCCGGCCCTATCTGGAACCCTACGAGCGTCAGGAATCCGGGGCCAGAGTGCTTCTGTACGAGGTGGAGAACCCCAGTGACTACGGGGTGGCCGAGATGGACGGAGACTCCGTGGTGTCCATAGAGGAGAAGCCCCGGCAGCCCAAGAGCAACCTGGCGGTGATAGGCGTCTACATGTACGACGGCTACGCGTTCGAGGTGATAGAAGACCTGGAGCCGTCCGACCGGGGCGAGCTGGAGGTTACGGACGTCAACAACGCCTACCGGGAGCGGGGCCTTCTGAAGGCCGATGTAATCGAGGGATGGTGGGCGGACTGCGGCGCCAGCATCGACTCGCTTCTGAGGGCCAACCTGAGGGTGGCCAGGATGAAGGGCTGGAAGGAAGAGGATACGCCTTGAGGCTGCTGGTTACCGGAGGAGCCGGCTTCATAGGAAGCAACTTCTGCCATTACCTGGCGGGGGAAAGGCCGGACTGGCGGGTGACGGTTCTGGACAAGCTGACCTACGCGGGCAGAAGGGAGAACCTGGAGGAGCTGGAGTCCGGTAAGGGCCTTCGCTTCATCCAGGGCGATATTTGCCGTCCCGAGGACGTCGCCGGGGCCATGGAAGATTGTGACGCGGTGGTCAACTTCGCCGCCGAGACCCACGTGGACCGCTCCATACAGGACTCCGCCGACTTCGTCCGCACCGACATGGAGGGAGTGCGGGTGCTCCTGGAGGAGTTCGGGAACCACGGCGGCGGGACGTTCCTGCAGGTATCCACCGACGAGGTGTACGGAAGCGTGGAGAAGGGAAGGTCGGGGGAGGACGACCTCTTGCGCCCCACCAGCCCCTACTCCGCATCCAAGGCGGGGGGCGAGCTCCTGGCGATGAGCTACTGGCACACCCACCGGACGCCGGTCGTGGTGGCCAGAAGCTCGAACAACTACGGCCCCAGGCAGTATCCGGAGAAGCTGATCCCCCTGTTTCTCACCAATGCCATGGACGGCCAGCGGTTACCCCTGTACGGCGACGGGATGAACAGACGGGACTGGCTGTACGTGGAGGACAACTGCCGGGCCCTGCTTCTCCTGCTGGAGGAAGGACGGCCCGGCAGGGTGTACAACGTGGGCGCCGGCCAGGAGCTTACCAACCTGGAGGTGACCGAGGCCATTCTGGAGGCGGTGGGCGCTCCCCGGGACCTGGTGAGCTTCGTAGACGACCGGCCGGGTCACGACCGCAGGTACGCCCTGGACGTCAGCCGGGTATCCGAGGAGCTGGGATGGAGGCCGGAGGTAGGCTTCCAGGAAGGTCTTCGCCGCACCGCACAATGGTACATGGAGAACAGGGAGTGGTGGGAGGAGATAAAGTCCGGGCGGTTCCGGGAGTACTACCAGAGGATGTACTCCGATAGGCTCCGAAGGGCCGAGCAGCGGGAAGAGAAGGAGCTATGAGAATACTGGTGACCGGGGGAGCCGGGTTCATAGGCAGCCATCTGTGCGACCGGCTGCTGCAGACGGGTCACTACGTGGTGGCGTTGGACAACCTCATAACCGGTTCGGTGGACAACATCGCCCACCTCGCCGGAAGGAGGGACTTCAAGTTCATTCACCACGACGTCACCGAGTTCATATTCATCCAGGGAGCGATAGACTGCGTGTTCCATCTGGCCAGCCCGGCCAGCCCGGCGGACTACCTGGCCTACCCCATTCAGACCCTCAAGGTCGGAGCCCTGGGCACCCACAAGGCCCTGGGCCTGGCCAAGGAGAAGAGCGCCTGCTTCCTGCTGGCCTCGACCAGCGAGGTTTACGGCGACCCCACCGAGCATCCCCAGTCCGAGGACTACTGGGGAAACGTGAACCCGGTGGGTCCCAGGGGGGTCTACGACGAGGCAAAGAGGTTCGCCGAGGCCCTTACCTTCGCCTACCACCGCTACCATGGGGTGGACGTCAAGATCGCCCGCATATTCAACACCTACGGTCCCCGGATGAGGGCGGACGACGGAAGGGTGGTTCCGGCCTTCGTATGCCAGGTGCTTAGAGATGAGCCACTCACCGTTTTCGGCGACGGCAGCCAGACCAGAAGCTTCTGCTACGTGTCGGACACGGTGGAGGCCCTGGTCAGGCTCATGCAGAGCGAGATCACGGGACCGGTCAACGTGGGCAACCCCGACGAGATGACCATCCTGGAGTTCGCCGAGTTCGTGCGCAAGCTGGGAGGAAAGGACAGCCGCATAGTTCACCGCGAGCTGCCGAAGGACGACCCCAAGGTGCGTAGACCCGACATCTCGCTGGCCAGGGAGAAGCTGGGCTGGCAGCCCGAGGTCGGTCTGGAGGAGGGGATAAAGCGTACCATGGATTACTTCAGGGGGATGGTTTGCTGACCCTGGTAATGGTGACGGTCCAGCTGGTCTTCGGCGGACTGACCCCCGGGCCGGTCGATGCGGACGTCGCCCAACCGGATACGGAGCGGCGACTGCTGAGACGGGTGGATCGCGCCAGCTATCTGCTGGGGCCGGGAGACGTTCTTCAGGTGGTGGTGGAGGGAGGCTGCACCGAGGCCATGCGGGCTTCGGGGGTCTCTCCCCTCTCGGTATGCACCGTGAGCTGCGACGGCATGATTTCCGTGCCCGGCATAGGCAGGGTGGAGGCCGACGACCGGACCATAGACCAGGTGGAGACCGCCCTGCGGTCGCTGGCCCTGGAGTACTACCCGCGCATCGGGCTGGGGCTGTCGCTTACCCGTCCCCGGGCGGTAAGGGCTACGGTCAGGGGCCTGGTGGATTCACCCGGTTCCTACCAGCTTACGGCCGTGAATACAGTGTCCGAGCTCCTGAAAGCCGCGGGCGGGCCGTCGGTCTACGCGTCTCGTAGGGGAACCATGTTACTGGAATCCGGAGATACCCTGAGCGTGGATCTGACGGTCGACCCCTCCACCATGGAGTACGTCAGCGACCCGTTCTTGAGAAACAATTCGGTGGTGGTGTTCGACATCTGTCCCTCTCCGGTATTCGTGGTCCGAAGCTCGCGGTTAGTGCTTCCAGACCGGCGGGTGGTACCCGCCGTGGAGACCTGGGACATCGACCCCCCGGAGGATCTGGGCAGGTTCCTCGAACGTACCGGAGGCCTGGCGGGCAACGTGGATCTGTCCCGGAGCGTGCTGCTGCGGGAATCCACCGGGAGGGCTCTGTGGAACCCGAGCGCGGGTCTGCTTCGGGAGGAGCTGCTTCCCGGAGACACCCTGATGCTGGTTCTTCTTTCCGACTCGGTCGCGGTAAGCGGCGCGGTCAGGAACCCCGGAAAGCAGCCATACACTCCGGGCTTTACGGTCAGGGAGTACGTGTCCCTGTCCGGAGGCAGCGACGAGATGGCCGATCTGGACGATACCAGGCTTCTGCACGAGGGGCGGGTCCTGATGGAGGGAGAGGAGGCGCTGAGCTTCGTGCCTTCCCCCGGGGACGTGGTGGAGGTGCCCTACACCTGGATCGCCAAGCACGGCGATTACATAACCGCCATGAGTATGACCGTGGGCATAATTTCCATACTCTACAACATTACGGGGAAGTAGCACCATGGAACCAGAGGCTCCGACCGGCTACGACAGCTTCCTGCACGAGCTGCTGTCCAACCTCGCCCGGAACGCCAGAGGGATCGCCCTTTTCTGCATCCTGGCGTTGGTGGCCTCCTCCATCTATGCCCTCACCAGGGAGACCAGGTTCACCTCGTCGGCCGTGCTCATGGTTCCCGGAGGCACCCAGCAGGTGGGAATCGAACTCGGGCAGGTGGCGTCGCAGCTTCTTCCGGGAACCGCCCGCAGCCTGGACCTGACCGGTCTACCGGATCTGGGAAGTCCTTCCGGCCCCGATATAACGGTCGCCCAGCGGCTGCTTTCATCCAGAACCACCATGGAAAAGGTTATTCTCCGTTACGATCTGGTCAGCCGGTACGACTCATACAGCATGGAGAGGGCCCTGGAAAAGGCCGGGAGGAGGTTCTCAGTGGATTTGAGCGACGACGGCTTTTTAATCGTCAGCGCTCAGGCCGACGAGCGGGAGAGGGCCGCAGCCATGGTCCGGGACTGGATATCCATAGCCAACGACGAGCTGTCCAGAATAGTGACCAGCAGGGCCAGAAGGGCCCGGATGGAGACCGAGGAGGCCCTGCGGGTCGCGAACGATTCCCTGCAGGCCGCCCAGCAACAGATGGAGGAGTTCAGGACCCGAACCGGGTTGTACTTCCTCGAGTCCCAGTCCGCTCAGGCCGTTACGGTGCTGGGAGAAGTGGAGGCCAGCCTGGTGGAGGCGGAGGCCGAGCTGGCCGGCCTGCGGGGGGCGGTATCCCACCTGAGCCCGGCATACAGGGAGATAGCCAGGAAGGTGGAGTACCTCAGGGGCGCCCTCGAGCAAAGGCTGGGTGAGGGGGACTCGCTGAGCGTGTTTCCCGGGCTGCAGCGGATGCCGGCCATAGTAAGGGAGTTCGAGACCCTGGAGACCAAGCTGCAGGCCCGACGGCTGGTGAGCATGATGCTGCAACAGCAGCTGGAGAAGCTTCGCATACGGGAGGCCACCGACAGCCCCACCCTGGAGGTGGTGGTTCCTCCGTCCCCTTCCCATCTGCGGAGCTATCCCAAGAGGAAGAAGATGGTGTTCCTGTTCACCCTCGCCGCCCTGGTGGTGGCCCTGGCCCTGATGACCGTCCTGACCTACCTCCGCCGGGTAGGCCGGGACGAGCGGCTGGGCCCTTTCTGGAAAGGCCTGCTGGCCGAGGCATCCAGACAGCTGTACCTTCCTCGGCGGCTCTGGCGGGGGCTGCGACGGGGCAGGGAGGACTGAGGCCCCCTCGTCCTTGCCCGTATCCACCGACCGCTACTGGATACCCCGTGAGTCGGAAAGTATACATTCGATGACCGATGGATATCCGTCGGCTCGAGACCGGAGCGGCTAGGAGCTTCGTAAACGCCGTCTATGTGTTGAAGCGGAAAACTTTGGATCGGTATGAGCATGGAGCTCTGAGATCGGGATGAGAGAGGACGGAACCGGCAAGAGGCTAATCGTCGTTGTGGACGACGAGCCCGATATACGGGATCTGGTCAGGCTCCATCTGGAAAGGGGCGGATTCCAGGTGGAATGCTTCGGGGACGCCGAGTCGTTCCTATCCTTCCTGGAGAAGAACCTTCCTGAGCTGGTGATCCTGGATCTGATGCTTCCCGATATCCACGGTACGGAGGTCTGCAGGATGCTGAGGGACGGTGACCGAACCTCGGCCCTGCCGATGATAATGCTCACCGCCCTGGGCGAGGAGGCCGACCGGGTCCTGGGCCTGGAGCTTGGGGCCGACGATTACGTTAGCAAGCCGTTCTCTCCCAGAGAGCTGGTATCCAGGGTCAAAGCGGTTCTGCGCCGCGGCGGCAGACTCGAGGAGGCCGGTTCCATAATGCGGGCGGGAGCGAGGATAGCCCTGGACGTGGAGAGGTTCGAGACCAACGTCGACGGCCGGAAGGTCAACCTGACTCCCACCGAGTTCCGGATACTGAGAACCCTGGCCGAGGGCAAGGGCAGGGTGTACTCCCGCAAACGCCTGCTGGAGATACTCTGGGAGGGCGAGAAGATCGTGTTCGAGAGAACGATCGACGTTCACATCCGCAACCTGAGGAAGAAGCTCGGCGACGCCGGGGAGGCCATAAAGAACGTCCGGGGTATAGGCTACAAGCTGGAGACCTGATGAAGAGGATCTTCTCCAGCGCCTTCAGGGGATACCTTCTGGTCATCCTCGTCCTGACCGTTCTAACTCCGCTGGTTCTCTACGAGACCCTTCGAAGCCGGATGACCAACAATGCCTACGGCGACCTGGAGCGAACCGCCAGGGCCCTGAAGCCCTCCTTCGAGGAGCTGGCCCTGGATTCCTCTTCCTACGGGAAGCTAGATTCCCTGGCCAAATGGATGGGTCCGGAGCTGGGCGTTCGCATCACGGTGATTCGCAGCGACGGCAAGGTGATAGCGGACTCCGACGCGGAGCCGGAGGAGCTGGAGAGCCACCGGACCCGCGAGGAAGTGATCAGGGCTCTCCGGGGGAGCACTGGAAGGTCGTCCCGTCTGAGCGAGTCGGTGGGCAGGAACATGCTGTACACGGCGATTCCCATATGCGTGGAGGACTCGATCCCTGTGGTCCTGAGGACCAGTCTGAATTTCTCTCAGTTCCGGGAGGCCACCAAGGAGATGGCCGGCAACATAGGCCTGATAGCGGGGGGAGCGCTGTTGGTGGGCCTGCTGGCGGCCTGGGTTTTCAGCAAAAGGCTGACCGATCCGATAAAGCGTATAGCGGCCGTAGCCTCCAAGGTGCGCTCGGGAGACTTCAGCGCCCGCGCCGAGCCCTGCGACACAGTGGAGCTGCAGGAGCTGGCGGTGAGCATCAACGACATGATCGCCCGCACGGAGAACCTGATAGGGGAGCTCTCCACCCAGAACAACCAGAGCAGGGCCATACTGAGGTCGATAGGAGAGGGATTGGCCGTGCTGGGGCCTTCGGGGAGGGTACTGATGGTCAACCGGGGGTTCGTCTCCATAGCCTGCTCCGGCGATCCGGTGGGCAAGAACTTCCGGGAGGCGGTAACCAACCCCGAGGTGAACAGTTTCATAGCCGCGGCCATTGAAGACGGCACCAGGGAAGGCAACATCGAGATCGAGGGGAAGACGTACGCCTGCTCGGTGGCCCGGGCCGGGGAGAGCAACAGAAAGGTCTTCACCTTCAGGGACGTGACCGAGCTGGCCAACCTGGCCAGGATAAAGAGGGACTTCGCCACCAACGTGTCCCACGAGCTCCGCACCCCGCTGACCGCCATAAAGGGATTCACCGAGACCCTGTGGACCGAGGCCTCGGAGGAGCAGAGGAAATACCTGCGCACCATACAGCGCAACACGGACCGGCTGATAAACCTGGTAAGGGACGTCCAGATACTCTCCGAGACCGAGGACCCGTCCACCCGGCTGGAGATAGAGAAGGTGGACGTGGAGGAGATGCTCCGGAGCGTGGTTCCCCTGTTCACCGATCGGGCCGAGGAAAAGGGCCTGCAGCTTTCGGTCGATTTACGGGGAAGGGTGCCCCCGGTGTCCGGGGACCGGTTCAGGCTGGAGCAGGTTCTGGTCAACCTGGTGGACAACGCGGTCAAGTACACCGAACGGGGAAGCGTCACCGTTAGGGTGGAGGCCAGGGGAGACTACGTGGTAATAGCGGTGGCCGATACCGGCCCGGGGATACCACGTGACATCCAGCCCCGTCTCTTCGAGAGGTTCTTCGTGGCGGACAAGGCCCGGTCACGGCGGACCGGCGGGACTGGGCTGGGACTGGCCATAGTCAAGCACATCATGTCCCTGCATTGCGGCTGGGCGCGGGTGAACAGCACCCCCGGGTCCGGCTCCATATTCAGCGTCGCCGTCCCGGTTTGGTCCGCCGCCGCCCGGCAGGAGGGCCGACGCGAGGCTTAACCCCGGATTAACAAAACTGCAATAGCGCCTTAACCGATCCGGTCTATCCTGCCTGCGTTGTCGTGGACTCGAACTGGCACTCTTCAAAACCAACCGATTCTTCGGGTTGGTGCATATTCACCGCATACGAGTCGCAACCCCGGCCGCGCCAGGCGGCAGGGAAGGCAAAGGGTACCGAACCATAACTAGACCCGGGAACAGGGGTGCTTTCCTTTCTACAGAAGGGTAGAAAAGGGAACGTTCCCAGACCAGAGGAGGCAGAATGTTACGAAACCTGTTCAAGCTGGCCGTGCTCTTGATGATCGGAGCGCTCTTCTTCTTCGGTTGCGGAGAGGGCGAGCAGCCGGCCACGGACGAGGGTGAGCAGACCGGTACGGAAACCGGTGGCGAGGAAGAGACGTTGAGTGGCGAGCTCAACGTGGTGGGTTCCACCACGGTACAGCCTCTGGCGGAGAGATTCTCAGAGGCTTTCGAGAACATCCATCCGGACGTGAGAATCAACGTCGGAGGAGGCGGGAGCAGCGTGGGCGTGAAGTCCGCGGGCGAGGGCTCGGCCGATATAGGCGACGCCTCCAGAGAGATCAAGCAGTCCGAGTTCGAAGAGTATCCCAACATCGTGGTTCACACTATCGCCCGGGACGGGATAGCTGTCGTAACGCATCCCGACGTCAACCTGGAGGATCTGGCTCTCGAAGATGCCAGAGCCATCTTCGCGGGCGAGATAACCAACTGGAGCGAGGTCGGAGGACCGGACGAGGCCATAACCGTGGTATCCAGGGAGGAGGGCTCGGGCACCCGGGCCGCCTTCGAAGAGATGGTTATGGATGAGGAGCTGATAAGCGGAGACGCCATCCTTCAGCCCTCCAACGGAGCGGTGAGGACCACAGTCAGCACCACTCCCAACTCCATCGGATACCTGTCGTTCGGCTACCTCGACTCCTCTGTGAAACCGCTGAAGATCGACGGCGTCGCACCCACCGAGCAAAACGCGGCGTCCGGAGATTACAGCGTAGTGCGTCCCCTGAACATGGTGACCAACGGGGAGCCCCAGGGTGTGGCGGCCGCCTGGCTCGAGTTCATAAAGAGCGAGGACGGGCAGGCCATCGTGTCCGAGGAGGGCTACCTGACAGTCAACTAGCGGCACGGGGACTATCGGAGCCGGCAGCCGCGAAAC